>WRHK01000005.1 GCA_009783295.1 Promicromonosporaceae bacterium
GGCTTCCCGTCCGGGTCGAGGCCTGAAGCCCTCGACCCGAGCGGAAAGCCTCGACCCGACGCAAGGCCCCGCCCGCGACAAAGGGGGCGCACCCACGGGCGCGCACCCCTCGACGAAGAGCCTCAGATCGTCCCCTGCCACCCGCCCGAGTGGGTCGAGGCCACGCTCACGGCGAAGATCACGATGACGATGACCAGCAGCATCACCACGATGCCGACGGCGCCCAGCACGATGCCGGTGATCGCCATGCCGCGGCCCTCGGCACCGGTCTGCCGGATGCGGCCCATGCTCATGATCCCGAGGATCAGGGCCGCGATCGAGGCCAGCACCGGGACCACGGTCAGACCCGCGATGCCGCACACGAGCGACGCGATCGCCAGGCCGTCGTTCGCCTGGTGCGGGGCGCCGTAGCCGTACGGCGGCTGCGCGTACGGCCCCTGCGCCGCGTAGGGCTGGCCGGCGTACGGCTCCTGACCGGCGTACGGCGGCTGCGCCTGGTACGGCGGCTGCTGCGGGTACTGGCCGTACTGGTCGTAGTGCCCGTACTGGCCCGGCTGCGCGGGCGGCGTGGGCTGCGCGGGGTGCGCCTCCGGGCCCGGCGCCGGCGGGAACCCGTACGAGGGCGGTGTCTGCCCCGGCGGGGTGGCGTCGTCGGCCGGGTCGCTCGGAGGGGGACCGTAGGGGTCGCTGCCGCTGCTCATGCCGTGATGCTAACGCTCAGCCTTCGTGTGGAACCTGCCCTGGGCGGCGAGCAGCCCCTCGGTGAGCACCATCTCGACGGCGTCGGCGGCGTCGTCGACCAGGATCGGCAGCTCCTTGCGCTCCGTGGCCGAGAAGTCCTTGAGCACGTAGTCGGCGGTGTCCATGCGGCCCGGCGGGCGGCCGACGCCCACGCGCACGCGCACGTAGTCCTTGGTGCCGAGCGCCTTGGAGATGTCGCGCAGGCCGTTGTGGCCGCCTTCGCCGCCGCCGATCTTCAGCTTGATCGTGTCGAAGGGGATGTCGACCTCGTCGTGCACCACCAGCACGTGGTCGGCGTCGATGCCGAAGTACTTGGCGAGGTTCGCGACCGGCCCGCCCGACGTGTTCATGTACGTGGTGGGCTTGCCCAGCACGACGCGCGGCCCCGGGCGCCCGCCGGGCAGCGTGCCCAGCCGCCCCTCGCCGACGACGGCCTGCGCGCGCGAGTGCCGCGAGTACCGGGCGCCGGCCCGCTCGGCGAGCAGGTCGAGCACCATCTGCCCCACGTTGTGCCGGTTCCCCGCGTACTGCGCGCCGGGGTTCCCGAGCCCGACGACCAGCCAGGGTGTATCGGTCATGCCGCGACTCTCTCCTTCGGTGGTTGAGCCTGTCGAGACCGCCTGCACGGGGGAGGCGGCCTCGACAGGCCCGGCCGCCCCCGGACGCGCGAAGGCGCCCGGTACCAGACGGTACCGGGCGCCTTCGGGACGGATCACTCCGCGGCAGCCTCGGCGGCCTCGGCGCCCTCGTCCTCGGTCTCGGCGGGGGCCTCGACCTGCGGCTCGTTGACGGTCACGACGATGTGCTCGCCGTCGGTGAGCAGCGTGACGCCCTGCGGGAGGGTGACGGTGGCGGCGGTGATGACGGTGCCGGCCTCGAGGCCCTCGATGGAGACCTCGACGTGCTGCGGCAGGTGCGTGGCCTCGGCCTCGACGTGCAGCGTCTGCGACTCGACCAGGTGGATGGTGCCGGGGGCCGACTCGCCGACGACGACGACGGGGACCTCGACGGCGATCTTCTCGCCGGCCTTCACGATCAGCAGGTCGATGTGCTCGATGACGTCACCGATGGCGTCGCGCTGGACGTCCTTGGCGACGGCGAGCTGCGACGTGCCGTCGAGCTCGATCGAGAACAGGACGTTCGACTGGCGGAGGGCGAGCATCGACTCGTGACCCGGGAGGGCGACGTGGATCGGGTCGGCGCCGTGGCCGTACAGGACCGCGGGGACCTTGCCCTCGCGGCGGATGCGGCGGGCGGCGCCCTTGCCGAAGTCGGTGCGGGACTCGGCGACGAGCTTGATCTCAGCCATGGGGATACTCCTGACGAATTCGCTGGTGGTGCCGCTGGGGCAACCAGCGGAAGTTTGCTCTAGGGCGGCTGCGTCGACGCGGGACACATGACGGACTCGCGCGGGGCACCCGGGGCCGCGGCGTCGAACGCCGCGAGTGTCGGGTGCGGGACCGCCCAGTCGATCACGGAGTCGTGGGGGGCGATCTCTCGCGGCCCGTCAGACGTCCCTCGCCGAGGCAACCTGGTTACTGTACCCGGCCCTGCGCCGTCGACGAAAACGGGGCGTCGCCGTCGGGAGCGGACGCCGCCTGCGGCGCCGCGGCGCGGTGCGGCTTGTAGACCACCTGGGCGTGGAACACGAACCGCACCAGGAACGCGACGACGATGAGCAGGGCCTGCACCAGCTCGGGGTGCAGCACCGTCTTCTCGACGATCCACCACAGCAGCAGCGTGCGCACTGCGGCCTCGGTGCCGTTGAACGTGAACGACTGCGCGAACCGCCGCCACACGTTCCCGTCGCGCAGGTCGCGGAACACGAACCGCTCCTGCAGCAGGAAGTTGGTGACGATCGTCACCGCGTTGGAGGCGATGACGGCGGGCAGGTAGTGCATGCCCGCGCGCTGCAGCCCGGCCAGGATGGCCAGGTTGAGCAGGGCTCCGATGGCGCCGATGACGGCGAAGGGCGACAGGCGCCCGAACCGGAGCGCCCACAGCTGCTGCACGTAGCGCACCCCGTTGGCGAACGACGCCTTCGACTCCCCCGCGAACCGCTCGCCGAACACGAACGGCTCCTCGACCACGGCGAGCTTGGTGCGGGCCAGCACCTCGAGCAGGATCTTGAACCCGCGCGGCTGGAGCGAGTCGAGGTCCACGCGCCCCGCGCGCACCGCGAAGAACCCGGTCATGGGGTCGGTCACGTTGCGCAGCTTGAGCGGGAACATCGAGCGGGCCAGCAGCCCGGACGCCTTGGACACGGCCTTGCGCCGCCAGCCGTCGAGGCCGCCGGCGTCGCCCGCCCCGGTGTACCGGGAGGCGACCACCACGTCGGCGTCGGCGTCGTCGCCGCGCCGCAGCAGCATCGGCACCAGCTCGGGCGGGTGCTGCAGGTCGCCGTCCATGACCACGGACCACTGCGACCCGCTCGCCTCGGCGGCGCGCAGCCCCTCGACCACGGCGCCGCTCAGCCCGCCGACGGGCTCCGTGCGGTGGATCACGCGCACCGGCATCGGGGCCGTGCGGGCGACGTCGGCCATGATCGCGGGCGTGTCGTCCGTCGAGTCGTCCACGAACAGGACGTCGCCGCCGTCGGGCAGGACGGCGGCGAGGCGCCGCACGAGCTCGGCGACGTTCGGACCCTCGTTGTACGTGGGCACCACGACGGTGACGGACACGCGGGGTCCTCCTGACGTCATCGGCTGAGCGCTGAGGTTTCGAGATTACCTGCACTCACCTGACCGCGACCTGACTGCGGCACCGGAGCAGTGCGACAGCCAGGTCGGCGTCAGGCGTGACGTGCGCCGACGCGTGCGGTCAGCTGTTGCCGTCGAACAGGCTCGTGACCGAGCCGTCGTCGAACACCTCGCGGATGGCGCGGGCGAGCAGCGGCGCGATGGGCAGCACCGTGAGCTCGGCGAAGCGCTTGGCCGGGGCGATCGGCAGGGTGTCGGTGATGACCACCTCGGACGCGCCGCACTCGTGCAGGCGCTGGGCGGCGGGGGCGGAGAGCACGCCGTGCGTCGCCGCGACAACGACCGACTTGGCGCCCGCGTCGAGGATGACCTTCACGGCCTCGGCGATGGTGCCGCCGGTGTCGATGAGGTCGTCGACCAGCACGCACTCGCGGCCCTCGACCTCGCCGACGATGCGGTTGGCGTGCGACTTGTTGGGCTGCGTGACGTCACGCGTCTTGTGCACGAACGCCAGCGGGCAGCCGCCCAGCTTGGCCGCCCACTGCTCGGCGACGCGGATGCGGCCGGCGTCGGGCGAGACCACGGCGACGTTCTCGAGGTCGACGCGCGTGCGCACGTAGTCCGTCAGCACGGGCATGGCCCACAGGTGGTCGACGGGGCCGTCGAAGAAGCCCTGGATCTGCGGGGTGTGCAGGTCGACGCTCATGATGCGGTCGGCGCCGGCGGTCTTGAGCAGGTCGGCCACCAGGCGGGCCGAGATGGGCTCGCGGCCGCGGGACTTCTTGTCCTGGCGGGCGTACGCGAAGAACGGCGCCACGACCGTGATCCGGTGGGCCGAGGCGCGCTTGGCGGCGTCGACCATGAGCAGCTGCTCCATGAGCCACTGGTTCACGGGCTGCGTGTGCGACTGGATCAGGAAGATGTCGGTGCCGCGGATCGACTCGCCGAAGCGGACGTACGTCTCGCTGTTGGCGAAGTCGTACGCGGAGACGGGCAGGAGCGCGATGTCGAGCTCCTTGGCGACCGCCTCGGCGAGCTCGGGGTGCGCCCGCCCGGAGGCGAGGACCAGCTCGCGGTCGGCCGTGCCGTGGATCGACGTGTTCATCAGTGTCCTTCGCTCTCGGCGCCGTCGCTGGTGGGTGAATTGTGGTCCCGCTCGGCGGCGCCCGCACCGGCGGAGGCGGCCGCTGATGCCTGGGCCGCCGCCGTACCGGGCCGCTTGCGCTCGGTCCAGCCGGCCGAGTTGTGCTGGTGCGCGCGCCCGACGCCGAGGGCCCCCGCCGGGACGTCCTCGGTGATCACGGAGCCGGCGGCCGTGTACGCGCCGTCGCCCACCGAGACCGGCGCGACCAGCACCGTGTCCGAGCCGGTGCGCACGTGCGAGCCGATGGTGGTGCGGTGCTTGTTCACGCCGTCGTAGTTGGCGACGATCGTCGCGGCGCCCAGGTTGGTCCCCTCGCCGATGGTGGCGTCGCCCACGTAGGACAGGTGCGGCACCTTGGAGCCGGCGCCCACCTGCGAGTTCTTGACCTCGACGAACGCGCCGATCTTGCCCTGGGCGCCCAGCACGGTGCCGGGGCGCAGGTAGCTGAACGGGCCCACGGTGGCGCCCGCCTCGATGACCGACAGCGAGCCGTGCGTGCGGACCACCGTCGCGCCCTCGCCGACCTCCATGTCGGTGAGCGTGGTGTCCGGGCCGATGGTCGCGCCCGTGGCCACCCTGGTGGCGCCGAGCAGCTGCGTGCCGGGCAGCAGCGTGACGTCCTGCTCCAGCTCGACGTCGACGTCGATCCACGTGGACGACGGGTCGACGATGGTGACGCCGTCGAGCATCCAGCGCTCGAGCGTGCGGCGGTTGAGCTCGGCGCCCAGCACGCTCAGCGCCAGGCGGTCGTTGGTGCCCTCGACCGTCATCGGGTCGTCGGTGATGACGGCGCGGACCGTGCGGCCCTCGGCCCGGGCGAACGCGACGACGTCGGTGAGGTACATCTCGCCCTGCGCGTTGTCCTGCGTGACGGAGCGCAGGCCGCGGCGCAGCACGTCGGCGTCGAACACGAAGATCGAGGCGTTGATCTCGCGGATCTCGCGCTGGGCGTCGGTGGCGTCCTTGTGCTCCACGATGGCGAGCACGTCACCCGTGCCCTCCTCGCGCACGATCCGGCCGTAGCCGGTCGCGTCGGCGACGACGGTGGTGAGGATCGTCACGGCGTTGCCGTCCTCGTGGTGGGCCGCGACGAGCTGGCCCAGCGTGGCGCCGTCGAGCAGCGGCACGTCGCTCGCGGTGACGACGACGGCGCCGTCGATCTCGCCCGCCAGCGCGTCGAGCGCCTCGAGGCCCACCTGCGCGGCCCGGCCGGTGCCGGGCACCTCGTCCTGGTCGACGACGACGGCGTCGGCGTCGATCCGCGCGACCTCGGCCGCGACCAGGTCCCGCCCGTGCCGCACGACGACGGCCAGGTGCGCGGGCGCCAGCTCGCGGCCCGCCGCCATCGCGTGCCCCAGCAGCGTGCGACCGCCGACGGCGTGCAGCACCTTGGGCCGGGACGACTTCATACGGGTGCCCTGCCCTGCGGCGAGGACGACGACCGCGGCCGGTGCCGTGGTCGCGGGGGTTTCGGTCGACACGGGAGGGAGACCTTCCTGCTCGGGATGTCTTTCGGGGGCTCCGCCCCCAGGACTCGAACCTGGACCAAGGGCACCAAAAACCCCTGTGCTGCCGATTACACCAAGGCGGATCGGGTGCCATCCGGCGGACGACCGCCCCGCACCCCCCCGACAGTCTGCCAGGTCGCCGCGCCACGCCGGGAACCGTCCGGGGATCCGCGACGCCAGGCACAATGTCTCCATGCCCGCAGCCCCTCGCGACACCCGCCGCCCCGCAGCCCGGGCCCCGCGCGCCCGCATGACGGCCAGCGAGCGGCGTGAACAGCTCGTCGCGGTGAGCCGGGGCCTGTTCGCCGAGAAGGGCTTCGACGGCACCAGCGTCGAGGAGATCGCCGCCCGCGCCGAGGTGTCCAAGCCGGTCGTGTACGAGCACTTCGGGGGCAAGGAGGGCATCTACGCCGTCGTCGTCGACCGCGAGGTGCAGGCCCTCACCGGGGCGCTCAAGGGGTCGCTCGCCGAGGGCGGCCACCCCAAGGTGCTCGTCGAGCGCACGGCCCTGGCCCTGCTCGACTACATCGAGACGCACGAGGACGGGTTCCGCATCCTGGTGCGCGACTCCCCCGTCGCGCAGGCGACGGGCACGTTCAGCTCCCTCATCGGCGACGTCGCCACCCAGGTGCAGCACCTGCTCGAGGACCAGTTCACGCGCAACGGGCTCGACCCGCGCCCCGCCCCGCTGTACGCGCAGATGCTCGTCGGGATGATCGCGCTGACCGGCCAGTACTGGCTCGACGCCCGCTCCCCCAAGAAGACCGAGGTGGCCGCCCACCTGGTCAACCTCGCGTGGAACGGCCTCAAGGGCATGGAGAAGAAGCCGGAGCTCACCAAGCCCCGCTGACGTCACGGTTCGGTGACCGTTGCCCGTCGGAACGGCTTGTGGCTGGTCACCTGGGGCAGGATCGACCCGTGACAGCCCTGGAGCTCGAGAACCTCACCAAGTCCTACGGCGACCGCCAGGCCCTCGACGGGGCCACCTTCTCCGTCGGATCCGGCGAGATCTTCGGCTTCGTCGGGTCCAACGGCGCCGGCAAGACGACGGCGATGCGCATCGTCCTGGGCGTCCTCGCCGCCGACGACGGCGAGGTGCGCTGGGCCGGCCGCCCCATCACGCTCGACGACCGGCGCCGCATCGGGTACATGCCCGAGGAGCGCGGGCTCTACCCGAAGATGAAGGTGGGCCAGCAGCTCGAGTACCTCGCCCGCCTCCACGGGCTCACCGCCGCCGCCGCGACCGCCGCCACGAAGCGCTGGACCGAGACCCTCGGCGTCGCCGAGCGCCTGGGCGACGAGGTGCAGAAGCTCTCCCTCGGCAACCAGCAGCGCGTGCAGCTCGCCGCCGCCCTGGTGCACGAACCCGACGTGCTCGTGCTCGACGAGCCGTTCTCCGGCCTCGACCCCGTGGCCGTCGACGTCATGAGCGGCGTGCTGCGCGAACGCTCCGCCGCCGGCGTCCCCGTCGTGTTCTCGTCCCACCAGCTCGACCTGGTGGAGCGGCTGTGCGACCGCGTCGGCATCATCCGGTCCGGCCGCATGGTGGCCACGGGCACCATCGACGAGCTGCGCCGCACCGACCGGCCCCGCTGGGCGGTGGTCGGGCCGCCGCCGTCGGCCTGGGCGAACCAGCTGTCCGGCGCGCGCGTGCTGAGCGACGACGACGCCGCGGGCGCCCGCCGCACCGTCGTCGAGACGCCCGGCGGCGACGGGCAGGACGTGCTGGCCGCGGCGCTCGCCGCGGGCTCCGTGCACGAGTTCGCGCCCTCGCGCCCCTCGCTCTCCGACCTGTTCCGCCACGCCGTCGCGTCCGAGGAGGCCGCCCGATGAGCACGCTCCCGACCACGACCCCGCACGGCCCCGCGCCCCTGTCGACGGTCCAGGCGACGATGCTCGTGGCGCGCCGCGAGATCGACACGCGCGTGCGCGCGAAGTCCTTCCAGATCACCACCGTGCTGTTCGTGCTGGTGGTGGTCGCGGGCATCCTCGTGGCGCACTTCGTCGGCGGGCGCACGCACACGATCGACGTCGGCACCACCGACGGGGGCGTCGTCGCCGCGGTGCAGCAGGCGGGCCGGTCGGCCGGGCTCGACCTGGCGGTCACGACCGTCCCGTCGCAGGACGTCGGCGAGGCCAAGCTGCGCGACGGCAGCCTCGCCGCGCTCGTGGTGCCGGAGGCGGGCGGCAGCGACGGCTTCTCCGTCGTCGTGAAGCAGACGCTCGACTCCCAGCTGCGCACCGTCCTCGACGGGCTGGCCCGGCAGCAGACGCTCGACTCCGAGGTGTCCGCCCTGGGCGGCGACCCGGCGGCGGTGACGGCGAAGGTGCTGGGCGCCCAGGCGCACGTCACGGCGCTGGAGCCGCAGAGCCAGCAGGACACCGCGCAGCTGGTGGTCGCCTACCTGGCCGGCGTGCTCATGTACATCACCCTGATGATCGGCTCGCAGCTGGTGGCGCAGGGCGTGGTCGAGGAGAAGACGTCGCGCGTCGTCGAGCTGCTGCTCTCCACGGTCCGGCCCGCGCAGCTCATGGCGGGCAAGGTGATCGGCATCGGCGCGGTCGCCCTGCTCCAGGTGGGGATCACCGTGATCGCGGCCGCCGTCGCGGCCACCCGGACGGGCGTGCTCGACACGAGCTCCCTGCAGATGGGGCCCGTGGTGCTGTGGGCCGTGCTGTGGTTCTTGGTGGGCTTCACGACGTTCTCGATCCTGTTCGCGGCCCTCGGCGCGCTCGTGTCGCGGCAGGAGGAGGTCAGCTCCGTGGTCACGCCCGTGACCATGGTGATGGTGCTGCCGTACGTGTTCGGGCTCGCGGTGCTGATCCCGGACCCGCACAACCAGATCGGCACGGTCGCGTCGTTCATCCCGTTCTTCGCCCCGTTCCTCATGCCGATCCGCGCCGCCCTCGGCGTCGCGCCCCTGTGGGAGCTGCTGCTGTCGCTCGCGATCTCGCTCGTAGTGCTGCCCGTGCTGGTGTGGGCGGCCGGGCGCATCTACTCGAACGCCGTGCTGCGCACCGGCGCCCGAGTGAGCCTCAAGGACGCGCTGCGCGGGTGAGCAGGCGCCGCCCGATGTCAAGAGTCTTGATGTCGAGACATCGGCGGTAGTCTCCGGTCCATGGAGTCACTGGTGCCCGACGAGGTCGACCGCATCGTCGCGGACTGGCGGCGCGAGCGCCCCGACCTGGCCGTCGAGCCGCTCGAGGTGTTCTCGCGCGTCACGCGCCTCGCACGCCACCTGGACCGGGCCCGCCGGGTCGCGTTCGCGACGCACGACCTCGAGACGTGGGAGTTCGACGTGCTGTCCGCGCTGCGCCGCGCCGGCAGCCCGTACGAGCTCTCGCCGGGCGCCCTCGTCACGGCCACGCTGGTCACCAGCGGCACCATGACCAACCGGATCGACCGCCTCGAGGGCCGCGGGCTCGTGGAGCGGCACCGCTCGCCCGACGACAGGCGCGGCGTCGTCGTGCGGCTCACCGCCTCCGGCCTGACCCGCGTGGACGACGCGCTCACCGACCTGCTGGCCCGCGAGGCGCGCATGCTCGAGTCGCTCGACGCGCACCACCGCCCCGACCTCGCGGCCCTGCTGCGCACCCTCAGCGCCCAGTTCGAGGACCTGCCGCACGACTGACGCGGGGTACCTTGGGCCCGTGCCGCGCGTCAGATCGATTCGACAGGACGGGGCGGCGGGGGCCTTCCTGCTCGTCGCGCTGCTGCTCGTCGCGCTCAACCTGCGGGCGCCGCTCACGTCGCTGCCGCCCGTCGTGGGGCAGGTCTCCGACGCCCTCGGCCTCTCCCCCGCCCAGGCGGGCCTGCTCACCTCCGTCCCCGTGTTGTGCTTCGCGCTGCTCACGCCGGCGGCGTCGGCGCTGGTGGCGCGGCGCGGGCCAGAGCTGTCCGTGCTGATCGCCGTGTGCGGGCTGCTCGTGGGGCAGCTGGTGCGGTCGGCCGGGAACGTGCCCGCGGCCCTGGCCGGCACGGCCCTGCTCGGCGCGGGCATCACGGTGGGCAACGTGGCCGTCCCGGTGATCATCGCGCGCGACTTCCGCGAGCGGTCCGCCGTCGTCACCGGCGCCTACTCCGCCACGATGAACCTCGGCTCGGCGTTCACCACCACGCTCACCGTGCCGCTCGCCGCCGCGCTCGGCTGGCAGTGGGCGCTGGCCGGGTGGGCGGTGCTGGCGGCGGTCGCGCTGGTCACGTGGACGACGGCGGTGCGCGGCGCCGCCGCCCGGCCCACCCCCGTCACGCGGCGGCCCGACGGCGCCCCGCACCTGGGCCGCACGATGGCCGTGCTCACCGCGCTGCTGACCGTGGCGTTCATCGGCCAGTCGTTCAGCTACTACGCCGTGACCGCGTGGCTGCCGGAGATCCTGCACGCCCGCCTCGGGCTCGCGCTCACAGCCGCGGGCGGGGCGGCCGCGCCGTTCCAGCTGTGCGCCGTGCTCGGGTCGCTCGGCGTGCCGCTGGCCCTCGCGCGCAGGGCTCGGCTGCGGTGGGTGTCGCTCGCGCTGGTGCTGTGCTGGGTGTCGCTGCCCACCGGGATGCTGCTGGCACCGGGCGCCACGATGCTGTGGATCGCGCTCGCCGGGGTGGCGCAGGGCGGCAACTTCACGGTGATCTTCACGCTCGTGGCCCAGCGGGCACCCACGGTCGCGGCGGCCCGACGGGCGTCGGCGCTCATCCAGACGGTCGGGTACGCGTTCGCGGCACTCGCGCCGACGGCGATGGGGGCCGCCCGGACGGCGTCGGGCGGGTGGACGGCGCCGCTCGTGGGGGTGCTGGTGGTGCTGGCAGTGATGGGGGCGGTGATGGCGGTGGCGACGCGGCCGGCGGCGGGCGCGGCGGCCGGCGCGGCGCCGGCGGCGGCGGCCGGCCCGATCAGGTCGGTGACTCGGGATCAGGTCGGCGCTCCCGAACCGCCGACCTGATCCCGAACCACCGACCTGTCGCGGTTGTCCCCAGGCCACCCAACGCGCCGCGCTCGGTTCCGGCAGGGTCCTCGCATGGGGAACGCCGCGCCGCAGATCCGCCTCGCCCGCGAGCACAGCCAGGCCGACCTGCGCGCCGCACGCCGCGCGGGCGAGATCGAGCGCGTGCGGCGCGGCGCCTACCGCGAGCTCGCGCCGACGCCCGGCCCCGCCGTGCACGCCGCCCACGACGAGCGCCTGCGCGCACTCGCCCGCATCCACGCCGTCGACCGGCAGCTGCGCAGCCCGCACGTGTTCAGCCACGTCAGCGCGGCGCTCCTCTGGGGCCTCGCCCTGTGGACGACGCCGGCGGTCACCCACCTCTACCAGCCCTATCGCGCGGGCGCGTCGGCCGCGGCGGACCTCGCCCGGCACCGCGGGACGCTGGAACAGCACGTGCTCATCGGCGGTATCCCGGCCACCGACCTGACCCGCACCGTCGTCGACTGCCTGACGACGCTGCACCCGCTCGACGGCCTGGTGCTCGCCGACTCGGCGCTGCGCCACGCCCTGGACCGCAATACGGCGAGGCTCCAGGTCGAGGCGCGCACCCGCCGCAACGGGCGCGCGAGGGCGCTGCTGCTGCTCGACCTCGCCGACGCCGGAGCCGAGTCGCCCTGGGAGAGCTGGGCGCGGTACATCGCGTTGCGGCTCGGGCTGCCCCGACCCGTGACCCAGCACCCCGTCGTCACGCGTCTGGGGACGTTCCGGGTGGACGTGGCCTGGCCGGAGCACGGCGTCCTCCTCGAGTTCGACGGCCTGGTCAAGTACCAGGACGGCGTGCTGACCAGCGGCTACAGCGGCACGAGGGCTCTGGTGGACGAGAAGCGCCGCGAGGACGCGATCGTCGAGGCCACGGGCGCCCGCCTGCTCCGCCTGACGTCGAGAGACGCGACCCGCCCGAAAGAGCTGGCAAGGCGCCTGGAGGCGGCGTTCGCCCCAACCCAGGGATTGCGGCCGGACCCGCGTCTCCCGCTCCCCCGATGATCAGGTCGGCGGTCGGGGATGAGGTCGGCGGTTCGGGAGCGCCGACCAGATCCGGAACCACCGACCTGACGCCCTCAACCCAGCGCCACCACCGCGTCCTGCTCGAACCGGTACAGGTGCCCGCCCACCGACTCCGGCAGCACCTCCGTCGTCCGCGCCGTCCACAGCGTGGCGCCCGTGGCGACGTCGAGCGCCGTCATCGTCACCGCGAACGGCAGGTTGCTGCTCCACGAGCCGTCCTCGGTCTCGAACAGCACCACGCGCTCGCCGTCCGTGACCACCTTGATCAGCCCGCTCGCCCCGATGCCGTTCTGCGCGCCGGAACGCTGCTGCCACAGCGGGTTGGTCCACAGGCTGCGGCCGGTGGCGGCGTCGAGGCCGACCAGCCCGGCGCCCTTGACCGCCACCACCACGTGGCGGGTGCGCGCCACCGGGTACCCGACGTCGTCGACGGCGCGCTTCCACACCAGGTGGGCGTCCGCGGCGTCGTAGGCCGAGAAGCCCGCCGAGCCCGTCGTGAGCATGAGGTCCGTGGGCGAGCCGTCGTTCACCGACACGGGTGCGACGACCCCGTCGACGTCACCGACGAACCTGCCCGCCCCGCTGTACACCATCGTCACCGTGTCGACGGCGCCCACGGGGCGCTGGTCGCCGGTGGCCTGGATCGCGTAGCCGCCCGCGTCGAGCTCGGTCACGGCCGGGCTGTACGGGAGCTCCTGCGGGGCGAACGCCTCGCGGGTGAGCACGACGTCGCCCGTAGCCAGGTCGAACGTGGCGTCGAGGCCGCACGCCGACACCCACACGCGGCGCGCGCCCATGTTGATCGCCCACCCGCCCTCGGGCTCGACGGTGACGGCCCCGTCGTCGCCGGCGACGTTCTGGCACTGGCCCAGCCCGTCGCCCGACGTCCCCGCCGGCGCCGACCCTCCGGCCACCGTCGCGACCCAGCGGGTGGCGCCGGTGACGGCGTCCTCGAGCCGGACGCGGGCGTCACGCGTCACCAGCGGGCCGCTGATCACGCCGTCGCGCAGCTGCGGGGCGGGGCTCTCGGGGCCCACCCGGTCGACCCGCAGCAGCGCGCCCCCTGGCGCCACGGCAACGGTCCCGGAGGCGGTCCGGCCCGCGAGCGCCCGCTGGGCGACGATCTTGCCGTGGCCGTCGATCACGACGACGCCGGTCTGGTTGACCCCGGTGACGCACACGAGCTCGGCGACCGCGCTGACCTCGCGGCCGGGCACGGGCACGCCCTCGCCGCACGTGTAGGCGTCGTCGACCAGCACGGTCCAGCGCGGGGCGCCGTCCTGCGGGTCGAGCGCCTGGACGGTGAGGCCGCCGGTGCGGTCGGAGGCGACCACCAGCAGCCCGTCCATGACGGCGATGGGCCGCGGCCGGACGGCGGCGTCGCGCCAGACGACGGCCGGCACGTGGTCGAGCCCGACGACGCCGCCGGGGGCCGTGACCAGCAGCGCGTCGGTGCGCTCGCGGCTCATGGTCTGGAGCGCGAGGTTCGTGGCGACCCCTCCTGCGGCGAGCACGGCGAGCACCAGCCCGGTGGCCACGAGGCGGCGGCGGGGCATCGCCCGCAGGCGCGCGCCGATGCGGCCGAACAGCTCTGCCAGGGCGCCCGGACCCTCCGGAGGCAGCGGGGAGCCCGGCGACGGCTCGTCGTCGGGGACGAGCGGGAACGCGAAGGAGCCGGACCCCTCGGAGGCACGTCTGCGGGCCACGTTCGAACCGTAAGCACGGGTGGCGTGACCCGCTCGCCTTGCCTGCCCGTCAGGGCAACGCGACGGGGCGCGCGGTCATCCCAGCCCGACGACGGCCCCGTCGTCGAACCGCACGAGGTGCCCGGCGACGGCGCGCGGTGCAGGGCCCGTGAGCGTGGCGCGCCACACGGTGC
Source organism: Promicromonosporaceae bacterium (assembly GCA_009783295.1). Taxonomy (GTDB): domain Bacteria; phylum Actinomycetota; class Actinomycetes; order Actinomycetales; family Cellulomonadaceae; genus Xylanimonas. The sequence continues at coordinate 13,951 of WRHK01000005.1, forward strand.
GCCCGCTGGCGACGTCGATGGCGATCCAGCGGGTGTGCTCGGCGGCGCCGAGGCCGCCGGCGTTCTCGACGACGACGACGCGGCCCCCGTCGGTGTACACGCCGGCGAACCCGAGCGGCGCGACGGGCGGCTCGCGCGACTCGTGGGAGTACAGGGGGACGGTCCACCGGGTCTTGCCGGTCCGGGTGTCGAGCGCGGTCACGTCGACGGTGCGGGCCACGAGCAGCACGCCGTCGGCCGCGGCGAGCAGCTGCTCGGTGCCGGTGGCGGTGGCGGTGCTCCAGCGTTCGGCGAGGGTGCCGGCGGCATAGGCGGCGAGGGTGGTGTCGCCGGCGACCACGATGGGCGCGACGGTGCCGTCGCTGGCCCAGGCCGTCTGGGGCTGGCCGGGCACGAACCCGCGCGCGTCCCCGCCGTCGGTGAACACCTGCCACGCGTGGACGTCGGGCGTGGCGCCGCTGCCGCTGCCCGCCTCGACCGCGTAGCCGCCGCCGAGCAGCTGGACGGCGTCGAGCCGGGTCGCGGAGGCGAGGGTGGTCGGGTCGGCCGGCGAGAAGGTGACCGCCGGGCGGGTCAGGTCGACGGCGGCGCCCATGCCGCAGGTCTCCACCTCGGCGCGGTCGCCGTGGACGCCGGCACCCCAGGCGCCGTCGGGCTCGAGGACGGCGGTCCCGTTCATGAACGAGACGCACGGATCGCCCACGGTCACGGTGGCCCCCGCCGCGAAGACGACCCCGGGCCCCTGGGCGCTCACGCGGACGGCACCGGTGGCGGCGTCCTCGACCCAGACGCGCACGGCGGCCGTCGCGAACGGGGCGTCGAGCGTCCACTGCTCGCCCGCGGCGCCCGCGGTCGGCGTCAGCGTCGGGGCGGGGGCAATCCGCCCCACGTGCACGGCGCGCAGCACCCGCCCGCCCGCGAGCGGCAGGCTGAGCCCGCCGTCCGCGGGCGTCATCGCGCGGTCCGCGGTGATCGCGCCGCCCGGCCCGACGACGACGACGTGCTGGAGCTGCGGCCCGCCCAGGCAGACGAGCTCGCCGGCGGTGCCGACGCTCTGGTCGCCGCCGTCCGGGGGCGTCGTCGCTCCCCCGCACTCGCGTGTCTCGGGGAGCACGGTGGTCCAGCGCACGCGGCCGGTCGCGGGGTCGATCCCGTGGAGCGTGAGGCTCCCGTCGGGGTCGACGACGCTGGACGGGTCCTCCTCCAGCACCAGCAGCCCGCGCATGACGGCCACGGGGTCCGGGTGCGGCACCTCGACGCGCCACACCTGCCGGGGCGCGTGCCCCAGGTCCAGCACGCCGCCCGGGGCGGTCGCGAGCAGCGCGTCGCGCACGACGTCGGGCTGCCAGGCGGGGCCCGCCGCCCCGACGGCGAGCACGAGGGCGGCGGCGACGCCCGTCACCGCGCGCCACCCGGGCGCCCGCGGCAGCCTCCGCCGTCGAACCGACAGGGCGTCAGCCGCAGCGGGAGGCTCCTCGTCGGGTTCGAGGTCGAAGGTGAACGTGTCGCCCTGCCTGCCGCGGGCCATGCGCGCTCCGCCCGCTCAGCCGAGGCCGACGACGGCGTGGTCGTCGAACCGCACCAGCCGACCGGCGATCGACTGCGGCACGCTCCCGCCGACGGTCGCCACCCAGTCGGTCCTGCCCGTGGCGAGGTCGAGGGCGGTCCAGCGGCGGTCGGCGGCGTTCTGGGGGCTGAGGCCGCCGTCGGACGTCGCCTCGACCAGCACCACCCGCCGGCCGTCCGTGAAGACGCCCACCAGCCCGCCCAGCCCGAGCTGGATCCCGCTCGACGTCATCGACGCGATGTTCCAGATCGGGTCGTCCCAGCGCTGCGCGCCCGTGCGCGCGTCGACCGCCCGGACGCCCGCCGTCGTGCCGAGCAGCACCACGCCCGCAGAGCGCAGCAGCAGCACGTCGCCCGAGGCGCCGGCGGTCCACCGCCGCGTCGCGTCGTCCACGGAGTAGGCGGAGACGCCGGCCTTCCGGGTCGTGAAGAGCAGGTCGCCCGGCGACCCGTCGGTGGCCCACGGCTGCGCGACGCTCCCCTCGACCGTGCCGACCGTGCTGCCGTCGCGGCGGTAGACGTGGGTGGTCGGCTCGGCGCTCGGCGCGTCCCAGGTGGTGCTCCAGCCGCCGCCCGGGTCGAGCGTCACGGTGTAGGTGCCGCCCCGCTGCGGGTCCTCGACCGTGTACCCGCCGCCGTCGAGCGACTGCACCGGGCGCAGCCACGGCTGGTAGCCGGGGTCGAACTGCGAGCGCTGCTGCAGGATCGCGCCGGTCGCGAGGTCGATGCTGACGTCCGTGCCGCACGTGGACAGCCACGCGATCGACGCGCCGACGTCGGACATCCACGTGCCGTCCGGCTCGATGCGCTCGGGGGCGTTCCCGTCCGGCTGCGCCACGCACTGCTGCGGGTCCCAGACGACGGTCCCGGCGGGCACGTGGGCGCCCGGCACCACGATGTCCCAGACCGTGCCGCCCGTCGAGGCGTCCTCGAGCCGCACCTGCAGGTCGCGCGTGACGAGCGGGCCGTCGAGCGTGGGCGGCAGGGTGTCGGGCTTGAGCGCCGGGTAGCGGGGCGCCGTGCCGACGGCCTCGACACGCAGCAGCCTGCCGCCCGGCACGGGCAGGTACAGCCCCGTCGAGACCCGGCCGTCGATGCGGCGCGTGGTCACGCGCCCGTCCGGGCGGACGACGGCGACGCCGTCCTGGCTGGTGCCGGTCAGGCACACGACCGCGTCGGTGGTGCCTACCTGCGGGCCTACCGCGGTGGCGGCCCCGGCGACCGTGCCGCAGTACGAGCCCTCGGGCACGACCGCCGTCCACCGGACGCGGCCGCTGGTCGGGTCGACGGCCTCCATCGTGATGCCCTTGCCGTCGATGGAGTCGGGGTGCTCCTCCACGACCACCAGCCCGTCCATCACTGCGACGGGGCGCGGCCGGTCCACCGACGCGGACCAGTCGGCCAGCGGGGCGTGCGCCAGCCCGGAGGCGCCACCCGGCGCGACGGCGAGCTGCTCGGAGAGACGCAGGTCGACGCCGGAGCGGTACGACCACGTGGCGGCGCCGGCCGAGGCGAGGCCCACCGCCAGGGCGGCCGCGCCGGCGACCACGCGGCGGCGTGCGCGCGTGCTGAGCCGTGGCCGGCGGCGGGCGTGCGGGGGCTCCGGGACGTTCGCGGGCGCAGACGGGCGCGCCCCCTCGACGGGAGGGTGCGGGAGCTCGTCGTCAGGCTCGAGGTCGAACTCGACCATCACCCCGGCGGCACGTCTGCGGGCCACGGCGGCAACGTAACGCCTGCGGGGGGTCGGGGGGTAGTCGCTCTGTTGACAACGGCTGCTTACTCAGTAACTATCCCTGCTGAGCGACGACGCTTACCCAGTAACCATGGAGGCATCCGTGTCCATCAGGCAAGGCTTCCTCGCGCTGCTCTCCGAGCAGCCGATGCACGGCTACCAGCTGCGCCAGGAGTTCGAGGCGCGCACCGGCGGCACGTGGCCACTCAACATCGGCCAGGCGTACACGACGCTCCAGCGTCTCGAGCGCGACGGCCTCGTCGAGCCAGTCCCCCAGCCCGACGGCCCCGAGCAGTTCCGGCTCACCGCGGCCGGGCGCACCGAGGCCAACGCCTGGTGGACGCGCCCTGTGGAGCGCAACGCCCCCGCGCGGGACGAGCTCGCCATCAAGCTCGCGCTCGCAGTCACCGTCCACGCCGAGGGCCGCCCCATCGACGTCGCCTCCGTGATCCAGCGGCAGCGCAAGGAGACCCTCCGGGCCCTGCGCGACTACACGCACCTCAAGCGCGGGACGACGCCCGACGGCCCGGGGCTGGCCTGGGCGCTGGTGCTGGACTCGCTGATCTTCGCCGCCGAGGCCGAGGTGCGGTGGCTCGACCATGTCGAGGCGACGGTCGCCCGCGCCGGCCGCACCCCGGTGGCCGAGCCGGCCCCGGTGACGGAGCCCGTCGAGACCCGAGGCGGCACCCGATGAGCGCGCCTGTCATGCTCGCCCTCCGCGGAGCCACCCGGGTCCACGGCCGCGGCCCCGCCGAGGTGCACGCCCTGCGCGGCGTCGACCTCGACGTGCGCATGGGTGAGCTCGTCGCCGTCATGGGCCCCTCCGGCTCCGGCAAGTCCACGCTCGTGCACCTGGCAGGCGGCCTCGACAGCCCGACGTCGGGCACCGTACAGGTAGGCCGCGACGACGTCGGCACCCTGGACGCCAAGGGCCGCGCGCGGCTGCGTCGCAAGCATGTCGGATACGTCTTCCAGGACCTCAACCTGGTTCCGGCGCTCACCGCGCTCGAGAACGTGACCCTGCCGCTGGAGCTCGACGGCGTCTCCGCCCGCCGCGCGCGTGCCGCCGGGGTAGCAGCCCTCGCCGAGGTGGGCATGGACGATCTCGCCGACCGCTTCCCCGACGACATGTCCGGCGGGCAGGCCCAGCGCGTGGCCATCGCGCGGGCGCTCGTCGGGCCGCGACGACTGGTGCTCGCCGACGAGCCCACCGGCGCCCTCGACACGGTCACCGGCGAGGCCGTCATGCGGGTGCTGCGCGCCCGCGTCGACGCCGGTGCGGCCGGCCTGCTCGTCACGCACGACGCCCGGCACGCCGCGTGGGCCGACCGGATCGTGTTCCTGCGCGACGGGCTCGTCGTCGACGAGACGGGTGCCGCGGCGGGACCGGAGCACCTGCTCGACGGGGCGGTGCAGGCGTGACGGCGACGGTGGCGCGACCGTCCACGCGGGTGCCGGACGTGTGCGAGCGTCGCCGCGGGCGGATCGCACGGTTCCGCGGTCGGTGGCGGGTCGCGCTGCGCTACGGCGCTCGCGACGCCCGGCGCGCCACGGGTCGCACCGCGCTCGTGGCGGTGATGGTGATGCTGCCGGTGGCGGTGGGGACGTTCGCAGCGACGACGCTGTGGTCGACGCGCTCGACGCCGGAGCGCGTCGTCGCCACCGAGCTCGGGCCTCTGCTGCAGGCGTCTGTTCAGTACGGCGGCTGCGCCCCCATCGTTCAGACGCCCGACGACAGGAGCGGCGGCGCCGCGTGCCAGGAGGGGAAGGCGAACCTCGCCGCCGTCCAGGACGCGATCTCCCACGCCCTCCCGTCCGCCGACACGCTCACGCTCGGGCTCACGGCACAGGTCGAGGTGCGGGGGCACGCCCTCCAGCGCTCCGTCACCGGGATGCAGACCGACCTCACGGTCCCGGACGTGGCCGCGGCATTTCCGCTGCGGGCCGGCCGGCTGCCGCGCGCAGGTGAGGTGGCGCTCGACGGGGCGATGGCGGGCGACCTCGGCGTCGGCCTCGGCGACCGGGTCGCGGTGCGGCTCTCGGCGGCGTCCGCCGACGCCGGGAACGCCCCCGCGAGCGCCGTCGTCGTCGGGCTGCTGGCACCGAACGCGCCGGCGGACACCTACGCGCTGCTGCCCGCGGCCGGGCCGCTCCAGACGCCGGCGACGTTCGACGTCACCGACTTCTGGTCAGCCCAGCCGCGCTGGCTCGTCAGCGGTAACTCACCTGTGACCTGGGACGACGTGCTCGCGGTGAACAAGGTGGGCGGGGTGGTGCTGAGCCGCTCGGTCACGCTTGACCCGCCGTCGGCCGACTCCGCGCCGCCGCGTCGCGGCCCGTCCACGAACGGCCTCAGCCAGCTCGTCAGCACCTGGAGCGCCTTCGCCGCGGTGGTGATCGTCGGTCTGCTCGAGGCCGTGCTCCTGGTCGGCCCGGCGTTCGCCGTCGGCGCCCGTCGGTCGGCTCGGTCCTTGGCCCTTGTCGTCGCCGCGGGCGGCAGCACACGGACCGTGCGGGCGATCGTGCTCGGGACCGGCGTCGTGATCGGGGCGTTCGCCTCGGTGGCCGGCGTGGCTCTCGGGCTCGCCGTGGCTGCTGTCGTGGTGACCCGCACCCAGGGCGGGCTGCGGTTCCTGTCCGTCCCGTGGCTGGCGGTCGTGGCCGTGGCCGTCGTCGGCGTGGTCCTGGCTGCGGCCGCCGCCTGGCTCCCCGCGCGCGGGGCGTCCAAGGCGGACGTCGTCGCGGTGCTGTCCGGGCGCCGCGGCGACACGGCACACCGCCGCTGGCCGGCGGTGCTCGGGTCGGTGCTCGCCGCGACCGGTTTCGGCGGGGCGATCGTCGCCGGCCTCACTGCACAGCCGCTGCTGATCGCTGCGGGTGCCGTCATGGGTGAGGTCGGGCTGGTGCTCGCCTGCGGCGGCATCGTCGTGCTGCTCGGGCGGGCAGCCGCGCGGTTGCCTCTGACCTGGCGGTTCGCGTTCCGCGACGCGGCACGGCACCGGTCACGGACGTCGCCCGCCATCGCCGCCGTCATCGTCGCCTGCGCCGGCGCAACCGCCGGGATGGTCTACTCGGACGCCCAGTCGCTCCACGACCTGCGATACATCATGCCTCTGGCTGCCCCCGACGTGCTCGTGCTGTCCACCACGGCGGACACGGGGCTCACGTCTGCGCAGATCGCAGCGGCAGGTGACGCCGTCCGGGCCGTCGTGCCCGCGGCCGGTCCCCTCCAGCCCGTTCACGTGCTCCGGTTCGCGTCCGACGACGTCGGCGTCCAGGTCGACCCCGCGCTCGGGCTCAGCACCTGGGCCGTCACGGGCACCCCGGTGCGGGGACCTGTCGTCGACGACGGGTCGCTTGTCGACATGCTCGGCATCCCCGACCCCGGCGCCGCCCGCGACGCCCTGCGGAGCGGGCGCGCCGTGGTCCAGACCGGCGCGGCCCGCCACGGCCATGTCCCCCTTGTCGTCACACACATGGACCCCGCCACCGGCACGGCGACCGCGGACGCCCCCGTGACGGTGCCTGCCGTCGGCGTCGGCGACCCTGCGGGGCCGTCGAACGCCAACCTGCCCGTGCTCCCGTCCGCCGTGGCGGCGACGCTGGGCGGCCAGGTGGTCGTCGGCGGGCTCGTCGCCCATGTGCCGCACACCGTCGGGATCGCCGCACAGGAGACGCTCCGGGCCACGCTGGCCGACCGCGTCGGCACGACCGACGCGGGGTCCGGCATCGTGGACGTGGCGTTCCAGGACGTCGCCCACCACTACGGCACGCCGCAGTGGCTGGTCACCCTCCTCATCCTGGGCAGCGCCGTGCTGCTCGCGCTGGCCGCAGCATGGATCGCCGCCGCGCTCGCCGCTGCGGAGACCCGGCCGGACCTCGCCACGCTGACCTCCGTGGGGGCGACCCCGTCCACCCGGAAGCGCATCGTCGCCGCTCAGGCCGGCACCATCGCGACCATCGGGGCCGTGGTCGGGTCGGTCTCGGGCGTGGCGCTGGGCGCGGCCTTCGTGCTGCCTCACCGGATTGCCGGGACGGCGGTCGACCCGACGTGGACGGTGGCGATCCCCTGGGCGGCGCTCGGCGCAACGCTGCTCGTGGTGCCGCTCCTGGCGGTGACGGCGTCCTGGCTGGCGACGCGCAGCGGTCTGGTGCTGACCCGACGCGCGACGGGCTGACCTCGCCGTCGGGTCGGTATTCCGTCGTCGTTTCGTGCGCGCGGGCGCACGAAACGACGACGGAGTACCGACCCGGCTAGCCTGCCCTCCGTGAACTTCGCGCTCATCACCGACGACGACGTCCCCCACGTCGTCGCCCTGTGGCAGCAGTGCGGCCTGACCCGCCCCTGGAACGACCCGTACCTGGACATCGCGGAGGCCCGCCGCGGCCCGACGTCGGCCGTGCTGGTGTCGCGCCGGGGCGACGGCGTCGCGGCGAGCGTCATGGCCGGCCTCGACGGGCACCGCGGCTGGCTGTACTACGTCGCCGTGGCCCCTGCGCTGCAGGGCACGGGGTTGGGCCGGGCCGCCGTCGCCGCGGGCGAGGACTGGCTGCGCGAGGCGGGTGCCCGCAAGGTGCAGCTCATGGTGCGCAGCACGAACGCGCAGGTCGTGGGCTTCTACGAGCGCCTGGGCTACGAGGACCAGGCGACCACGGTGCTGGGCCGCTGGTTCTGACGGGCCGCGCGCGGATCGTTGGCTCGGCACGGGGGCCGGCGTGGCGGCGGCGCTCGGCACCGGAGACGGCGTCAACGACACGCTCGCCGCCCCGGCCGGGAGCGCCGACGGGGCGCCGTCCCACGGCCGGGCCCGGGCGGTCCAGCCCCCCGCGAGCGCCCCCACGCCGAGGGTGGCCGCACCCGCCGTGAGCCGGTGCCGGGTGCGGCGGCGTCGGGCGCCGGGGATCACGCGCGCCAGGTGCACGTGGACGGTGGGCTCGACGTCGTCGACGAGGTCTCGCAGACCGCGGGCGAAGTCGTCGTCGGTTCGGGTGGTCATCGGGTGCTCCCTTCCGGGGCGGGGCTGTCGGTGGGGCCGGCGGCGTCCAGCACCGACCGGAGCTGGGCGAGGCCGCGCGAGGCGGTGGACTTGACGGTGCCGAGCGAGACGCCCAGGTCGGCGGCGACCTCCTGCTCGCTCAGGCCGACCAGGTGCCGCAGCACCACGATCCGGCGCTGCCGCACGGTCAGCGTGGCCAGCGCGCGGACCAGGCGGTCCCGGTCGGCGAGCCGGCTCTCCTCGCCGCCACGCCCGTGGTCGGGCAGGTCGGCGGCGTCGAGGAGCACCTCCCGGCGACGTCGTCGCCACAGGTCGATCCTCAGGTTGGCCAGGACCCGGCGCGCGTAGGCGAGCGGCTCGCGCTCGCATGCCTTGTCCCAGGCCACATACGTCCGCATCAGGGCCTGCTGGACCAGCTCGTCCGCCGGGTGGACGTCGCCGCACAGCAGCCACGCGGTGCGCGCGAGCTGCGGTGCGGCGGCCGTCATGAAGGCCGTGAACTCCTGGTCCCGTGACGCCGTCGTCACGATGCGGAACTGCGTCGCCCCGGGTGGGACGCCCTCGTGAGGGGAGGCCCCGAGGGCCGTCGTCGGCATGCTCATGCCCTTCTTACGCGCACGCCGCCCGAAAGGTTGAGCCTCCGATCAGCCCGCGACCTCCGCCGCCTCCAGCCACTCCAGCTCCAGCCCTTCCCGCTCCGAGGCGAGGTCGCGCAGCCTCCCGTCCAGCTCGGCGACGGCGTCGTAGTTGGTCGGGTCGGCGGCGATCTTCTCGTGGAGCTTGGCCTCGTCGTCGGCGATGCGTGCCAGGCGGCGCTCGATGCGGGCGATCGCCTTGCGCGCCTCCCGGACCTCGGCCTGCGACGGGCCGGTCGCGGTCGTCGGGGCCTCGACGGGCTCGGCCGCCGAGGAAGCCGAGACCGCCGGCGCTGCCGCCGCGAGCGCCAGGTACTCGTCCACGCCGCCCGGCAGGTGCCGCAGCCGCCCGTCGAGGATGGCGTACTGCTGGTCGGTGGCGCGTTCCAGCAGGTAGCGGTCGTGGGACACCACGATGAGCGTGCCCGGCCAGGAGTCGAGCAGGTCCTCCATGGCGGCGAGCATGTCGGTGTCGACGTCGTTGGACGGCTCGTCGAGGATCATGACGTTGGGCTCCGAGAGCAGCACGAGCAGCAGCTGGAGCCGCCGCTTCTGGCCGCCGGAGAGCTCGCGCACGCGGGCCGAGAGGTGTTCGCGCGCGAACCCGAGCCGCTCGAGCAGCTGGGCCGGCGTGAGGTCCTTGCCGTCGATCTGGTAGGTGGTGCGGTGCCGGGCCAGCACGTCGCGCACGCGGTCGTCGGCGATCTCGTCGAGGTGCGTGAACTGCTGGTCGAGCACGCCCAGCCGCACCGTCTTCCCGCGCTTGACGCGGCCCGACGTCGGCTCGCGGGTGCCCGCGATGAGCGAGAGCAGCGTCGACTTGCCGGCTCCGTTCGCGCCGAGGATCGCCGTGCGCTCCCCCGGCGCGATGTGCCACGTGACGTCGCTGATGACGGGCCGGCCGTCGAACGCCACGCCGGCGTCGACCAGGTCCACCACGTCCTTGCCCAGCCGGGACACGGCGAGCCGGTTGAGCTGGAGGGTGTCGCGCGGCGGCGGCACGTCGGCGATGAGCGCGTTCGCGGCGTCGATGCGGAACTTGGGCTTCGACGTGCGTGCCGGCGCGCCGCGGCGCAGCCACGCGAGCTCCTTCTTCATGAGGTTCTGGCGCTTGGCCTCGACGGCCGCGGCCTGCCGGTCGCGCTCGACGCGCTGCAGCACGTAGGCGGCGTACCCGCCCTCGAACGGCTCGACGATCCGGTCGTGCACCTCCCACGTGTCCGTGGCGACCTCGTCGAGGAACCACCGGTCGTGCGTCACCAGCAGCAGGCCGCCCTGGTTCTTGGGCCAGCGCCCGCGCAGGTGGGCGGCCAGCCAGGCGATGCCCTCGACGTCGAGGTGGTTGGTGGGCTCGTCGAGCATGACGACGTCCCACTCCTGGACCAGCAGGGCCGCGAGCGCCACGCGCCGCCGCTGCCCGCCCGACAGGGTTCCGATCCGCGCGTCCCACGGCAGGTCGGGCACCAGCCCCGCGATGACGTCGCGCACCTTGGGGTCGCCCGCCCACTCGTGCTCGTCGCGGTCGCCGACGACGGCGGCCCCGACCGTCTCGTCGTCGTGCAGCGTGTCGCTCTGGTCGAGCACGCCGACGCGGACGCCGCCGCGGCGGGTGACGCGGCCGGCGTCGGGCTGGATGCGGCCGGCGAGCATCCCCAGGAGCGACGACTTGCCGTCGCCGTTGCGCCCGACGATGCCGATGCGGTCGCCCTCGTCGATGCCGAGGGTGACGGCGTCGAAGACGACGCGGGTCGGATATTCGAGGTGGAGGGCTTCCGCCCCGAGGAGATGTGCCACCGGACAAGCGTACGGACCCCGAGGGCGGCCCCGGCACGCCGGTCGAATCGATACAGTCGGGCTGTCACCGCCGACACCTGTTCCTTGGAGAGAGCCTCATGGCCCAGTTCGACCTGCCCCTCGACGAGCTCGAGCAGTACGCCCCCGACGTCGCCTGCCCGGACGACCTCGTGGACTTCTGGACGCGCACCGTTACCGAGGCCCGCGCGACGTCGGACACCCCGATCCTCAAGCGCGTCGAGACCGGCCTGACCGAGATCGTGGTCGACGACGTCACGTTCCCCGGTTTCGGCGGGCACCCCATCAAGGCATGGCTGCTGCGCCCCGCGGGGCACGACGCCGACCGCGACGCCCCGCTGCCCGCGGCGGTCGAGCTCATCGGGTACGGCGGCGGGCGCGGCCTGCCGATCGAGCACCTCCAGTGGGCCGCGGCCGGCGTCGCGCACCTGGTCATGGACAGCCGCGGCCAGGGCGGCCACTGGGGCGGCGGCGGCGAGACGGCCGACCCGGTGGGGCGCGGCGCGGGCGTCATGGGCGTCATGACGGCCGGCATCGAGGACCCGCACGGCCACTACTACCGCCGCTTCTACACCGACGGCGTCCGCGCCGTCGACGCCCTGCGGACGCTGCCGGGCATCGACCCGTCGCGCGTCGTGGTCAAGGGCGCCAGCCAGGGCGGCGGCGGGGCGATCGCCGTCGCGTCGCTGCTGTCGATGGTGGGCGACGCCGCCGCGGCCGCCATGCCCGATGTGCCGTTCCTGTCGCACTTCCGCCGGGCGGTGCAGATCGTCGACTCGCGCCCCTACGGCGAGATCACGCAGTACCTGTCCGTGCACCGCCGGCCCGACGCCGAGGCCACGGTGTGGAACACGCTGTCGTACATCGACGGCGTGAACCTGGCGCGCCACGCGACCTCGCCGGCGCTGTTCTCGGTCGCGCTCATGGACCAGACGTGCCCGCCGTCGACCGTCTTCGCCGCCTACAACGCGTGGGGCACGCCGGAGAAGCACATCGACGTGTACCCGTACAACAACCATGAGGGCGGCCAGGCATACCGCTTCGCCCCGCAGCTGGCCTGGCTGCGCCGCCACACGGCGTGAGCGTGCGGCATACGGGTCGGGACGGGGCCACCCCTCACCTCGACCACCGCTCACCGCTCGCGAGATAGAGCCCGCCCCCCGCGAGTTAGAACCCTTGCCCGCGAAATAGAGCCCTCCGGCACGAGATAGAGCTCCCAGCCGCGAGATAGAGCCCGCCCCCCGCGAGTTAGAACCCTTGCCCGCGAAATAGAGCCCTCCGGCACGAGATAGAGCTCCCAGCCGCGAGATAGAGCCCGAGCGGGCTCTATCTCGTGCCGGAGGGCTCTATTTCGCGGGCAACGGTTCTATCTCGCGGGTACGGGTTCTACCTCGCGAGGAGCGAGCGCACCAGCCTGCAGCCCCTCACGACACCACCCGCGCCCCCGGCGCCGGGGCCGTCGTCGTCCACACCGAGTCCGTCGCACCCTCCGCCGTCCACCGGGCGGCCACCGCCAGCGCGTGCTGGCGCGATCGCGCCAGCGCGGCAACCGTCGGCCCGCTGCCGGAGACGATCGCGCCCAGCGCGTTCGCCTCCCCCGCGATCTCCAGAGCCCGCGCGAGCTCCGGCCGCAGAGAGAGCGCCGCCTCCTGGAGGTCGTTGTGGAGCGCCGCCCCGAGCGCGGTCGGGTCGCCGGCGCGCAGGGCCTGCATGAGCGCGGTGTCGTCGTCGAGCCCGTTCGAGGCGGGGGCGCCGGACGTCAGCTCGTCGAATCGGGAGAACACCGCGGGCGTCGACAGCCCCGTCTCCGACGCCCCGAACACCCAGTGGAACTCCCCGCGCGTCATCGCGGGCGTGAGCAGGTGCCCGCGACCGGTGCCGATCGCGGTGTGCCCCAGCAGGCAGAACGGCACGTCCGAGCCCAGCTGCCCCGCGAGCTCGAGCAGCTCCGCCCGCGCCAGGCCGGTGTCCCACAGGGCGTCGCAGGCGACGAGCGCGGCGGCGGCGTCGGCGGACCCGCCCGCCATGCCGCCCGCGACCGGCACGCCCTTGCGGACGTGCAGCTCGACGTCCGGCGAGATCCCGGTGTGGTCGGCGAGCAGCAGCGCGGCGCGCCACGCCAGGTTGGACTCGTCGAGGGGCACGGCCTCGGCCTGCGGCCCCTCGACGGTCAGCGACACCCCCGCGCCGTCGCGCGCCTGGGTCGCGGTGACCTCCTCGAACAGGGACACCGCCTGGAACACGGAGACCAGCGGGTGGTAGCCGTCGTCGGCCAGGGGTCCCACGCGCAGCGACAGGTTGACCTTCCCGGGGGCCCTGACCTTGACCGACGGCGGGGGCGCCGCGGTCAGGCGCGCGGAAGGGGGCGTCCCGGGGTGGCTCACGCCTCCACCGTGCCAGGGGGCGCGGAGTGCTGCACGCCGTCCGACGCCGGGTGCGCGCCGTCGTCGGGCGCCTGCTGCTGCAGCAGGCGCTGCTCGGCGATGCGGGCGAACTGCGTGACGTCGAGCGTCTCGCCGCGCGCCGAGGGGTCCACGCCCGCGGCGCGCAGCGCCTGCTCGGCCGCCGGCCCGGAGCCGAACAGCCCGGACAGCGCGGCGCGCAGCGTCTTGCGGCGCTGGGCGAACGCGGCGTCGACGACGGCGAACACCTGCTCGCGCGTGGCGGCCGTGGGCGGGGGGTCGCGCCGCTCGAGGGCGACGAGCGCGGAGTCGACGTTGGGCACGGGCCAGAAGACGTTCCGCGAGACGTTGAGCGACCGCCACGCCCGCGCGTACCAGGCGGCCTTCACGGACGGGACGCCGTAGATCTTGGACCCCGGCCCGGCGGCGACGCGGTCGGCGACCTCCGCCTGGACCATCACCAGCACCGACTCGAGCGACGGGAACCGCTCCAGCATCGTGAGCAGCACCGGCACGGCGACGTTGTACGGCAGGTTCGCGACGAGGGCCGTGGGCGGCTCGCCGGGCAGCGAGGTGACGTCCATCGCGTCCGAGAGCACGACGTCGAACGATGCCCCCGGGAAGTGCTTGTGCACCGTCTCGCCGATCTGCCCGGCGAGCACCGGGTCGATCTCGACGGCGACGACGGACGCCCCCGCCTCGAGCAGGCCGAGGGTCAGCGACCCGAGCCCGGGCCCCACCTCGACCACCCGCTGCCCGGGCCGCACGCCGGCGGCGCGCACGATCTTGCGGACCGTGCCGGCGTCGTGCACGAAGTTCTGGCCGAGGGTCTTGGTGGGCCGAACGCCCAGGCGCCCTGCCAGCTCGCGGATCTCCGCGGGGCCGAGCAGGGCGCCTGAGGGTTCGTTCGTCATGGGGTGGAGCCTACCGAGCCTGTCGTTCCGGCAGGCTCATCCACCGACACGCGACCTAGTACCAGCCGCTCGCCTGGGAGTGGCCCCACGCACCGCACGGCGTGCCGTAGCGGCCGGCGATGTAGTTGAGGCCCCAGGTGATCTGCGTGGCGGGGTTGGTCTTCCAGTCGCTGGCGACGGAGCCCATCTTCGAGCCGGGCAGCGCCTGCGGGATGCCGTAGGCGCCCGAGCTGGCGTTGTACGCCGACGGGTTCCAGCCGGACTCCTTCTGGAAGAGCGACTCCAGGCACGTCCACTGCGACCCGGTCCAGCCGCGCGCGGCGGCGAGCTGCTGGCCGATGGCGCGGGGCGAGCCCGACATCACGGGGCCGCTCGAGCCGGTCGACGCGGCAGCGGCCGGGGCGGCCGCGGGCGCCGGGGCGGCGACGGGGCGGGCCTTCGTGCCGTTGGCGACGATCTTGGCCACGGGCTGCGTGGTCACCTTGTCGGACTTCTGGGTGCGCTGCGTCTGCTTCCCGTCCACGGTGACGACGTTCGCGACCACCGTGCGCACGCCGTTCTTGCCCTCCTGGACCACCTTCGACTCGCCCTTGTACAGGGTGGCGTCGTCCTTGGTCTGGGTGGGGAACGGGATGGCCGTGGTGGTGGTGACGTCCTTCTGCACCACGCGCTGCACGACGACGGCGACGCCGGCGCCCTTCGCGACCGCGGCCGAGATGTGCGCGTCGGCCACGTCGACGACGTGGACCAGGTCCTGGGCACCCAGCTTCACGCCGGCGGCGGTCAGCACGGCGTCGAGGCCCTGGCTGCCGTCGGGCACGACGACGGTCTTGCCGTCGTGGACGACGGCCACGGGGCCCTCGGCGTCCAGGCGCAGCGGGAGGGAGGCGCGGTCCGAGGAGCGGGAGGCGACCAGGGCCACGTCGGTGCCGCGCATCGAGAGCGCGGAGAGCGCCTCGTCGGCGTCGAGGGCGGTGACCCAGGTGCTGGACTGCTTGCCGTCGGCCTGCACGGTGAGCTCGCGCCCGTAGCGCACGACGACGTCGGCACCGTCGGTCAGCGGCTTCGAGGGGGCGGGCGAGACCACGTCGTGGCCGGAGAGCCGGACGTTCTGGGCGTCGAGGAGGCCCTGCACGGAACCGGCGAAAGTCGAGATGGTGGTGACGTGGCCGTCGACGTCGAGGGTCACGGTCTTGTGGGCGTTGTACGCCATGGCGCCGCCGGTGACGGCGAGCGAGGCGACGACGAGGCCGGAGACGAGGGGGATGCGGTACTTGCGCCGTCGTCGGGCGGCGGTGGTGTCGAGGGCGGGGAGGTCGCTGGTGACGGCGGTCGGCTCGGTCGGGGTGGCCGTCGTCTCGGGGGTGGTGAAGGTCACGGGGGTCCAGACGTCGTGCTCTCCGGGCACGGGCGGACGAGCACGGGCCACGAGGACCACCGCACCGACCCTGTCAGGGCGCGCACGACCCCCGTGAGGGCGCCGCGGATGCGGTCTCGACCGGCCGATCCGGCGGTCGCGGCCCGATGTACGAGCCGGTCAGCGCGCTGTCGCGGCCCGATGGCCGACGCTGGGGGCTATACACCCCGACCCGTCCGATGACGCGCAAGACAGTCGACCGTAACCGTGTCGTTATCGTTTTCCAAATCCCCTGGTGGCGATCGTGGCGAAGGGCACGCGCCGTCCGGCGACGGGTGAGTGGTCGATCGCGGCCTTCTGTGCGGTGCTCACAGCAGCCCGAGCTTCCGCGCGCAGGCGGGCCACTGGCCCCACCCGGAGCCGGCCTGGAGGGCCTGGGCGCGCTGTGTCTGCTCGGCCGCCGACGCCTGCGAGGGCAGCCCCGTGCCGCCCAGCGACTGCCAGGTCGAGACCGTGAACTGGTAGAGCCCGTAGTAGAGCCCGTTGGACGAGACGGCGTCGACGCGGCCGCCGGACTCGCACTGTGCGAGCGCGGCCCAGACGTCGCCCGTGGGCGCGGCGGGCGGTGCCGCGGGCGCGGTCGTGGCCGCGGGGGCCGCGGGCGCCGCGGCGGGCGGCGGCGCGGCGGGGCGCGCCTGGGTGCCGACGGCCACCACCTCGTCGACGGCAGCCGTCGTGTCGGCGTCGGAGACCACGGTGCGCGCGGTCACCCTGCCGTCCACCGTGGTGACCCGCTCGACGCGCGTGTGCACCCCGGCGACGCCGGCCTGCAGGACGGCGGGGGCCAGGTCGGCGTACCGGCCCGGGTCCTGCTTCTCGACGTGCCGGAACGGGATGGGCGTCCTCGTCGTGACGTCGCGCGTGACCACGCGCTGCACCACGAGCTCGACGCGGGCGCCGCCCGGCTGCGGGGCGTCGACGGGGATCACGCTGACCAGGTCCGCCGTGCCGACCGTCACGTGCGCCGCGGCCAGGACGCCCGCGACGCCGTCGCCGGCGTCCCGCACGGTCCGGGTGTGCCCGTCGGCGACGACGGCGACGGGGCCGCCGTGCGCGGCGAGCGGGAGGGGCAGGGCGGTGCGGTCGCCCGAGCGGGAGGCCACGAGCCGCACGTCCGAGCCGCGCGCCGAGAGCTGGGCGAGCGCGTCGTCGGCGTCGAGGGCCGTGACCCACGTGGTGGAGCTCGCGCCGCCCGACTCGACGTCGAGCTGGCGCCCGTACCGGACCACGACGTCGCTGCCGTCGCGCAGTCGGGACGCCAGGCCGGGGGCGACGGCGTCGTGCGGGCCGACGCGCACGCCCTGCCGGTCGAGCAGGCCGCCGACGGACCCCGCGAACGTCGTCACGTGGGTCACCGAGCCGTCGACGTCGAGCGTGACCGACTTGCGGGCGTCGGCGAGCGCGCCCGCGGCGCCGCCCGCCACGAACGCGGCGGCCGTGAGGCCGATCGCGAGCGGCAGGCCTCGGCGCCGGCGGCGGGACGGCCCGTCAGGCCCTGGCGTGAGCGTCAGCAGCATCCGGCGACCGTAACCGCGCCGTGACCTTCCGCAACCCGGGCGCGTCGTTGCGCCCGGTTTACGGAGGTTTGTCCACCGGTTCTAGCCCAGCAGGCCGAGCCTGCGGGCGCAGGCGGGCCACTGGCCCCAGCCCGAGCGGGCCTGGAGCAGCTGGGCGCGGTGGCGCTGCTCGGCGGGCGACGCCTGCGAGGGCAGCCCGGTGCCGCCCACGGACTGCCACGTGGGCACCGAGAACTGGTACAGGCCGTGGAAGCGGCCGCTGGCCGAGACGACGTTCGGGCGGCCACCGGACTCGCACTGCGCGAGCCGCGCCCACACGTCGTCGCCGACGGACCCGCCGGCGGCCGGGGCAGGGGCGGGCGGCGGCGCCACGGGGCGGGCGCGGGTGCCGACGGCGACGATCTCGTCGACCGGGTCGGACACGTCCTCGCTCACGGTCTCGCGGGCCGTCTCGACGCCGTCCACGGTGGTGACGCGCTCGACGAGCGTGCGCTCCCCGGCGACGCCGCGGCGGTCCACGCGCGGGGCCAGGTCGGAGAAGCGCTCGGCGTCGCGGCGCTCGACGCGCCCGAACGGCAGCGCCGTCGTCGTCGTGACGTCCTCGGTGACCACGCGCTGCACCACGATCGCCACGCCGGTGGCGCGCGGCTCGACGCTCACGAGGTCGTCGGCCGCCACGGTGACGCCGGCGGCGTCGAGCAGGCCGTCCAGGCCGTCGCCGTCGTACGACGCGACGTGCTCGGCGCCGTCCGCGACCACGACGACGTCGCCGCCGTCGGAGCTGACCGGGAGCGGCAGGGCCACGCGGTCGCCGGAGCGGGACGCCACGAGGCGCACGTCGCCTCCGCGGGCGGCCAGGAGGCGCAGGGCGTCGTCGGCGTCGAGGGCGGCCACCCAGGTGGTGGTCTGCGCGCCGTCGGACTCGACGGTCAGCTCACGGCCCAGGCGCACCACGACGGCGGCGCCGTCGCGCAGGGGCGCGTCGATGGCGGGGACGACGACGTCGTGCTCGCCGAGCTCGACGTCGGCGCCGCGCAGCAGCCCCTCGACGGAGCCGGCGAACGTGGTGACGCGCGTGATCTCGCCGTCGACGTCGAGCATGACGGCCTTGTGTGCGGCGGAGACCGCGCCGGCGGTCCCGCCGAGCAGCAGCGCGCCGGCGACGACGGCTGCGACGGCGGGCAGGCGCCGGGAGCGGCGGGCCGGGGTGTCGTTCTGGTGGTCGCTAGGCATCCGACGACCGAACCACAGGCGGCCGCGGCGCCCGCGCCGGGGCGGCGCCGATCCAGCGGCGAGCGGGCGCCGGATGGCGCCTGTCAGTACCAGCCGGTGGCCATGGAGTGGTCCCACGCGCCGCACGGAGTGCCGTACCGGCTGGAGATGTAACCCAGCCCCCAGGTGATCTGGGTCGTGGGGTTGGTGCGCCAGTCGGCGCCCACGCTGGCCATCTTCGAGCCGGGCAGCGCCTGCGGGATGCCGTAGGCCCCGGACGAGGCGTTGGAGGCGTTGACGCGCCAGCCGGACTCCTTGGTCCACAGGCTGTCGAGGCACGCGAACTGGTCGGCGCCCCAGCCGCGCTCGGCCAGCAGGGCCTGCGCGGTCGCCTTTACGGAGCCGGGGTCCACCTTGACGGCGGAGGGGTCCATGGTGCCGACGACGATCACCTCGTCGCGCGGCGCCCGCGTCACGACGCGCGACACCACGGTGCGCTGCACCTCGGCGCCGGCGAGCGACAGGGTCGAGTACGTGGTGACGGCCTCGCCGGGGCGCCCGGCGGTGCGCACGTGCTGGTAGCCGCGCGGGAGGGCGGGCTCCTCGATGGTCTGCGTGGCGAACGGCAGCACCTCGGTGACGGTGTCCGCGCCGGTGGACCCGCGGGCCACGACCACGACCATGCCGTCCACGGCGGCGGCGCCGAGCGGCACGGACGTCTGGTCGGTGTCGCCGAGCGTGATGCCGGCCTCGCCGAGCACGTCGCGGACGGTGGCCTGGGTGGTGCGGATCGGCAGCACCGACCCGTCGACGGCGACGTTGACGGTCTTCATCGTCGAGACGCGCACGGGCTCGCGGCCCAGCGGCTCGGAGCGCGACGCCGTCGCGACGGCGCCGTCGCCGCGGGCACCGAGGGCCTCGATCAGGTCGCCGACGGTGAGCGCCGTCGTCGTGAAGGTGCTGGTCCTGCCGTCGACTTCGAGGGTGACCTGACGGGAGGAGCGCACCACGATGCTCTCGCCGTCGGCCACCGGGGCGTTCTCGGCGGGGGTCACCGCGTCACCGCGCAGCACGTCCACGCTCTGGAAGCGGAGCACGTCGCCGACGGTGCGGCCGTAGGCGGAGACGACGCGGATCTGGCCGTCGTCGTCGATGGTGACGGTCTTGTGGGCGGCGGTCAGGCCGTACGTGGACCCCGCGAGCGCGACCACCACGAGGGCGTGCAGGAGGCGTCGCGTGCCACGGCCCGGGGCGTCGGCGCGCCGGGGCAGGACGGGTGCTGGGGAGGCCGCCGCGTACCGGCGGGTGCTGCCGCCGGGCCGGGTGCCTCGTGCCCTTCGTGCCACAAGCAGCAGACCGTAGCGGGTGAACGCGTCCCTTACCAACGCCCGTAGACGGACTGGGTGGTCGCAGAGACCGTCTCGCACACCTCGGCGAGGGGCCTCTCGAGCACCTCGGCCATCGCCCGGACGGTGTGCGCGACGGCGTACGGGGCGTTCGGCCGGCCGCGGAACGGGTGCGGCGTGAGGTACGGCGCGTCGGTCTCGACGAGCACCAGCTCCAGCGGCACCGCGCGGAGCGCCGCACGGAGGTGGTCGTTCGACGTGTACGTCACGGGGCCGGCGAAGCTCAGGTACCAGCCGTTCTCGGCGCACACGCGGGCCATCTCGGCGTCGCCGGAGAAGCAGTGGAACACCGTCCGCTCGGGCGCGCCGTCGGCCTTCAGGACGTCGATGACCTGCGCGTGGGCGTCGCGGTCGTGGATCTGCAGCGCCAGGCCCAGCTCCTTGGCCAGGGCGATGTGCGCCCGGAAGCCCTCTCGTTGTACGACGGCGCCGCGCGGGCCTGTACGGAACAGGTCCATGCCCGTCTCGCCGATCGCCCGGACGCGCGGGTTGGCCCGGGCGAGGTCGCCGATCTCGGCGATCGCGTCGTCGAGCGGCACCCGGTGGTGCTCCTCGCGCTCGTAGACCTGGCCGTCGGGGCCGACGTCGTGCGCGTCCGCGTGGAGCACGGCCTCGTTGGGGTGGATCGCGATCGCCCCGACGAGCGCCGGGTGCTCGCCCGAGCGCAGCAGCGCGTCCGTCCACCTGGCGGACGGCAGGTCGCAGCCGACCTGGACGATCCGGTCGACGCCCGCGGCCGCCGCGCGGGCGACGTGCTCGGCCACGGTGGGCGCGGGCACGTCGCCGGGCAGCACGCCCGCGATCGACTCGAGGTGCGTGTGGTTGTCCGCGACGGGGACAGGCAGCGGCTCGGGGTCCGCGGGGAACCCCCGCTCACGCTGACGCGCCACGGTCAGGCCGTCTCCTCCAGGCGCGGGAACAGCGCCGCGCCCTTGGTGACGACCGTGCCGGCCGGGAGCGCACCGAACCGCGCCGCCGACTCGACGGGCTGGTCGGCGAGCGCGCCCAGCGCGGCCTCGGCGCCGAGCGCCTCCCACAGCGCCTGCGCCGCCTTGGGCGTCACGGGGTGCAGCAGCACGGCGAGCGCGCGCAGCGCCTCGGCGGCCGTGACCAGCGACGTGGCCAGGCGGCCGCCGTCCACGCCGTCGCCGTCGGCGTCGGTCTCGCCCGGGACCTTGGCGACCTTCCACGGCTGGGTCTCGGTGAGGTACCCGTTCGCGGCGTCGACCAGCGTCCACACGGCGGAGATCGCGTCGTGGATGGCCAGCCTGTCGATGGCGGCCTCGGCGTCGGCCACGGCCTTGGCGGCCACGGCCTCGAGGTCGGTCTCGAGCTCGGTGCGCGTACCCGCCACGGGCAGGGCGCCGCCGAAGTACTTGCCGATCATCGCGGCGACGCGCGAGGCCAGGTTGCCGAACCCGTTGGCGAGCTCGCCGTTGTAGCGGGCGACCATGTCCTCCCACGAGAACGAGCCGTCGCCGCCGAACGCGATGGTGCGCATGAAGTAGTAGCGGAACGCGTCCGACCCGAAGGTGTCGATGATGTCGGCCGGGGCGATGCCCGTGAGGCGCGTCTTCGACATCTTCTCGCCGCCCACGAGCAGCCAGCCGTGCGCGAACACCTGCTGCGGCAGCGGCAGGCCCGCGGCCATGAGCATGGCCGGCCAGATCACGGCGTGGAACCGCAGGATGTCCTTGCCGACCAGGTGCACGTTGGCCGGCCACAGGCGCTCGAACTGCTCGCGCGCCTCCGGGTCGGCGGACCCGTAGCCCACGGCCGTCATGTAGTTGAGCAGCGCGTCGAACCACACGTAGAGCACGTGCTTGTCGTCCCACGGGATCGGCACGCCCCAGTCGAACGTCGAGCGGCTGATCGACAGGTCCTGCAGGCCCTGCTTGACGAACCCGATCACCTCGTTGCGCGCCGACGCCGGCTGCACGAACTCCGGGTGCTCCTCATAGAGGGCGAGCAGGCGGTCGGCGTACGCGCTCATGCGGAAGAAGTAGTTCTGCTCCGCGAGCATCTCGACCGGCTTGAGGTGGATGGGGCACACCTTCTGGCCCTCGAACTCGCCGGTGCCGTCCACCAGGTCGCCGGGGAGCTTGTACTCCTCGCAGTTGACGCAGTACGGGCCCTCGTAGCTGCCCTCGTAGATCTCGCCGCGGTCGTGCAGATCCTGCAGGAACGCCTGGACGGCGGTCTCGTGGCGGGGCTCCGTGGTGCGGATGAAGTCGTCGTTGCGCGCGTCGAGCGTCTCGAGCACCGGCTTCCACGCCGTCTCGACCAGGCGGTCGGCCCACTCCTGGGGGCTGACGCCGTTCTTCTCGGCCGTGCGCAGCACCTTCTCGCCGTGCTCGTCGGTGCCCGTGAGGAACCAGACCTCCTCCTGGCGCTGGCGGTGCCAGCGGGTGACCACGTCGGCCGCGACGGTCGTGTACGCGTGCCCGATGTGGGGGGCGTCGTTGACGTAGTAGATCGGCGTCGTGAGGTAGAACGGCTTCGCAGCGGCGGGCATGCGGCCCATGGTAGTTGCGCCGCGGGGGTCAGCCCGGCGTGACCACCACGTGGAGCAGCCGGTCGTCGCCGGAGCGCGGTGTGCCGCGCCCGTCCGTGTTGTTCGTGAGCACCCACAGCGTCCCGTCGGGGTCGGCGACGACGGCGCGCAGCCGGCCCTGGTCCGTGAGCAAGGCCTGCGGGGTTCCCACGCTGCCGTCGCCCGTGAGCGGCACCCGCCACAGCCGTTGCCCGCGCAGCGCGGCGAGGTAGACGGCGTCCGACGTCACCGCGAGGCCCGACGGCGACGCCTGGTCGGTGGGCCACGTGACGAGCGGCTGCACGAACCCGTCGACCACCGAGGGGCCGCCGTCGGGCAGCGCGCTCGGCGTGCCCTTGGCCTTGCCCTCCACCGTGGGCCAGCCGTAGTTGCCGCCGGGCACGATCCGGTTGAGCTCGTCCCAGGTGTCCTGCCCGAACTCGCTCGCGAACATGCGGCCCTGCGCGTCCCAGCCGATGCCCTGGACGTTGCGGTGACCCCAGCTCCACACCGGCGAGCCGGGGAACGGGTTGCCGGGGGCGGGGGCGCCGTCGGGCGTGATGCGCAGGATCTTGCCGTTGAGCGACGCCTTGTCCTGTGCGTCGGGGCGGTTGCCGGCGTCGCCGGTGGTGACGTAGAGGTCGCCGTCGGGGCCGAACGCGAGACGGCCGCCGTCGTGGTTGCCGGCTTTGTGGATGCCGTGGAGCACGGTGGTGAGCGTGCCGAGCATGGGACCCCGAGGCGTGACCTGGCCGCGCGGGTCCAGGCTGAGGCGTGCGCGGACGACGCCGTTGTCGTCGGCGCCCGTCCGGTACAGGAACACGGTGTACTCGCCGGGCGTCGTGCCGCCCGGCTCGACGGCGACGCCCAGCAGTCCCCCCTCGCCGGCTGGCTTGGTCTGCTGCTGCAGCTGCACCGCCCCAGGGCCGCTCACCGTGGTGACGGAGCGGGCGTCCGGGTCGACGACGAGCAGGCGGGCGTCGTCGCGCAGGGTCACCAGGAACCGGCCGTCGGGCAGCCGGGCGAGGCCCCACGGGGAGTGCAGGTCGTCGACCACGGGCTCGGCGCGGGCGGTCACGTGGGTGGCGGGTGCTGTGGTGGCCGTCGTCGTGCCGGCCGACGTCGGGGGTGGGGGCGGCGCCGAGATGTCGTCGCAGCCGGTGGCGAGCGCGAGCGCGAGCGCGGCGACCACCGCCGGTGCCCTCAGCCGCCCGTTCATCTCCCCATGGTCGCGCGGGACGCCACCGGGTGCCCTCTGTCGCACCTGGGGACCTGTGCGTACGCTGAACGCGTCGTAGGGGCTTCGCTCGCAGGGGCACCGCTCGCAGGGCTGCTCAGGAGGGTCCATGAACGCCAGAGTCCTCGGGTTCGTCGTCGCCGCCGTCGCGTACGGCATCACCCTGACCGTCGCGGCGATCCTGCTGCCCGGCATGCGGATCGGGTTCTTCTGGGCGTTCATCCCGTGGGCCCTGTTCACGCTGTCGATCACGCTGATCCGGCCGCTGCTCACGCGGACGATGTCGGCGCACGTGCACGGCTACACGTGGGCGATCGGGCTGGCGACCGTGTTCCTGTCGCTGCTCGTGACGGTGCTGCTGCTGCCGGCCCGGGCGATCTCGATCCGCGGGCTCGGCACGTGGGTGCTCGCGACCGTGATCGTGTGGCTGGGCACGCTCGTGTACGACCTCGTGGACGACCGCCTCGTGGCCGCCGCGCGTGCCAGGCTGGGTCCATGAGCACCCGAGCCCTCATCGTCGTCGACGTCCAGCCCACGTTCTGCGAGGGCGGCGAGCTCGCCGTCGACGGCGGCAACCAGGTGGCCACCGACGTCGCCGCGTACGTGCGCGAGCATCGCGACCGGTACGGCGTGATCGTCACGACGCAGGACTGGCACGTCGACCCCGGCCCCCACTTCAGCGACCACCCCGACTTCGTGGACTCGTGGCCGCCGCACGGGATCGCCGGGTCCCCGAACGCGGAGCTGCACCCGGCGCTCGCCGGCCTCGCCGCCGACGCCTCCGTCAAGAAGGGCCAGTTCGACCCCGGCTACTCGGGCTTCGACGGCGTCGAGTCGTCCGGCCGCACGCTCGAGCAGCTGCTGCGCGACGGGGAGGTGGACGGCGTCGACGTCGTCGGCCTGGTGCTGTCGCACTGCGTGAAGCACACGGCGCTGGACGCGGCGAGCCGCGGCTGGCGCACGAGGGTGCTGACGGACCTCACGGTCCCGGTCACCCCGGAGCAGGGCGAGCAGGCTCGCGAGGAGCTGACGGCGGCGGGCGTGGAGCTGCTCCCGTCGTCGACGCTCTGACCGCGAGATAGAGCGCGGCCGCGCGAGATAGAACGGGCGAGCGCGAGATAGCGCGGGCGCCCACGAGATAGACCGAGCGAGCGCGAGATAGAGCGGGCGGCCGCGAGATAGCGCCCGAACGCGCGCTCACTCGCCGCGCTGCGCTCCATCTCGCGGGCAGACGCTCTATCTCGCGGTGCCGGGCTCTATCTCGCGGGGCCGGGCTCTATCTCGCGGGCGCCAGCGCTAGCTCGCGCTCGATCGCGCTATCTCGCGGGGACGGTCAGCGGGCCGCCAGCGCCGCGTTGTAGAGGTCGCGCCGGCTCACGCCCGTCGACGCCGCGACGTCCGCCGCGACCTCCTTGAGGCGCTCCCCCGCCGCGACGCGTGACAGCACCTCGGCGACCAGGTCCTCCTGCGACGGCGCCGCCACCGCGGGCGCTCCGCCCACCACGACGCAGATCTCCCCGCGCAGGCCGGGGCCGCCGTCGGCGGAGCGCGCCTCGACCTCGGCCACGAGCGTGCCCAGCGGGCCGCGCAGCACCTCTTCGTACGTCTTGGTCAGCTCGCGGCACACGGCCGCCGGGCGCGTGTCGCCGAACGCCGCCGCCATCGCTGCGAGCGTGGCGCCGATCCGGTGCGGTGCCTCGAAGAACACCATGGTGCGCGTCTCGGCGGCCAGCGCCCCGAAGGCCCGCGACCGGTCGCCGGGCTTGCGCGGCGCGAACCCCTCGAACGTGAACCGGTCGGTCGGCAGCCCGGACAGCGCGAGCGCCGTGAGCACGGCCGAGGGCCCCGGCGCCGCGGTGACCCGCACCCCCCGCTCCACGGCCCGCGCCACGGCGCGGAACCCCGGGTCGGAGACGGCGGGCATGCCCGCGTCGGTCACCACCACGACGGTGCCGCCGCCGTCGACGACGTCGAGCAGCTCGTCGGCGCGCGCCACCTCGTTGTGCTCGTAGTACGACACGACGCGGCCGGTCACGGTCACGCCGAGGCGGTCGGCGAGGGCGTGCAGCCGGCGGGTGTCCTCCGCGGCGACGACGTCGGCCGTCGCGAGCAGGCGCCGCAGGCGGGGCGAGGCGTCCTCCGAGTTGCCGATGGGGGTCGCCGCGAGCACGAGTGCCCCGGCGTCGTCCGGCGTCGCCTTGGCGTCACCCAAAGGGGAGGTCATGGTTCCTACCATCCCACGCCTCTACGATGCCCCCGTGACCGACCCCCTGGACGCCCGGCCCGGGCCCGCCCCCGGCGGGCAGGCCTTCCCCACGGCAGAGTCGCCCCTCGTGGGGGCGCCGCCGCCCGTCCGCGCCAAGGACTTCCAGTACCTCGGCGAGGTCAGCGCCCCGGACCCCGCGCCGGAGCCGGACCCCGCGGACGCCGTGCCCACCCGGGAACGACTGCTGACCGCCCTGCTGGGCCGCCGCCGGCTCGCGCTCGGCACCTCGCCGAACGAGCGCCTCTACGGCTGGCTCGGCACGTTCGCCGTGGTCACGCTCGCGGCGTTCCTGCGGCTGTGGAACCTGGGCCGCCCGCACAAGCTGGTGTTCGACGAGACGTACTACGTCAAGGACGCCTTCACCCTGTGGCGCCTGGGCTTCGAGGCGCAGTGGCCCAACAACCCGAACCCCGCGTTCGAGGCCGGGCACGTCACCACGTATCTCGACCAGGCCGCGTACGTGGTGCACCCGCAGGTCGGCAAGTGGCTGATCGGGCTGGGGATCGAGCTGGGCGGGGGTGCGACGTCGTCGACGGCGTGGCGCCTGATGAACGCGATCGTCGGCATCGTTGCGGTGCTGCTGGTGGTGCGGATCGCCCGCCGCCTGTTCTCCTCGACGGCGATGGGCCTGGTCGCGGGCCTGTTCATGGCCGTGGACGGCACGTCGATCGTGCACTCGCGCGTCGCGCTGCTCGACCAGTACGTCATGTTCTTCGTGCTGGTCGCGTTCGGCTGCCTGCTGCTGGACCGGGAGCAGGCCCGACGCCGGCTCGCCGAACGGGTGGCCGCGATCGTCGACGCCGGCGGGAGCATCGACCGGTACGGGCCGCGCCTCGGGTTCCGCTGGTGGCGCCTGGCCGCGGGCGTCAGCCTGGGCCTGGCGTGCGGCGTCAAGTGGTCGGGCCTCTGGTTCGTCGCCGTGTTCGGGATCCTCACGGTCCTCTGGGACCTCGCCGCCCGACGCGCCGCCGGCATCGGCCGCTGGTGGGAGGACGGCCTGCTGGCCGACGGCCTCCCCGCGTTCCTGCAGCTCGTCCCCACGGCGATCGTCGTCTACGTCGCGAGCTGGTGGTCGTGGTTCGCGACGCCGGGCGCGTACATGCGCCAGTGGGCGGCCCAGAACCCGGGCCAGGGCATCACCTGGCTGCCCGACACCCTGCGCTCCTGGGTGCAGTACCACGTCCAGATGTGGGACTTCCACACCACCCTGGTGTCCGACCACGCGTACAAGTCCAACCCGCTGGGCTGGATCATCCAGTGGCGCCCGACGTCGTTCTACTGGGAGCGCACCGACGGCACCACGCCCGGCTGCTCCAGCGACTGCGCCTCGGCGATCACGTCGATCGGCAACCCGCTGCTCTGGTGGCTGGCGGCTGCGGCGATCATCGCCGTCATCGTGCTGGGCATCCAGCGTCGTGACTGGCGGGCGCTGGCCGTGCTGTCCGGCACCATCGCCGGCTGGGTGCCGTGGGTGGTCACCTACCAGGACACGCACCGCACCGTGTTCACCTTCTACACGATCGCGTTCACGCCGTTCGTGATCTTCACGCTCTGCTACGTGGGCGTCGTGGCGCTGGAACACTTCGAGGGCCGCGCCCGCGAACGACGGCGCGTGGTCATCGCGATCGCCACGGTGACGGTAGCGATCGTCGTGGTGTCTGCGGCGTTCTACCCGATCTGGACGGCGCAGCAGGTGCCGTTCGAGTACTGGCGCTCGCTCATGTGGCTGCGCAGCTGGATCTAAGGCCTAGCGTGGGTCTCGAGGTGGCGCACGCCACCTCGAGACCACGACCATGCCGGGTGCCCTCCGCAAGCTCCTCCGTCCCCCGTCCGCGCGGGTGACCAACCTGACGCTCCTCGTCGCGCTGCTGCTGGCGTTCGCCACGGGCGTCGGGGCGGTCGCGACGGGGTCGCCGCGCGGGCGCTGGATCGTGGTCGCGCACGGGATCGCGGGCATCGCGATCGTCCTGCTCGTCCCGTGGAAGGGCCGCGTCGTCCGGCACGGGATGCACCGTTCGGGAGCGGGGCGTTGGCCGTCCGTGCTGCTCGGGGTGCTGGTGGTGATCACCGTCGTCGTCGGCCTCGGCTACGCCACGGGCGTGGTCCGGTCGATCGCCGGCCAGTACGGCCTGTGGGTGCATGTCGCGGCGGCGCTCGCGCTGGCGCCGCTGCTCCTGTGGCACGTCGTCGCCCGCCCCGTGAAGCCGCGCAAGACCGACCTGTCGCGCCGCGTCCTGCTGCGGGCCGGCCTGATCGGCTCCGCCGCGGCGGTGCTCTGGCTCGCCGTCGACCGGGCGGTGCGCCTCGCCGAGCTGCCCGGCGCGCGACGGCGCTTCACCGGCTCGTACGAGATCGGGTCCTTCCAGCCGGCGGCCGCGCCGAGCACGACCTGGCTCGACGACACCACGCCGACGATCGACCCGGCCCGCTGGCGGCTCACGGTCGCCGACCTGTCGGGGCACAGCCACGAGCTGACGCTGGCCGACCTGACCGCGCACTCGACGCGGCTTCGCGCGACGCTCGACTGCACGTCCGGCTGGTTCACGGAGCACGACTGGGACGGGGTCCCCGTGTCGGACCTGATCCCCGACACCACCGGCGCGAACAGCCTGCTGGTCCACTCCGTGACCGGGTACCAGATCCGGTTCCCCGTGACCGAGCTCGACTCGCTGCTGCTCGCCACCGGCGTCGACGGGCAGCCGCTGGCCGCGCGCAACGGGTACCCCCTGCGGCTCGTGGCGCCCCGCCGGCGGGGGTTCTGGTGGGTCAAGTGGGTCGACCGCCTGGAGCTCCAGACCGCGCCCGCCTGGTGGCAGCCGCCGTTCCCGGTGACGTGAGCGTCCGACGTCCCTAGGGTCTCGCCCACGCGACCTGCGGCGTCGGGTGCCACGCCCAGCCCTGCGCGTCCCACGCGCGAGGGTGGGCCGCGACCCGGTCGCGGAACCCCTCCCAGCCCCGGCCTCCCGCCGCGGTCCAGGCCACCTCGGCGAGCGCCGGGAGCCGGGGCAGAAGCATGGAGAAGAGGTGGTCGGGGGTCTCGACCGTCTCGGTCCACAGGGCCGCCGCGACGCCCTCGACGGCGTCGGCGGGCAGGCCGGGCACGGCGGTCTCGGGGTCCCAGTCGTAGGCGTCGCGCAGCTCGACGTAGCCCATCCAGTCGAGCCCGATGGGGTGCGCGGCGTCGTACTTCATGTCGCAGTAGGCGCGCGACGCCGGGGACATGACGAACCGCGCGCCCGCGGCGGCGGCGCGCAGGAACGGTGCGGCGTCGGCGCGCGGGTCCCAGAACTGCAGCAGCGTGCCGGACCCCGCCGCGGGGGCGGCCTCCTGCCAGGCGACGGGCGTCTTGCCGGCGGCGCGGACGGCGTCGAGCGCGAGCCCCACGAGCGCGGCGTACTCGGGCGCGTCGAGGCTGAGCGCCTCGTCGCCGCCCACGTGCACGTGCGGGCCGAGCGTCATGGCGGCGACGTCGCCCAGCACGTCGCGGACGAAGGGCGCGGTGGCCGGGTTGTCGATCCACAGGCGGGAGAACCCGACCTCGATGCCGCCGTAGGCGGGCACGGGCTGCCCGTCGGGGCGCAGCTCGCCGAGGGCGTGGCAGGCGGCGTTCGTGTGCCCGGGCAGGTCGATCTCGGGCACGATCTCGACGAACCGCGCGGCGGCGTACTCCTGCAGGTCGCGGAACTCCTCGGCGGTGAGGAACCCGCGCGTGCCCTCGGCCACCGGGCCGCCCACCTGGGTGCCCCCGGACACCGCGGTGAGCGCGGGGCGCGAGGGGATCTCGAGCCGCCAGCCCTGGTCGTCGGTGAGGTGCAGGTGCAGCACGCGCAGCTTGTACGCCCCGGCCAGGTCGACCACGCGCCGCAGCACGTCGGGCCCGAACCAGTGCCGCACCACGTCGAGGGTCAGCCCCCGCCACGGGTAGCGGGGGGCGTCGTGCACGACGACGGCGGGCGCCGTGAGCTCGCGCGTGACCAGCTGCGCGAACGTGCGCAGGCCGTGCAGCAGCCCGACGGGCCGGGCGGCCACGACGGTGACGCCGTCGGGCCGCACCTCGAGCGTGTACGCCTCGGGCTCGGGGCGTGCGCCGGGTTCGTCGTCGCGGAGCACCAGCTCGACGACGGTCCACTCCCCCACCTCGAGGTCGCCGCCGCCGGCCACCGTCACGCCGAGCGGGCTGAGCAGCTCGGCGGCGAGCAGGGTCCAGCGCAGCGGGTCCGGGGAGACGACGTGCACGGCCGACACCCCGACCCTGCCCTCCCCCTGCTCGACCGCCGCCGGCCACGGGACCAGCGGCAGCCGGGGGCTCACGGGGTGACCTCGAGCGCCGCGGCGTCCACGACGGCGACCTGCGGCGGCACCGTCAGCCCGCCGACCCCGGTCACGGCGGTGTCGAGCGAGTGCACGGCCAGCAGCACCTGCGGCAGCGAGCCCTTGACGGTCAGCTCGGCGAGGTGGTCGACGACGGCCTGGAGCTCGGCGACGTCGACCTGGCCACCGCGCACCAGACCGGCGCCCGAGCGCCGCTGCTCGGGGTGCACCAGCACGCCGACGCCGCCCTGGGCGAGCAGCGGGTCGAGCGCCTTGACCTGGTCGAGCAGCGCGACGCTGCCGCCGTCGAGCTCGAGCACCACGTACCGGCCGTCCTTCTTTGCCTGCTCGACCACGGGCGTGAGCGCGTCGAGCGTCTCGGCGCGCAGGTACGTGCCGTCGGGGCCGGCGGTCCACTGCCGGGTGGCGGCACGCAGCACGAGCGTGGGCACCACGGGCACGGTGCCCGGCGCGGGCTGCGCGTCGGTGGCGGCCAGGCGGCCGGCGGCCTCGCCCACGCGCGCCTCCACGGCGTCGAACCGGGCGGGCTGCACACGCTGGTTGCCGGTGGGCAGCAGGCTGCCGCGGTCGGCGGAGGCCACCTGCCAGGCGAACGTGGCGGGCGAGGCGAAGCCGGGCCCGACACCCACGACGGTGAGGGCCTGCGCGTCGGCGAGAGTGCGCACCATGGCGCCCGACGCGCCCGGGTCGCCGCCCGGCACGTCCAGGGTCACGGCGCCGGCGGCGCGCAGGGTGGCCAGCGCGGCCTCCTGGCCGGGGTGCGGGTCGACGAGCGCGAGCACCTCGGTGAGCAGCTTCGGGCTGCCCGTCGGGGCGGCGTCGCCCAGCTGGTCGAGCAGCTCGGTGTAGCGGTGATGGTCGATGGCCCGGGCGTCGCCGTCGGTCGCTCCCATGTCGGTGCCGTCCTGGGCGCCGCCCGCGACCACGGACTCGGGGTCGAGCCGCACCACGCGGAGCCCGGCGGCGCGCGCGGCCTCCTCGGCCGACGGCTCCCGCACCTGCGAGCTGCCCTGCACGGCGGCGAGCTCGTCCGGGTCCTCCTCGACCACCACCGCGACGCGGGCGCCCAGGCGCTTCGCCTCGCTGCTCACGGCCCGGTCCGCCGGCCCGTCGGCCAGCAGGGCGGGGGCGTGGAGGGCGGTCGCGACGGCGCCGAGCGCGCGGGCCGCGTCGGCGTCGTCGCGCGCGGCCACCACGAGGATCGGGGACTGCGTGAACACCAGGCGGCTGGCGGCAAGCGCGAGCTCCGCCGGGTCGGTCGTGGGCAGGGTGACCGTGGACGCGCCGAGGTCGGTGTCGACGCCCACGGCGGCCGCGAGCGAGGGCGTCGGGGCGGCGTCGTCCGGCGTCCCGGTGCAGGCCGCGAGGCCTCCCACCAGCCCGAAGGCGAGCACCGCGGCCGAGACTGCGGTCAGGGCGCGGCGGGCGGGTCGGGTCTGGCGGGGATCCACGGCACCCATCCTTCCCCATCGGCGGTGCACCCCGCGACGGGATGCGCGCGCTGTCAGAAGTCCTCGCGCAACGCGTACCGGTCGCCGGGCGGGCCCTCGGGCTGGTCCAGGTCGACCGCCCAGCCCGCGCCCTCGAGCGTGCGCACCACCCGGGCGATGTCGGCTTCGCTGGGCCGTTCGAGGATGCGGCGCTGCATGGCGTCGATGACGGCGTCCCGGCTGACGGGCTCCGGCTCCTCCTCGATGAGCGCTCCGACGATGGCGTCCACCTCGGCGTCGGTGAGCCTGCGGTGCAGCACCTCCAGGAGCGGGATGTAGTCCTGCCCCGGGATGCCGTCCTGGTAGCCCCGGCGCAGCCAGGTCAGGATCCTCTGCAGCCTGCCTTCGCTCTCCGGCATGGTCATCCCCCGAAGATCTGCTTGCCGAGCACGATGACGACGATCCCGAAGACCGCCACGAGGAAGCAGAGCCCGAAGCAGAGCCACGCGAGCACGCGCCCGGCCGCCGTGGTGGGCGGGGGGTCGTCGGACTCCGGGTCGAACGGGTGGCCGGGCGGTACCTGCGCGAGCGCGCGCATGCCGAGGGCGAACAGCGCCGGCAGCCCGGCGCCGAACAGCACCCCGACGCCGAGGACCACGAGCGCGGAGCGCCCGATCGAGGCGAGGTCGATGTCCATCCCTGGCCCCTCCTTCCTGAGCTTCAGTCGAGCACGGTGGCGGCCGGCGGCTCGGCCGGCTCCCACTCGTCGTTGACGTTGTGGGCCGAGACGGCGGTGCGGCGGGAGTGGAGGTACATCCACCCGGACAGCACCATGAGGATCAGGAACACCACGATGACGCCGGCGAGCCCGCCGAGCGCGTTCTCGATGGCCCAGCACAGTGCACCGACGACTCCGGCCGCCGGCAGCGTGATGAGCCAGGCGATGGCCATGCGCCCGGCGACCGACCAGCGCACCTCGGCGCCGCGGCCCAGGCCGGTGCCGAGGATCGAGCCGGTGGCGACGTGCGTGGTCGACAGCGGCAGGCCCAGGTGGCTGGACGTGAGGATGATGGCGGCGCTCGACGCCTCGGCGGCCAGGCCCTGCGGCGGCGCGATCTCGACGAGGCCCTTGCCGAGGGTGCGGATCACGCGCCAGCCGCCCAGGTAGGTGCCCAGCGCGATGGCGAGCGCGCAGGCGCCCTTGACCCAGAACGGGATGGCGTCGTCGGGCGTGAGCGCCTGGTGGGCCACGAGGGCGAGGAACACGACGCCCATCGTCTTCTGCGCGTCGTTGGTGCCGTGGGCGAGAGAGACGAGCGACGCCGAGCCGATCTGCCCCCACCGGAACCCGCGGTCCTCGACGTGCCGCGGCACGCGCGCGGTGATCCGGTAGATGAGCCACGTGCCGATGGCCGCCACGATCGCGGCGATCACGGGCGACAGCACTGCGGGGATGATCACCTTGCCGACGGTGCTGCCCCACTTGACGCCGCTCTCGCCGTTGACGATGCCCCAGATGAGCGCCGCCCCGATGAGCCCGCCGAACAGCGCGTGGCTGGACGACGACGGCAGCCCCAGCAGCCACGTCAGCAGGTTCCAGATGATGCCGCCCACCAGGCCCGCGAAGACGATGAACATGAGCGCCTGGCCCTCGGCGTGCGACAGGTCGACGACGTCGCCGCCCACCGTCTTGGCCACCTGGATCGACAGGAACGCGCCGACCAGGTTGAGCACGGCCGACAGCAGCACCGCGACCCGGGGCGGCAGTGCCCTGGTGGCGATCGAGGTCGCCATCGCGTTGCCGGTGTCATGGAACCCGTTGGTGAAGTCGAACAGCAGCGCTGTGCCCACGACGAGGACGAGGACGGTGGTCTCTTCCACGGTGTCCATGGTGGACCGTCGGGGCCGATCACGAGAGTCGAGCAGCGCCTGGGGGCCACGTGTTCATGGCCACACCGCCGCACGGCGGGTGGCCAGGCGCACGTCACACCCCATTCCGCGCCTGCGGGCCGCTAGCCCTGTTCACCTCGCGCCTGCGGCCCTAGTGTTCCGCTCATGCCGAAGATGAGGGTCAAGGACGCGGCGGTCCACCTGGGCGTCAGCGACGACACGGTGCGCCGCTGGGTCGACCGCGGGCTGCTCGCGTCGTCGAACGACGACGCCGGCCGCATGGTGGTCGACGGGTACGAGGTGGCCATGGTGGCGCGCCAGCACGCGACGCCGCCGGAGCTGCCGGCCGGGCTGGCGAGCTCGGCGCGGAACCGGTTCGTGGGGCTGGTGACCGACATCCGCACCGACACCGTGATGGCGCAGGTCGAGCTCCAGTGCGGGCCCTTCCGGGTGGTGTCGCTCATGAGCAGCGAGGCGGTACGCGACCTGGGCCTGGAGCTGGGCTCCTCGGCGGTCGCGACGATCAAGTCGACCCATGTGGTGGTCGAGACGGACAAGCACGACAAGGAGACGGCGTGAACAGGCGAGCTCTCGTGGCAGCCCCCATCCTGGCGGTCCTGGCGATGGTGCTGACGGCGTGCGGCGGCGGGTCGGCGGGCGCGGGCGGCACCGGCGGGTCGCCGAGCGCCGCCCCGAAGACGCTGACCGTCTTCGCCGCGGCGTCCCTCCAGGGGGTCTTCGAGCAGCTCGGGCACCAGTTCGAGACGGACCACCCCGGCGTCACGGTCACCTTCAGCTTCGCGGGGTCGTCCGACCTCGTGTCCCAGATCCAGCAGGGCGCCCCGGCCGACGTGTTCGCCTCGGCCGACGCCAAGAACATGGACAAGCTGACGACGGCCAAGCTGGTCGACGGCGACCCCGTGAACTTCGCGTCGAACACCCTCGAGATCGCCGTGCCCGCGGGCAACCCCGCGGGGATCACCTCGTTCGCCGACCTGGCCAAGCCGGGTGTCGCGCTCGTGGTCTGCGCCCCCCAGGTGCCGTGCGGCAGCGCCACCGTCAAGGTCGAGCAGGCGGCCGGCGTGACCCTCAAGCCCGTCAGCGAGGAGCAGTCCGTCACCGACGTGCTCACCAAGGTGGAGACCGGCGAGGCCGACGCCGGGCTGGTCTACGTGACCGACGTCAAGGGCGCCGGCAGCAAGGTCGAGGGCGTCCCGTTCCCCGAGTCGAGCGGGGCGGTCAACACCTACCCGATCGCCACGGTCGCGGGTGCGGCCCAGCCGGAGCTGGCGCGGGAGTTCGTCGCGTTCGTGACCGGCTCGCACGGGCAGGACGCCCTCGCGGCCGCCGGGTTCGCCAAGCCCTGACGACCACCCGCTCGGCGGTCACGCCGGCCGCACGTGCCGGTGGCCGTCGAGCGGGTACGCGGGCGGGTCGGCGGGCAGCACGGCCCGCAGCGCGAACCCGCACTTCTGCGCGACGCGGCACGAGGCGGCGTTGTCCACCTGGTGCAGCAGGTCCAGGTGCCCGAGCGCGGGGAACGTCGCGAACGCCCACGCGGCCAGGGCGTCCACCGCGCGCGGCGCCACCGCGCGACCCCGGGCGGGCGCCGCGGTCCAGTACCCGACCTCGGCGCCCGTCGCGCCCGGCGCCATGCCCTTGAGCACGACGTGCCCCACGATCGCGTCCGCCTCGGGCTCGACGACGGCGAACCCCAGGGACCGGCCCGTCTCCCACCCAAGCCGCCTGCCCTCGATCCACCGCGCAGCGCCCGCCTCGTCGTCCACCGACGCGCTCGTCCACCGGCGCAGGGCGGCGTCCCTGGAGATCTCGACCAGCGCCGGGGCGTCGGCGGGACGCCACGGGCGCAGAAGCAGCGCGCCGCCGTCCACCTCGACCTCGGTGCCGGCCGGGTCCACGGCGCGCCAAGCCCGGGTCAGTGCGCCAGCCCGATCTGGCGTCGCCCGGCGACGGCCGCGAGCGCCGCCGCCGCCGCGAGCAGCACGACGGTCGCGACCCAGCTCGGCACGAAAGGCGTGGCGACCAGCCCCTGGTCGCCCGAGACCACGCCGGGGTCGCCCGCGCGGACGCTCAGGCCCCAGGCCAGCGCGAGCACCGCCGTCGCGCCCATGCCGACGGCCAGCACCACGAGCGCCACGGGTCGCAGCCGCGCGGGCTGCTCGGCGGGCACGCGGCGCAGCACGGCGCTCGCCGCCCAGGCGGTCGCCGCGACCACGCCGACGCCGGCGAGCACCACGACCGCGACGACCGCGAGGTTGGCGCCGGAGTGGACGCCGCCGGGCTGGCCCACGGCCCGCAGGGCACGCACGACGCCGAACCAGGCGGCGGCCCCCACGACGGGGACGGCGACGTAGCCCCACGCCCGCCGGTCGCGGCCGCGCAGCAGCGCGACGCCGGTCGGGGCGGTGGCGACCAGCAGCGCGAGCATCGACACCGCGGCGGCGGCCACGAGCCACGCGCGCAGGGCGTCGGCGGTGGAGCCGCCGGCGCCGGTGAGGTCCTCGGAGAGCTTCTGGAAGGCGATCCCGGCCACGGTGAACAGCCCGACGGCCCACACGGCCGTGGTCATGGGAGAACGAGCGGACATCTGGAGACCTCCGGGGGCGAGCTGCGCGCGCAGGGCGCCGTGCAGCGAGTCGAGGATCAGCAGGGGGTGGCGCTGGACGCGCAGGTCGCACAGGAGCTGGCCGTACTCCGGCCCGTACCGGCGCCGCCAGCCGCTCGGGTAGCAGGCGAGCAGCAGGCGCACGACGCGGGGGTCGCCGGTCATGCCGGCACCGTGCCCAGCCGGTGGAGGCTGAGCGTCGCGAGGTGCTGCATCCGGCTCGACTGGGCGGAGAGCTCGGCCGCGCCGGCGGGCGTGAGGCGGTAGGGCCGGCGCCGGCCCTCGGCGGGCAGGCCCTCGATCAGGCCCTGCGCCTCGAGCCGGCCCAGGGCCGCGTAGAGGGTGCCCGGCCCGAGGCGCACGCCCACATGGTCGGCCACGTCCGTGGTGATCGCGTACCCGTGCTTGTCGCCGTCGGCCAGGCTGGCCAGCACCAGCAGACCTGGCTCGGCCCAGCGGCCCAGCTCGTCGCCCATGGTTCCTCCGTTCGTCGTTATATCGCCGAACGTACTACGCGGGACGGAGCAGCGCCAGCGGTCCAGCGCCACTGTCCTCCGTATTCGAACACCTGTTCTATCCTAGACACATGGTCGACCGAGTGCCCGTGCGCGACTCCCCGGAGGAGGCTCCCCGGCGCCAGCGCGACAACGCGCAGGTGACGCGCCCGGAGACGCCGCTGCCCGTCCGCGTCTGGGTCACCCAGCGGCAGACGGGCGCGTTCGAGGCCGACGGCATCGCCGTCGCGTGGACCGACCGTCAGGTCGAGGTTCGGTACAGCGACCCGCACGGCCGTGAGGGGTTCGTGTGGGTGTGGGCCAGCGCGGTCACGCGCCGCCCGGCGAGCTGAGCCCGGCTCAGGCCTGGGGCACGTGGCCCCGCCGGCGCACCATCCGCCAGTGGTTGGTGTCGTCGACCCGCTCCAGCTCGATCTTGTCGAGCACGGCCTCGGCGAGCGGCAGCCCGCGCCCCGACTCGGCGTCCTCGCCGGGCATCGCGGCGCCCATGCCGGGCGTGAACTCCTGGCCCGTGTCGTACAGCTCGGCGGCGATCCGCTCGTCGTCGATCGAAAGCTCCAGGCGCCAGCGCACCTCGCCCTCCGGCTTGCCGTACTCGACCACGTTGTTCGCGATCTCGATCACGGCCGTCTCGAAGAGCATGACGTCCGTGGGGTCGACGTCGGGGTGGTCGGCCGCGGCCTGCGCGAGCAGCGCGTGCACCGTGTCGAGCTCCTCGGGCACGGCGAACCCCTCGGCGACGTAGGTCTCGTCGTCCTCACCAGCCATGGCGGGCCTCCTCCACCGTCGCGTACGGGGAGAGGATCCGGTCCAGGTTCGTCAGCTTGAGCACCGCCTTGACCTGGTCCCCCGCGGCGGCGATCCGCAGGTCCCCGCCCTGCTGGCGCGCGGCCTTGAGGCCGCCGATCAGCGCGCCCAGCCCCGACGAGTCGATGAAGTCCACCGCCGACAGGTCGACGACGATCCGCGCCTTGCCCTCCCGCACCAGGTCGTCGATGCGCGCCTTGAGCGGCGGGGCCGAGACCAGGTTGAACTTGCCCTCGGGCACGAGCGCCACATAGCCGCCTGCGTCCTTCTCCTCGTAGAACATGCGTCCACCCGCTCCTTCACGTCTCGGCAGGCCGGCCCAGGGCCGCCTGGGTGTTCACGATCGGTCCTCGCCGGTCCTGCGCGCCACGACGGCGGTGACGTCGTCCGTGGCGTCGTGGCTCACCGCGTAGTCGACGACGATGTCGACGATCTCCGCGCAGCTCAGCCCCGGGTCCAGGATCGCCGGGAGCTTGGTCAGCGCGACGTCGTAGTCGTCGCCCAGCACGTCGAACACGCCGTCGGACACGATCACCAGCAGCTCGTCCTCCGCGAGGGTGTCGGAGGCCTGCATCCACGTGTCCTCGATGAACGTGCCCAGCGGCAGGTACTCCTGGATCAGCCGCCGCGGCCCGCGCGGGCCGGCGATGATCGCGAGCCCGTGACCCGCGTCGACGTAGCTGAGCCGGCCGCTGGCCGGGTCGACGCGGCCCGCCCACAGGGTGCTGAACCGGCCGTTGGCCTCGAGGTCGTGCCGGGTGGTCTGCGACGTGCTGCGCACGGCCCCGCCGATGTCGTAGTACCGCGAGTGGCCGCGCAGCACGGCCCGCACCTCGGAGGCGATGAGCGACGCCGGCAGGCCCTTGCCCATGACGTCGCCGAGCACCACCTGGAGCTGCCGGTCGCCGTACCGGTCGTCGATCACCAGCCAGTCGTAGAAGTCGCCGCCGGCCTCCCGGGCGGGCTGCACGCGCCCGGCCACCTCGATGCCGGGCAGGTCGGGCGGCTCGCTGGGCAGCATGAGGCGCTGCACCTGGCCGGCCAGCGCCATCTCCTCCTGGACGGCCAGCTCGCGCTCCAGCACCGCGCCCAGGTCGCCGAGCATCTCGCGCTGCGTGCGCCCCAGCTCACGCGGCACCAGGTCGAAGATGCACAGCGTGCCGATGGCCTGCCCGCTCTGCCCATGCACGGGCACGCCGGCGTAGAACCGCACGCGGGGTGGACCCGCGACGGCCGGGATCGAGGCGAACCGGGGGTCCTCGCGCAGGTCGCGCACCTCGAGGATCTCGTCCTGGCCCACGGTGACGCGGCAGACGGACTCCTCCACCGGGATCGAGCCGGTCGGGTACCCCACCGAGGCCACCGTGTACTGCGACTCCGTGCCGACCAGGTTGAGCGCCGCGATCGGCGCGCCGAAGATCGCCTGCGCCAGGCGCACCACGCGGTCGTACCGCTCGGCGGGCGCCTTGGCCAACGCCTCGGCCTCGAGCCGGCCGGAGCTGGGTTCCAGGGGCACGGCGCGCCTCAGGCGGTCGCGTCGGCGTCGAGGATCGGCTCGATGTCGAGCACGGAGCGCCGCGTCGCGGCCCACCCCATGCCCAGCGACGTGCGCCGGTCGGTGATCAGCACGACGACGGCCTCGGGGTTGTTGGGCAGCACCATCATGAAGTGGATGGTGTGCCGGGTCGTCATCTGCACCTCCTCCATGAGGCGCTCGCTCGGCACGCCGCGGCGGGCCGAGATCAGGTCCTCCACGTGCCGCACCGTCTTGCCGCGGAACATCTCGACGGCGGCCGCAGCCACGGCCTCGAGGTACTCGGCCGTGAAGTACGGGACGTTGTGCGCGACCCCCATCAGCTCGCCGGTGCGCATGTCCGCGACGGCGCAGCCGAGCGCGCCGTCCACCCCGTCGACCACTGACCGCATGACGTCGTCGAGCCTGCTCACGCCACCGACAGTAGGAGCCGCAGCGCCCTGACGCGCGGGGAACGCGGCCCCCGGCGCCCTGTGACGGGCACCCCGGGCGGGACGCGCGGCAACCACCGAGGGCGTGGCGCCGAACAACCCCGGCCGTGTCGCCCTGTGCCCCGCCAGGCAACGGTCGGGACACCGCGCGTGCGTGGTTTCACGCAGACCGGCCGGGGGCGGCGTCCTCGGCGGCCTGAGATGAGGCATGCGACCCACCGGTCGCGGGTCCCGATCCAGATTGGAAAACCCATGAAGAAGCTTCGCGCAGGGGGCATTGTCGCCCTCGCGACGACGACCGCCCTCATCGCTGCAGCCTGTGGCAGCGGGTCGGGCGGCACCGGCGGCGCCACCGCCTCCGGCGACAACGTGACGATCACCTGGTGGCACAACGGCACCGGTGACCCCCTCCTCTCCTTCTGGGAGGACGTGGCCAAGGAGTTCGAGGCCAAGAACCCGCACGTCACGATCAACGTCACGGCGTACCAGAACGAGGAGCTCCGTAACACGGTCCTCCCCAACGCCTTCACGGGCGGCAACGCTCCCGACCTGTTCCAGAGCTGGGGCGGCGGCGAGCTGGCCCAGTGGGCCAAGGACGGCATCGTCAAGGACCTGACGGACCTCGCGGCCGACACGGTCAAGGCGATCGGCACCCCCGCCACCGCGTGGCAGGTGGACGGCAAGACCTACGGTCTGCCCTACACCTTCGGCCCCGCCGGCTTCTGGGTGAACCTGGACCTGTGGGAGCAGGCCGGCCTGGACAAGGCCAACTTCCCCACCACGTGGGACGAGCTGTTCAGCGCCTGGACGCAGCTGAAGGACCACAACATCACGCCGGTGGCCGTGGGTGGCCTCGACGGCTGGCCGGCCGCGCACTGGTGGTACCACACCGCGGTGTCGACGGTCTCGGCCGAGGGCTTCCAGAAGGCCATGGCGGACGGCGACTTCTCCGACCCGCAGTGGGCCCTCGTCGGCTCGAACCTCCAGACCATCCTGGACGCGCACGCGTTCAACCAGGGCTGGGAGGCCACCTCGGCCCAGCAGGGTGCCGCGTCGTCGGCAGGCATGGTCGCGCTCGGCCAGGCCACGATGGAGCTCATGGGCGTCTGGAACGGCGGCGTCATGGGCGGCATCTACAACGAGCAGAAGGGTCTCGCCCAGGACTCGCAGGAGCTCCAGGAGAACCACCTCGGCTGGTTCCCGTTCCCGGCGTTCTCGAACGGTCAGGGTGACGGCCGCATCCTCGGTGGTGGCGACGGCTTCTCCGTCCACGCCAACGCCCCGGCGGAGACGGTCGACTTCCTCGAGTACATCCTCTCGGAGGACGTGCAGCGTCGTTACGTCGCGCTCGGCAACTCGCCGGCGCTCGCCAAGCTCGGTGCTGAGATCAAGGACCCGGCCCAGGCCGCGGCCCAGAAGGCTCTCGCCGACGCCTCCGGTGTCCAGCTCTGGCTCGACACCGCCTTCGGCCCGGCTGTCGCCACGCCGATGAACAACGCGATCGTGGCCTTCATGCAGGGCCAGGGCTCGGCCGACCAGGTCATCTCCGCCATCTCTGGCGCGATGAAGGGCTGACCTCGTGTCGAACCCGGTCGTCACGGTCGACCCCCGGGTGGCGAAGGCCACCCGGGGGTCTACCCCGAACGCCAGCAAGGCGAAGCGCGCACGGCGCTGGCGAGAACGGCTCGAGGTGATCGGGTTCACCGGTCCCGCGCTGCTGGTCTTCGTCCTCTTCGTCTTCGTCCCGATCGGCTACGCCATCGTCCTGTCGCTGTTCGACGGCACGCCGACCGCTCCGATCCGTAACTTCGTCGGGTTCCAGAACTTCACCGAGATCTTCACCACCGGACGTGGCGAGACCCTCGGCCAGCCCTGGTTCTGGAACGCGGTGCGCAACAACTTCATCATCGCGGCGATGTCCCTGCTGATCCAGGGCCCGATCGCCATCGGTGTGGCGCTGCTGCTGAACCGCAAGATGAAGTTCCGCGGGTTCTTCCGCCTCATGATCTTCGTCCCGTACGTCCTCTCCGAGGTCATCACGGGCGTGATCTTCAGCCTCATGCTCTCGCCCCAGGGTGCGCTCAACGACTGGCTGACCCGCCTCGGGTTCGAGCAGTTCACGAACTTCATGTGGCTGATGGACACGAGCGCCGCACCTGCCGACGCCGGGTTCTTCTCGATCCTCGGGTCGCGCACCTTCTGGGCGATGTTCGCCATCCTCACGTGGAAGTACGTGGGCCTCGCGATCATCCTCTTCCTCGCCGGCCTGTCCGGTGTCCCGGAGGAGCTCAACGAGGCTGCCGCGATCGACGGTGCGTCGTGGTGGCAGACCCAGCGGAAGATCACCATCCCACTGCTGGGCCCGACTATCCGCATCTGGGCGTTCCTGTCTCTGATCGGGTCGTTCCAGCTGTTCGACATGGTGTGGATCCTGACCGGCCAGCAGCCTGGCCGTACGGGCCTGCACACCATGGCGACCTTCATGGTCGACCAGGGCATGAACCGCAACCGCGTGGGCTTCGGCTCCGCGATCGCCATCGTGCTCTTCGTGATCACGCTGATCATCGCCCTGACGTACCAGAAGTTCATTCTCAGCCGTGACATCGGAAAGGAGTCCTGAGATGGCTACCGCAACTCTCGACTCCCGTCGGATCGTCGACCAGGAGCTCAAGAAGAAGCGCGTCTTCTCCTGGAGCCAGCCGTGGGTCTACCTGGTCGCCCTCGTGGCGCTGGCCCTGTCGATCGGCCCGGTCATCTTCGTGGTGCTGGGCGGGTTCCGGACCAACCCTCAGCTGCTGCTGAACCCGGGCGGTCTGCCTGACCCGTGGGTCTGGGACAACTACGGCCAGATCCTCGACCCGTCGACGCGCTTCGGCCCGATGTTCTTCGGCCAGGTCATCGCGTCGCTCTCGATCGCGCTGCTCACCACGGCGTTCGTGGTGCTGCTCGGCGTCTCGGTGGCGTACGCCATCGCGCGGTTCAACCTGAAGTCCGGCCCGGTGCTGTTCAGCATCTTCGCCGCCGGCCTCATGTTCCCCGCGACGATCGCGATCCTGCCGACCTGGATGATCCTCCAGTCCGTGAACCTCGTGGGTACGTGGGCCGGTGTGATCATCCCTCAGGTGGCGTTCGCGCTGCCGACGACGGTCGTCATCCTGACGCCGTTCATCAAGGCCATCCCCAAGGAGCTGGAGGAGGCGGCGTCGCTCGACGGCACCTCGCGGACCGGGTTCTTCTTCCGGATCCTGCTCCCGCTCGCGAAGCCGGGCATGGTCACGGTGGGCGTGCTCGCGTTCGTCGGCTCGTGGAACGCGTACATGCTGCCGCTGTTCGTGCTCCGCGTGGGCGGCGCGCACGTGCCGATCGGCCCGTTCGACGCCTCGGTCACGCTGCCTCTGGGTGTCCAGGCGTTCCAGACGCAGTTCTCGTCGAGCACCACCATGATCATGGCGTTCACCTCCCTCGCCATGATCCCGGCGCTGATCTTCTTCCTCGCGATGGAGAAGCACATCGTCAACGGCCTCTCGGGTGCCGTGAAGGGCTGACCCGCCCGCCTGCACTACCCGGATGCCCCGCTGGTCCCACAGGACCGGCGGGGCATCCGTCGTCTCACGGGTCGGGACTTTCGTTGCCCTCGGCATCGATGGGTCCTATGATCGGATCCATGATCAGAAGCGACCGGCACACCACGCTGCTGGGTCCGCTCAAGAGGGCGCACCTCGCCGCCCGCAGCCTGGCGGACGAGGTGCTCGCACCCCACGGCATCACGATGGCCCAGTACACGCTGCTGCGGCACCTCGACGACAACCCCGGGATCTCGGGCGCCGAGCTCGCCCGCCTGGTGCGCGTCACCCCCGCCACGGTCACCGCGATGCTCACCGGGCTCGAGGCGCACGGCCTCGTCGAGCGCTGGCCGGACCCGGCCGGCGGCCGATCCGTGCTCACCCGCGCCACGCCCCCGGCCGCGGACCTCCTCGAGACCGTCTGGCCCGCCATCCAGTGGGCCGAGGCGCAGCTCCTCGAGGGCGTCGACCCGGAGGACTTCGCCGCGTTCCGGCGGGTCGTGACCGCCGTCGTCGACCACCACGCGCACCTGACTGCTCCACCTCGCCTCGGGCCCGACGTCGTCCCCGCAGCCGCACCCGCCACGAACACGCACGTCACGACACGAAAGACTGAGGCACAGGCCTGATGGCACGCTCCTCCCGCATCCACGAGATGCATCCCGAACGCTACAAGTGGGTCGCGCTCTCCAACACGACCCTCGGGTCGCTCATGGCCACGGTGACCGGCTCCATCGTGCTCATCGCGATGCCCGCGATCTTCAACGGCATCAAGCTCAACCCGCTCGACGCCGGCAACGTCAGCTACCTGCTGTGGATGATCATGGGCTTCACGCTCGTGACCGCCGTGCTGGTCACCAGCTTCGGCCGCCTGGGAGACCTGTACGGGCGCGTCCGCATCTACAACATGGGCTTCGTCGTCTTCACCATCGCCGCGATCGCCCTGTCCCTCGACCCGTACACCGGGTCGGCCGGGGCCATGTGGCTCATCATCTGGCGGCTGGTCCAGGCGGTGGGCGGCGCGATGCTGTTCGCCAACTCGACCGCGATCCTCACCGACGCCTTCCCCGCCGGGAAGCGCGGCATGGCCATGGGCATCAACCAGGTCGCCGCGATCGCCGGCACGTTCATCGGCCTGATCCTGGGCGGCGTGCTGGCCGCCATCGACTGGCGGGCCGTGTTCCTGGTCGCGGTGCCGGTGGGCATCATCGGCACCATCTGGTCGTTCGTGTCCCTCAAGGAGACCGGCCAGCGCGGCACCGGCAAGGTCGACGTCACCGGCAACCTGCTGTTCGCCGCCGGCCTGATCGCCCTGCTCGTGGCCATCACCTACGGCATCCAGCCCTACGGCGACCACACCGAGGGCTGGACCAACCCGTGGGTGCTGACCGGCATGATCGGCGGCGTCGTGCTGCTGGTGGTGTTCGTGCTCGCGGAGCGCCGGATCAAGGACCCGATGTTCGACGTGACCCTGTTCAAGATCCGCGTGTTCGCGTTCGGCAACCTGGCCTCGCTGCTCGCCGCCATCTCCCGCGGTGGCCTG
The DNA here is from genome assembly GCA_009783295.1 of Promicromonosporaceae bacterium. Lineage (GTDB taxonomy): Bacteria > Actinomycetota > Actinomycetes > Actinomycetales > Cellulomonadaceae > Xylanimonas. Next base: position 58,268 of record WRHK01000005.1, read on the forward strand.
CAGTTCATGCTGATCATCTGGCTGCAGGGCATCTGGCTGCCGCTGCACGGCTACTCCTACGAGTCGACGCCGCTGTGGGCCGGCATCTACCTGCTGCCGCTGACCATCGGGTTCGTGGTCTCCGGCCCGATCTCGGGCGTGCTGTCCGACAAGTTCGGGTCCTCGTTCTTCGCCCCCACCGGCCTGGCCCTGGCCGGACTCACGTTCCTGGCGCTGCTGCTCATCCCGGTGAACTTCAGCTACTGGGTGTTCGGGCTGATCATCTTCCTCAACGGCGTCGGGTCGGGCATGTTCGCCGCCCCGAACCGGTCCACGATCATGAGCTCCGTCCCGGCCTCCTCGCGCGGCTCGGCGTCGGGCATGGCGGGCACGTTCCAGAACGCCGGCAACTCGCTGTCCATCGGCATCTTCTTCTCGCTGATGATCGCGGGCCTGGCCTCGACGCTGCCCAAGACGCTCACCAACGGCCTGCTCGCCCACGGCGTGCCCGCCGAGGCGGCGCACCAGATCGGCTCGCTGCCGCCCGTCGGCTCGCTGTTCGCCGCGTTCCTCGGGTACAACCCGATCCAGTCGCTGCTCGGCCCCACGGGCATCCTCGCCAAGCTCAGCTCGTCCGACGCGGCCACGCTGACCGGCAAGGAGTTCTTCCCGCACCTCATCAGCGACCCGTTCCGCTCGGGCATCACCGTGGTGTTCGTCGCCGCGGCGATCATGAGCTTCATCGGCGCCGCCGCCGCCCTGGCCCGCGGCAAGACGGTCGCCCACGGCCGCACGCCCGTCCCGGTCGACGTCGCCGGCGCCCTCGCCGTCGACGGGGCCATCGACGCGGCGAGCGGCGAGCCCGCCCCCGCCACCTCTTCCCCGGACGGAGCCCCCGCATGACCGCCGCCCTGCTCGTGATGGACTTCCAGGCCGACATCGTCGCGCGGCTCGGGTCGCCCGACGTCGTCGCGGCGGCCGGCACCGCCGTGGACGCGGCGCGCGCCGCCGGCCTGCCGGTGCTCTGGGTGCGCGTCGCCTTCCGCGCCGGCTACCCGGAGGTGTCGCAGCGCAACCGCGCGTTCTCGCAGGCCTCGGCCCGCGGCGAAGGCTTCGCGCAGGACGCGCCCGGCACCCAGATCGACGCCGCGCTCTCCCCGCGGGCCGACGAGCCCGTGGTGCTCAAGCGCCGCGTCAGCGCGTTCGCGGGCAGCGACCTCGAGGTGCTGACGCGCGGGCTCGGCGTCGACACGCTGGTGCTGGCCGGGATCTCGACGTCCGGCGTCGTGCTGTCCACGCTCCGCGAGGCGGCCGACAAGGACTACGGGCTGGTCGTGCTGGCCGACGCGTGCGCCGACGGCGACCCCGAGGTGCACCGCGTGCTCACCGAGAAGGTGTTCCCGAGGCAGGCGGAGGTCACGACCGTCGAGACGTGGGCGACGAGCCTGGCCTGATCCTGCACACTTTCTCCACCGCGTACCCAGCGGTCTCTCGGCGTCGTCCGCGACGCTCTCGCGTGGAGGTGTGCCCGTGAAGAAGGAACGGCTGCTCGACCTGTTCTTCCTCGTCGGCATCGTCGTCAAGGGGATCGACGGGGTCGTCGAGCTGGTCGGGGGCGCCGTGCTGGCGTTCGTCAGCCCGGCGCGCCTGAACGCGCTCGCGCAGTCGCTCACGGCGAGCGAGCTGCGCGATGACCCGCACGACGTCGTCGCGAACCTGGTGCGGCACGGCGCGTCCCACCTCGGGGCCGCCGACACCCGGTTCTACGCCGCCTACCTGCTGCTCCACGGGGTGGTGAAGGTGGCGATCGTCATCGCGCTGTTCCGCGGGTCGCGCAAGGTGTACCCGTGGGCGATCGGCGCGCTGGTCGTGTTCCTGATCATCCAGTTCTACGAGCTCGCGACGGCCCCCACGGTCGGCGTCGTGGTCCTCACGGTGCTCGACGCGATCATCATCGCGCTGACGTGGCGGGAGTGGCGCCACGACCGCACGCTGCACGAGACGTGGCGCACCACGCTGCACTGGCTGCGGGGCCGGCCCGCGCCGGAGTCCGCGTAGCGGCCGTTCGGCCCGGCAGTCCGTCGTCGGACGGTGCGCTCGAGCGCACTGTCCGACGACGGACTGCCGGGCCGACCCGCGTCAGGGCGTACCCGTCGACACGTCCACCGACACCACCGTGCCGCCGACGTCGGCCGCGAGCTGGGCCACCACGGCGTTCAGCGCCTGCTGCTCACCCTGCGGGGCCGCCGCGACGTCCACCGCGGCCGCCGGGATGGTGGCCACCGCCGGCACCGTGACGGCCGACGGCATCGCCGGGTCGCGCAGCACCAGGGCCGGGGCCGCGGCCCCGTCGGCACGGTCCGTCGACTGCCAGGCCGCGCGGTGCACGTGCGTGCCGGACGGCGTCGGGCGCAGCCGCAGCGCGGGCGGCACCGGCGTGCCGAGCAGGTCCGCCAGCTGCTGGAGCAGCGTCTGGGTCCGCGCGGACAGCGACCGGTCGAACCGCGTCTGCAGCACCACCTGCACGGCGGTCGCGTCGGCGGTGCAGCCGGTGCACGCCGAGGCGACGGCGAGCGCCCGGTTGGTGGCCGTCACCGACGACCCCTGCCGCTGCACCACGACCTGCAGGGACACGGCGCTGCCGATCCCTGCGCCGCCGGTGCCCCACGTGGTCGCCACGTTGTCGGCCGTGACCGAGCCGCGCGGCACGTAGACCACCTCGACGGTGGCGGCGCGGCCGGTGCAGCCGGTGCAGCCGGTCGAGGCCGTGGCCGTGGCCCGGGCGTGGCCGCCGGCGGCCACCGTGGACTGCTTGGCCTGCGAGTCCGTGACGGCCGGCCGCACGGGGTCGGCGTGGGCGGCGCTGACGAGGTCGACGTCGGACGGGGCGCCCCACGTCCAGCTCGCGTGCGGGAACCACGCGGCCCCCGCCACCAGGGCAGCGGCGGCGACCGCCCCCACCGATCTGACGAGGGCGGTCCTGAGAGCCGTCACCGCTCGGCCCTCCAGTTCGTGTGGAAGGAGTCGGCCAGGGCGGCCGCGACCTCGGTGAACGCCTCGCGGGTCGCGGGCTCGAGCGCACCGAGGGTGGTGTGGCCACCGGCCTGGAGGGTCTTGTCCCAGGGGATGAGCGTGACGTGCGCGCACCGCTGGGCGAAGTGCTCGCTGATCACGTGCACGGCCGGGTCCTCGGGGTCCGCCACGGCGTTGAGCACGACGACGGCGGTGCGGACCAGGTCCGGGTACCCGTGCTCGTCGAGCCAGTCGAGGGTCTGGGCGCCGGCGCGGGCGCCGTCGAGGGCGGGGCGCAGCACGAGCACGAGCTCGTCGGCCTCGGCGAGCAGGCCCTGGTTGGCGCTGTCTAGGATGCCGGTGCCCGTGTCGAGCAGCACCAGGTTGTAGAAGTGGTCGAGCACGCCGACCACCCGACGGTAGGCGGCCCGGTCGAGGGCCTGGGTGATGCGGGCGTCGTCGTTGGACGCGAGCACCTCGAGGCGCGACTCGGGGCACTGCGACGTGTAACGGCGCATGGTGGAGAACGAGTCGATGCGGTCGGCGGCGGCGAGCAGGTCGGTGATGGTGCGGTCGCAGTCGCCGGCGATGCGGCCGGAGAGGTTGCCGGCGTCGGGGTTGGCGTCGACGGCGACCACGCGGTCGCCGCGCAGCGTCGCGAAGGTGGCGCCGAGCCCCACGGTGACGGACGTCTTGCCGACGCCGCCCTTGCGGCTCATGACCACGACCCGGCGGGTGCCGTCGATGGGTGCGCGCACCCGGTCGTGGAGGCTGTCGCGGCGCAGCTCGGCCTTGCCGGGCCCGAGGGCGACGGCGCCGTGGGTGCCGGCGCGGACGGCGCGACGCCATCCGCTCGCGGCGAGCCGGCGGGGGGACCCGAGCACGGCCTCGTCGGTGAGGTCGGCGGCGGTGGGCCCGCTACGGCGCTTCGGGCCGACCAGTCCGGTCGGCGCGGTGGTGGGCGGGGCGTCTGCCGGCGCCGATGCCGGGGGTGCCTCGCCGGGAGCCGACGGCACGGCCGCCGGCCCGGCGAGGGCCTCCGGGGTGGTGAGGGTGTCCATGATCTGCCTCCTGGACCGATGGGGACGGGCGAGCCGTCGGCGGGCGAGGGCCCCCACCGACAGCACGGTGCGGGCCGCCAGCACCGCCAGGCCGACCAAGGGCACAGCCAGCAGGGCGATGGAGACGATCCCGAGAAGCACGTCCGCGACGTCGTGCGCGGACAGTGCGGCGAGGAGCAAGGACCACTGGTGCTCGACGGCGAGCACTGCCGTCGAGACCAGCTTGGGCAGGTTGAGGGCGAGCCAGACGAGCCCGCCGAGCAGCAGCGGGACCACGGCCAGCACCCAGGCGGTCACGGCGCGTCGCGCACCGGGCCGCATGTCTGCCACCCGCGGGTCCATCGTGCGGCCAGGCAGCTGGCTGCGCAGCACGGGCCCGATACGGGCGAACAGGTCGGGCACGCCGGCGAGGTCCGCGAGCACGAAGTAGCCGTCGAGCCGCACGGTGGGCAGCAGCTGCTCGAGGGCCTCCACGTGCATGAGCACCAGCACCACGACCAGCACGGGGCTGCCCGTGACCAGGTACGCGACGCCGACGCCCAGCAGGCACCAGACGGTGAAGTACAGGCCGCCGAGGTCGGTGCGCAGGCGCCCGGCGCGGTTCAGCCGGTAGGAGTCGGTGACGTTGGTGAAGAAGGCCGGCGCGATGAGGTAGACGCCGACGCCGATGCGCCCTGGCTCCGCGCCTCCGTAGGCGCAGGCCGTCGCATGGCCCATCTCGTGGATCAGCGCGCTCACCGTCATGAGCAGGAAGATCCCCACCAGCGTGGTGGGGGTCGCGAACACGAACGCGATGGCGTTGACGACGTGCGCGTTGGCGACGACGGCGAAGTCGACGGCGAGCCACGCGGCGAGCACCACCACGACGACGACCGGGTGGAACGTGGGCCGCAGCACGCGCGAGACACCACGGACGGCCCGGGCCGGCATGAGGGTGCCACGCAGCGAGAGGCTCAGCAGCGGTGCGGACTTGGGCGGGGCCACCTCGACGTCCGGAGCCTGCGCACTGGCGTCCTCGGCGAGGCCCACGGGCCCCAGCTTCGACGACACCAGGAGGTCGAGGCCCTCGACGGTGAGGGTTCGACCGAAGGACTGGCTCACCGCGTCGGCGACCTGCGCGGGCGTGCGCTGCGGGTCGAGCCGTGAGAGGACCGTGTTCACCAGCGCGGACACCTGGACCACCTGCCCGTCCGGGCGGCGTACCAGGTACGCGGGCGACGTCAGCCCCGAGCCGGCGACCTGCCCCAGCAGGGCGGTGCCGGCCGGGCGGGCCCAGCGGTGTTCTTCTACCCCGATGCTCATTGCTGCTCCGAGCCCACCCGTCGCCGCCGGAGATACGGTCCGGCGGCGGCGGGACGGTCTCCGGGCTCAGTACCCGGAAGTGAGGGACAAGCCCTGGAGGATGCTTGCTGCTGCCGTCGACCCGATCGTCGCGGCGTTCAGGGCGAGGGCCACGTTGACCGCGACGATCGGACTGACGTTGATCGCGATCCACGGGGCCGGCCGGGCGAACAACAGCGTCTCGCGCGGCGGGAGGAGCTCGATGGACTGCTCCTCGAGCTCGGTTGCTGTGATGAGGTCGTGCATCGTTTCTCACTTCCTCTGAAGGGCCCGGTGCCGCCGGCCTCGGGCAAGACACGCGTGCCCTCGGGGTAGGGAGGCTCCCGGCGTGCCGTTGTGACACAGGCACGACGGCACCGGGCGTTCTTTGTGCATCGTCGGTTCAGCTCTGGGTGACGACGATGGTCTGGACGGCTGCGCTGCTCGCGTTGGAGAACAGCGACGCTGCGTTCAGGGCGAGCGACGAGTTGGACGCCGTGATGCTGGCCAGGTTGGTCTTGGTCCAGTAGGTGTTGAAGAAGAGCGTCTCCCGCTCGGGAAGCAGCTCCATCGACTCACCTTCGAGCTCGCTGAGCGTGATCTCGTTCATGTGTTGTCACCCCCTCTCCGATCAGGACGGAGTGAACGTAGGCAACGGGGCGTCACCGGGGCGTCGTGTGGGAGTGACGGCGGCGCCAAGTTTCCGTGACCCGGGCGTGATTCCGGCGTGATCGGGCGGCGGTTCGCGGGACGCTCCGCTCTACCGTGGGCGAAGGTCCGATATTCGGGGCGCAGGGAGTGTCACGGACGGCGGCTCCCGCCCTCTTGACGTATGGACGCCCCGTCGGCGAGGTCCGCGACGGGGATGCATTGATCGACTCGGGGTAACTGTCATGTCCATGACCGCCGACGACGCTGCGTCAGCCCTCACGGGGTACCGCCTGAACCTGCTCGGCGACGCCACCGTCCTCCACGACGGGGTCGGGGTGCCGGTGCTGCGACGCGAGCGTCTGCTCGTGTCGCTGCTGGCCCTGCAGGGCTCGCGGCCGCGAGGCCATATCGCCGGCACCCTCTGGCCGGAGACCCCTGACGACCGCGCCCGCGCGTCGCTGCGGCAGTCGCTGCGGAACCTGCGGCAGGTGCTGCCGGACGGGTTCGTGCTGGCCGGCTCCGGGTCGCTGGGGCTCGCCCCTGACCTCGACGTCGACGTCTGGGACCTGCGCCATCACTGCGACACCGTGCTCTCGGGGTCCGCGCCGCGGCTCACGCTGCGCCGGGCCCTCGAGGCACTCCACGCGATCGTGGGCCCGGAGCTGCTGCTCGGCGAGTTCGACGAGTGGGTCGACGTCGAGCGGCGCCGCCTGCAGCGGCAGCGGCTGCACGCGCTGGAGCGCCTGACCCGCGAGCTCGGCCGCCTCGGCGAGACGACCTGGGCGATCACGGCCGCGGAGGCGGCGTCGGACCTGGACCCGCTCCGCGAGGAGCCCACGGCCCTGCTCATCTCCCTCCACCTCGCCGAGGGCTCCGTGGTCGAGGCCCGGCGGACGTTCGACACGTTCCGCCGGCGGCTGCGCACCGAGCTGCGCGTCGACCCCTCGCCCCGCGTGCTCGCCCTGCTGCGATAGGCCAGGAACGCCGACACCGCACGACGACGGCGCCCCGGACGTCCCCGCGGCACGAGATCGTCGATGCATGTCGAACGTCATCGTGGTCCGCCTCGACGCCGTGCCCGCCGAACGCCACCGCGACGTGGCGCGCGTCTTCGCGTCCGCGTACGCCAAGGACCTCGCCGCGATCAGCCGCGACACCGGCCGGTGGACCGAGGCGCTGACCTCGGCACTCGTCCCCGAGGTCTGCTACGTGGCGCTCGACTGCGAGGCCGCCCCCGAGCGCGCCGTCGTCGGGCTGGCCGCCTGCTCGCACGGGTCCACGCGGGCCCTGCGGCTCGACGCGACGGCCCTGCGCCGGGCCCTCGGCACCGTGCGCGGCACGTTCGCCTACCTCGCCATGCGCCGCAGCTTCCACGACCCGCTGCCCTACCCGGCCACCACGGGCTACGTCGAGTGCGTCGCGACCGACCCGGAGGCGCGCGGACGGGGCGTCGCGACCGCCCTCATGGCGCACATCCACGGCCTCCCGTTCGAGAACTTCACCCTCGAGGTCACGGACGCCAACGACGGCGCCCGCCAGCTCTACGAACGCCTCGGCTACCGCGAGACCCGGCGCCGCCGCTCGAAGGCGCCCTGGCTGACGGGCTACCGCGAGGCCCTCTACCTCGGGCGTGCGGCCGGGGCCTGACCGCCCCGGCCGCACCCCGGGTTACCTCAGGTGCCGGTCGAAGAACCGGGCGCCATCCTCGGCCTCGAACGTCGGCGTACCGACGTGCCCGCCCAGGTTGGCGTGGAGCGTCTTCTCCGTGCTGCCGAAGGCGTCGAACAGGTCCAGGGCGTTCTGCCGGGGGTTGCCCTCGTCGTCCCACTGGAGCAGCACCAGCAGCGGGGCGGTGACCCTCCGGGCCTCCTCGCGCTGGGCACGCGGCACGTAGCCGCCGGCGAAGAGCAGGGCAGCGGCGATGCGCGGGTCGGCGGCCGCGAGCCCGATGCCCACGGCGGTCCAGCCGGAGTACCCGACGGGGCCGGAGAGCTCGGGCAGCTCGAGGAGGGCGTCGAGAGTGGTCTGCCAGTCCGGGACGGCGTTCTCGACGAGCGGGCCGATGTACGCCTCGAAGACGTCGTCCGACCGCCGCCCGGCCTGCATCGACCGGCGGAACTCGGCACGGGACTGCTCCTCCGCCGCCGAACGGGGGCGGTCACCGCACCCGCGGGCGTCGATGGAGGCCACCGCGTACCCGTGCGCCGCGGAGAACCGGGCCCGGGCCACCAGGCGGGGCTCCGCCTTGGGCAGACCGTTGTTGTGGGCGTGGAGGATGAGGGGCGCGGGGGCCTCGGACGCCGGGAGCCACAGGGTTCCGGGGATGTCGCCGAGGGTGAACTCGCGCTCGAGGACGCCGTCGTCGTGGCGCCTCTCGGAGATGAGCTGCATGGTGGTGCCTTTCGGGAGTGCTGCTGAGCGGCGCTCCCGGGCGACCTACCGCCCGACCATGACCCCAGAGGGGAGCACCCACGTCATCACGTTCACGGGTACCACCTCCTCGATGCTTCTGCACGGCCTCCGGGAGGCTAGCAGCGGCCCCCGCGGGCGGCCAAGAGGATTACCGCGTGATCTGCGTACCAGAACGGCCACCGCGCCTTCTTGGTGAGTGAGGAGGTTCTGAGATGACCACCATCGACACCACACCCGGGAGCAACGACGCCGTCCCGCCGCGGCTCCGCACCGTCACCTACGTGGTGTCGCTGTGCTGGGGCGCGCTCGCCACGGGCATCGCCGCCGTCGTCGCGGTGCTCGTCGCCAACGGCGTCACCGCGGCCACCACCGGCGCGGTCATCGTCGGGATCGCGGGCGCCGTCTCCGGAGTCGTCGTCACCATCTGCGGCGGGCTCGGCACCGCCTACCGGCCGCCGTCCGAGCCCGAGGGCGGCGCGAGCGACCATGGAACCCCCGCTCCCCCGGCCTGACCCACGTCCCGCCCGCTGGTACGCCACCGACGGCACCAGCGTCGACGGCTGGCAGTGCCCGTGCGGGTTCATCTTCGCGACCGAGGTGGCCGCGCGGCAGCATCCGTGCGGGTGAGGCGGCGTTCCCCCTCATCGAGACCGCGTCGGTGGCCCGCTGTGTCGTGACGCGACGGCGGCGGCGACGTCGGCGAGGTGGGCGCGCGCCTCCGGTGGGCCGATCACCTCGATGTGGTGCGCGAACTGCAAGAGCTGGACCACACCGGCGATCGCGCCGACCCGGACGCTGACCGGACACCAGCCTTCGGTCGCTGGCCCGACGTCCGCGAGCCGCGCGCCGAGGATCCTGCGGGCCAGGTCGACGGCGTCGGCCTGAAGTCGAGCCGTGATGACGACGCCGCCGGGCTCTTCGACCCGGCCCTTGAGCTCGTCCCAGACGGATCGCAGGGTCGCGGCAGGCCGGTGCCGCGCAGGCTCGGCGACGACGTCGGACCGCGACAACCGCGTGAGCGCGAACAGGCGCGGGCGTCCGTCGTGGTCGGCCACCAGGTACCAGCGCCCCGCCTTGGCGGCGAGTCCGTAGGGATCCACGGTGACGGTGCGCTCGTGCGACGCCCCGCTGCGCCGGTAGTGCAGCCGAAGCCTGGTCCCGCCGCGCAGCGCGAGCGCAAGCTCCGCGACGTCGACCTCTGTGTGCCGCTCCGGTGATAGCCAGGCGTCCTGCTCGACGACGACAAGATCGGCGAGGGCCGGGCCGTCGGTCCGACGGCGGGCGGCGAGCTTGCGCACCGCGGTCTCGTGAGCCGCTCCGAGTCCCAGCTCGTCACGGTGGGCAGCGTCGAGCCCCGCGAGGGCGAGGGCCTCCACCTCCGGCGGGTCGAGGTGGGAGACGTTCACGCGCGCTCCCGGCAGCAGCACGATCCCACCGGAACGCCCACGCTCGGCGTACACGGGGACACCCGCAGCCGACAACGCCTCGACGTCGCGCAGGATCGTGCGACGAGAGACCTCCAGCCGCTCCGCGAGCGCACCCGTCGTCATGCGCGGCGTGACCTGGAGCAGCAGGAGCAGGTTGAGCAGGCGCGACGACTTCACAACCCCAAGTCTCGTCCAAAACATGACGAGATCTGTCGTGATTTGGCGATGGAGTGGTCCTGTCCGCACGAACCACCACGACAGGAGCCACCCGTGACCGTCCCGAACCACTTCATCACCTACGTCAGCGACGCCGCCGCGGCGGCTGCGTTCTACGGCGACCTCTTCGAGATCGAGCCGACGCTCACCACGCCCGGGTACGTGTCCTTCGACCTGTCGCCCGGCGTCAGCTTCGCCGTCTGGTCCGGCGTCTCCGACGCCGCGAACCCCGCCACGCCGCGCACGTCCGAGCTGTGCGTCAACGTCCCGCGCGGAGCCACCGACATCGACGAGATCTTCGCGCGCTGGTCCGCCCAGGGCGTCGCGGTCGTCGACGAACCCCACGACGCACCCTTCGGCCGCACGTTCGTCGTCGCCGATCCGGACGGCAACCTGATCCGCGTCGCACCCGTCGACTGATCGCGGCAGGCTGGACCGCCGATGGTCTCGGGGTGCTCGCCCGGCTTCGTACGGGCGAGCAGCCAGAACTCCACCACCGTCACCGGTTCATGCCCCACGCGCGGTGCCAGTACTCGGTTGCCTCGGACTGCTCGGTTCACCCTGACGATCTCCGCGCCATCCGGACACGTTTGGGCGGGATGAAGGGCGGGCCGTCCGGACATGAAAAGAGCCTCTGATCTGGTGTTCAACCAGATCAGAGGCTCTTCCGTGGGGTGGAGCTAGGGGGATTCGAACCCCCGACCTTCTCATTGCGAACGAGACGCGCTACCAACTGCGCCATAGCCCCAAGGTGCGCCCTAGGTTAACACCCGACGGCCCCGGTTCTCCAAATCCGCGTCAGCCGGCTGCGCGGCGTCGGGCGAGGATCTGCTCGAGGGGCAGGCCGAGGGTCTCGGTGCGGGGGCGGGGCTCCTCGACGGCCATCGGGTCGTCGTGCGCCGTCGCAGGTGCGGGGGTCGCCGTCGGGCCGAGGGCGGCGTCCTGGGTCGCGCCGAGCGACCACGACGTCGTCGCCTCGCCGACCACCTCGGGGGTCTCGCCGGCGCGCAGCGACGGCGAGGTCGACCAGCCCGTGGAGACGGCGGGCGTGGGGCCGGTGAGCGGGCGCGGCTCGCGGCGCGGCGCGGGCGGCTTGGTCACGTAGGTGGGCAGCGGGACGGGCCGCGGCTCCCAGGCGGTGCCCGTCGGCGGAGCCTCGACCGGTGCCTCCGCGGCGGGCGCCGGAGCGGTGACCTCCTCGATCACCTGGATCTTGACCGCGGGGATCATCTGCGTCATCGCCGACGAGCCGCGCACGGCGCGCCCGGTGACGCGGGCACGGTTGCGCGGGGCGCGGGGGCCGCCGGCGGCGAGGGCGCGCTGCTGGAGCGCCCGGCGCTCGGCGGCGCGGCGCTCGGCGGCCCAGCGGGCGTCGGCGCGGCGGGCGGCGGCGGCGGCGGCGCGGCCGAGCGCGAGCACCATCACGAGCAGGGCCGTCGGCGCGAGCGCCGCGGGCCAGAGCAGCGGCGTGACGGCGACGGCCGTCCACGTGCCGACGGTCGCGAGCAGCAGCACGAGCGTGATGGTGAGCCGGCGACGCGCCCGCTGGGCGCGCTCCTCCAGCATCGCGAGGCGCGACGAGCGCGCGGGGATCTGCGGCATCTCGGTCTCCTCTCGCGCGCTGCGCGTGGCGGGGACGGGAACCCGCACCGGATCGGCGGCCATCGTCAGCAGGCCGGCGGTGGCGTCGGGTGCCGGGAGCGAGGCGCGGACCGGGCGCGGGATCATGCCCGAGGCGCCGACGGTCAGGACGCGCAGGCCCCCGGAGAACCTGTCCTCGACGCGGGCGGCGGCCAGCTGGTCGCGCTGACGCACCCGCAGCGGCACCCAGTACCCGAGCACGAGGACGAACAGCGCGAGCGCTGCGATCCCTGCTGCGGAGGTGGCCACGCTATGACGTTAGGCGAGCAGTTGGCGCACAACCTGCACTGCCGTCGGCGTGTCTGTCAAGACCTTCGTCTCACCCGGCGGCTCACGAAGCGTCGCGGGACTGCTGCCACCGGGCCAGGAGGCCGCCCGGGACCTCCTCGGAGGTGAGCGCGAACGTGCGGTGGTCGCGCCACTCGCCCTGGATGTGCAGGTAGCGGACGCGGGTGCCCTCGTCGCGGAACCCGAGCTTCTCGACGACGCGCAGGCTGCGCTCGTTCTCGGGCCGGATGTTGATCTCGACGCGGTGCAGCCCCAGCACCTGGAAGCAGTAGTCGGTGGCCATCGCGACGGCCGTGGGGATCACGCCTCTCCCGGCGACGTCGCGGCTGACCCAGTAGCCGACCGCCCCGGAGCACAGCGACCCGTAGGCGATCGAGGACACGGTGAGCTGGCCGACGAGCGTCCCGTCCAGCTCGACGGCGAACGGCAGCGTGGTGCCCGCGCGCGCCTGCTGCGTCAGCAGCCGCACGTACTCGCCGAACGTCGTCGCGCCGCCCGGGCCGTTGGGGGACGTCGCCTCCCACGGTTCCAGCCAGGCGTGGTTGGCCGCGCGCAGCGCGAGCCACGCACCGGAGTCCCGACGTCGCAGCGGACGCAGCACCACGGAGCCCTGCTGCGCGTCCTCGCGCAACGTCACGGGCCAGGCCTTCGTCACCGTCGTCAGTCCTCCTGCGCGCGCCTTCGTCGTCGGTCGTGTCACCCGGTGCCCCCTGGGTCGGCAGCGGTGGCCCGCCGTCGTGGAATCGATGTGCTGGACCCTGACACACTCATCACATGCACCGCGACTCCAGCCACGCGTTCGGGCACCAGCCGTACCCTGTGACCCCCGGGATGGAGCCCTCCGACGCCAAGGAGGAGCTGCGGCGAGCGATCCGCACGCACCGCCTGACGCGGACGCCGCGCCAGCGCTCGCAGGCGGCGGCCGCCTTCGCCGACGTGCTCGAGACGATCCCCGCCCTCCGCGACGCGCGCTGCGTGGCCACGTACGCGTCCCGGGCCGCGGAGCCGTCCACCGACGTGTTCCTGGAGCGCCTCGCGGAGCGGGGCAGCCGGGTGCTGCTGCCGGTGCTCGGCACGGGCCTGGCGCGCGACTGGGCCGAGTTCGCCGGTATCTCTGACCTGCGCGAACGCGCGCCCGGCCGCCCGCCCGAGCCCAGCGGCCCTGCGCTCGGCGCGGCCGCCGTCGCGGAGGCCGACGTCGTCGTCGTGCCCGCGCTCGCCGTCGACACGCACGGGCGCCGGCTGGGGCAGGGCGGCGGCTGGTACGACCGCGTGCTCCCCCTGGTCCGCGACGGCGTCACCGTCATCGCGATGGTGTTCCCGGAGGAGGTGTACGACGGCGAGGCGCTGCCGCTCCCCTCGGAGCCGCACGACCGCCCCGTGGGCGCCGTCGCGACCCCGGAGGGCTGGCGGACGCTCACGGCGTGAGCGTCAGCACGTCCTTCCCGGCTGCGGTGACGGCACCCTGGGTGAACGGGAACGGGAACGTGCGCCCGTTGGCCCACGCGTCGAGCTGGTCGGTGTAGTGCCGTGAGCCGGGGTGTCCCGACGCCCCCGTGACCACGACCCAGGTCGACGCGTCGAGGTCGCCCATGTCCACGACCATGCGCATGGACGGGCCCATCGTCACGTCGAAGCTGCCCGTGCCGGCGTCCCAGCTGGTCGCGTTGACCACCGATGTCGACCCCGCCACCCCGATCGGCGACGGGTTCATGAGCCGGCGCACCGGCCCGGGGATCGTGGCGCCGCCCAGCACCGGGTGCTCGAGGCGGAGCTGGTGCAGCGTGCCCCAGCGCCAGTCGGCCGGGTTCTTGGCCATCTCGACGGTGAGGTCGCGACGGGCCGAGATCATCGCCTGGGTGATGACCTCGTCGCGCGTCTCGACGACGTTGAGGGTGGAGCGGTCGTCCCAGAAGCGGTCGTCGGGCTTGTTCAGCATGTTCTGGATGACCACCAGCCACTTGCTGCCGCCGTCGGGGCGCATGTCCGGCGGCAGGTCGTCCCAGAAGGTGTCCTGCAGGATGTTGCGCCACACGGCGGCGAAGTACGCGGCGGCCGGCGAGTCGGCGTCCATGCGCCCGTCCCAGGTGCGCAGCAGGTTCTGGCCCGCGGCGTCGTACGCGTCGGGCAGCTGCACGTCGAGCAGCGCCGGCAGCAGCACCTTGGCGAAGGGGCTCCAGGTGTCGTTCTGGATGCGGTTGAAGTCCGCGGGCGTGAACTTCTTGCCCGAGTCGATCTGCTCCTGGAGCAGGGTGCTGATGCGCTGCGAGCGGAAGCCGTAGTCCCAGTCGTTGGTGAGGAACGGCCCGGTGCCCTGCGGCAGCACGGCCTGGTTCGCGGCGGCGATGAACCCGCTCTTCGGGTCGAGGGCGTGCGGCATCTGGTCCGCCGGCACCCAGCCCTGCCAGTCGTAGCGCGGGTCGCGCCCGTCGCGCGGCCACGAACCGTCCGACGGCACCGGCGACCCGGGCACGTCGGCGCGGATCGGGATGCGGCCCGGGGCCTGGTACCCGATGTGGCCGTCGGCGGTGGCGAAGACGATGTTCTGCGCGGGCACGTCGAACAGGGCGGCGGCGGCGCGGATGTCGTCGGCGTTCTGCGCCTTGTCCAGCGCGAAGACGGCGTCGGCGGTGCGTCCGGGCTGCAGCGCCGTCCAGGCGAGCGAGACGGCGTACGTGCCCAGCAGAGTGCCCTGCGCGGTCGGCGCAGAGGCGACCGCCGAGACGTCGAGCACGTCGCTGATGATCGGGCCGTGCAGCGTGGAACGCACCGGAAGGTCGATGGAGGCGTGGCCCGCGACGCGGATGGTCTCGGTGCGGGTGTCCATCTTCACCCACGTGTCGCCGCGCTGGTACGTGTCGTCGCGGACGCGCTCGATGAAGAAGTCGGTGACGTCGGCGCCCATGTTCGTCAGGCCCCAGGCCACCTGACCGTTGTGGCCGATGATGACGCCCGGGAAGCCGGAGAACGAGAACCCGGCGACGTTGAACGGGCAGGACGCGCTGACCGTGTTGCAGTGCAGCCCCACCTGCGTCCAGATGCTCGGCGCGGCGAGGGACAGGTGCGGGTCGTTCGCGAGCATCGGCTTGCCCGACGCCGTGTGCTCCCCGGAGACCACCCAGGAGTTGGAGCCGACGCCGTCGCCGCGGCCCAGCAGCACGGGCACGGCGTCGAGCGCCTTGCTGGCGGAGCTCAGCGCGGCGTCCAGCGCGGGGCTGCTCATCGAGCGGGTCGCCGTCGTGTCGGCGGCGGGCTGGGCCGCGGCCGGGGCTGCGGTGATGCCGGCGAAGGTGCCCGGGTCGGCCGGGTCGAGGATCGTGGCGTTGCCGCTCTGCGAGAACGGCGGGAAGAGCTCGTCGACGGCCGAGACGTTGCCCAGCGTCGAGTACGCCATCGCGCGCTGCAGCTCGTCGTCGTAGTTGCCGCGCAGGTCCCAGGCCATGGCCTTGAGCCACGCGAGGGAGTCGACGGGGTCCCACTTCTCGGGCTTCGACACGTCGACCTTCACGCCCAGCACCGTGTACTCGACGGCGATCTGGTCGGGGTCGCGGTGGGCGAGGTAGGCGTTGACGCCGTCGGCGTACGCCTGGAGGTAGGCGCGCGTCTCGGGCGAGAGCAGCGGCAGCTCCTGCTCGGCGACGCGCCGCCAGCCGAGCGTGCGCACCACCTTGTCCGCCTCGATGGCGGCGGGGACGTCGCCCACCAGCTCGGCGAGCCGGCCGGCGGTGACGTGCCGGCGGTAGTCCATCTCGAAGAAGCGGTCCTGCGCGGCCACGAAGCCCTGGGCCTTGAACAGGTCCTCGGCGGTGTCCGCGTAGATCTGCGGCACGCCCTGGGCGTTGCGCACCACGCGCACGTTCGCGCTCAGCCCGGGCAGGGTCAGGGTCCCGGAGGTCTGCGGCAGCGGGCGGCGCACGACGACGGTGGTGAACGCCGTCGCCGCGACCAGGACCAGCACCACCACGACGGCGATGCCGACCACGGCGCGTCGCAGGCGTGACCTGCGACGTCGGGGTGCTTGCGCCGGGGGCTGGTCCGAAGGGCCGTCGGCCGTCACAGGTGCTGACACGCAGGCGAGACTACCGTGACGGCCTTGGCGTCCGGTGGGCATGACGGGCCCCGGCGGGAATGTCGGGCGCGCGCGTATCATTGGCACTCGGTGAGCCGGAGTGCCAAGCAAGCGGCCGCCGTCCGATCGTCCGAGGAGAGTCCGTGCCCACCTACGCCTACCGTTGCGCCGCCTGCGGCCACGCGTTCGACATCCACCAGTCGTTCGCCGACGAGGCGCTGACCGTGTGCCCCGAGTGCGGCGGCCCCCTGCGCAAGCAGTACGGCAGCGTGGGCGTGACGTTCAAGGGCTCGGGCTTCTACCGCACGGACTCGCGCGGGTCGTCCTCGTCGTCGACGTCGAAGGCCACGAGCACCAAGTCCTGAGGCTGTCCCCAGGCCCGGTGCGGGCCTGGTCGTGCACAGGTTCGCCGGTGCGCTCCGTTCTCTGAGGCGTGCGCGCCGTAGCGTCCCGGCCCATGACCGCCTCCCCTCCTACGCCCGCCCGACGACGCCGCTCCCGCACGGCGCGTCGCTGGCTGTGGCGGTCCCGCTGGGTGCTGGTCGCCGTGTGCTGCGGCGTCGCGGCCTCCGCGACCGTCCACGTGCTGCGCCCCGCTCCCCCGCCCACCAGGGACGTCGTGGTCGCGGTCCGGCCGGTCGACGCGGGTGCCGAGCTGCGCCGGTCCGACGTCGAGGCCCGGCCCGTCCCCACCGCGATGGTGCCGGCCGACGCGCTCTCCGACCCGGACGACGTCGTCGGGCACGTGCCCGCCGTGCCCCTGGCCGCAGGGCTGCCGCTGTCCGCGGCGCTCGTCTCCGGCGGGGCCGTCGCCGCCCTCGCCCCGCCCGGGACCGTCGTGGTGCCCGTGCGGCTCGACGACGCCACCGCCCGGCTGCTGCGTCCTGGGGACCGCGTAGACCTGGTCGCGACGGCGGCCGGCGCCTCCCCCTATCTCGCGCGGCGCGCGCTCGTGCTGCCCGTCGCCGGGCGGGTGCCCCAGAGCGGCTCAAGCACGGGCGGGCTGCTCGGCGGGGCAGGCGCGCAGGAATCGGCGCCGCCCGTCACGCTGGTCGCCGTCGACCCCGACGAAGCCGCCGCCCTGTCGGCCGCGTCGGGCGCCGGAGCCCTCGCGGCGGTGCTGGTGCGCTGAGTACTCTCGGCCCGGCACTTCCCGAACACCTTCTCAAGGGGGACATCCATGCTCAAGGGTTTCAAGGAGTTTCTGCTGCGCGGCAACGTGCTCGACCTCGCGGTCGGCATCATCGTCGGCGGCGCGTTCACGCTCGTCGTCGCGGGCCTGCAGAACGGCATTCTCAACCCGCTCATCGCTGCGATCTTCGGCAAGCCGGACATCAGCAAGGTCTGGCAGTTCACGATCAACGGCTCCCACTTCAGCATCGGCCTGTTCTTCAACGCCGTGCTCAACTTCGTCATCGTGGCGGCCGCGCTCTACTTCGTGGTCGTCATGCCCGTGAAGCACTTCTCCGAGCGCGTCAAGCGGGGCGAGGAGCCCGTCCCCGAGCCCGAGGTCCCGTCGGCCGACGTGGTGCTGCTCCAGGAGATCCGCGACCTGCTCGCCGCGCAGCAGGAGCTGCAGCGCTGACGACGCGGCGCCGACGGCCGCCGTCAGCGGCGGCCCCAGTGCGGCGGGACGTCGCGCAGCAGGCGGTCGTCGTTGTCGTCGTGACCGCCACGCTCGTCCTGGCTGACGCCCGCGACCTGCTCGCGCTCCGTGCCCTCGCGCACCACCCGACGGTGCTTTCGGGGGCGCGGGGCCGGGTCGGGTCGCGGGCGGTCCTGCTCGGGGGTCATGCCTCCATTGTGTCCGAGGCGTCCTCGTCCTCGTCGTCGTCCTCGTCGGGCAGCACCGGGACCACGACCTCGCGGGGCGGCACCACGCCACCGGCGGTGCCGATGCGCTCGTCGCGCACACGCTGGACCAGGCGCCGCACGCGGTCGGCCTCGCCGTCGGGGTCGAGGAACGCCGCGGCGCTCCACACCTGCGTGACCACCCAGCCGAGGCGCTCGAGGCGCTCGGCCACCTGGCGGTCGCGGACGCGCACCGAGGGCTCGGCCACGTAGGCGGCGTCGTCGGTCAGGACGGCGACCAGCAGCTCGCCGGGCAGGTCGGGGTGACCCACCACGAGCGGGATGTGGTCGCCGTCGGGCAGGCCGTAGCTGGTCTCGACGAGGTAGCCGAGGCGCCAGAGGCGCTCGCCCAGGTCGACGAGCAGCCGGTCGGGCGCCTTGGCGACGTCGACGCCGTTGCCGAGCTCGACCTGGTCGGCGACGTCGGACCGGGCGTGCGCGAACGCGAGCACCTCGGCCAGCAGGTTGGGCCCGGCGCCGCGCAGGCGCTCGGGGTCGAGGTCGTCGGCGAGGAAGCAGGTGACCACGCGGAGCCGGCGGCGGGTGGCGCCGAGCGCGCCCAGCAGCATGGCGTCGCCGCCGGGCTCACTGAGCACGCCGAACCGGTGCAGCACGCGGCCGTGCGGCGTCCGCCCGAACCCGAGCGAGAGCACGATCGCGTCGCGCGAGAGCCCGGCCACGCCGCTGACGTCCGCGACCACGACGGGCTCGGGCCGCGAGCCGGAGAAGAACGGCGCGAGCGCCGGGTTGGCGCGCACCTCGGCGAGCAGGGCCTCCCGGATCCGGTCGGCGTGCACGGCGGTGACGGTGACGATGCCCAGGGTCTCCTCGGGCCGGGTCAGCGCGTGCTCGATGGCGACCTCGACCACGCGGTCCACCTCGGCCTGCGTGGACTCGACCGTCCCGGACGCCGGGTCGGGCATGCCCGAGCCGTCGACCAGGTCCAGGTGGACCAGCGACTCGGCGCGCGGCAGGGGCGCGGGCCGCACCAGCCCGGCGTAGCCGTGGCGCGCCAGGAGCCGCGTGAGCTCCGGGTCGCGCTGCGACTCGCGCGGCCGCACGGTCACCTGGGGCAGCACCTCGGCGAGCTCGGGCACCGCGGTGCCCGACGCCGAGCGGGCGTCGCCGACCACCACGATCTGGCGCCCGCGGGCGATCGCCGGGACCACCGAGGCGAGCGGCACGTGCTGGACGGCGTCGAGCACCACGAGGTCCACGGTGCGCGCGGCGGGCAGCAGGTGCGGCACGAGCGTGGGCGTGGAGACGGTGGCGGGTCGCAGGCGGCGCAGCACGTCGCCGTGCGCGCCGGCGAGCTCGCGCAGCGACGTGAGGCGGCCCTCGATGAGCTCGGTGAACAGGGACTCGGCGTCGTCGCGGTCCTCGCGCATCGCGGTGCCGAGGTGGGCGCGCACGGCGGCGCGCACAGGCCCGGACAGGGCGGTGACGTGGCGCCGGTCGAGCTCGCGGAAGCGGCGGGCCAGCGAGTCGAGGCCCGTGCCGTCCTGCCCGGCGAGGGCGGGGTCGGCGGCGAGGAGCTGCTCGAACACGGTGCCCCACCAGGACAGCTCGAGCTCGGAGGCGACCAGCCCCGGCTCGACGCGCCGCGCGGCGAGGTCGTCGACCAGGTCGCCGAGGCCCGCGTCCCGGGCGCGGCGCAGGGCCGCGGTCCGCTCGGGCAGCGTGTCGAGGGCGTCGGCGTCGGCGGCCAGGCGGGTCAGGCGCTCGGAGAGCCCGTCGAGGTCGAGGTCGCTCAGGCCGCCGCCCAGCGGCGTCGGGCCGAGCACCGGCTCGAGCGCGTCGAGGTCGATGCGGACGGCCTCGTGCGTGTCCTCGATGGTCGCGAGGCCCTCGGGCAGGGTGGGCCAGCCGCCGCGGTCGGCGTGCGTCGCCCACACCTCGCGCTGGGCCTGCACCTCGCACAGGGCGGCGTGCATGTCGGTGACGCGGACGCCGGGGCGCACCATGTCGCGGGCTCGCTTGCGCAGGCGGCGGCGCGTGAACACGCCCATCTCGACGCCGTGCTCCGCACGCCACTTGCGCGTCGCGGTGGCCTGGACCATGTCGGCAGCCGTCCGCTCGAACACCATCGGGTGGAACAGGTCGAGGGTGCCGCGCATCCCACCCAGCATCTCGAGCTGCTGGCCGAACGCCCGCACGGTCGTCGGCGGGGTGAGGCCCGTGATCTCGGTGACGTAGGCGACCTGGCGGCGCAGCTGCGGCAGCGTCGTGTCCTTGAGCCGGTTGACGCGGACCAGCGCGTCGCGGGCGTCGCCGTCGGTGAGCAGCGCCGCGCCGAACCACGGCGTCGACGTCGAGCGCATGGTGAACGCGCCGAGCTCGGCCGCGTGCTCGAGGTCGGCGGCGACGGCGCGGCGGGCGTCCTGCGTGAGCGCCGCGGCGACGGCCGGGACGAGCCGGACCGTGGTGCCCGGTGCGGGGCGCTCGGCGGTGACGCGGGCGAGCGCCTGGAGCGCGTCGTACGCGGAGACCTGCCACGGCGCGCGAGGCTGGTGCAACGCGGTGATGTAGGCGGAGAGCTGGGCGCGCGCGCCGATGAGCGCGTCGCGCAGCTGGGCGATCCCGTCGTCGTCGACCACCTCGGGCTCGCTCGCCATGGCCGTGAGCAGGCGCCGCGAGACCTCCTGCCGCCACGTCGGCACCGGCGGCACGTCGAGCAGCAGGCCGTCGAGGTCCAGCGACCCGAGCCGCGCGGCGAGCGCGTCGGCGGCGCGGCGGTGGCCGGTCACGTAGAGCACGGAACGGCCGGCGGCGCTCGCCTCGGCGACGACGGCGGCCACCGTCCCGGCGACGTCCGACCCGACGGGCGCGTCCACGTAGAGGTGCCCGCCCGTGGAGAGCGCGTCCACGACGTGCCGCTGGTACGGGTCGAGGTCGCCGACGCCGCGCTCGTACGCGGGCGACGGGTCCCCGGCGGGGGCCGGCGGCACGGCCACGGAGGCGACGGCGTCCACGGCCGCGTCCACGCCCGCGAGCGCCGACACCACCTCGTGCCGCACGAGCGCGGGCGCGAGCTCGTCGAGGTCGTCGACCAGGGCCTGCCCGGGGTGCACGAAGGTGCCGACCAGCATGCGGCGGTCGAGCCCGAAGTCGTCGAGCACGGCGTCGCCGAGAGCGCCGATGCGGTCGAGCACGTCGCTGGGCTCGAACCCGTGCGAGGAGAACGTCGACTGGGCGAGCGTCACCGGGTCGAGCAGGGCTCCGCGGGCACGCAGCGTGCGGGCGACGACGGGGTTGATCTCGGCGGTGGCCTCGAGCGTGAGGTCGTAGTCGGACTCGCCGTCGCCGCGCGGGGTCAGGGTGACGGGGCGCAGCAGCACGGGCGCGTGGACGACGCGCACGGCCGGGGTCTCGTCGTCGTCATCGGCGGGCGGGAGGTCGTCGTCGGAGAGCTCGGCCGCGGGCGGGGCCGGGCGCGGCGGGGCGGCGATCGTCACGACGGGCAGAGACTGCGTGAGCAGCAGGGCGTGCTCGTCGGGCTCGAGCGGGGGGACGTCGACGACGGCCGTGTCCTCGAGGTCGGCGTCGGGCTCGTCGACCTCCGGCTCCGGCACCGGGCGCGGGTCCTTCCACGCGGCGACGCGGGCGAGCGCGGCGACGTCCTGCGACGGCCGCCCGGACGGCGGCGGGCTGCCCGCCGGCTCGGTCCAGGTGGCCACACCGATCGCCAGATAGGTGGGGGCGAGCCCGAACCGCTGCGCGTGCTCCGCCGAGCGGGCCGACACGGCCCGCGCCCGACGACGCGCGGCCGGCAGCGTGGCACCCTCGCGGATCAGGTTGGACAGGCGGGTGGGCCGCCCGGCGAACAGCTGCGCCACGCCCGACGGGTGCGCGGCCGACAGGTCGACGACCGCCTCGCCCAGCAGGCCGACGTCGGCCAGCGTGGAACCCCCCACCTGGTCGACCAGGCTCACGCGCCACCGCTCGACGGCGGCGGCGACGATCTCCTCAGGCGTCGGCGGGGTCACGAGGCGCGGCCGAGGCGGCGCGGCGTCGGCGTCCGGAGCCGACGCCGTGACCGACGGCAGGACCTCGCGTACGGCGGTGGTGCGTCGGACGGCGTTCACACGGCCACGCTAAGCGGCGGCTCCCCGAGGGTGACGGCGGCACGCCGGGCCCGGGCGCGATACGCCCACCAACGACGATGCCCTCCGGCAGGGGGTCCGAAGGGCATCGTTCCGGGTAACCCGGTCAAAGGCAGTGCGTACCACGCAGGGGGCGGGCGGCACGCACTGCCAGGGGAGAGTTTGGCCGGACGGGGCGCGCCCGTCAACCGGACTCGGACAGCCGTCCAAGGCGAAATCGTTCCTGTGAACTCGCTGGTCGCACGTACGATCCCATGCCCGTGAACGGGCTCCTCGAGCGGGCCGTCCCGCAGCGCCTCGGACGCCCCTACCGCTGGCTGCTCGGCGCGGCCTGGACCAGCAACATCGGCGACGGCATCGCACTCGCCGCCGGGCCCCTGCTCGTCGCGTCGCAGACCAGCTCGGCGCTGCTCGTGGCGCTCGCTGCGCTGCTCCAGCGCCTGCCGTGGCTGCTGTTCGGCCTGTGGGCCGGCGCGCTCGCCGACCGGCTGGACCGGCGCCTGGTCGTCATGGTTGCCAACGCGCTGCGCGGGGTGGTCGTCGCCATGCTGTGCGTCGCCATCCTGACCGGCGAGGTGACCATCGCCGTCGTCATGGTGGTCATGTTCCTGTACGGCACTGCGGAGGTGTTCGCGGACACCACGTCGCAGACGCTGCTGCCCGCGCTGGTGCCGCGCAAGTTCCTGTCCCTGGGGACGCACCGCATGCAGGCGGCGTTCCTCACCTGCAACCAGCTGGTCGGGCCGCCCGTCGGGGCGTTCCTGTTCGCGCTCGGGACGGTGTTCCCCTTCGTGCTCCAGGTGGTGTGCGTGCTGCTCGCCGTCGTGCTGGTCGCCCGGATCTCGCGCTACCCCGCGCCCGACGGCGCCCCCGGCCTCGCCCTGCCCCGCACCGCCGCCACCACGCACGTGCGCCGCGACATCGGCGAGGGGCTGCGCTGGATCTGGGGCAACGCGCCCGTGCGCACGCTCGCGCTGGTGATCCTGGTCTTCAACGTCACCTGGGCGGCGGCGTGGTCGGTGCTGGTGCTCTGGTCGCGCGACCACCTGCACATGAGCGCCCTGGGCTTCGGCCTGCTCACGACGGCGTCCGCCGTCGGCGGGCTGGTCGGCACGGCCCTGTACTCGCGCATCGAGCGGCGCTTCTCGCTCGCAGCGATCATGCGCGCCTGCCTGGGCCTCGAGGTGGCCACGCACCTCGCGCTCGCCCTCACCCGGACCGGGTGGCTCGCCATCCTCATCATGGTCGAGTTCGGCGCGTACGCGTTCGTGTGGGGCACCGTGTCCACCACGGTCCGCCAGCGCGCCGTGCCCCAGCAGTTCCAGGGCCGCGTCGGCAGCGTCTACATGATGTGCGTGTTCGGCGGGCTGGTCGCCGGCCAGGCGCTCGGCGGGGTCATCGCGCAGCACTGGGGCCTGACCGCGCCGTTCTGGTTCGCGTTCGCGGGCGCCGGCGTGACGCTCGCGCTCGTGTGGCGGTCGCTGGGCCACATCGCCCACGCGGACGCGGCGCCTCATCCTCGAGGATGACCACCCCGCCGACCACGTCCGCTCGCGGGGTGATGTGACCACGCCCGCCCGACGGCAGAGTGTGGCGCATGAACCCGCTGCTGTCCGCCCGCGACCTGACGATGGTCTACCCGGGCTCCGCCACCCCCGCGCTCGACGCCGTCAGCCTCGACGTCCTGCCGGGCGAGTCCGTCGCCGTCATGGGCGCCTCCGGCTCCGGCAAGACGACGCTGCTCCACGTGCTCGCCGGCATCCTCCGCCCGACGTCAGGCACCGTGACCCTCACGACCGCCGGCGGACCGGTCGGCGTGCACGCCCTCGACGACGCCGCCCGGTCCCGGCTGCGGCGCGAGGAGCTCGGGTTCGTGTTCCAGCAAGGGCTGCTGCTCGACGAGCTCACGGCCCTCGAGAACGTCGCCGTCGCCCGCATGCTCACCGGCGTGCCCCGCGCCGCCGCCGAGGCCGAGGCCGCCCAGGCGCTCGCCTCGTTCGGGCTCGCCGGGCTCGAGCAGCGCCGCCTCGGCGAGCTCTCCGGCGGGCAGGCCCAGCGCGTCGCCATCGCCCGCGCCCAGGTCAACGGCGCGCGCCTCATCTTCGCCGACGAGCCCACCGGCGCCCTCGACTCCCGCACCGGCGCCGAGGTGCTCGACCTGCTGCTCGCCGCCGTCACCCAGGGCCGCACGCTCGTCGTCGTCACGCACGACGCCCACGTCGCCGCCCGCTGCGACCGCATCGTCACGCTCGCCGACGGCCGCATCGAGGACGACGCGCGCCAGACCTCCGCCGCCGCCCGCGGGACGGAGGCGCAGGCGTGACCACGCTGCAGCTCGCCCGCCTGTTCGCCCGACGCCGCGACGGGGACCGGCTCGCCGCCGCCCTCCCGCTCGGCTCCTTCACCCTGCTGACCGCCATCCTGCTGCTGGTGCTCGGCGGCTCGCAGGTGTTCTTCCGCCAGACCGGGCCGAACAGCGGCGTCTACACGCTCCTCGCCGTCGTCGCCCTCACGCTCCTGGTCGTCCCCCTGTTCACGCTCGGCGTCGCCGCCGCCCGGCTCTCCGCCCGACGCCGCGACGACCGCCTCTCCTCGCTGCGCCTGCTCGGCGCCACCGCCCGCACCGTCGCGGCCCTCACCATCCTCGAGGCCGCCGCGACGGCGCTCGCCGGCGCGGTGCTGGGCACGGTCCTCTACGCCGCCACGGCTCCCCTGGTCGGGCTCGTGCACTTCGTCGGGCACCCCATCGGGTCGGCGATGTGGCTCGCCTGGTACTGGCTGCCGCTCGCGTGGGTGGTGGTGGCGCTGGCGGCCGCCGGCTCGGCGGCGATCGGTCTGCGGGGCGTGGTGCTCAGCCCGCTCGGCGTGCGGACCCGGCAGCGGCCGGGCACGGCGCGCGCACGGCGGGCGGTCGTCGCCGGCGTGATCGTCGTGCTCGCGATCGCGGCGTCGGCCGGGCTGCGATCGCTGGGCGAGGTGTGGGGGCTGGTCGGGTTCGTCACCGGGCTCGCCGCAGCGTTCGCGTGCGGGCTGCTCGCGCTCGACGCCGTCGGGCCCTGGTACGTGCGCGTGCGCGCCCGCCGCCTGCACCGCCGCGCCGGCGACGTGCCGCGCCTGCTGGCCGCCCGGCTGATCCTCGAGGACCCAAAGGCCGCCTGGCGGCAGGTCGCGGGCATCTCCGTCACCACGTTCGTGGGCGTGATCGCCGGGGCCGGGCTCGCCCTGGCGAGCATGCAGGAGGCCTCGAACCGGGACGAGGCGTGGCTGACCGCCGACATCCGCACCGGCGTGCTCGTGACGCTCGTGGCCTCGTTCCTCATGGTGGCCTGCACCGTCGCGATCAACCAGGCCGCCGCGACGCTCGACCGGGCGCGCGTCCACGTGTCGCTCGACCGGCTCGGCGTGCCCGGCACGCTGCTCGCGCAGGCGCAGCGGCGGTCCGTGATGTCGGTGCTGTGGACGGTGCTCGCCGGGTCGGCCGCGCTGTCCGGCGTGCTGGTGTTCCCGCTGGTCGGGGCCGCCGTGCTGTTCCGCCCGCTGTCCGTCGCCGTGGTCGTGGCGGTGTTCGCCGTCGGGGTGCTGCTGGTGCGCGGCGGCGCGTCCGTCGCCGCGCGGCTCGTGCCCGGCATACTCGCCCGGCCGGAACGCGTTCTCTAGACATGCGGATTTTCGCCCACACCGACCCGGCGGGGCGTGCCTATCCTCGGAAGGCCATGGACCTCGCCCGGCTGGTACACCGTGCGCCCCCCGAGCCGGAGCCCGGGAGGAACATCTTCGTGCTCTCCGGCGGGGCGTCGCGCGGGGCCGCGCAGGTGGGCATGCTGCGGGTGCTGCTGAAGCACGGGGTGGTCCCGGACCTCTTCGTCGCCGGGTCGGTGGGGTCGCTCAACGCCGTCTACCTCGCCCAGGACGTGTCGCTCGACCAGGTCGACCGCCTCGAGCGGATCTACCAGCGCCTCGGGAACCTCGACCTCATCGGGCCGCCGCACGCGATGGTGCTCAACGTGCTGCGCCACCAGCCCTCGCTCGCCTCCGGCCGCCGCATCCGCGAGTTCATCGCGTCCTGCGCGCCCGTCGAGCGCATCGAGGACCTCACGGTCCCGGTCCGGATCGCCACGTTCGACGTCGACGACGGCCGGTTCACCTGGCACGACGGCGGCAACCTGGTCGACGTCGTCGCCGCGTCCTGCGCGCTGCCCGGCATCTACCCGCCCGTCGAGATCGACGGCCACCTGCACGTCGACTACGGCGTGCGCTACAACCTGCCCACCGACGCGGCCGTCGACCTCGTGCGGCCCGGCGACACCGTGTGGTCGCTCGAGGTCAACCGCGTTCCCGTGCCGCGGGCCATGCGCTCGCCGTGGGACGCGATGATGATCGTCGCCGGGTCGTCCATCTCGCACAACAGCCTGCGCGACTTCCCCGCCGGGGTCGCCGTGCACCGCATCGTGCTGGACCGGACCTTCGACACCGGCTTCGCCTTCAACTTCGCCCACACCGCCCAGCTGGTGCAGATGGGCGAGCAGGCCGCCCAGGCCGTGATCGACGGCGCCGGGGTGGCCGTGGCGACGGCGGGCGAACGGTTCATCGAGGTGGTCGCCGCGCCGACCGCGCGGTTCTCCGAGGCGTCGCTCAGCGCCGGGGATGTGCTGGCCTACGGCGGCGTGGTGAGCCGCGCGGAGTCGCGCGTCGGGCGGGTGGAGCGCCTGCCGGCGGTGCTGGTGGCGCGGGCGGCTCTGGCATTGCGGATCTCGCTCGAGCGTCTGGTCCACGCGGCGCGGCGTGGGGTCGCGCGGGAGCCCGCGACGGAACGGGTCGCGTAGCTCGGCCGAGACACACCTGCGACCACCCCTTTGCCGCGCGCTCTCGACGACATACCGCTTGCCGCGCACCGTCTGAGCGCCGCCCTTCTCGGGCGTCCGTGCCTCAGCCTCATGGAGACCGGGTTCCGGTTCCCGCTTCATCCGGGACCGTTTCACCGGAGCCGAGGCTCCGGCCAGCGCGTTCCCGTCCACGGGCGTTGGTGACCGGGCCCTCTGCGTGACGGTCCCGGAGCCAGGCTTCTGCACTCTCGTGCAGCTCGGCCCAGCCGGCGAGGTTGGCGGCGGCATTGAGGTCGCGGTCGATGACGAGCCCGCAGCGCCCGCACACATAGGTGCGCACCGCCACGCCGCCGACGTCGCGCACGGCGCCGCAGCCCGAGCACGTCTTCGACGACGGGAAGAACTGGTCTGCGACGAGGAGCCGACCGCCTCGCCACTCGAGCTTGTACTCGAGCTGGCGGCCGAGCCTGCCCCACGCCGCGTCACCGATGCCACGACTGAGGTGTGGATGCGTCCGCCTCATGCCTGCGAAGCCGAGCTTCTCGATGACGAGCCGGCCGTGGGTCTTGACCAGCTCGTTCGAAACGTCGTGCAGGAACTGCTCCCGGACGGCGTGAACCCTCCGGTACTCCTCCGAGAGCCGCCCGACCGCCTGTCGGCGCCGCGCGGAACCCTTCTGCTTCCGGGTCACCGCCCGGTGCCGCCGCCGCAGCCGCGACTGCGACCGCTCGAGGGCGCGCGGCCACGCGGCGATCCGGGCAACTTCCGTGCCGTCCGCTGTGGCCGCGACGGCGTACGTCGAGAGGCCGACGTCGACCCCCACCCATGGGCGGCCGCCGTCCGGGGTTACGCGACGCTCGGGGTGCAGGTCCGCGGCCTCGACGGTCAGCGCCACGGTCCACCGGGTCCGTCGCAGGGTCACTGTCGCCTGGACAATCCGAGCACGGCCCTTCTCGACCATGCGTCGCAGCCGCCGGGTGTCCTCGCGGACGTCGACGACGCCTACCCGTGGCAGGCGGACGGTGCGGGGCCGCAGGTCACCGAGGCGGATGGCCGGCTTTGCGCCCTTCGGAAACTGGTTGCGGACCCTGAACGCGTCCGAGTGCCCCCTGCGGCGGCGCTGCCGCGGGAACCCGACGCGCTCACGCGACCCGTGCTTCTGAGAGTCCCACCGCGCCTTGAGTGCGCGGCCGAGGTCGACCGCCGCTTCCTCGAAGACCTGCTGGTAGACCTCGTCACGCCAGGCGAGACCTGTCACGTGCTTGACGACCTCGCCCGACGGTCCGACGCGAAACACTCGGCCGGCGTCCTCGCTCGTCTTCCAGGCAGCGAACCGCTTGATGAGGTCGTACCCGGTGCGCGGGACGACCACG
This sequence comes from Promicromonosporaceae bacterium, assembly GCA_009783295.1. Taxonomy (GTDB): domain Bacteria; phylum Actinomycetota; class Actinomycetes; order Actinomycetales; family Cellulomonadaceae; genus Xylanimonas. Next base: position 86,494 of record WRHK01000005.1, read on the forward strand.
GACGCGTCGCCACGCCGCGCCTCGCGGGCGGCCGCCACCATCCGGAGGCACTCGTTGTACGCGAAACGCGCAGCGCCCACATGACGCAGAAGCATGGCCCGCTGCTCGACCGAGGGGTCGAGCGTGAAGCGGAAGGTCGTGTACCGGGCCATGCGAGGACCCTGGCAGACGTCGACTTTGACGTGTCAAGAGGCAGTTCTACAGATCACGATGCCGCAACAAGATGCGGAAACGCTTGACAGTGCGCCCGACTGGGGTCGAACCAGCAACCTGCGCTTTAGGAGAG
>WRHK01000006.1 GCA_009783295.1 Promicromonosporaceae bacterium
CAGCCGTTTTCAAAGCCGAGGTCCTCGAGCGCGGCGGCGGCGGCGTTGTATTCGTCCTCGTTTATGGGGCGGTCCCACGGCGGCAAGGCAAGGGCGTTGTGCGCGGGCGTGTATTGCGCCATGAGGGAGACGTGGACGCCCGTCCCCAAGTTTTCCGCGAGCCAGCGGAGGCTTGCGACCGCCTCGTCCGCATGGCCGGGAAGAATCAAAACGCGCACGATGGTGCCGCGCGTGGCAATGCCGTTTTCGTCCTCTTGCAACGGGCCGAGGCGCTCCCAAAACCACCGCAACGCCGCGCGCGCGACGCGGACGTAATCCCCGGCTTGCGAGGCTTCCCGCGCCGTCGTGCCCGACGCGTAGCGCAGGTCGCACAACGCGACGTCCATCATGTCGGCGTATGCCTCGAGCGTGGCGGTGGATTCGTAGCCGGAGGTGTTGAAGACAACGGGCAGGCGCGTCCCGGCGGCGGTCGCGGCCTCCTGGGCCGTGCGACCCGGCGACTCGTCGATCACGACGCGCTCCTCCAGGCCGCGCACCACCGCCCGGAACCGCTCGGCGACGGCGAGCGGCCAGTCGCGGCGGTCGGCGGCGGCGTCGGCCGCGGACCGCAGCTGCGCGGCCGTGCGGGCGTCGTCGGCGGCGGACACGGGCCGCGCGGCGCGGGCGCGCGCCAGGCGCACGGGCCCGGCGACGGTGCGGGCGACCACCACCACCACGGCGGCCACGACGAGCACCCCGAGCAGCACCTGCCAGGGCGGGGCGCTGACCCCGGGGATGGCGTCGAAGAGGTGCACGAACCAGAGCCACAGCCGCTCGAGAAGCGACGGCTGCGTCGCGTACTCCGGCTTGGACAGCTCCTGGACCAGCCACTGCCGGGCGGTGTCGCGGTCGGGCGTGACGGGCACGCCCGCGAGCACCGCGACCGGCAGCAACGCGGTCAGCCCTTGCGCTCGGCGGCGGCCGCGGTGAGCTGCACGTCCAGACCCTCGCGGCGCATGCGCTGGTCGATGTACAGCAGCGCGACCACGCCGGCCAGGAAGATCGTGGAGATCGCCGTGCCCACCACGGACGTGACGATGGTCGTGATCACCAGCGACGTCGTCTCCGACCCGCCGGCGGCGCCGATCGCGCTACCCACCAGGCCGAGCGGCACGGCCACGACCTGCGAGATCACGCCCACGATGACCGAGGCGAGCAGGTAGATGCCGAAGATCCGCCAGAACGAGCCGCGCGTCAGCAGCCAGGCCCGCCGCACGGTCGCCCCGAGGCGCGCGTTCTCGAGCGCGAGCGCCGGCGGCACCAGCAGCAGCCGCACCAGCACCCAGGCGGTCGCGGCGATCACGGCGAGCAGCAGCACCACGGCCAGCAGCGCGGCGGCCCCGTGGGAGGCCTGCGCGGTGGCCGCGACCAGCAGCACGCCGAGGGTGACCGCGACGCCGAGCGCCACGCCCAGGGCGAGGGACTGCAGCAGCGACCAGCCCACCAGCAGCCAGCCGCGCGGCCCGACGCGCTCCCACACCTGCGCGACGCTCGCCTTGTCGCCCAGCACGGACCGGCTCACGGAGACGGTGAGGATGCCGTTGACCACGGGACCGGCGAGCGCGACGGTGACGCCTGCGCCCACCGTCGTGGCGTAGGTCTGCGCCATCGCGCCCGCGGTGAGCCCCAGCCCGGAGAACACCTCCGCGGCGGCGGCGTCGCTGAAGACCGGGTCGAACAGGCGCGTGATGGTCGGCACGAGCAGCTGGCCCACCAGCACGCCCACCACGGTCGCCGCGAGGATCACCAGGGTCGCGATGCCGAGCATCACGGCCGGGTTGTGCCGCACCGCGCTGAACGCGCCGTCGTAGATCTCGCCGAGCGTCAGCGGGCGCAGGGGCACGATGCCCGGCTTGTCCGCCTGCGGTCGGTACGGCGGCGCCGGCTGGGCGTACGGCGTCTGCCCGTAGCCCTGCCCGTACTGCCCGTAGCGGGGCACCTCGCCCCACCCCGACTGCGGGGGTGCTGGCGGCGTCGGGCGGTCCTCGTCGGGCGTGGTCATGCTCTCCCCAGAGTGCTCGGCGGTCGGTCCCGCCACGATAGCGTGCGAGCGCTGGTCACCGGCTCCGCTTGCACAGGGTTCAGCCTGGCAGACTGGACGCATGAAGTCCCGCGTGCTTGTGGTCGACGACGACACCGCCCTCGCCGAGATGATCGGCATCGTGCTGCGTGCCGAAGGCTTCGACCCTGTGTTCTGCGCCGACGGCGACGGAGCGCTGGCGGCCTTCCGTGCGTCCCAGCCCGACCTGGTGCTGCTCGACCTCATGCTGCCCGGCAAGGACGGCACGCAGGTGTGCCGCGAGATCCGCGCGGAGTCGGGCGTGCCGATCATCATGCTGACCGCCAAGAGCGACACGGTCGACATCGTGCTGGGCCTGGAGTCAGGCGCCGACGACTACGTCCCGAAGCCCTTCAAGCCCAAGGAGCTGGTCGCCCGCATCCGCGCGCGCCTGCGCCGCACGGAGGACCCGGGCCCGGAGAAGCTGCTGGTGGGCGACTTGGAGATCGACGTCACCGGCCACACGGTGACGCGCGACGGCGCCCGCATCAGCCTCACGCCGCTCGAGTTCGACCTGCTGGTGGCCCTGGCGCGCAAGCCGTGGCAGGTGTTCACGCGCGAGGTGCTGCTGGAGAAGGTGTGGGGGTACCGCCACTCGGCCGACACCCGCCTGGTCAACGTGCACGTGCAGCGCCTCCGGTCCAAGGTCGAGCGCGACCCGGAGAACCCGGAGGTCGTGCTCACGGTCCGCGGCGTCGGGTACAAGGCAGGCGCTCCTCGGTGATGTTCGACGTCGGCCCCGAGCGGGGTCACGGCCCGGGCGCACCGGCGGCCGCCAGGCACCCGGTCGTGGACCTGTGGCGCCGGCTGCGGGTGCTGCCCGGCCGGCGCCTGCGCTCGGCCGCGCACCGCTGGCGGTCGTCCATGCAGATGCGCGTGGTCACGTCGGCGCTGGCCGTGGGCGTGGTCGCCGTCGCGCTGCTGGGCACGTTCCTGTCGACGTCGGTGCGCGACGGCCTGTTCGACCAGCGTGTCGCGCAGATCGACGTCGAGGCGGCGCGCTCCGCCGACGGCGTGCAGGAAGCGCTCTCGTCGTCGCCCGCGACCTCGCCGGGCGACGTGCAGGCCCTGCTCGTGTCCCTGGTGGACCCGCGCACCAACGGCGCCTCGGGCGCCCGCGCCTCGATGTTCGCCCCGGCCGGCGACTCGCCCGCCGTCGTCAACCCGGTGCAGTCGTCGCAGGGCATGCAGGCCCTGGTCTCGCCCGCCCTGCGCCAGGCGACGATCCGGTCCGACCACCAGATGTGGCAGTCGGTGCGCATCCCGGCGCAGTACTCGGAGTCGGGGCACGACGAGCCCGGCGTCGTGTTCGGGGCCATCGTCGAGGTGCCCACGGCCGGCAAGTTCGGCCTCTACACGCTCTACTCGCTCCAGCCGGAGCAGGACACCCTGCGGTTCGTGCAGGGCACGCTCGCGCTCGGCGCGGTCGCCATGCTCGCCCTCATCGGCGTCATCACGTGGCTGGTCACGCGCCAGGCCGTCACGCCCGTGCGGCGTGCGGCGGCCACTGCCGCCCGCCTGGCCGACGGCCACCTGTCCGAGCGCATGCCCGGCAAGGGCTACGACGAGATGGCCACCCTGGCCCGGTCGTTCAACGAGATGGCCGCCAGCCTGCAGGACCAGATCCGCCGCATGGAGGCGCTGAGCACCGCCCAGCGCCGGTTCGTGTCCGACGTGTCCCACGAGCTGCGCACCCCGCTCACCACCATCCGCATGGCCGGCGAGGTCATCCACGCCTCGCGCGACGAGCTCGACCCCGCCGCCCGCCGCTCCGCCGAGCTGTTGCAGACCCAGCTCGACCGCTTCGAGGAGCTGCTGGCCGACCTGCTCGAGATCTCCCGGTTCGACGCCGGCGCGGCGGTGCTCGACGTCGAGGCGCGCAGCCTGGACGGGATCGTCGGCGCCGTCGTCGACATCGCCACGCCGCTCGCGGAGCGCAAGGGCGTGTTCCTGTCGGTGACGCTGCCCGACGAGCCGGCGTACGCCGACGTCGACCCGCGCCGCGTCGAGCGCATCCTGCGCAACCTGGTGGTCAACGCCGTCGAGCACGCCGAGGGCAAGCCCGTGGAGATCACGCTGGCGGCCAACGCGGACGCGGTCGCCGTCGTGGTGCGCGACCACGGTGTCGGCATGTCCACCGAGGAGGTCGCGCACGTCTTCGACAGGTTCTGGCGCGCCGACCCCGCCCGCGCCCGCACCACGGGCGGCACCGGCCTGGGCCTGGCGATCTCGCTCGAGGACGCCCGCCTGCACGCCGGCCGGCTGGAGGCGTGGGGGCGGCCCGGCAAGGGCGCGAGCTTCCGCCTGACGCTGCCGCGTCGCGCCGGGCTGTCGGTGGAGAACCCGCCGCTGCCGATCGTGCCCGACACCCGGCCGCTGGCCGGCCGCCTGCTGACGGGCCAGATCCCCGTGGTCAACCCGGCCTCGGGCCCGTCGCCCACCTCGATCCCCGACCTTGGCGCGCTGCCGAGCGGCGACGTGCCCGTCACGGACGCGGAGGTGCGCCGATGACCCCCGACCGGACCCGGCGCCGCCTCGGCGCGCTGCTCAGCGCCGTCCTCGCTGCCGTGCTGCTGGCCGGCTGCGCATCCATCCCGACGGCGGGCCGCGTGCGCCAGGGCGGCGACGACGTCGCCCCCGGCGGCGACATCGGCCTCATCGCCCAGGGCCCCGTCCCGGGTGCCGACCCCGGCGGGATCGTCAACGGCTTCCTGCTGGCGACCCAGGCCGGGCCGACGTCGTCGACGTCGTTCAGCGTGGCCCGCGAGTACCTCACCGCCGACGCGGGCAAGGCGTGGCAGCAGAACAGCCGCGTCGTGGTGCTCGACGGCATGAAGGTGACGGCCGCGACCATCCCCGACGGGACCGAGAAGACGACCGTCACCGTGACCGGCTCCGTCGTCGCGTCGGTCGACGACCGCGGCGTCTACACGGAGGAGCCCGCACCGGCGGCCGGCGACACGTCGTTCACGACGTCGTTCGTGCTCAGCAAGCAGGACGGGCAGTGGCGCATCTCCGCGCTCGACGACGGCCTGCTCATGCCCGCCCAGCTGTTCACGTCCACCTACCACCGCACCACGCTCTACTTCGCGCCGCAGGACTCCCGGGCGAACATGTGGCTGCCCGACGTGCGCTGGTTCCCGCAGCAGACGTGGCGCACCAACGCCGTGACCGAGCTGCTCGCCGGGCCGCCCGACTGGATGGGCGGCGCCGCCCGCGCGCTCATGCCGGCCGGGACCACGCTCTCCATCAACGCCGTGACCACGCAGAACGGCAGCTTCCAGGTGCCGCTCACGGGACAGGTGGCGGAGGCGAGCGGCCCCGACCGCGCCCTGTTCCAGGCCCAGCTCGAGGCGACGCTCGCCGACGGGACGGGCGTCGACGCGACCGTCACGCTGCTCGACCACAACAACTCGCCCATCGTGCCGCCGTCCAACGTCACCATCCCGGACCGGCCGCACACGGACGGCGCCGCGCTGGCGATCGCCGACGGCAAGCCGTACACGGTCAGCGGGCGACAGCTCACCGCCGCGGACGACCTGCACCTGCACCTCGAGGGCCTCACCCCGACGGCGCTCGCCCAAGGGCCGAACGCCGGCCCCGTCGTGGTGCGCCAGGGCACCGACCAGATCGTCCGCGTGAGCGGCGACCAGGTCAGGATCCTGCAGGGCCAGGACCTGCTCGCGCCGTCGGTGGACCGCTTCGGCACCGTGTGGAGCGGTTCGGCCGGCGGCCCGCTCGTGGTCGTGGCGCCCGGCGGCCACCCGGTCACCGTGGCGGCGCCGTGGCTCGACGGCCGCACCGTCGTGTCCATCTCCGTCTCGCCCGACGCCGGCCGCCTCGCGGTCGTGTCCACCGGGGTCGGCGGGCCGTCCGTGCAGGTGGCGGGCATCGTCCGCGACGCCAAGGACCTGCCCGTGGCGCTCGCCGCCAAGCCCGTGACGGTCGGCGCCTCCGTCGCCGGCGTCGTCCAGGCGGTGTGGGAGGACGAGACGGTGCTCGCCCTGCTCGGCCAGGACGACAGCGGCGCCCGGGCGGTCTACCTGTCGGGCGTCGGCGGCCTGCCGTCCGCGGGCGGGCGCTCGCGCCGCGTGTCCGGGCTGGCCGACCCGCAGGCGATCACGGCGTCGGTGGGCAGCGGCGACATGCTGGCCGTCGACGGCAACGGGGTGCTGTACCTGCACCAGTCGTCGGCGGTGTGGCCGGCCGTGGGAAGCAAGGTGACGGTGGTGGCGTACCCGGGCTGAGCCCGGGAGCCCGGCGGTCGAGCCTGTGGAGACCGCGCCTGTCCACAGGCGGTCTCGGGCGCGGCGTCGCCCGGCCCAGACTGGCCCGATGCCGCTCCGCGACCTCACCCGCCTGCTCCTGCCCGTGGAGTGCCCCGGCTGCGGCGCGCCCGACGTGCCGTGGTGCCCGCGCTGCGCAGCGCTCCTGACCGCCCCGCCGCGCCGGGTCGAGTCCGACGCCCCGCGCCTCGACCGGCTCGACGGCGTCGCCCCGCTGCCCGTCTGGGCGCTGGCGCGGTACGAGGGCCCGGTGCGGGGCGTGGTCGTCGCGTGGAAGGACCGCGGGCGGGCCGACCTCGACCGGCTGCTCGGACCCGCCGCGGCGGCGGCCGCGCGCGCCCTGCGGCCCGACGTCGCGGCCGACGGCTCGCCGCTGCTGGTGGTCCCGGCGCCCTCGAGCGGCGCCTCACGCCGGGCCCGTGCCCGCGACCACCTGCACGCCGTGAGCCGGGCGGTCGCGGGCGCGCTGGGCGGCACCCACGCGCCCGTGCTCCGCCGTGTGCGCGGCTCCGACCAGGTGGGCCTCGGCGTGCGCGCCCGCGGCGGCAACGTGGCGGTCCGGGTTGACCAGGCCGCGCTGGCGCGAGCCGCCGCTCGGAGGGGCGCGTCCGGCCGCCCGGTGTGCCTGCTTCTCGACGACGTGGTGACGACCGGTGCCACGCTGGCGGTCGCCGAGCGGTCCCTCGAGGCCGCCGGCGCCGACGTGATCGGCGCGTTCGTGCTGGCTGCGACCCCGCCGCCGGGCCGTGCCGGGACACCCGGGTGATCTCCTCGCGCCAGGTGCGCCACAACGGTGTTGCCGGACCGTGACCCGGTCTAGTCTGAGTTCTCACCGAGAGCGTGGTTGCGCTCTCGGACCGCCGCTGGCCCGGGTCTCCGGGCGCGTCTTGGAGGTGGTGCCGCCTTCGGTATCCGGTCACCCGGATGCCACCGAAAGAGCACACCGGGCGCCCGCGGAGGCGGGTGCCCTCCCGAAGAAGGGAGCACACGATGGAGATCGTCGTCGTCGGCAGGCACACGGATGTGCCGGAGCGGTTCCGCCGCCACGTGGAGGACAAGCTCGCCAAGGTCACCCAGCTCGCGCCGCTGGCGCAGCGGGTGGACGTCGAGGTCACGCACGAGAAGAACCCCAAGCTGTCCGACGTGCGCGAGCGCGTCGAGCTCACCGTGCGTGCCAAGGGACCTGTGATCCGCGCGGAGGCCGCGGCGGACGACAGGTACGGGGCCCTCGACCTGGCTATCGACAAGCTGATCGAACGTCTGCGCCGCACCCGCGACCGCCGCAAGGACCACCGCCGCACGTACGTGACCGCTCCCGTGGACGTCCGTCCGTACGACCAGGTGATGGCCTCCGAGCCGGTGACCGAGGCGCCGCCGGTGCCCCTCGTGGCGGACGGCGACGCCGTCGAGCACCAGCTCGGCGACTCGCCCGTGGTGATCCGCCAGAAGCTCCACTCGGCCGACGCGATGACGATCGACGACGCGGTCTACCAGATGGAGCTCGTGGGGCACGACTTCTTCCTCTTCATCGACAAGGAGTCGGCCCGCCCGTCGGCGGTCTACAAGCGCCAGGGCTGGACGTACGGCGTCGTGCAGCTGGACCAGCAGTGCGAGGGCGTGCTCCCGGTGAGCGCGCTGACGTGACGCGCTGACCACCTCTGTCGGTGGCGGCGGGCACCATGGTCTGGTGCCCGCCGCCACTGCCGTCACCACGACGCTCTCCGCGTCCCAGGCGCGCCGGGTGGCGCTCGCCGCGCAGGGCCTGCACCGTCCCCGCCCCGCCGCAGCGCCGGGCCTGCGCCAGGTCACGGCGGCGGTGCGCCGGCTGGGCGTGCTGCAGATCGACTCGGTCAACGTCGTGGCCCGCGCGCACCTGGTGCCGCTGTTCTCGCGCCTGGGCCCGTACGACGTCGGCCTGCTGGACCGGCTGCACTCGCGCGCCCCGCGGCGGCTGGTCGAGGCGTGGGCGCACGAGGCGTCGTTCGTGCCGGTCGAGACGTGGCCCCTGCTGGAGTGGCGGCGGCGCGCGGTCCGGGACCACGCCTGGGGCGCGATCTCCCGCGCGGCGCTCGACCACCCGGCGGAGCTCGTGGCGGTGCGGGAGGTGCTCGCGGAGCGCGGCCCGGTGACGGCGTCGCGGATGCACGCCCTGCTGGAGGAGCGCGGCGGGCCGGCGCGGCAGGCGAGCGAGCAGTGGGGCTGGAACTGGTCGGCGGCAAAGCGTGTCCTCGAGTACCTGTTCTTCACGGGCGAGGTGGTCTCGGCCGGCCGCACCACCCAGTTCGAGCGGCTCTACGACCTGCCCGAACGGGTGCTGCCGCGCGAGGTGCTCGACGCCGGGCCGTTCAGCGACGCGGAGGCCGTCAAGGGCCTGCTGGAGGTCGGGGCGCGCGCCCACGGCGTCGCCACCGTACGCGACCTGCGCGACTACTTCCGGCTGAGGCGCGGCGTCACCAACGCGCTGGTGCCGACCGCCCTGGCGGAGCTGGTCGAGGAGGGCACGCTCGAGCCGGTCGCGGTCGACGGGCTGCGGGGCCCCTGGTACCGGCACCGCGACGCCGCCCTGCCCCGGCGGGCCGACGGCGCGGCGCTGCTCAGCCCCTTCGACCCGCTGGTCTTCGAGCGCTCCCGACTCGAGGAGCTCTTCGGCACCACCTACCGGATCGAGATCTACGTGCCCGCCCACCAGCGCGTGCACGGCTACTACGTGCTGCCCTTCCTCGAGGGCGAGCGCATCACGGCGCGCGTGGACCTCAAGGCCGACCGCGCGGCCGGCGTGCTGCGCGTCCAGTCCGCGCACCGGGAGCCGTGGGCCACCGACCAGACGGCCGACATGCTGGCCGAGGAGCTGCGCTCGATGGCAGGGTGGCTGGGGCTCGACGACGTGGTCGGCGCCCTGGACCGCCACTGACGCGACGCGGCGTGCGACGCGCGACGGACTGACGGTTCTCCCACGGGCGAACCCGCGCTGCCGCCCAGGTTCGCGGGCCTAGGATGCGGGGGTGTGACCTACGGGCCACCGCAACCACCACGACTTAGGAGAACCGCGTGCCTGCGATCCTCGATAAGGTGCTCCGGATCGGCGAGGGCCGCGTCCTGCGCAAGCTGCAAGGTCTTGCCCAGCAGGTCAACGCCCTGGAGCCGAGCTTCACGGACATGAGCGACGAGGAGCTGCGCGAGGAGACGGCGCGGTTCAAGGAGCGCCTTGCCCACGGCGAGAAGCTCGACGACCTGCTCCCCGAGGCCTTCGCGACGGTGCGCGAGGCCGCGCGCCGCACCCTCGGCCAGCGCCACTTCGACGTGCAGCTCATGGGCGGCGCCGCCCTGCACCAGGGCAACATCGCCGAGATGCGCACCGGTGAGGGCAAGACGCTCGTGGCGACGACCGCCGCCTACCTCAACGCCCTCGAGGGCAAGGGCGTGCACGTCGTCACCACCAACGACTACCTGGCCAAGTACCAGGGCGACCTCATGGGCCGCGTCTACCGGTTCCTGGGGCTGAGCACGGGCGTCATCCTCACCGGCCAGACGCCGGCGGAGCGCCGCGAGATGTACGCGTGCGACATCACGTACGGCACCAACAACGAGTTCGGCTTCGACTACCTACGCGACAACATGGCGTGGTCGACGGACGACCTGGTGCAGCGCGGCCACCACTTCGCCATCGTCGACGAGGTCGACTCGATCCTCATCGACGAGGCCCGCACCCCGCTCATCATCTCGGGCCCCGCCTCGGGCGACGTGAACCGCTGGTACACGGAGTTCTCGAAGGTGGTGCGCCGCCTCACGGTCGACCAGGACTACGAGGTCGACGAGAAGAAGAAGACCGTCGGCGTGCTCGAGCCGGGCATCGCCAAGGTCGAGGACTACCTGGGCGTCGAGAACCTGTACGAGTCGCTGAACACGCCGCTCATTGGGTTCCTCAACAACGCCATCAAGGCCAAGGAGCTGTTCAAGCGCGACAAGGACTACGTCGTGCTCAACGGCGAGGTCATGATCGTCGACGAGCACACGGGCCGCATGCTGCCGGGCCGCCGCTACAACGAGGGCATGCACCAGGCGATCGAGGCCAAGGAAGGCGTCGAGATCAAGGCCGAGAACCAGACGCTCGCCACGATCACCCTCCAGAACTACTTCCGCCTCTACAACAAGCTGTCCGGCATGACCGGTACGGCCGAGACCGAGGCCGCGGAGTTCCAGGGCACGTACAAGATCGGCGTCGTGCCGATCCCGACGAACCGCCCGATGGTCCGCATCGACCAGCCCGACCTCGTCTACAAGAACGAGGAGGGCAAGTTCGCGGCCGTCGTCGCCGACATCGTCGAGCGCCACGCCAAGGGCCAGCCCGTGCTGGTCGGTACGACGTCGGTCGAGAAGTCGGAGTACCTCTCCGGTCTGCTGCGCAAGGCCGGCGTGCCCCACTCGGTGCTGAACGCGAAGGAGCACGAGCGCGAGGCGTCTGTCGTCGCGCTCGCCGGCCGCAAGGGCGCCGTCACGGTCGCCACGAACATGGCCGGCCGTGGTACCGACATCATGCTGGGCGGCAACGCGGAGTTCGTCGCCGTGCAGACGATGACGGACCGCGGGTACGACGCCGTCGAGCGTCCCGACGAGTACGAGGCCGCGTGGCCGGACGTGCTCGAGCACGCCAAGGACGCCGTGAAGGCCGAGCACGAGGAGGTCACCGAGCTCGGCGGCCTGTACGTGCTGGGCACGGAGCGCCACGAGTCGCGCCGCATCGACAACCAGCTGCGTGGTCGTTCCGGCCGTCAGGGCGACCCGGGCGAGTCCCGGTTCTACCTGTCGATGCAGGACGACCTGATGCGCCTGTTCAACTCCGGCCTGGCCGAGTCGATGATGAACCGCGCCGGCTTCCCGGACGACATGCCGCTGGAGTCGAAGATGGTGACGCGCGGCATCCAGTCCGCGCAGTCGCAGGTCGAGGCCCGCAACTTCGAGATCCGCAAGAACGTCCTCAAGTACGACGACGTCCTGTCCCGCCAGCGCGAGGTCATCTACTCCGAGCGCCGCCGCGTGCTCGAGGGCGAGGACCTGGCCGACCAGATCGGCCACTTCCGCAACGACGTCATCACGGCCTACGTGGACGGCGCCACGTCCGAGGGTGCGCCCGAGTCCTGGGACCTCGAGGGCCTGTGGACGGCGCTCAAGTCGGTGTACCCGGTCTCGATCACGCCCGACGACGTGGTCCAGGAGGCCGGCGGCGTCGGCTCCGTCTCGCGCGAGATGGTGCTCACCGAGCTCCAGTCCGACGCCGACGTCGCCTACCAGACCCGCGAGGAGGCCCTCGGGGCGGACGCCATGCGTCAGCTCGAGCGCCGCGTGGTGCTCTCGGTGCTCGACCGCAAGTGGCGCGAGCACCTCTACGAGATGGACTACCTCAAGGAGGGCATCGGTCTGCGCGCGATGGCCCAGCGCGACCCGCTGGTCGAGTACCAGCGCGAGGGCTTCCAGCTCTTCTCCGCGATGACGGACGCCATCAAGGAGGAGTCGGTCGGCTTCCTCTACAACCTCGAGGTGCAGGTCCAGCCCGCCGTCGACGACGCCGCCGTCATCACGCCGGCCGGTGCCGCGGCCGCCGCGCAGTCGGCACCGGGGCTCACGGCAGCGGCCGCCGAGCCCGAGGTCGAGGTCGAGGACGAGCCCGAGGTCGAGGAGGCCCCCGTGCCCGCAGCCCCGGTCGCTCCCGTGCTGGTCGGCAAGGGTCTTGACGGCCCGGGCCGCCAGGTGCCGCTGTCGTTCAGCGGCCCGGCCGAGGGCGGCATCGCGGCGACGGCCCAGGCCTCGACCGACGGCACCGACACCGCGCGCCGCGCGCGTCGTGCGCTGCACGGTGAGGCCCAGGCCACCGAGGCCGACGGCCGCACGTTCCCGGGGACCCCGCGCAACGCGCAGTGCCCGTGCGGCTCCGGCAAGAAGTACAAGGTCTGCCACGGCCTGAACGAGGCCTGACGCACCACGGACGAAGGCCCCGCACCGCTCCGGCGGCGCGGGGCCTTCGCGCGTCCCGCCCGCGGTTGCCGGTGCGCCCCGGCGTGCCCAGAATCCCCTGGAGAGTCGCAGTTCCTTCGCAATGGTGCGTTCCAAGGAGATGAGTGCAGATGCGGCGTCGACTCGTGGTGTTCACGGCAGTACCGGCGGTGGTGGCAGCGATGCTCCTCACGGCCGGCCCAGGGCTCGCTGCGGGGAAGGCCTCCTCGCCCGACGACGACGCCGGTGAGGAGAGTCAGGCGGTCGCCGCGGCCACCGACTGGTTCATGTCGCAGCGGCTCGCGCCGAACGGTGCCGTCGATCCGAACGCCTATGCGGCGGGCGCCGCGCAGGCGACCGCGCTGCCGACGGTGGGCGGCGCGTGGACCGAGCGGACGGCGCGGGCGGGCACCGACGGGAACGACTTCTCCGACTCGCCGCAGTACGTCGACCCGACGGGCGGCTTCAGCAACTCCGGGGCCGGCGACCGCTGGGTGGCCGGCAGGATGACCGCGCTGGCCGCGGCCCCCGACGGGTCGATCTTCGCCGGCGCGGCCGACGGTGGCGTCTGGAAGACGAGCGACGGCGGCCAGCACTGGACCCCCCTCACCGACACCCAGGACACCCTGTCGATCGGCGCACTGCTGGTGACCGGCACCGGCAGCAGCTACACCGTCTACGCCGGCACCGGCGAGGCCAACACGAACCAGGACGCCTATGCGGGCGTCGGGGTGCTCGCCTCGAGCGACGGCGGCGCCACCTGGCGCCGGGTGGGCGGATCGGAGCTGAACGGCGCCCTGATCTTCCGGCTCGCCCAGGACGGCAGCACGCTGTTCGCCGCCACGTCCCACGGCCTGTACAGCATCGACACGGCCTCGGCGAGCGCGACCTGGACCGCCGTGCTGCAGCCCGCGGGCCCGCCCAGCGCCGGCAGCAACTTCAACCTGGTCGTCGGCAACATGATCAGCGACGTCGCCGTGCGGCCCGGCACCAACGGCCAGCAGGTGGTCGCGGTGGCCGGCTGGCGCGGAGGCGCGCCGACCAACGGCTTCTACGTCTCGAACGACGCCGGCGCCCACTTCAGCTCCGTCGCCAACCCGCAGGGCTGGGTGAACCCGAAGGACGAGGGCCGCACGACGCTGGCCTACTCGGCCGCCGGGGACCGGGCCTACGCGATCGTGCAGAGCCCCTACCTGCTCAACGTCGGCACCAACGGCAAGACGGTGCTCGAGGGCATCTACGAGTCGAAGAACGGCGACCCGACCGGGCCGTGGACCAGGATCGCCACGTCGAGCAAGCTGGCCACCAGCGGGTCGGCCCAGAAGATGTCCCGCATCGGCAAGGGCTACGGCCCGGGCATCCAGGCCTGGTACAACCAGTTCCTCGTCGTCGACCCGGCCAACAAGGACCACGTCTACGCCGGGCTCGAGGAGGTCTACGAGACCCAGAACGCCGGCGCGGGCTGGAACACCGTCGGCCCGTACTGGAACTTCGGGTTCTCGTGCTTCTCGTATACGCCGTTCGAGGGGACGTGCAACCACGACCAGGCGCACTCCGACCAGCACGCCGCGGTCATCGCGGGCGGCAAGCTGTACGTCGGCAACGACGGCGGCGTCTACGCCCGGGCCCTGACCGACCACAGCGTCGGTGACTGGTCCAACCTCAACGCGCACCTCGACGCCCTCCAGTACTACGGGGCGCAGGGCAGCGGTGACTCGACCATCTACGGCGGCATGCAGGACAACGGCAGCAACAAGGTGTTCCCGACCACGGGCACGGTGCTCGACGACCTCGGCAAGCCGATCACCGTCAGCTCCGTGCAGGTGTTCGGCGGCGACGGCGGCTACACGATCGTCGACCCGGCCAACTCGAACGACGTGATCACCGAGTACACCGGCCTCACCGCGATGAAATCCACGGACGGCGGCGCCAACTGGCAGGACGTCACGCCCGCCGACCCCGACGCGCGCTTCATCGCGCCGATCAACGTGGACCGCACGAACCCTGACCACCTCGTGGCGGGCGGCGCGTTCGTCTGGAACTCCGAGTCGGGCATCGCCGGCACCACCGTCGGCACGGGCACGTCGACCGACTGGCAGAACGTGTTCGACGTCCGCACCGCGCTGGGCGGGAACGCGACCTCGCAGGTGACGGCGCTCGACGCCGTCACGGTCGGCGGCACGCAGTACATCGCCGCCACCTGGTGCGGCCCGTGCAACCCGAGCTTCACGGACGGCAGCGGCTTCGCGGCCGGAGTCGTGATGCTCAGCAACAGCGGTGGCGCCTGGCACGCGACGGCGCAGGAGTGCACCGGCAGCGCGGTGTGCCCGGACGCCGGCCTGCCGAACCGCTACGTCACCGGCATCAAGATCGACACGGCCAACCCGAACCACGCCTACCTGTCGCTCTCGGGCTACTCGCGGCACTGGATCGTCGGCCCTGACGACCCTGGCGTGGGCCATGTGTTCCAGACGACCACAGGCGGGACGTCGTGGACCGACGTGTCCGGGAACCTGCCGGACATCCCCGCCAACGACATCGTGCTGGACGGGCAGACTCTCGTCGCCGCCTCCGACATCGGGGTCTACACCTCGTCGGACAACGGCAGCACCTGGGAGCGGCTGGGCACCAACCTGCCCAACGTCGTCGTGAGCCAGATCCTCGTCGACCCCGACGGAACGCTGGTCGCCGCCACGCACGGCCGCGGCATCTGGACGATCCCGACGCCGTAGCCGTGACCGGAGGCCCCGCGTCGCTCCGGCGGCGCGGGGCCTTCGCGCGCCTCAGCCCAGCTCGAGCACCGCGACGCGCCACTGCCCGCGCCGCGCCTCGAGCCGCACGGCCGCCGCCCGCACGCGCCCGGAGTCCTCGAGGACCACGGTCGCCTCGGCGGTGTCGTCCCTGCGCTCCAGGCGCACGCGCCGCACCTGGACGGGCCGGCCCGCCTCCACCCGCTGGGCCGACGCCGGGGCCTCGCGCAGCAGGCGCGCCCGCTCGGTGAGCTGGTCCAGCACCACCGGGGTCACCCAGCGGGCGAGCTGGGCCGCCGGGCGGTCGCCGCGCAGCACCTCGACGGCGGCCCGCACCACCGAGCAGCACATGGCCGTCGGGTCGGGCAATGCGGGAGGTGCGGGTGCGTCGTCGGGGACGGGGCGGTCGGCGAGGAGGTCCTCGGCGTCGACGGCCAGCGCCGGGCCGCCGATGCGGACACGGCGCACGCGCGGCGGGCGCGTGGGTGCCTGCGGAGGGCGGCCGGGGCGCTGCTGCGCGGCGGAGACCCGGAGGGGACGGGTGAGGGACGTGGTCATGGTGGTGCCTCCGTCAGGCGGGCTGGGTGAGGATCTGACCGGGGAGGATGACGTCCGGGTCGTCGCCGATGACGGCCCGGTTCGCCTGGTGCCACCGCACGGTCGCGGCGAGGATCTGGGCGTCGGTGGCGCCCGGGTCGAGGTGCGCGGCGGCGATGTCCCAGAGGGTGTCGCCGCGCAGCACGACGACGGTCATGGGGGCGGCGGTCGCCGGGGGAGCGGGGGCGGGGATGACCGTGACCGCGGCGGTGGGAGCTGACGCGGCGGGCGCCGGGGCGGGTGGCCGCGGGGGCGCCGGCGCGGTGGTGGCCGCCTTCGGCGCCGCGGTGGCCGTGGCCGGCGCGACCGCCGTCGGCCGCCACGCCAGGTCCAACCCGCCCGCCGCCTGCCCGACCACCTCGACGGCCGCCGGCCCCGGCGCGGGCGGCGCCGCGAACGCGGCGGTCGGCCCGAGCGCGAGCCCGGCCCCGACGCCGATCCCGACGCCCGCACGGACCAGGCGGTGCACCACCCCGGGGGCGACGCGCCGGACGGCGGCCTCCCCGGCGCGCCAGCGCACCCCGGCCCGGGCGGAGGCGACGACCGCGAGGCCCAGGAAGGCCCCGAGCGCCGCCCATGCCGCGAGGAGGGCGGCAGGCGCGACGACTCCGAGCTCCACCCAGGTGTCCACGCGCGCGCCGGGCGCCGTGACGACCTCGGCAAGCTGGACCGCCCGGGCGGTGAGCGCCACGGACGCGCCGCCGAGCCCCGCCGCCAGGGCCGTGAGCCCCGCCACGCTGCGGGACGCTCTCCCGTTCACCATCTGAACCTCCCGTGATGCCGTTTGATGGCGTTTGGTGCCTTAAGTGGCGTTAGGGAACCACAGCGCGTCCGGGTTGTCCACCTCTGCCTGTGGACGGGGTGCGGGCCGCCTGGGCATTCCATGGCACCCTGTGCGCGCGGCGCGAGGGGTGCCGCGGACGTCGACGTCCGCAGAGGGGGAGTCATGTCGAGTCAGGGGGCGGCGCGCTGGGACGCGCTCTTCGCCGACCTGGAGGCGCAGCTCGCCGCCCAGCACCAGGCCGAGCGAGACGGCGAGGTCGCCGAGCTGACCCGCGCGGAGCACGCCTCGATCGGGCTCCCCGACAGGCTGCGCGCCGTCGTCGGCGGCACGGTCACGCTGGAGCTGGGCGACGGCGAGACCGTGACGGGGACGCTGCGGCGGGTGGCCGCGGCCTGGCTGCTGCTCGAGGGGCGGGGGAGCGCGGAGCACCTCGTGCCGGTCGCGGCCGTCGCCTCGGTGACCGGGCTGACCCGCCGGGCCGTGCCGTCGGCGTCGCGCGCCGACGGGCTCGGGCTGGGCACGGTGCTCCGCGAGCTGCAGCGCGACCGGGGTCGCGTGGTGGTGCGGACGTCAGCCGGCCAGGCCGCGGGACGGCTGGCGCGCGTGGGGCAGGACCACCTCGACCTCGAGGAGACCGACCGCGTGCCGGTCAGCCTGAGGACGGTGCCGTTCGCCGCGGTGCTGCGGGTGAGCCGGTCGTGACCGGCTCACAGGTCCTGGGCGTCGATGCGCTCCCGAGTCCGGGCGTACTGCCGCGCGATGTAGGCCTCGAGCTCGGTGGCCTCGACGCGCCAGACGCCCTTGCCTCCGATCTGGATCGCCGGCAGCTCGCCGCTGCGCACCAGCGCGTACGCCTGGCGGGACGAGATCGCGAGCATCTCCTCGACGTCAGCGAGGGACAGGAAGCGTGCGGCCATACCGGCAGTCTGGCACACCAGCACCCACCTGTTGACCGCTCTTGTCCACAGGGACCAGCACTAGATGCCCCTGAGCAACCGATGATGAACGCTGCCAGCGCAGCGCGCACCACAGCAACAAAGGATCCGCGATGACCACCACCCTTCCCGCGCCCGTGGCTCCCCGGCTGCGCCGGCCTTCCTGGCGCGACCCCCGGCTGGTGGTCGGCGTCGTCATCGTGGCCCTCTCGGTGGCGGGCGGCTCGTGGGCCGTGTCGTCCGCGCAGCGCACCGTTCCCGTGTGGGCGGCGGCCGCCACGCTCACTCCCGGCGACCGCCTGACGGCCGACGCGGTGCGCTCGGTCGACGTGCGCCTGGCCGACGCCGGCCTGTACCTCTCGGCGGCCGAGCCGCTGCCCGGCGACCTGGTGGTCGACCGCGTCGTCGGCGAGGGCGAGCTCGTGGCCCGCTCGGCGCTCGGCGACGCGGCGTCGACGGACCTGCGCTCGGTGGCCGTGCCCGTCGAGGGCCCGCTGTCGGCCAAGGTGCGCAAGGGCAGCGTCGTCGACGTCTGGCTCGTCCCGGACGTGCCTGCGCGGAGCGACGCCAAGGCCGCGCCGCCGCGCGCCGTCGTCGAAGGCGTCGTGGTGGAGCAGGTCGACGACGACTCCTCGCGCCTCGTGGTCGGCACGGGCACGACGCTGCACGTCCTGGTGCCCACGGCCGACCTGCCCGGCCTGCTGGCCGCGCTGGGCGACGGCGGCACCGTCGACGTCGTGCCGGTGGCTGGGAGCGGCGCCTGATGGGACAGACGGTCACCGTCCTGGCCGCCGTCCGGGGGGCGGCCGAGACCGACGTGGTGCTGACGCTCGGGGCACCCGGCTCCGGGGCCGCCGTGACGCGCCGCTGCGGGGACGTCGTCGAGCTGCTGGGCGCCGCCGCGGCCGGGGCGGGGTCCGTCGCGGTGGTCTCGGGCGACCTGCCCGGGTTCGACCGCGAGACCGTCGCGCGGCTGCACGCGGCCGGGGTCCGCGTCGTCGTCCTCGCCGAGCGGCACGACGGCGACCGCGTCCGCGCGCTCGGCGTCGACGTGGTGCTGGAGGGCTCGGCGGACGGGCTCGTCGAGGCGGTCCGGGACGCCGAGGGCATCGTGCCCGTGGCCGCCCCGGACGAGGAGCCCGCGCGCGCGGAGACGCCGCCGGGGCGGGTGGTGGTCGTCTGGGGCCCGGCCGGCGCGCCGGGCCGCACCACGGTCGCGCTCGAGCTCGCGGCCGAGCTCGCCGGCGCACCCGGTCGCCGTGCGCGCCGGGCGGCTCCGCAGCCGGAGCCGGCCGACGCCCGCGACGTCCTGCTGGTCGACGCCGACACCCATGCCTCGTCCCTGGCGATGCGCCTGGGCCTGCTCGACGACGCCCCCGGCCTCGCCGCGGCGTGCCGACAGGCGTCGCAGGGGACGCTCGACGCCGTCGCGCTCGCCCGGCAGTGCCCCGTCGTCGCGCCGCGCCTGCGCGTGCTCACGGGCCTGACCCGGGCGGCGCGGTGGCCGGAGGTGCCGGCGTCGTCGCTCGAGGTGGTCCTCGACCGTGCGCGTGAGCTGGCCGCGTGGACCGTGGTCGACACGGCCGCCCCGGTGGAGGCGGACGAGGTGCTGATGTACGACACGCTCGCCCCGCAGCGCAACGCGGCGACGCTCACGGCGCTGGCGGCGGCCGACGACGTCGTGGTCGTGGGCAGCGCGGACCCGGTCGGGATCCAGCGCCTGGTGCGCGCCCTCGAGGAGCTGCGCGAGGCGCCGGTGCCCGTGCCCGCGCCGGTGACGGTCGTGGTGAACCGCGTGCGGGCCTCCGCGGTGGGCGCCCGCCCGGAGGCGGCCGTGCGGGAGGCGATGGCCCGGTACGCGGGACTCGACGACGTCGTCGTCGTGCCGAACGACCCCGCCGGGCTGGACGGCGCCCTGCTGGCCGGCCGGTCGTTGGCCGAGCACGCCCCGGGCTCGCCCGTGCGGCTCGCCGTCGCAGGGCTCGCGGAGAGGCTCAGGAACCAGGTGTCACCTTTGCCACATTCGGCCCTCTGACGTTGTGGTCAGACCACACAAGGGTTCACCCTTATAGGTGCCCGGGCAGACAGCCGGGACTTCCGAGGGGGAAAACGCACCACCATGACTGCCACGATCGACCACGCCGGGAGCGCAGCGACGCACACCGCGCCCGGGCCTGAGCAGGGGTTCCACAAGCTCACCTGGACCCAGCGCATCGGGTTCGGCTCCGGCGACCTGGCCCAGAACCTCATCTACAACACGGTCTCCACGTACCTGTTGTTCTTCTACACCGAGGTGTTCGGGCTGTCGGCCGGCGCCGCCGCCACCATGTTCCTCGCGGTGCGGCTCATCGACGTCCTGTGGGACCCGATCGTCGGCACCATGGTCGACAAGCACTCCACCCGGTTCGGCCGCTACCGCGGCTGGCTGGTCTTCGCGGGCATCCCGCTGTCGGCGCTCGCGGTGCTCGTGTTCTGGACCGGGATGTCCGGCTCGCTGCTCTACGCGTACGTCACGTACGTGGGCCTGTCGATGCTCTACACGCTGCTCAACGTGCCGTACGGCGCGCTCAACTCCTCGCTCACGCGTGACAACGACGAGATCTCGGTGCTCACCACCACCCGCATGTTCCTCGCGAACATCGGTGGCCTGGCCGTCGCGTTCGGCGTGCCGGTGCTGGTCAAGATCTTCTCGGCCGACGGCAACTGGGACACCCCGCAGTCCGCGGGCGGCTGGCTCACCACGATGTCGATCTACGCGGCGGTCGGCCTCGCCGTGCTGATCTTCACGTTCACGCAGACCAAGGAGCGCGTCGTCATGGACGACGCCGCGGCCGAGCAGGTCAAGGTGTCCGACCTGGTCACCGAGTTCAAGCGCAACAAGCCGCTGCGCGTCGTCGCGTTCTTCTTCATCACCGCGTTCGCCATGATGTCGGTGGGCAACGCCGGCGCTGCGTACTACATGAACGACGTCGTCCGGGCGTCCGACTCGGTGCAGTGGTTCAACGCCCTTGGCGTGCTGCCGGCGTTCATCTTCCTGCCGCTGGTTCCCCGCATCAAGCGCTGGATCGGCAAGAAGCAGCTCTTCGTCGGCTTCCTGTCGATCGCCATCGTCGGCATGGCGATGCTCTACCTGATCCCGAACCCGGCCGACCACGTGGGCCTGGTCATGGTGGCCCAGTTCGTGAAGTCGACCGGCGTCATCGTGGCCACGGGGTACATGTGGTCGCTCATCCCCGAGGTGGTCAGCTACGGCGAGTGGCGCAGCGGCCGCCGCATCTCCGGCATCGTTAACGCGCTCACCGGCATCTTCTTCAAGGCCGGCATGGCGCTGGGCGGCGTCGTCCCCGGCCTGGTGCTCTCGCTCACCGACTACCACTCGGAGCTGACCGTCCAGTCGTCGTCGGCCACGCAGGGCATCCTGTGGCTCGTGTCCGTCATCCCGGCCGCCCTGCTGGTGGTCGCGATGGTGATCATCGGCCGGTACGACCTGACCGACGAGCGCCTCACGCAGATGAACACCGAGATCGAGCAGCGCGCGACCGAGGGCCTCGCCGCCGCCTGATCTCGCAGGCTGCGGCACAATCGGGGCATGCGCCTCTACGTGCCCGCCACGCTCGACGAGCTCGACTCCGCCGCCGTCACCGCGGCTGCCGCCACCTGGACCGTCCCGGGCCGGCCGGCCCACGCGGTGACGGCGGCGCTGTCTCGTCTGTGGCCGGACGAGGACGAGGAGGGCCTCGAGTGGTACGCCTTCCTCGCCGCCGCGCACGACTCGCTGCTGCGCATCGCCGAGGCGGGCGGCGCGCTGCCGCTGCGTGTGGTGGTGACGGTGGAGGTGCCCGACGACGTCGTGCAGCCGGCGCACGAGGCCGACGGCGCCCCGGCGTCGCAGGTGGTGGTGACGCAGGACCTGCCGGTCACACGGGTCGTGGCGGTGCACGTGGACGAGCCGACGGCGTCGGACGACATCCTCGACGTGCTCGAGTACGCGGCGAGCGACGACCCGGGGGCGGACGCGGCGCTCGACGACGCGATCCAGCGGGTCACCGACCTGGACCTGCTCTGGTACGCCCCGGAGGAGATCCGCGCGATCCCGCGCGGCTAGGGCATGTCTCCCAAACCCTGCTGGCGCGTTCTGGCGGCAGACTTGGGGCCGTGGGAACAACCGCTTACGTCCGCGAGTACGGCGGGACTGTGCTGCTTCGCGGCCAACTCGAGATGACGGGACTGGTCCGCTCAGCGAACAGGCTGGCTCTGCCCTTCCTTGGGAACGTCGATGAGTTCGACGACACGATCTTCAATCGCCTTCAACTGCGCGTCGTGGGCGCGGAGCTCGATGAGATCTCCCGGACGTCGAGTGACTTCGGGGCGGAGGTTCGAGAGCTGGAAGATCTCGTGTCCCTCGTCCAGGAGCGGCCGCATCGGTTCCTGGTCTTCAACGGTGACTAGGAAGGCTGCTCTTGTCGCGCGACTTGCTCGATCCGTGTCTATCGGCGCAGCCAGGTGATGATCGCGGCCAGGACGGCTCCGGCGCGGTAGGTCATGGCGTGCTTGTCGTAGCGGGTGGCCAGCCCGCGCCATTGCTTGAGCAGGTTGAAGGACCGTTCTACGACGTTGCGCCGCTTGTAGGTCTCCCGGTCCAGCTTCGGCGGCCGCCCGCCCGTGGAGCCGCGGCGTTTGCGGTTGGCCTGCTGGTCGGACGGTTCGGGGATCACGACCTTGATCCCGCGCCGGCGCAGCATCGCCCGGTTGCCGCGCGAAGAGTACGCCTTGTCTCCGAGCACCGCGTCCGGCGTCGTGCGCGGACGACCCGCACCGATTCTCGGCACCCAGATGTCTGCGAGCACCATCTCTAGCGCCCGCCCGTCGTGCGACTGCCCCGGCGTGACCACCACAGCCAACGGGCGCCCGCGGCCGTCGACGGCGTGATGGATCTTGCTCGTCAACCCGCCACGAGACCGGCCAATGCCGTGACCTGCAGGTTCACTGTGGACGACGACGCCTGAGCGCGGCTTGTGATTCGACGTCGCCCCCTGTGTCCTGCTCGGGGCGCCTCGTGTTCGTCGCGTGCTGGTGCGCACGGTTGATCGTGGAGTCCACCGATACCGTCCAGTCAATCTGCCCGGCGGCGTCGGCCTCGGCCATGAGCTGGGTCAGGATCCGGTCCCAAGTGCCGTCGCCGGCGAACTTCTTGTGCCGCTTCCACACTATCTGCCACGGCCCGAAGGCCTCCCGTGGCAGGTCGCGCCAGGGGATCCCCGTCCGGTACCGGTAGGCGATGCCCTCCACGACGGTGCGGTGATCACCGAACGGGCGACCGACCTTGCCCACGTTCGACGGCAGCATCGGCGCGATCCGCTCCCATTGCTCGTCGGTCAAGACCCGGAAACGACTCACGGCCGCGAGTCTGCCGCACAGCTCATTTCAGAGTTGGGAGACACGCCCTAGCCGAGGTAGACGAGCACCTCGTCGTGGAGGCGGCCGTTGGTGGCGACGGCGTTGCCGCCCCACGGGCCGGGCGCACCGTCCAGCGACGTGAAGCGCCCGCCGGCCTCGGCGACGATGGGCGCCAGGGCGGCCATGTCGTAGACCTCGAGCTCCGGCTCGGCGGCGATGTCGACGGCGCCCTCGGCGAGCAGCATGTAGGACCAGAAGTCGCCGTAGCCGCGGGTGCGGTAGCAGCGGCGCGTGAGGTCGAGGAACCCGTCGAGCTTGTCGCGCTGCTCCCAGCCGCCCAGCGAGGCGTAGCTGAACGAGGCGTCCTCGAGCCGGTCCACGCCCGAGACGGACATGCGCGAGGCGGACGACAGCGACCGCCCGGTCCAGGCGCCCGACCCCTTCGCCGCCCACCAGCGCCGCCCGAGCGCGGGCGCGGAGACGAGGCCCATGACGACCTCCTCGCCGTCGGCCAGCGCGATGAGCGTGGCCCAGACGGGCACGCCGCGCACGAAGTTCTTGGTCCCGTCGATCGGGTCGATGATCCAGCGGCGGGCACCGTTGCCTGCGGAGCCGTACTCCTCGCCGACGATCGCGTCGCGGGTGCGTGCGCGCTTGAGCTGCGCGCGGATGAACTCCTCGGCGGCCTTGTCGGCGTCCGAGACCGGCGTGTTGTCGGGCTTCGTCTCGACGTGCAGGTCGAGGGACCGGAAGCGGTCCATGGTCAGGGCGTCGACCTGGTCGGCGATCACGTGCGCCAGCCGCAGGTCGTCCTCGTACGTGCGCGCAGGGTTCACGCTGACACGCTAGCGGTGCGAGACGCCAACAAGCGGCGGAAGCTCGCCAAGCGGACCTCGCGTGTCGCCCTGGCCTCGGGGTCCGTGGTGGCCGCGAGCCAGTCGTCGAGCGCGCAGTCGGGGGCGTCGTCCAGGTGCGTGCAGCCGCGCGGGCAGTCTGCGGCGGCCTCGTCGAGGTCCTCGAACGCGGCCAGCACGTGGGCGACCTCGACGTGCGCGAGCCCCAGCGAACGGACGCCGGGGGTGTCCACGACCCAGCCCTCCGCGCCGGGCAGGCGGAGCGCCACGGCCGACGTCGACGTGTGCCGCCCGCGCCCCGTGACGTCGTTGACGTGCCCGGTCGCCCGCCCGGCGCCGGGCACCAGGGCGTTGACCAGCGTCGACTTGCCGACGCCGGAGTGCCCGAGCAGCACCGAGACACGCCCACGCAGCCGGTCGCGCACGGTCTCGACGGACGCCGGGTCGGCGAGCGTCGCCACGACCACGACGCCGACACCGATCGGCTCGTACAGCCCGCGCAGCTCGTCGGGCGACGCGAGGTCGGCCTTGGTGAGGCACAGCAGCACGTCCATGCCGGCGTCGTACGCGGCCACGACGGCCCGGTCGATCATGCCGGTGCGCGGCTCGGGCTGGGCCAGAGCGGTGACGATGACGAGCTGGTCGGCGTTGGCGACCACGATGCGCTCGTAGGGGTCGGTGTCGTCGGCCGTGCGCCGCAGCACCGACGTGCGCTCGGCGATCCGCACGATGCGCGCGAGCGTGTCCTTGTCGCCGGTGACGTCGCCGACGACGTCGACGCGGTCGCCCACGACGACGCGCGTGCGCGAGAGCTCGCGCGCCTTCATCGCCGTGACGTTGCGCTCGTCGTCTTCGCCCTCGTCGAGCAGCAGCGTGTACCGCCCACGGTCGACGCCGGTGACGAAGCCGACGACGGCGTCCGCGTGCTCCGGGCGCTGCTTGGTGCGGGGCCTGCTGCCGCGCTTGGACGGACGCCCGAAGGCCTCGTGCTCGTCGCCGCCCCGCCGCGCCATCAGAGCCCCCGCGCCATCAGAGGATCGCCTGCCAGAGCCCGGCGAACCCCGGCAGGGTCTTGGCGGTGGTCTCGACGTCCTCGACGCCGACGCCCGGCACGCGCAAGCCGATGAGCGCGCCCGAGGTGGCCATGCGGTGGTCGTGGTACGTGCGGAACACGCCGCCCTTGAGGGGCTGCGGCGTGACGACCAGGCCGTCGCGCGTCTCCTCGCAGCGCCCGCCGAGCCGCGTGATCTCCGTGGCGAGGGCGGCCAGGCGGTCGGTCTCGTGCCCGCGCAGGTGCGCGATGCCGCGCAGCCGGCTGGGGGAGTCCGCCAGGGCGGCCAGGGCCGCGATGGTCGGGGTGAGCTCGCCCGCGGCCTTGAGGTCGACGTCGATGCCGTGGATCGTCCCGTCGCCGGTCACGGTCAGCACGTCGCCGTCGAGGGTTGAGGTGCCACCCATCTGCTCCAGCAGCCCCGGCACGAGCGCCCCGGGCTGCGTGGTCGACGCCGGCCAGCCCGGCACGGACACCGAGCCGCCCGCCACGAGCGCGGCGGCCAGGAACGGCGCGGCGTTGGACAGGTCGGGTTCCACGCGCACGTCGCGGGCCGCGACGGGGCCGGGCTGCACCACCCAGATGCCGTCCCGCGAGTCGTCCACCTGGACGCCCGCGTCGCGCAGCGTGGCGACGGTCATCTCGATGTGCGGCAGGCTCGGCAGCGTGGTGCCCACGTGCCGCAGCGAGAGGCCCTGCTCGAACCGCGCTGCGGCGAGCAGCAGGCCGGACACGAACTGCGAGGACGCCGAGGCGTCGACGTCGACCGCTCCGCCCCGCATCGACCCGGTGCCGACCACGGTGAACGGCAGGGTCGAGGGGAACGCCTCGCCGTCGTGCCCCTGGACCTCCACGCCGAGCGCGTGCAGCGCCGCGAGCACGGGTCGCATGGGCCGCACGCGCGCCTGCGGGTCGCCGTCGAAGCGGACGGGGCCGTCGGCCAGCGCCGCGACGGGCGGCAGGAACCGCATCACGGTGCCGGCGAGCCCGGTGAAGACGTCGACGTCGCCCTTCAGTGCGCCGGGCGTCACGTGCAGCGTGGAGGGGGAGCCGCCCTCCGTGACCTCGACGCCCAGCGTCCGCAGCGCGGCGATCATGAGGTCGGCGTCGCGGCTGCGCAGCGCACCCCGCAGCGTGCCCGGGCCATCGGCGAGCGCCGCGAGCACCAGCAGGCGGTTGGTCAGCGACTTCGACCCCGGGATCTCGACGCGGGCGTCGAGCGGGCCGGTGGCGAGGGGCGCAGCCCACACGGGCGCGGTCGAGGAGGGCGCGGGCGACGTCATGCGGCCAAGGCTACTGGTCGGCCGCCTTCGCGTGGTTGCGCCGTGCCTGGCTGACCCGCCAGGAGATCCCGGGCTTGCCCTCGTTGTCGAGCCCTGCGATGAGCGCGGCACCCACGAACCCGAGCGCCCGCACGAACTTCACGGTGCGCTCCTTGCGCTCCTCGCCGCGGGACGTGAAGGGCTGCTGCGCGACGGCGAGCGGGGCGGTGAGCGCGGCGAGCTTGAGCGAGGCGAGGCGCGGCATGACGCCGACGGCGAGGGCCACGCCCAGCACGGCCGTCAGCCCGCCGTGCACGCGCACTGCGAGGGTGAGGCGGTCGTCGCTGAGCCGGGGGACGCCCAGCCTGTCGGTGACCTTGTCGGCCAGCGGGCGCGCGACCTCGACGTGCGCGGCCGGGTGCAGCGCGGCGTCGACGCCGTCGTGTACGAACGGGGCAGCCAGGAGCGGACGTGCGATGCGACGCAGCAACATGGATCCACCTTCGCAGAGGCGGGTGGGGAATGCATCCGCCGTCTCCGGGCGTTCCCTGAAACGATGTCCTACGCACCTTGCCCCCCACGTGCCACGTCACCGCTCGCTGACGTGCGGCTCTTTGCGATCCCCGCACACGTCGACGGCGTCGCCAAGCAGCCTGACGCCGGTGGCGACTGGCCCCCCGTGCGCCTCGAGCGAGCGCTAGGCTCAGGCGCGATGAGCGACGAGATCGACGACCTGAGCGAAGAGACCGACCGTGCCCCGGAGGACGAGGCGCCGGCCGACCGCGCGGCGCGCTTCGAGCGCGACGCCCTCGCCCACATCGACCAGCTGTACTCCGCCGCGCTGCGTATGACGCGCAACCCCGCGGACGCCGAGGACCTGGTGCAGGAGACGTTCGCCAAGGCGTTCGCCGCGTTCCACCAGTACAGGCCGGGCACCAACCTCAAGGCCTGGCTGTACCGGATCCTGACGAACACCTTCATCAACAGCTACCGCAAGAAGCAGCGCGAACCGCAGCAGTCCCAGGCCGAAGAGGTCGAGGACTGGCAGATCGCGCGTGCCGCCTCCCACACGTCCGCGGGGCTGCGCTCGGCCGAGGTCGAGGCGCTGGACCACCTGCCGGACTCCGACGTGAAGCGCGCCCTGGCGGCGCTCCCGGAGGACCGCCGCATGGTCGTCTACTACGCGGACGTCGAAGGGTTTCCCTACAAGGAGATCGCCGAGATCATGGGCACGCCGATCGGGACGGTGATGTCCCGGCTGCACCGCGGTCGCAAGCAGCTGCGCGAGCTGCTGTCCGACTACGCGGCGGACCGCGGGCTCGTGCCGGCGAGCAACGGAGGTACGAAGTGAACGAGCCCATCCCGCACGACGTCTCTGGCGAGTCCGAGTGCGACCACGCACTGGTGCACCTCTACGAGTTCCTGGACTCGGAGATGACGCCCGCTGACGAGCAGCGCATGCGCGACCATCTGGCGCACTGCTCGCCGTGCCTGTCCGAGCTGAGCGCGGAGGAGCTGGTCAAGAAGCTGGTGCGCCGTTCCTGCTCGGAGCGCGCCCCGGAGGCGCTGCGCCTGCGCATCCGCACCCAGCTGACGGTCATGACCAAGGCCTGAGCAAAGCCGAGAGGCCGCGAACCCCACCGGGGTTCGCGGCCTCTCGCGCGTCTGCGTGGCCTGTGCTCAGGCGTTGGGACGCTTGCCGTGGTTGGCGGCGCTGCCCTTGCGGGTACGACGCTTGCGACCGCGCTTGCTCATGGTTCTGCTCCCACTGACGTGCTGGATAAGAGTCGGTCCATGGTCCCACACTCGCGGACGTGCCCGTGCCGGGGCAGGGTGGCCTCATGAACTCCTCGGAGCTGTTGCTCGACGCCTTCGGACGTCTGCCCGGCATCGTCGACCGCGTGCTCGCGGACGCCGACGACGCCCTCCTCGCCTTCCGTCCCGACCCCGCGGCCAACACGATCGCGTGGCTCGTGTGGCACGCCGCCCGCGGGATCGACTCGCAGGTGAGCGACGTCGCGGGCACGGAGCAGGTGTGGACGGCGGAGGGCTGGGCGGACAAGCTCGCGCTGCCGTTCCCGGTGTCCGCTACGGGGTACGGGCAGAGCGCCGACGAGGTGGCCCAGGTGCGGGCGAGCGCCGCCCTGCTGGGCGGCTACTTCGCGGCCGTCCACGCGGCGACCACCACCTACGTGCGGACGCTCACCGACGCGGACCTCGACCGCGTGGTCGACACGCGCTGGGACCCGCCCGTCACGCTCGGCGTGCGGCTGGTGAGCGTGCTGGGCGACGCCACGCAGCACGCCGGCCAGGCCGCCTACGTGCGCGGCGTGTTCACTCGTCGGTAGGCAGCCCGAGCCAGGCGTGCCAGCCCGTGTGCAGCACCAGCCACGCCATGAGCCCGTAGCCCGCCTGGCCCGGGTACAGCGACCCGTTCTGGGCGAGGTCGGCCAGCCACTGCTCGTGCGCCGCCAGCGGCGTGTACGTGTCCACGTAGGGCACGCGCCGCCGCGAGGCGACGTCGGCGAACGCCGCCGAGAGCTCGGCGATGCGCGGGCCGTCCTCGGGTCGTCCCGGCGGCGGCCCGACGACGAACGTCTGGATGCGCGCCGAGTCGGCGACGTCGAGCACGTTGGCGAGGTTGAGGCGCGAGCGCGCGATCGACAGCCCGGCCGCGAGGTCGTGGCGGCCGAGGGCCACCACGAGCCGGTTCTCGCACTCGGCGTCGGGCCCGAACCGCGGGGCGGTCTCCTTCTCCCACCGCGCGCCCAGCTCCGACGTCGTCTCGCCCGGCACGGCGAGCGTGAAGTGCATCGCCGGGGCGTCGAACCGGGACCGCGCCATGACGCGACCGACCCAGCCGAGCGCCCTGGCGTCGCCGACGCCGACGCTCAGCTCGTCGCCCACGACGCAGATGCGCACCTCACGTACCGTCACTGCTGCTCCTCGCTCGCCCCTGAGCCGTCATTCTCGCCCGCGCGGGTGCCGTCCGACGGGATGTCAGAGCAGCGTGGCGCCCCAGCGCACCTCGTGGACGTCGCCGGGCGCCAGGTGCACGAGGCGCTCGCCGGTGTTGAAGGCGTCGGCGACGCAGCTCATCGGCTCGGCCGCGAGGCCCGCGCGGAGGAAGTGCGGGATGTGGTTCGCGGAGCAGACCTGCCAGCAGTCCATCGACTCGTCCATCCACACGGCGGGCGTGCGGCCGTCCGGGCAGCCGAGGCGGCACCACGACAGTCCGTCGGCGTCGCGCGTGACGTCGACCCAGGCGTCGTCGAGGTCCAGGCCCTCCAGGGAGCGCTCGGCGGCCAGGTCGTACTGGCCCGCGACCGGTTCGGTGCCGGTGGGCAGCAGGCGCTCGTCGACCGTGACGTGCGTGGTGGCGTCGAGCTGGACGGTGCACTCGTCGAGGTCCGCGCCGCCGGCCGACAGCCACGGGTGGAACCCGACGCCGTACGGTGCGGTGCCCGCGCCGACGTTGCGCGTGGTCACGACGACCTCGAGGCCGGCGTCGGACAGGCTGTAGCGCGCCTGCGTGACGAGCTGGAACGGCCAGCCCTTCTGGGCGGGCAGGGCGAGCTCGAGGGTCACGGCGGAGTCGCTGTGCGACACCAGGCTCCAGCGGGTCCAGCAGGCCAGGCCGTGCAGGGCGTTGGACCGGTCGGCCTCCGACTGGGCCAGCTCGTAGCGCGTGCCGTCGACGGTGTAGGAGGCGTCGCGCAGGCGGTTGGGCCAGGGGACGAGGACGGCGCCGTTGAAGACGGGGGCCACGTCGTCACGCCCGAAGGGGACGAACACGTCGCGCCCGTCGACGGAGTACTCGCGCACCATGGCGCCGACCTCCGCGACGGTGGCGCGGTGCGCTCCGTGCGAGATCTCGTACTGGGTTCCGGACGGTGCGGGGAAGTCGCTGGAGGTCACGGTGCACACGGTAGCCGTCGCGCGAGGTGAGCGCGTCGTACTGTGTGAACACCTACCACACGGAGGAACTGATGGAACGACAGGTACTCGGCCGCACCGGCCGGCTCGTCTCGGTCGTCGGCCTGGGCACCTGGCAGCTCGGCGGGGACTGGGGCGACGTGAGCGACGACGACTCGCGTGCCGTGCTGGAAGCCGCTCTCGACGCCGGTGTGACGTTCTTCGACACCGCCGACGTCTACGGCGACGGCCGTTCCGAGCAGGCGATCGGTGCGTTCGTGAAGGACCACGCCGACGCCGGGATCACGGTGGCCACCAAGATGGGGCGCCGTGTGGACCAGGTCCCCGAGAACTACTCCCTCGCGAGCTTCCGGGAGTGGACCGACCGGTCGCGGCGCAACCTCGGCGTCGACACGATCGACCTGGTGCAGCTGCACTGCCCGCCCACCCCCGTGTACTCCTCCGCCGAGGTGTACGACGCGCTCGACACCCTGGTGGCCGAGGGCGTCATGACGAGCTACGGCGTGAGCGTCGAGACGACGGCGGAGGCCCTGGAGGCGATCTCGCACCCGGGCGTCGCGTCCGTGCAGATCATCCTCAACGCGTTCCGGCTCAAGCCGCTCGAGGAGGTGCTGCCCGCCGCGTCCGCGGCCGGCGTCGGCATCATCGCGCGCGTGCCGCTGGCCTCTGGCCTGCTGTCCGGCCGGTACACGAAGGACACGACGTTCGCCGAGTCCGACCACCGCAGCTACAACCGCCACGGCGAGGCGTTCGACGTCGGCGAGACGTTCTCGGGCGTCGACTTCGAGACGGGCGTGACGGCGGCCGCGGAGTTCTCGGCGCTGGCCGAGGCGCTGCCCGGCGACCTGACGCCCGCGCAGGCCGCCCTCGCGTGGGTGTGGCAGCAGCCGGGCGTCTCGACGGTGATCCCCGGGGCGCGCAACCCGGAGCAGGCGCGGCTGAACGCGGCCGCGGGGTCGGCCCCGGCGCTGGGCCCGCTGTTCACCTCGGAGGTCCGTGACCTCTACGACCGCTACTTCCGCGAGGCGGTCCACTCCCGCTGGTGACACCCGCGAGTTAGAGCCCCGGCGCGCGAGTTAGAGCCCCGACCCGTGAGATAGAGCCCCGACCCGTGAGATAGAGCCCCGACCCGCTCTATCTCGCGGCTCGGGGCTCTATCTCGCGGGGTGCGGCGGCGCCCGCGGGGGGTCAGCGGGCGAAGGCCTCGCGGATCAGCTGCTGCTCCTGCTCCGCGTGCAGCTTGTGCGTGCCGGCGGCCGTCGCGGCCGAGGCGGGGCGGGACACGACCTTGACCGTCTTGCGCAGCTCGGACGGCATCGCCAGGTGCAGGTACGACCACGCGCCCTGGTTCTGCGGCTCGTCCTGCACCCACACGACGTCGGCGTTCGGGTACTTCGCCAGCTCGGCGACCAGCTCGGCCTCGGGCAGCGGGTAGAGCTGCTCGAGGCGCAGCAGCGCCGTCGTGGTGTCGCCGCGCTGCGTGCGCTCGGCCAGCAGGTCGTAGTACACGCGGCCCGAGCTCACCAGCACGCGCGTCACGTCGGCCGGGGCGACCGCCGTGTCGGGCAGCACCGGGCGGAAGGTGCCCGAGGTGAAGTCCTCGACCGACGACGCGGCGGCCTTGAGGCGCAGCAGCTGCTTCGGCGTGAACGCGATGAGCGGCTTGCGAGGGCGCTGGTAGGCCTGGCGGCGCAGCAGGTGGAAGTACGACGCCGGCGTCGACGGGTGGGCGACGATCATGTTGTCCTCCGCGGCGAGCTGGAGGAACCGCTCGATGCGGGCCGACGAGTGGTCGGGCCCCTGGCCCTCGTACCCGTGTGGCAGCAGCATGACCAGCGAG
Organism: Promicromonosporaceae bacterium; assembly: GCA_009783295.1. GTDB lineage: Bacteria > Actinomycetota > Actinomycetes > Actinomycetales > Cellulomonadaceae > Xylanimonas. The sequence continues at coordinate 31,779 of WRHK01000006.1, forward strand.
GACGTCTGGCCCCACTTCTGCTCCGCGGAGCTGATGAACTCGTCGATGACCGTCTGGGCACCGTTGACGAAGTCGCCGAACTGCGCCTCCCACAGCACCAGGGCGTCCGGGCGCTCCACGGAGTAGCCGTACTCGAAGCCGAGGGCCGCGTACTCCGACAGCGACGAGTCGTAGACCCAGAACTTGGCCTGCTCGCGCGTGAGGTAGCTCAGCGGGGTCCACTCGGCGCCGGTCTCGCGGTCGTGGAAGACGGCGTGCCGCTGCGTGAACGTGCCGCGGCGCGAGTCCTGCCCGGCGAGGCGCACCGGGGTGCCCTCCATGAGCAGCGACCCGAAGGCCAGCAGCTCGCCGAAGCCCCAGTCGATGCCGCCGTCCTTGGACATGAGGCGGCGGGTCTCGAGCAGCTTGAGCAGCTTGGGGTGGACGGCGAAGCCCTCCGGCGGGGCCGTGTGGGCCTCGCCGATGCGCTCGACCACGGAGTGCGAGACGGCGGTCTGCCAGCCGACCATCGTGCCGGCGTCCTCGCGCTGCGCCTCCGGGCGCTCCAGGCCGCCGACGTGCTCCGCCGTCGGCTGGGCGCCGGTGCCCTGCTTGGTCTCGGTGAACACGCGCTCGAGCTGCTGCTGGTAGTCCTGCAGCGCGAGCTCGGCCTCGTCGACCGTGATGTCGCCGCGGGCCACGAGGTTCTCCGTGTACAGCCGGCGCACCGAGCGCTTCTTCTCGATGAGGTTGTACATGAGCGGCTGCGTCATCGACGGGTCGTCGCCCTCGTTGTGGCCACGGCGGCGGTAGCAGACCATGTCGATCACGACGTCGCGGTCGAACTGCTCGCGGTAGGCGAACGCGAGCTCCGCGACGCGCACGACGGCCTCGGGGTCGTCGCCGTTCACGTGGAACACGGGGATCTGGAAGCCCTTGGCGATGTCGGTCGCGTAGGTGGTGGAGCGCGAGCTCGAGGGGCCGGTGGTGAAGCCCACCTGGTTGTTGACGATCACGTGGATGGTGCCGCCCGTGCGGTAGCCGCGCAGCTGGGCGAGGTTGAGCACCTCGGGCACCACGCCCTGGCCGGCGAACGCGGCGTCGCCGTGCACCAGGATCGGCAGCACGGAGAAGCCGTCGCCCCCCAGGTCGATGCGGTCCTGCTTGGCGCGGACGATGCCCTCGAGCACCGGGTCCACGGCCTCCAGGTGCGACGGGTTCGCCGCGAGGTGCACCTTGGTGGTCGCGCCCGACTCGGCGGTGAACGTGCCCTCCGTGCCGAGGTGGTACTTGACGTCGCCGGAGCCCTGGACGGAGCGCGGGTCGAGCTGGCCCTCGAACTCCTTGAAGATCTGGCCGTAGCTCTTGCCGGCGATGTTGGCGAGCACGTTGAGGCGGCCGCGGTGCGACATACCCAGGCCCACCTCGTCGAGGCCGTTCTCGGCGGCCTTCGACAGGATCGCGTCGAGCAGCGGGATGAGCGACTCGCCGCCCTCGAGCGAGAAGCGCTTCTGGCCCACGAACTTGGTCTGCAGGAACGTCTCGAACGCCTCGGCAGAGTTGAGGCGGCGCAGGATGCGCAGCTGGTCCTCGCGCGGCGTCTTGGCGTACCCGGTCTCGATGCGGTCCTGGATCCACTTGCGCTGGACGCGGTCGGCGATGTGCATGTACTCGATGCCGATGGTGCGGCAGTACGAGTCGCGCAGCAGGCCGAGCGTGTCGCGCAACGTGGCCTTGGGCTTGCCGCCGAACCCGGCGGTGGGGAACGTGCGGTCCAGGTCCCACAGCGTCAGGCCGTGGTTCTGCACGTCGAGGTCCGGGTGCTTGCGCTGCCGGTAGGCCAGCGGGTCCGTGTCGGCCATGAGGTGGCCGCGCGAGCGGAACGAGTGGATGAGCTCGGCGATGCGGGCCGGCTTCGCGGCCTCGTCGTCGGCGTCGTGCGTGTTGTCGCGCACCCAGCGGATGGGCTCGTACGGGACGCGCAGCGACGTGAAGACGCGGTCGTAGAACCCGTCGAGGCCCAGGAGCTTGTCGGAGATGATCTTGAGGAACTCGCCCGACTGCGCGCCCTGGATGATGCGGTGGTCGTACGTCGAGGTGAGCGTCATGACCTTCGAGACGCCCATCTTCGACAGCTGCTCGATGGACGCGCCGGCGAACTCGGCCGGGTAGTCCATGGCGCCGACGCCGATGATCGTGCCCTGGCCCTGCATGAGGCGCGGCACCGAGTGCACCGTGCCGATGCCGCCCGGGTTGGTCAGCGAGATGGTGGTGCCGGCGAAGTCGTCGACCGTCAGGCGGCCGTTGCGCGCCTTGCGCACCAGGTCCTCGTACGCCCCGACGAACGCGGCGAAGTCGAGGGAGTTGGCGTCCTTGATCGACGGCACGAGGAGCTGGCGCGAGCCGTCCTCCTTGGCCAGGTCGATCGCCAGGCCGAACCCGACGCCGGCCGGCTGCACGATGCCCGGCTTGCCGTCCACGAGCGTGTAGTGCGCGTTCATCACCGGCATGTCGGCCAGCGCCTCGACCAGCGCGTAGCCGATGAGGTGCGTGAACGAGATCTTGCCGCCGCGCGCACGCGTCAGGTGGTTGTTGATGACGATGCGGTTGTCCACCATCAGCTTGGCGGGCACCGCGCGCACCGAGGTGGCCGTGGGGACCTCGAGCGACGACTTCATGTTGGTGACGACGCGCGCGGCGGGGCCGCGCAGCTTGGTCGTCTCGTCCGCGGCCGGGCCCGTGGGGCGCGCCTTGACGACGGCCGCCTCGGCGTACGGGGCGGAGGCGGGCTGCGCCGTGGCCACGGGGCGCTCGGCGGGCAGCGGCTCGACGATGCGCGGGGAGGTCGCGGGGGCCGGCTCCGGGGCGGGAGCCGTCTGGACGGGCTCGGCCACCGGGGCGGCGGCGGGCACGGGGGCAGGGGCGGCGGGCGCGGCCGGGGCCGGCTCGGCGGCGGGCGGAGCGGACGGCGTGTACCCCTCGAAGAAGTCCCACCACGCGGGGTCCACCGCGTCCCGGTCCTTGAGGTACTGCTCGTAGAGCTCGTCCACGAGCCCTGCGTTGGCTCCGAACGCCGCTCCGGCGCTCTCGCTGATCGACGTTGACTCAGCCTTCGGGGACACCACGCGTGTTTCGCCCACTTTCACGTCTTGCCTAGGGTTGTTGGTCCTGACCGGGGGTGATACGCGGCACATCCAACGGTCGGGGCCAGCCTATGCCCTGGATCACGCCCCTCCGGGGCCATCCACAGGCAGGTCGAAAGACTGGTCGGGGGCAGGCAAAAGTCCGGGAAAGCGGGCCCCAGGCGGTCCAAGTGAAACGTCAACCGTCGGCAACCGCCGGCTTCCGGGCGTGCCCTGTCGCATGACCGGAGTGACGTATCTCACCCCGGCGTGCTCGTGGACACCCCGGGGGCCGGGTGAGCCGTGGCGGGGAGCACCAGCCGCATCGTCGCGCCCTTGCCGACGGGGGAGTCGGCGACCTCGACGTGGCCGCCGTGCAGGTCCACCGCCCAGCGCACGATCGCCAGGCCGATGCCGGTGCCGCCGCTCGACGTCGCACCGCCGCGGGCGAACCGCTCGAACACGCGCTCGCGGTCCTGCGGGGCGATGCCGGGCCCGTCGTCGGACACCTCGATCACCACGTCGTCGTCCTGCGGGTAGGCGTCGAGCCGGATCTCGCCGTCGCCGGGGGAGTGGCGGATCGCGTTCTGGAGCAGGTTCACGACGATCTGCCGCAGCCGCTCGGCGTCGGCCTCGAGGGACAGGTCCTCGGGCGTGACGTCGACGACGTACCGCAGGTTCTTGGCGGCCTCCACCATGCTGAGCGACTGCGCGACCTCCTCGAGGAAGTCGCCCACGCCGATCTCCGTGATGGTGAGCGCGGACGCGCCGGCCTCGACGCGCGACAGGTCGAGCAGGTACGTGACCAGGCGGGTCAGCCGCTCGGTCTGGGCGAGCGAGAGCTCCAGGGTGGCGGGCGTGGGCTCGGTGACGCCGTCGACCATGTTCTCCAGCTGTGCCTGGAGTGCCGCGACGGGCGTGCGCAGCTCGTGCGAGACGTTCGCGATGAGGTCGCGGCGGGTGCGGTCGGCCGAGTCGAGGTCCTCCGCCATCTGGTTGAACGCCGCGGCCAGCGCACCCACCTCGTCGCTGCTCGTGGCGGTGACGCGCTGGTGGTAGTCGCCGGCCGCCATCGCCTGCGCGGCGGCCGTCATCTCCCGCAGCGGCGACGTCATGCCCCGCGCCAGGAGCTGCGTGAGCAGCAGCGACAGCACGATGACCAGCGGGAACGTGCGGCTCGGGCCCAGGTGGACGCGCAGGCCCAGCCAGGTGAGGGCGGCGGCGGCCGTGACGGTCGCGGCCACCAGCACGCCCAGCTTCATCTTGATGGAGCGCAGCGGGTCGAGCGGACGCAGGGCCAGCGATCGAAGTGCCATGGCGTGCCGGGTCAGGCGGCGGGGGGCTCGAACGCGTAGCCGACGCCGTGCACCGTGCGGATCAGGTCAGGGCCGAGCTTGCGACGCAGCGCCTTGATGTGGGAGTCGACCGTGCGGGTTCCGCTGGCGTCGGCCCAGTCCCACACCTCGGCGAGCAGGCGCTCGCGGGTCAGCACCGTCTTGGGCGACGACGCGAGCATGACGAGCAGCTCGAACTCCGTCGGCGTCAGGTGCACCTCCTCGCCCGCCCGGTGCACGCGCCGCTGCGCCTTGTCGATGGTCACGTCGCCCATGGTGAGCGGCGGCTCGGCCGGCCCGGTGACGGCGGCCTGCTGCGCGCGCTCCACGCGGCGCAGCAGCGCCTTGACGCGGGCCACGAGCTCGCGCATCGAGAAGGGCTTGGTCATGTAGTCGTCGGCGCCGACGCCGAGGCCCACGAGCATGTCGGTCTCGTCGTCGCGGGCCGTGAGCATGAGGATCGGCACGGGGTTCTCGGCCTGGATGCGCCGCGTCACCTCGAGCCCGTCGATGCCGGGCAGCATGACGTCGAGCACGACGGCGTCGGGGTGCAGGCGCGCTGCGGCGTCGACGGCGGACAGGCCGTCGCGGGCGACCTCGACGCGCCATCCCTCGGCTGTGAGCCGCTGGGCGACGGCGGTCGCGATCGCGGGCTCGTCCTCGACCACCAGGATGGTGGCCGTCTGCGCGGTGACCTCGTGTGCCATGGGTTCAGGGTGGCACACGGAATCCCGCGCGCGCTGGTAGGCGCCCGCTACGATCGTCGGACGATGGACGATCCCCGACATAGCTGCATCCCTGGGAGCCGACCGTGACGGGCGAATGGCTGATGGTCGCTCTCGGCGTGGTCCTCACCGCGGGGACGGCGCTCTTCGTCGCCGGCGAGTTCGCGCTGGTCACGCTCGACCCCGCGATCCTGGGCGACGAGACGGGCTGGCGGCACCGCGCCGTGCGCTCCGGCCTCAAGCACCTGTCGATCCAGCTGAGCTCCGCGCAGGTGGGCGTCACGCTGACCACGATCCTGCTCGGCTACACCGCGCAGCCGGCCCTGCTGAGCCTGTTCTCCGCCGGCCTGCAGGCGACGCCGATCGGCGCGGGGCTCGCCTCGGTGCTCGCCGGCGTCTTCGGCCTGGTCGTCGTGAACGTGTTCTCGATGGTGGTGGGCGAGCTCATCCCCAAGAACTTCGCGCTGTCCGCCCCGCAGGGCACGGCCCTGTTCGTGGTGCCCCTGCTGCGCGTGTTCACGCAGGTGGCCAAGCCACTGATCCTGCTGCTCAACAGCACCGCCAACTGGCTGCTGCGCGGCCTGGGCGTGGAGCCGCGCGAGGAGCTCTCGGGAGCGCGCTCGGCGCCCGAGCTGCTCTCGCTCGTCAAGCGGTCCGCGGAGGAGGGCACGCTCGAGCAGTCCACCGCCACCCTGCTGACCAACTCGATCGAGCTGGACACGCTCACGGCCCGCGACGTCATGACCGACCGCCTGCGCATGGCCGTCGTGGGCCGCGACGACACGGCCGACCAGGTCATGGCCCTCGCCCGGCGCACGGGCCACTCGCGCTTCCCGGTCATCGGCGAGAACCGCGACGACGTCGTCGGGATCGTGCACCTGCGGCGCGCCGTCGGCGTGCCCTCCGACCGCCGGTCCGAGGTGCCCGCCGCCGCCCTCATGGTCGACGCCCCGCGCGTCCCGGAGACGGTGCGGCTCGGGCCGCTGCTGGTCGAGCTGCGGTCGTTCGGCCTGCAGATGGCCGTCGTCGTCGACGAGTACGGCGGCACCTCCGGGATCGTCACGCTGGAGGACGTCGTCGAGGAGCTGGTGGGCGACGTCGCCGACGAGCACGACCCGCGCCGCGCCGGGGCCGTCCGCGCCTCCGACGGGTCCTGGGTGGTGCCCGGCGTCATGCGGCCCGACGAGCTCGAGGAGACCACCGGCCTGCTCGTGCCCGAGGACCCCGCCTACGAGACGCTCGGCGGCCTGGTCATGGCCCGCCTGGGCCGCATCCCCGAGGTCGGCGACGTGGTCGAGGTGAGCGAGCGCGGGCACGGCGTGCAGCTGCGCGTCGAGTCGATGACCGGCCGGCGCGCCGAACGCGTGCGCGTGCGGGGGGTGGAGCAGGAGTGAGCACCCCCCTCGCGATCGTCATCGGCCTGCTGCTGCTCGCCGGCAACGCCTTCTTCGTGGGCGCCGAGTTCGCCATCATCTCGGCGCGCCGCTCGGCCATCGAGCCGCGCGCCGCCGAGGGCAACCGCCGCGCCCAGGTGGTGCTGTGGGCGATGGAGCACGTGTCGCTCATGCTCGCGGCCGCCCAGCTGGGCGTCACCGTGTGCTCCACCGGCCTGGGCATCGTGGCTGAGCCGGCCGTCGCCGCCCTGCTGACCGGTCCGTTCCACGCCGTCGGCGTGCCCGAGGCCCTGGTGCACCCCGTCTCGTTCGTCGTGGCGCTCGCCGTGGTGGTCTATCTGCACGTGGTGCTGGGCGAGCTGGTGCCCAAGAACCTCGCCGTGGCCGGGCCGGAGGCGGCGGTGCTGTGGTTCGGGCCGCCGCTCGTGGTGCTGGCGCGGGCGCTCAAGCCCGTGATCGGCGCGCTCAACTGGCTCGCCAACCACGCCGTGCGCCTCACCGGCGTGGAGCCGCGCGACGAGGTCGCGTCCGCGTTCACGGCCGAGCAGGTCCAGTCGATCGTCGAGCACTCGCAGGCCGAGGGCCTGCTGCGCGACGAGCAGGGCCTGCTCGGGTCGGCCATCGAGTTCTCGGCCCGCACGGCCGGCGACGTCATGGTCCCGGTGGACAGCCTCGTCACGGTGAGCGACGGCGTCACGCCCGACGACGTCGAGCACCTCGTGGCGCGCACCGGGTTCTCCCGGTTCCCGGTCGCCGACGAGGTCGCCGGCGTCGACGGCTACCTGCACCTCAAGGACGTGCTCTACGCGACCGACGCCGACCGGCACGTGCCCGTCCCGGCGTTCCGCCTGCGCGCCCTGGCCACCGTGCGGCCCGACGACGAGATCGAGGACGCCCTGCGCGCGATGCAGCGTTCCGGCGCCCACCTGGCCCGCGTCGAGGGCGAGGACGGCGTCGTCGGCGTCGTGTTCCTGGAGGACATCCTCGAGGAGCTCGTCGGCGAGGTGCGCGACGCGATGCAGCGGCGGCAGCCACGCGTGTGAGCAGCGTCACCCTGGGCGGGTGACGACGCAGAACGTGCCAGCCGGCGCCGTCCGATCTGCTCAGGGGGGTTGGCGAGACCGCCCGATGCCGTTATGGTTCCGTGACAGCCGGCGTTGGTGGATCGTTTTCCATCGCCGTGACCAGGATCAGAGCGGCGACAGGAGGTAGGCGTGGAGCCCACGAGCGCCACGTCGCCCCGTCCGGTGCTGATGACGCGTCGCGAACGCCGCGAGGCGGAGGAACGCGCCCGCGCCTCGTCCGGTGACACCGTGGTGGTCGGTGGGATCTCGTTCTACGGCCCCGCCCCCGCGAGCCCCGCGCTCGGCGTCCCCGCCGTGCCGACGGCCGCCGGCCCCGGCCCCGGCCCCCGCCTCATGGAGTCGCAGCGGCCCGTCCCGCAGCTCCGGCCGCGGATGGCCCCGCACCCGCACTCGGAGCCGGCTCCACAGGCCGCCCCTGAGTTCCCGCAGCCCGCGGTGCAACTCCCGCAGCCCGCTGCGCAGCTCCCGCAGCCCGAGGCGCTCCGCGCGCCTCTACCGGCCTCCGAGCCCGCCCCCGTGGTCGCGCCGGCTCCCGAGCCCGGGCCCGAGCCCGCCCCCGTGGCCGAGGCCCACCCCGAGGCCCCCCTGACCCGCGCCGAGCGCGCCGGCCGTGAGCCCGCGGCCGCCGCCCCGGGTCGCAAGCGCAACCCCTGGCTGCCGCGCGTCGCGGTGCTCGGCACGCTGGCCGCCGCCACGATCGCCGCCCCGCTGGCCCCGACGGCCCTGCACCACGGCGCCTCGCCGTTCGGCCTGGACACGTCGCCCAACGGCCCCTCGACGCTCGACGTCGTGAGCCACCCGGTGCCCGTGCCCCCGACGTCGGCCGGGATCGCCGCCGCCCCGGTGGTGCAGCGCGCCGACGTCGTGGCCTCCCGCTCCGAGGAGCGCAACCCGCTGCCGGGCTGCAACGGGGACATCACGGTGAACGCGCAGAACGGGCGCCTCTCGGCCGCCGACCTGTGCGACCTGCCCTGGGCGCCGGGGATGAGCCTGCAGCCGCGCGCCGCGGTAGCGCTCACGGCCCTCAACGAGGCGTTCAAGATCGAGTTCGGCCACGACATCGCGCTGGCCGACAGCTACCGCTCGATCGGGCGGCAGTACTCGGTGAAGGAGTCGCGCGGCTACCTGGCGGCGGCGCCGGGCACGTCGATGCACGGCTACGGCGTGGCGATCGACCTCGCCAGCTCGGTGACGGGCAGCGGGGCCGAGTACAAGTGGCTGGTGGCGAACGCCGCCGCCTACGGCTGGGTCAACCCCCCGTGGGCGCAGCGCGGCGGCTCGTCCAAGTACGAGCCCTGGCACTTCGAGTTCAAGCCGATCGCCGAGACGCTCTACAACATGTATTCCTAAAGAGGCTGTCGCGTGTTGCGCCCGAAGTCCTCGCGGAAGCGGGGGCCCGTGCGGGCCAGGTCCTGCGCGAACGGTGCCGCCCAGCCCGAGAACGGGTCGACGGCGAGCGACTCGTTCGAGAACCGCCGGTCGTCGGTGAGCTCCGTGACGCAGAAGTCCGGGATCGCCAGCTCGGTCACCGGCCCCGAGCGTTCCACCTCCGCGATGATCAGCGGGTGGTTGGCCCCGCCGAACACGTCCACCACCCAGCCGTCCGCGCCCAGCCAGGCCGAGTAGCGCGTCTTGAGGATCTGCGCCCCGCCGCGGCGCACCAGCTCGACGCCGACGCCCGGGTCGATCTCCCGCTCCGCCTCGTAGCGGGTGCCGCCGGCGCTCGGTCCCTTGACCGTGACGGCGGCGAAGTCGACCACGGCGGCGTACTGCTCGAGCGCGTCGCGGGCGTCGGACGCCGCGCCCAGGCGGGCCTCGACTCCGGAGGCCTGGCAGCGCACGCGCAGCGCGTACCCGCCGTCGGACAGGAAGTAGGACTGGACGATCAGGGCGGGCGTGTCGCGCAGGGGCGCGGGCAGGTCGCGGACCAGGAACCGGCGCTCGAACTCGAAGTCGGCGTAGCCGGGCGTCTCGTCGGTCATCGGCCCAGCGTAGCGACCGCCCGGGCGACGGCCTCCGCGCCGTACAGGAACGCCCCGGCGGGGTCGCCGCCCAGCTGGAACGCGCCGCTCAGCTCCATGGTGAGGAACCCGTAGGCCCAGGCGGTGACGGTGCGGGCGGCGTCGAGCGCGTGGTCGGGGCCTACGAGCTCGGCGCACGTGCGCACCACCGCGTCGCTGGCGGCCTCGAGGGCGTCGCGGGTCGGGGTCGCGCGCGGGGGCGGCGTGCCCGCCGACGGCGGGGCGAACAGCAGGCCGAACAGGCGCGGGTGGGCGTGCGCGTGCTGCCGCAGCGCGTCGGCAAGCGTGACGATGCGGCGGCGGGGGTCGGGCTCCCGGGCTGCGGCGTCGTCGAGCACCGCGGCGAGCTCACGGACCGCGCCGTCGACCACCAGGCCGAGCAGGTGCTCCCGGCTGCTGACACGCTTGTAGAGCGAGGGGGCGCGGACGCCCACGCGGGCGGCGACGGCCTGCATGGTCAGGGCGTCGGTGCCGCCAGCCTCGACGAGGGCTCGGGCGGCCGCGACGACCTGCTCGGTGGTGGTGCGCTCGGGCGCCGGCATGAGGTCCTCCCTTGGCTATTGACATTAGCCATGATGGCTATCTAGCCTAGCCATCGTCACACCGTACCCGTTCGAGGAAGGAGCCGGCCATGCAGCTGGCACCCGGTCTGCACCGCGTGGGGAACGACATCGTCGCGGCCTACCTGATCGAGGGCGAGGGCGGCCTCACGCTCGTCGACGCCGGCCTGGCTGGCCAGTTCCGTGACCTGGAGCGCGAGCTGACCGCGATGGGCCGCACCCTCGCCGACCTGCGCGGCGTCGTGCTCACGCACGGCGACACCGACCACATCGGCTACGCCGAGCGGCTGCGCCGCGACCACGGCGTGCCGGTCTACGTGCACGAGGCCGACGCTGCGCGCGCCCGCGGCAAGGCGTCGAGCAAGCCCGCCTGGGGGCACATGCGCCTCGGGGCCGTCACGCAGTTCCTCTGGTACGCCATGAGCCACGGCGGGATGCGCACCACCTACCTCACCGAGGTGGTCCCGGTGCGCGACGGCGACGTGCTCGACCTGCCCGGCGCCCCCCGCATCGTCTCCCTGCCGGGCCACTCGCCGGGCAGCATCGCCGTCGTGCTGGCGGGCGTCGACGCCGTGTGCGTCGGGGACGCCCTGACCACGCGGCACGTGCTCACGGGCGAGCGCGGCCCGCAGCCCGCCCCGTTCACCGACGACCCGGCGTCGGCGCGCGCCTCGCACGCCAAGCTCGCCGAGATCGACGCGACCTGGGTGCTGCCCGGCCACGGCGCGCCGTGGGACCGCGGCACGCGGGAGCTGGCGGCTCAGCTGGCGGTCGCCGACGGCACGTGACGTTCGGGGACCCCGTCGTAGGCGGCGAGCGGGCGGATCAGCGCGTTGCGCGACTGCTGCTCCAGCACGTGCGCCGTCCACCCGGTCACGCGCGCGGCCACGAAGATCGGCGTGAACGTGAGGGTGTCGAACCCCATGAGGTGGTAGGCGGGCCCCGACGGGTAGTCGAGGTTGGGATAGATGCCCTTGCGCTCCACGAACTGCCGCTCGAGCTCCTCGTACAGGGCCAGCAGGTCGGGCCGGTCGAAGTGCTCCACGAGCGACCCCAGGGCGGCGCGCATGGTGGGCACGCGTGAGTCGCCGTGCTTGTAGACGCGGTGCCCGAACCCCATGATCTTGCGGTGCTCGGCGACGGCACAGTCGAGCCACGGGCCGACGTTCTCGGCCGTGCCGATCTCGTCGAACGTGTGCATGACCATCTCGTTGGCCCCGCCGTGCAGCGGCCCCTTGAGCGCCCCGATGGCCCCGACGACCGCGGAGTGCAGGTCGCTCAGGGTGCTCGCCACCACGCGCGCGGTGAAGGTCGACGCGTTGAACGAGTGCTCGGCGTACAGGATCATCGACCGGTTGAAGGCGTCGACCACCTCGGGGTCGGGCACCGTGCCGTGGGTCATCCACAGGAAGTTGGCCGCGTAGCCGAGCGACTCGTCGGGGGCGACGGGCTCCAGGCCGTGCCGGCGCCGCTGGCCGTAGGCGACGATCGCCGGCAGCGCGGCGAAGAGCCGCAGGCTGCGGGCGACGTTCTCGTCTCGGGTCGGGCCCGTCTCGTGCAGCACCTCGCCGGCGGACTCGAACGCGCCGATGATGCTGACCGCGGTGCGGATCTCGTCCATGGGGTGGGCGTCGCGAGGAAGCGCGTCGATGGCGGCCCGCACCTCGGGCGCCAGCGGCCGGAACGGCTTCCCGTTCTCGCGCAGCCACGCGAGCTCGTCGGCCGTGGGCAGCTCCCCGTTCCACAGCAGCCAGGCCACGGCCTCGAACGGCTGCGTGGCGGCGAGCTCCTGCACGGGGTAGCCGCGGTACAGCAGCGAGTTCGTCTCCGGGTTGACCCGGCTGATCGCCGTCGTGTCGGCGACGACGCCGGCCAGGCCGGGGTGGATCTCGTCGGTCACTGCTCCTCCTTGAGCATGAAGTCGTACACGTGGGTGTCGAACGTGGAGTACGCCGCGTAGTCGAGCAGCTCGTACAGCCGGGACCGGGTCTGCATGCCCGGCACCTGGGAGGCGAGGGACCCCTCGGCCCGCAGCGCGTCGAGCGCCCGCTCCGCCGCGCCCATGGCCACCCGGAGCAGCGAGACGGGGTAGATGACGATCGTGACCCCGGCGTCGGCCAGCTGCTGCCGGGTGAACAGCTTCGTCTTGCCGAACTCCGTCATGTTGGCCAGCACCGGCACGCCCAGCCGGGCGAAGGCCTCGTACTCCGCGAGCCCGGACGCCGCCTCGGGGAACAGCGCGTCCGCCCCGGCGTCCACCAGAGCGCGGGCCCGCTCGAGCGCCGCGTCGAGGCCCAGCACCGCGCGCGCGTCCGTGCGGGCCATGACGAGCAGGTCCGGGTCGCGCCGCGCCTCGACGGCCGCGCGCACGCGCTGCACGGCCGTCGCGTCGTCGACCACCTGCTTGCCGTCCAGGTGCCCGCAGCGCTTGGGGTTGACCTGGTCCTCGATGTGCAGCCCGGCGACGCCGGCGTCCTCGAGCGTCTGCACCGTGCGGGCGGCGTTCATCGCCTCGCCGAACCCCGTGTCGGCGTCCACCAGCGTCGGCAGGTCGGTCATCCGCGCCACCTGCGCGGCGCGGCTCGCCACCTCCGTCAGCGTCGTGAGGCCGACGTCGGGCAGGCCCAGGTCGGCGGCGACCACCGCGCCGGAGACGTAGACGCCGTCGAAACCCTTGTCCTGGATCAGGCGGGCGGCGAGCGGGTTGAACGCCCCGGGCAGCTCCAGCAGGCCGCCCGAGCGCAGCCGCTCCCTGAAGGCCTTCCGCTTGGCCGACGGCGTGAGCGTCGAGTACAGCATCAGAAGATCCCCCTCGTGGCCGGGGCCGTGCGTGCCGGGTCGGCCAGCGGCGTCACCGTGAGCCCGCCCAGCTCGTCGGGGCGCAGGTCGGGCAGCCGCTGCGCGACGTCGAGGAACCGGTCCACCTCGGCATCCGCGAGCACGCCCTCGGCGAGCGTGCGCAGCTTGCGGACGTAGTCGGCCCGGGCGAACGGGCGCGCCCCCAGCGGGTGCGCGTCGGCGACCGCGATCTCGGCCGTCACCGTCTCCCCGCTGGTCAGCACCAGCTCCAGGCGGCCGCCGAACGCCTTCTCCGCCGGGTCCGTCGCGTGGTACCGCCGGGTCCACTCCGGGTCCTCCGCCGTGGTGACCTTGCGCCACAGCGCGACCGTGTCGGGCCGGCCCGACCGCTCCCGCGCGTACGAGTCCACGTGGTGCCACGCCCCGTCCTGCAGCGCCACCGTGAAGATGTACGGGATCGAGTGGTCGAGCGTCTCGCGCGACGCCGCCGGGTCGTACTTCTGCGGGTCCCCGCTGCCCGACCCGATCACCGTGTGCGTGTGGTGGCTCGTGTGCAGCACCACCCGCTCGACCAGCGACGGGTCGCGCAGCTCGGGGCGCTCGCGGCCCAGCCGCCGCGCCAGGTCGATCCAGGCCTGGGCCTGGTACTCGGCCGAGTGCTCCTTGGTGTACGTGTCGAGGATCGCCCGGCGGGGCTCGCCGGGGCCGGGCAGCGGCACCGCATAGTCGGCGTCCGGGCCGTCCAGCAGCCAGGCGATGACGCCGTCCTCGCCCTCGTAGATGGGGGACGGGCTGGTCTGCCCGCGCATCGCCCGGTCCACGGCCTCGACGGCGGCCTTGCCCGCGAACGCGGGGGCGTAGGCCTTCCACGTCGAGATCTCGCCCTTGCGCGACTGCCGCGTCGCCGTCGTCGTGTGCAGCGCCTGGCCGACGGCCTGGTAGACCGTCGCGGCGTCGAGGCCCAGCAGCGTGCCCAGGCCTGCCGCGGCCGACGGCCCCAGGTGGGCGACGTGGTCGATCTTGTGTGCGTGCAGGGAGATCGCGCGCGCCAGGTCCACCTGGACCTCGTAGCCGGTGACGATCCCGCGCACCAGCGCCTCGCCCGGCGCCCCCGTGTGCTGGGCCACCGCGAGCAGGGGCGGGATGTTGTCGCCGGGGTGGGAGTACTCCGCGGCCAGGAAGGTGTCGTGGTAGTCGAGCTCGCGCACTGCGACCCCGTTGGCCCACGCGGCCCACTCGGGGCTGGTCCGGTGCTGGCTCCCGGTGATCGTCGCCCCGGAGCCGCCCGACGAGGGCCCGTGCGCCTCCGCCTGCGCGCGCGCCGCGAGCACGGGCGCCCGGCCCAGGCTGGCCGTGGCGACGGCGGCGTTGTCGATGACGCGGTTGATCACCATGTCGACGACGTCGTCCGCCGGGTCGAGCCGTTCGGCGGCAACCTCGGCGATCCGCCACGCGAGCTGTTCCTCGCGTCGTAGCCCCTCCTCGGAGCGGTGGACACGGACGTGGTGCGTGTACATGCAGCAGCCCCCGGGGACGACGGTGTCGTGGCTGCGAACGTAGCCCGGGGGCGCTGGCCTGTCGAGGCCGGGCGGTCGGGCCGGGTGTCAGGCCCGGGCGACGGCGTACCGGCGCGAGCGCACCGCGAAGGCGGCGCCCATCGCGAGGGCGGCCACGCCGACGCCGCCCAGCGTGCCGGTCAGGGCCGTGACGTGCCCCGAGGGGGCGCCGGCCTCGTGCTGTGTGTCGTCGGCCAGGGGGGTGACGGCGTCGAACGCGCTGATCGCGGGCTCGATGCCGCGGGTGGCGGGGGCGGGCGTCTCGTGCGCCACGACGGCGGGCGCCTCGCCGGAAGGGACCGCTTGCGTGACCCCCACGCCCGCGAAGGCAAGCACGCCGAAGGACAGCGCGACGGCGGAGCGGCGGCGGTCCCGGCGGCGCCGGGCCAGGGGCACCACCGGGGTGGTGTCGACGGCGATCGCCGGAGCAGTCGCGGTGGCGGCCTGGCGAAGGGTCGCTGCGAAGGCGTCGTCGGTGGTCATCGGGCTTCTCCTTCCTTACCGGGCCGCGCCGTCGGCCTGCTCAAGCACCTGCCGGAGCTGGGCGAGGCCGCGCGAGGCGGTCGACTTGATGGTGCCGAGCGAGACGCCGAGGTCGTCCGCGACCTCGGTCTCGCTCAGGCCCACGAGGTGGCGCAGCACCACGATGCGGCGCTGGCGGGGGGTCAGGGTGGCCAGCGCGCGGACCAGCTGGTCGCGGTCGATCACGGACCGGCCGGCGTCGTCGGCGTGGCTCTCGGGCAGGGTGTCGTGGGCCGGCTCGCGGTGCCGCGCGCGGCGGTCGTGGTGCCGGCGGCCCACCAGCACGCGGCGGGCGTAGGCGTACGGGTCGCGGCCGCGCACCTTCCGCCAGGCGAGGAACGTGCGGGTCAGAGCCTCCTGGACGAGCTCCTCGGCGAGGTGCTCGTCTCCGGTGAGCAGCCACGCCGTGTGCGCGAGCCTCGGCGAGGCGTCGGCCATGAAGGCGGCGAACTCCTCGTCGGAGGTGGCGATGGGGCTCTCGGTCACGACGACTCCTCGGGCGGCCGGCGGCCGGTCGGCCGTCAGTCCCATTGTCGTCGTCGTTCCCTCCGGATGGAGCAGGCGGGGCCTGTGCTGGCGTGCACGGGCCCCGCCTGCTGGCCGATCAGGCCCGGGCGCGGCGGGCCCGCAGGCCCAGGCCGGCGCCGGCACCGACCACCACGACGCCGCCGGCCACGATGGCGACGATGGCGCCGGCGGACAGGCCACCGTTGACGTCGGCCGAGATGGGCTCGATGCCCAGCTCGCCGGAGATCGGCTCGATCTCCTGGAAGTCGCCCGAGATGGGCATGATCTCCTGGTAGTCGCCCTCGGCGATGGGCTCGATGCCCTGGTGGTCGCGGGCGAGCGGGTGGCGGTCGACGCCGTCGGGGTCGATGTCGGCGGGCGTGACCAGGTTCCCGTCCTCGTCGCGGAACTCGATGCCCGTCGTGGACTCCTCGAGGTCGGCGGAGACGGGCTCGATGCCCATCAGGTCGGCGGAGGCGGGGGCGATCCCGATCTCGGCGAGGGCGTCGAGGTCGAGGTCGGACTCGGTGCCGTCGGGCAGGTAGATCGCTGCGGCCGACGGCGCCATGGCCACGGAGGCGGCCACGGGGACGACGGCGAGCGCGCCGACGAGCAGGGCGGATGCGAGGCGGGGGAGCGGCTTCTTCGTCATGTAAAGAAGGTAAAGGCGAGGTCTGCTCGGCGACGAACCGGCGACCGTCTGGCGTCGTGCAGAATGCCAGAAGTTGGCCGAATGTGGACTCAACCATTTCCTGCTGACGTAAAACCGCAGGTCAAAGGCGTGGCCACAAGGTAGTGGAGAAGTCAAACGAGGCCGTCGTCCGAAGACGACGGCCTCGCGGCTCGGGGGTCCGGTCAGGCTGCCAGGGCCACCGGCGTGGTGGTGGGCGCGTCCGCGTCGCTGCGGTCGCGCTTGCGCACGCGCACCCAGACGATCAGCGCGACGAGCTGCACGGAGTACAGGACGACGAGCGTGACGTAGAGCGGCTGCGCGCCGGACCCGTACAGGAAGTACGACGAGATCTGGTTGCCCACCAGGCCCGCGGCGGCCCACGCGCTGAGGATCAGCCCGTGCACGGTCGACAGCCGGGAGATGCCCCAGTTCTGGTGCAGGATGTTCGGGATGCAGGCGAAACCGACGCCGAACATGAACTGGATGACGATGACCAGCCCGAACGTGGCGGCGACGGAGTCGGAGAACATCGCGGCGACGGCCGTCGCCGCGATCGAGGCGATCGTCATGAGGAAGTACGGCTGGTGCTTCTTGGGCGTCTTGTCCTGGTAGGCGCCCAGCGCCACGCGCCCGATGACGTTGCTCGACGCCGTGACCATGACGAAGAGCAGGATC
The DNA here is from genome assembly GCA_009783295.1 of Promicromonosporaceae bacterium. Taxonomy (GTDB): domain Bacteria; phylum Actinomycetota; class Actinomycetes; order Actinomycetales; family Cellulomonadaceae; genus Xylanimonas. The sequence continues at coordinate 48,731 of WRHK01000006.1, forward strand.
ATGCCCATCGCGCGCTCGCCGGCGGCGTTGTAGAGCTGCTTCTCGTGGCTGATGAGGGCCAGGCCGCCGGTGATGTTCAGGAAGAACACGATCCACAGGAAGATGAACTTCTTCGACAGCACCACGGACTTGACGGAGAACGTCGTGGAGGCGACGGCCTTCTCGGCCTCGAGGTCTGCCTGCGACGTCGGCGGGCGCCACAGCAGGCGCGACGCGGCGAACAGCCCGACACCGAAGACGGCGGCCAGCACGTAGAACGCGTTGTAGACGGCCAGGCGGTCCAGCAGGAACGCGACCAGCGGGTTGATGAGCACGCCCGACACGCCGAACGCGGCGATCGAGAGGCCCGCGGCCAGGCCCTTGCGGTTGCCGAACCAGATCATCATCGTCTTGACCGGGGTGATGTACCCGAGGCCCAGGCCGATGCCCTGGATCACGCCGAAGCCGAGGATGACGACGGCGGCGGACCGCATCTGGATGCCGGCACCCGTCACGAACCAGCCGAGCGTGAACGTCACGAACGTCCAGAACGCCGAACGGGTCGGGTTCTTCTCGACGAGCTTGCCGCCGAACGCCGCGGACATGCCCAGGAAGAAGATGGCGATCGAGAAGCTCCACGACGTCACCGCCGGGCCGAAGCCCGTGTACGCCCAGATGTCCTCCTTGAAGAGGGTCCAGCAGTACACGGAGCCGATGGCGAAGTTGATCAGCGCCATGGGCACGACGCCGTTGAGGTACTTGTTCTTCGCCATCGGTCGGTGCTCCGCCTCTCAGTGGGTCGCGTCGCGGCCCGGGGAGGTCGGGTCCGCGTGCCGGCTCGCCGGAACGCTCCGAGCGAGACTAGGCGGCACGCCGTGTGACGTGGGCGACTTGGCCCGAGATGGACCCGGATGCGGCGCGCGCGTCGCGGTGCGCGCGCCTCGGGGGCGGGTCACCAGCTCTGGTCGGCGGCGCGGACGAACACCTCGTTGACCGCGACGCGGCGTGCGCTGGTGACGATGTATGCGATCGCATCGGCGATGTCCTCGGGCTGGAGCCGCTCGATCGAATCGATCTGCTGCTCGATGCCGGCCCGGAGCTCCTCGCGGGTGTGGGACGCGAGCTCGGTGTCGACGTTTCCCGGCTCGACGACGCTGACGCGCACGCGCAGCGGCTGCAGCTCCTGGCGGAGGGCCTCGCTGAAGCCGTTCACGCCGAACTTCGTGAGGTTGTAGACGGCCGTGCCCGGGCGGGCGACGCGGCCGGCGGACGAGCTGATGTTGACCAGGTCGGCAGTGCGGCGCGGCCCGCCCTCGGCGGCCTTGACCAGGTGGGGGAGCGCCGCCTGCGACATGTAGAGCAGGCCCAGCACGTTGACGTCGACCATCCGCTCCCACTCGCCCTCGGGGGCCGAGGCGAACGGGCCCACCAGCATGGCGCCGGCGTTGTTCACCAGCACGTCGAGCCGCCCGAATGCCTCGACGACCTCGGCGACTGCCGCGTCCGCACCGGCCCTCGTGGTGATGTCGGCGACGACGGCGCGTGCCACGCCGCCCTCGTCCTCGATCGAGGCGACGACCTCGGCGAGGCGATCGGCGCGCCGCGCCACCAGTGCGACCGACGCGCCCTCCCTCGCGAGCCGTCGTGCCGTCGCCGCGCCGATCCCGCTGCTGGCGCCGGTGACCAGTGCGACCGTTCCCTCGAGCTCGTTCACGATGACTCCTCCCGTCCGTGGCTCCATGAACGGAGCCGACTCCGCTTACGCTATCACTAAACGGAGTCGGGTCCACTTATGTTCCCGGGCGGGCATCAGCGGGGGAGCAGGCCCTCCAGGAGGAGTGCGATCAGGCGCGACGCCAGCGCGCGGTCGTGCTCGTGCCCGCTGATCAGCGTGATGCCGCCCAGTGCCATGAGGACGTCAGGTGCAGCGCAGTCGGCGCGCAGCTCGCCGGCCTTGACGCCGGCGTCCAGCAGCCGCGACACGGCCCTCCCGAGGGCGTCGCGGCTGTGCTGGCGGAGCCCGTCGCGGCTCGCGAGGATCGCCGGGAGTGCGTCAGCCATGCCCTGCTTGGTGAGCATGTAGTCGACGAACCGCTCGGCCCACTCGCGCAGCGCGTCGAGCGGCGTGCGGGTCTCGAGCAGCGCCGCCGCTGCGTCGCTGAGCCGCGTGGTCTCGGAGCGGTAGGTCGCCTCGATCAGGTCCTCGCGGGTCGGGAACCGGCGGTAGAGGGTGCCGATCCCCACGCCCGCCTCGGCCGCGATGGCCTTGAGCGAGACGTCGGCGCCGCCGGCGTGGGCGAACGCCTGGGCGGCCACCTCGAGCAGCCGCTCGTGGTTCGCCTGGGCGTCCGCGCGGAGCGATCGGGCCACGGGTCCTCCTTGGATGACGCGCGCGCACCATGCGGACGCGACTCCGTTTGAGTCTAGTGCCCTGGAAGAGGAGCGCCCCCGGCGCCGTGGTGGCTCAGAGCGAGGTGGCGCCCAGCTCGTGCGACAGGTCGTCGAGCTCGCTGCCGCCCGCCATGAGCGCGGTGAGCTCCGCGGGCGTGATGTCGCCCTTGATGCGGTCCGCGATGCTCCGCCCGCGGCGCAGCACCAGGAACCGGTCGCCCACCAGGGAGGCGTGGTGCGGGTTGTGCGTGATGAAGACGACGCCCAGACCCCGGTCGCGTGCGGCGGCGATGTAGCGCAGCACGACGCCCGACTGCTTCACCCCCAGCGCCGCCGTCGGCTCGTCGAGGATCAGCACCTTCGCCCCGAAGTGCACGGCCCGGGCGATCGCGACGCACTGCCGCTCGCCGCCCGAGAGCGTGCCGATCGGCTGGTCGACGTCGCGCAGGTCGATGCCCATGCTCGCCAGGTCCGACCGGGTGATCGCCCTCATGTCCTTGACCGCGAGGCGGCGGAGCGGGCCGCGCCCCGTGGTCAGCTCGGAGCCGAGGAAGAAGTTGCGCCAGACCGGCATCATCGGCACGACCGCCAGGTTCTGGTAGACGGTCGCGATGCCCCGGTCGAGGGCGTCCTTGGGGCGCTCGAGGCGCACGGGCTCGCCGTCGACCAGCAGGTCGCCGTCGTCGTGCGACTGCGCCCCGGCGAGGATCTTGATCAGCGTCGACTTGCCCGCGCCGTTGTCGCCCAGGATGCACGTGACGGCCCCGGCGTCGACGCGCGTGGACACGTCCGACAGCGCGACCACGTTGCCGTAGCGCTTGCCCAGGCTGCGGGCCTCGATCAGCGGGGTCGTCATCGCAGGCCCTCCGCCCGTTCCCGGATGTAGTTGTTGAGCAGCACGGCGAGCAGCAGCATCACGCCCAGGAACGCCTTGAGCCAGTTGTTGTCCCACCCTGCATACACGATGCCCAGGTTGGCCATGCCGTAGATGAGCGCCCCGAGTGCGGGCCCGATCGCGGACCCGACGCCGCCGGTCATCACGCACCCGCCGACGACGGCGCAGATGATGAAGATGAGCTCGAGCCCGATGCCGGACGAGCTCTGCGCGGTGCCGAACCGGAACAGCGAGATCTGGCCGACCAGCCACCCGCAGCCCGCCGTCGCCGTGAACAGCGCCACCTTGGTGCGCTTGACGGGCACGCCCACCTCGCGCGCCGACTCGAACGCCCCGCCGACGGCGTAGATCCAGTTGCCGTACCGCGTCCGCGTCAGCACCCACGTGCCGAGCGCGACGACGGCGACCCACCACCACACCGACGCCTGGACCTGCATGCCGAAGATCGACGTGCGCGAGGCGAGCAGCCACTGGACGTCGCGGAAACCGGGCACCCGGTTCATGCCCTGGATCGACACCTGCCCGATGATCGCCTTGAGCAGCGCAAGGTTGACGCCCTGCAGCACGAAGAACGTGCCGAGCGTGACGATGAAGCTGGGCAGGCGGGTGCGGGTCACGAGCATCCCGTTGAGCACCCCGACGGCCAGGCACGCCACCGCCGACAGCGCCATGGACAGCCACACGTTCACGCCGTAGTGCGTGGTCAGGACGCCGGTGACCAGCCCGGAGAACCCCACCATCACGCCCGCGGAGAGGTCGAACTCGCCGGCCGTCATGAGCAGGCCCACAGGCACGGCCATGATGCCGATCGTCGCGGCCGACTCCAGCCACGTCGCGATGCCGGCGGACGACGCGAAGCTCTGCGTGGTCACCGAGAAGAACACGAAGATGACCAGCGCCGCGATGCCCGCGCTCACTGCAGGGCGGCGCAGCAGCCGGGTCACCCACGAGGTGGGGGTGAGCCGCTCGTCGGTGGTCGGCCTGGTCACCACGGCCCCGTCGCTCATCGCGTCCCCCTCGCTGCGTACTGGAGCACCTGCTGGGCGTTGTCCTTGGTCACGAACGACGGCCCGGAGTAGATGGGCTCGCCGCCGCCGATGTCGTTCCCGTTGATGGCGTGCAGGTACAGGGCCGTGATCCCCAGGTAGCCCTGGACGTAGGGCTGCTGGTCGATGGCGAAGGAGATCCGCCCGGCGATGATGTCCTTGAGCACGTCGGTCGACAGGTCGAAGGTGGCGATGGTCGCCCGGCTGTACGCCTCGCGCGCCGCCTGCACGGCCTGCACGGCCACCGCGCCCTGGAGCGTGAGCACCGCGTCGATCGTCGGGTCGTGCTGCAGGCTCGCCTTGATGGTGCTGGCGACGGCCGTCGGGTTGGTGACGTCGACCTGCACGTTGCGCATCCGGCCGCCCATGCCCTGCGCCGCGGCGGCGCACCGCTGCTCCAGGCCGACGTTGCCCGCCTCGTGGATCACACAGATCGCGTTGGTGGCGCCCTCGGCCTTGAGCCGCTCGCCCGCGGCCTTCCCGGCGATCGACTCGGACTGGCCGATGTGCGTGATCGCGCCGAACTTCTTCCACACGTCGAGCCCCGAGTTGATGGTCACCACGGGGATGCCCGCCGCGACGGCGGCGCGGACGCTCGTCTCCAGGCCGTCGGGGTTCGCCAGCGACACGACGAGACCGTCGACGTGCGAGGCCACCGCCTGGTCCACCAGCAGCGACTGCTGGCCCGGGTCGGGGGACGAGGAGTACTGCACGGTCACGCCGTAGTCCGACCCCGCCTGGCGGGCACCGGACTGCACGCGGTCCCAGAACTCGTCGCCGGCGCTGGCGTGCGTGATCACGGCGAACGTCAGGTTGCCGACGTCGCGCGGCTGCGCGGGAGCGGCAAGGCTCGGCGTGGTGTCGTCGGGCAGGCTGCACGCGCTCAGCAGCGCGACGGCGAAGGCGATCACGACGCCCAGCACGGACAGGCGGCGCGCCTGGGGTCGCATTCGGGGCATCCCTGAACGGTAGCCAGCGGGCCCGGGCGCGGCACGCCGGTCAGCGCGAGACGCGGTGGCGGGGTGGCGCGCGGGGGAGTGTGAGACGAGACGGCCCGCCACCTGGCGAACAGGTGGCGGGCTGTCTCGGTCGGTGCGCCTGAAGGGACTCGAACCCCCGACCTTCTGCTCCGGAGGCAGACGCTCTATCCACTGAGCTACAGGCGCGCGGCCACCGGGTGCACCGGAAGGCCGGTGCCGAGACTACCAGCACCGCCGCTCGGGTCGGCACCCGATTCGCGGGTCGCCTCGACCGAACCGGTTGGGATCGGCAGTTCGTCGTCGGATCGTGCCCCCGGGCGCACGGTCCGACGAACTGCCGAACCGAAGGCCACCCCGCGAAAACCCGGCCTGGCCCCCACCTGAGCCTCGGTAGAATCGCCCGGGTGACCCCCGACGAGCTCTCCGGAGCCCTCAGCGCTGCCCTCGCCTCGGCCGTGGCCGACGGCACCCTCGCCCTCCCCGCCGACGCCGTCCCCGCGTCGGTGCACGTCGAGCGACCCCGGCAGCGCGAGCACGGGGACTGGGCCACCAACGTGGCCCTCCAGCTCGCCAAGAAGGCCGGCACCAACCCGCGCGCCCTCGCGGAGGAGCTTGCCAACCGGCTCAAGGCCGTGGCCGGCATCAAGAAGGTCGACATCGCCGGCCCGGGCTTCCTCAACATCACGCTCGACGCCGCCGCCGCGGGCGAGCTGGCGCGCTCGATCGTCGAGGCCGGCACGCAGTACGGCCACAACACGGCCGAGGCGGGCAAGCACATCAACCTCGAGTTCGTGTCGGCCAACCCGACGGGTCCCATCCACATCGGTGGCGTCCGCTGGGCGGCCGTCGGCGACTCGCTGGCCCGCGTGCTCGAGGCCTCGGGCGCGAAGGTGACGCGCGAGTACTACTTCAACGACCACGGCACGCAGATCGACCGCTTCGCGCGCTCGCTGCTCGCCGCGGCGCGGGGTGAGGCCGCGCCCGAGGACGGCTACGGCGGCGCCTACATCCAGGAGATCGCCGACGCCGTCACGGCCCAGGCGACCGCTGCGGGCGAGCCCGCGCCCGCCACGCTCGACGACGCCGCGGCCCAGGAGGCCCTGAGGTCTCGCGGCGTCGAGATGATGTTCGGCGAGATCAAGAAGTCGCTGCACGACTTCGGCGTCGACTTCGACGTGTACTTCCACGAGGACTCGCTGCACGAGTCCGGCGCGGTGGACCACGCCGTCGAGCGCCTCCGCAAGGAGGGCCACATCTTCGAGGCCGACGGTGCCACGTGGCTGCGCACCACCGACTTCGGCGACGACAAGGACCGCGTCGTCATCAAGTCCGACGGCGACGCCGCCTACATCGCGGGCGACATCGCCTACTACCTCGACAAGCGCGAGCGCGGCGCCGACGAGGTCATCATCATGCTGGGCGCCGACCACCACGGGTACATCGGCCGCATGATGGCGGTCTGCGCGGCCTTCGGCGACGAGCCGAACCGCAACCTGCAGATCCTCATCGGCCAGCTCGTCAACCTGGTCAAGGACGGCCAGCCGGTGCGCATGTCCAAGCGCGCGGGCACGGTCATCACCATCGACGACCTGGTCGACGCCGTCGGCGTGGACGCCGCCCGCTACTCGCTGGCCCGCTTCGCCGCCGACTCCACGATCGACCTCGACCTCGACCTGCTGACCAGCCAGAAGAACGAGAACCCCGTTTACTACGTGCAGTACGCGCACTCGCGCACGGCGGCTGTCGACCGCAACGCCGCCGACCGCGGCGTCGTCCGCGCCGACGGCTTCGACCCGTCGCTGCTCGACCACCCCACGGAGGCCGCCCTGCTGGGCCGCCTCGCGGAGTACCCGCGCGTGGTCGCCGAGGCCGCCGCGCTGCGCGAGCCGCACCGCGTGGCCCGCTACCTGGAGGCGCTCGCGGGCGACTTCCACTCCTGGTACCAGAGCAAGGATGCTGTCGAGGGCCAGCAGCCCCAACAGAGGAGGGTGCTCCCGTACCCGGACGAGGAGGTCACGGACACGCACCGCACGCGCCTCTGGCTCAATGACGCCGTCCGCCAGGTCCTCGCCAACGGCCTCGGCCTCCTCGGTGTCTCCGCCCCGGAGCGCATGTGAGCACCGCGTCGGGGACCCCGTGGCCCGCGTCGGCGGTCCGTGACGACGACGGCGCGCTCGTCGTCGGCGGCGTGACCGCTCCCGCCCTCGCGGCCGAGCACGGCACGCCCGCCTACGTGCTCGACGAGGGCGAGTTCCGCGCCCGCGCCCGCGCCTACCAGGGCGCGTTCACCGACGCGTTCGCGGCGATCGGCGCGGGCGTCGACGTCTACTACGCCGGCAAGGCGCTGCTCACCGTGGCCGTCGCCCGCTGGGCGCGCGAGGAGGGCCTGCGCGTCGACACGGCGTCGGGCGGCGAGCTCGCCGTCGCGCTGCGGGCCGGGGTGCCCGGTGCGGAGCTGGGGCTGCACGGCAACAACAAGTCCGACGCCGAGCTCCAGGCGGCGCTCGACAACGGCGTGGGCCGGATCATCGTGGACTCGCTCGGCGAGATCGACCGGCTCGCCGACCTCGCGGAGGCGCGCGGCGTCGTCGCGCCCGTCATGGTGCGCGTCACCACGGGCGTCCACGCGGGCGGCCACGAGTTCATCTCGACCGCGCACGAGGACCAGAAGTTCGGCCTGTCGGTCAACGCGGGCCCCGACGGCGGCGACTCGCCGGCCGTGCTGGCGCTGCTGCGCATCCTGGCCCGCCCGAGCCTCAAGCTGCTGGGCATCCACTCGCACATCGGCTCGCAGATCCTCGACTCGGCCGGGTTCGGCGAGGCGGCCCGCACGGTGCTGCGCCTGCGCGCCCACCTGGGCGTGCGCACGGGCGTGCTGGTCGACGAGGTGGACCTGGGCGGCGGCTACGGCATCGCCTACCTGCCGCAGGACCAGGAGATCGACCCGCGCAAGGTGGCCCACGAGGTCGCGCAGGCCGTCGCCCACGCGTGCCAGGAGCTGGGCACCGCGGTGCCGCGCATCTCCATCGAGCCGGGCCGGGCGATCGTCGGGCCCGCGGGCATCACCGTCTACACGGTGGGCACGGTAAAGCCGGTGCTGGTCACGGCCGACGACAACTCGACGTTCACGCGCCTGTACGTCTCGGTCGACGGCGGCATGAGCGACAACATCCGCCCGGCGCTCTACGGCGCGGCGTACCACGCGGAGATCGCGAACCGTCGCTCGGAGGCCCCGCTCGCACTGGTGCGCGTGGTGGGCAAGCACTGCGAGTCGGGCGACATCGTCGTCCACGAGCTCATGCTGCCGGGCGACGTGCAGCCCGGCGACCTCCTCGCCGTCGCCGCCACCGGCGCCTACGGCCGCTCGATGGCGTCGAACTACAACCTGCTGACGCGCCCGCCCGTGGTCGCGGTGCACGACGGCGCCAGCCGCGTGCTGCTGCGCCGCGAGACGGTCGACGACCTGCTGGCGCTCGACCTCGGCTGATCGGCGCCGTCCGACCCGCGCCCACGGGTCGGACGGCTGCCGTCCCGGCACGCGGGACGCCCTATCCTGGGCCCGACATCCCCTCGTTCCCGGAGGTGCCCGTGCCCGAGACGACCAGCCAGACCCCCCTGCGCGTCGCACTGCTCGGCTGTGGGGTGGTGGGCAGCCAGGTGGCGCTCGGCATCCTGGCCAACCCGATCGACCTCGCCGCCCGTGTGGGCGCCCCGCTCGAGCTGGTGGGCATCGCCGTCCGCAGGCCCGACGCCGAGTACGACCCGCGCATCCCTCGCGAGCTCTTCACCACCGACGTCGTCGAGCTCGCGGGCCGCGCGGACATCGTGGTCGAGCTCATGGGCGGCATCGAGCCGGCCCGCACCGCGATCCTGCGCGCGCTCGAGTCCGGCGCCGCCGTCGTCACGGCGAACAAGGCGCTGCTGGCCGAGCGCGGCCCGGAGCTGTTCGAGGCCGCGGACGCCGCAGGCGTCGACCTCTCCTACGAGGCCGCCGTCGCCGGCGCGATCCCGATCATCCGGCCGATCCGCGAGTCGCTCGCGGGCGACCACGTGCGCCGCATCCTGGGCATCGTCAACGGCACCACCAACTTCGTGCTCGACAAGATGACCACCGAGGGCCTCGAGCTCGACCAGGCGGTCAAGGAGGCCCAGGCGCTGGGCTTCGCCGAGGCCGACCCGACGGCCGACGTCGACGGCTTCGACGCCGCCTCGAAGGCCGCGATCCTCGCCAGCCTGGCGTTCCACACGCGCGTGTCCATCAACGACGTCGCGCGGGAGGGCATCCGGTCCGTCACCGCGGCCGACGTCGCGTGGGCGCAGAAGACGGGCCACGTCATCAAGCTGCTCGCCGTCGCCGAGGTGATCGGCCCGGTCGACGACGGCGAGATCTCCGTGCGCGTCCACCCGGCGCTCGTGCCCGCCGACCACCCGCTGGCCGCCGTCCGCGGCGCGTTCAACGCGGTGTTCGTCGAGGCCGACGGCGCGGGCCCGCTCATGTTCTACGGCCAGGGTGCCGGCGGCCGCCCGACGGCGTCGGCCGTGCTGGGCGACGTCGTCTCCGCGGCCCGCCGCCGCCTCACCGGTGGCAAGGGGCTGCGCGAGTCCAAGGACCAGGCGTTCCCCGTGCTGCCCGCCGCCGCGGCGATCGCGCGCTACCAGCTGCGCCTCGACGTCGACGACCGCCCCGGCGTGCTCGCGCAGGTCGCGGGCCTGCTGGCCGACCACGGCGTGTCCATCGACACCGTGCGCCAGGCGCCGTCGCAGGGCGACGTCGCCCACCTGCTCATCACCACCCATGCCGCGCGCGAGGCCTCGCTCGCGGCCACCGTCGACGCCGTCGCCCGCCTCGAGCCGGTGCGCGACGTCGTGTCCGTCCTGCGAGTCGAAGGAGCCTGAACCCCGTGGCACACCAGTGGCAGGGCGTCATCCGTGAGTACGCCGACCGTCTGCCCGAGCACGTCCAGCAGGAGATCGTGACCCTGGGCGAGGGCGGCACGCCGCTCGTCGCCGCCCCGGCGCTCTCGGCCCGCACCGGCGCCAGCGTCTGGGTCAAGGTCGAGGGCATGAACCCGACGGGCTCCTTCAAGGACCGCGGCATGACGACGGCGATCTCCGCCGCCGCCGGCCGCGGCGCGAAGGCCGTCGTGTGCGCCTCGACCGGCAACACGTCGGCCTCGGCCGCCGCGTACGCCACGCGCGCCGGGATGACGTGCGCGGTGCTGGTGCCGGACGGCAAGATCGCGATGGGCAAGCTCTCGCAGGCGATCGCCCACGGCGCCCGGCTGCTGCAGGTCGACGGCAACTTCGACGACTGCCTCGTCGCCGCGCGCAAGCTCGCCGAGGCCTACCCGGTCGAGCTCGTGAACTCGGTGAACCCGGACCGCATCGAGGGCCAGAAGACGGGCGCGTTCGAGATCGTCGACGCCCTCGGCGACGCCCCCGACATCCATGCCCTGCCCGTCGGCAACGCCGGCAACATCACCGCCTACCGCAAGGGCTTCCTCGAGTACGCCGCGTCGGGCGACGCGTCGAAGGCGCCGGTCATGTGGGGCTTCCAGGCCGCGGGCGCCGCGCCCATCGTGGCCGGCCACCCGATCGACGAGCCCGAGACCATCGCCACGGCGATCCGCATCGGCAACCCCGCCTCGTGGGAGCAGGCCGTGGCCGCGCGTGACGAGTCGGGCGGCGTGATCGAGGCCGTGACCGACGAGGAGATCCTCGCCGCGCACCGCATCCTGTCGGCCGAGGTGGGCGTGTTCGTCGAGCCCGCGTCGGCCGCCGGTGTGGCGGGCGTGCTCAAGCGCGCGGCGGCCGGGCTGGTCCCCGCCGGCGCCCGCATCGTCATCACGGTCACCGGCCACGGTCTCAAGGACCCGTCCTGGGCCCTGCGCACGCCCGACGGCGGCGAGGTCACCCCGGTGCGCGTGACGGCCGACGTCGTGAGCATCGCCGACGCCCTGGGCCTCTGAGCATGCAGCTCGGAGCCGACCACGTCGTCGTGCGGGTCCCCGCCACCAGCGCCAACCTGGGGCCGGGCTTCGACGCGCTCGGCCTCGCGCTGGCGCTGTACGACGAGCTCGAGGTGCGCCTGGTCGCGTCCGACGACGTGGTCGTCGACGTGTACGGCGAGGGGGCCGGGCAGGTGCCCACCGACGCCGAGCACCTGGTGGTGCGCGCGCTGCGGCACACGCTCGACGTCATGGGCGTGTCGCAGACCGGGCTGCGCATGACGTGCTCCAACTCCATCCCGCACGGCCGCGGGCTCGGGTCCTCGGCTGCGGCCGTCGTGGCCGGGATCGTGGCTGCGCGGGCGCTGCTGTCCGACCCGCGCGCCCTCGACTCGCGCGGCGTGCTCGCGATCGCCACGGAGTTCGAGGGCCACCCCGACAACGCCGCCCCGGCCATCGCCGGCGGCGCCACGGTGGCGTGGCAGGACGACGACGGCCCCCGCGCGGTCGACCTCGCCGTCGACCCGTCGATCGTCGCGACGGTGCTGGTGCCCGACGCGCGGCTGGCGACGTCGCGGGCCAGGGCCGTGCTGCCCACCCACGTGCCGCACTCCGACGCCGCCTTCAACGCGGGCCGCTCCGCGCTGCTGGTCGAGGCGCTCGCCCGCCGCCCCGAGCTGCTGCTCGACGCCACCGAGGACAAGCTGCACCAGGGCTACCGGGCCGGCGTGATGGCGGCGTCGTCCGAGCTGCTGCGGGCGCTGCGCGCCGAGGGGCACGCCGCCACGATCTCCGGCGCCGGCCCCACGGTGCTCGTGCTCAGCCCGGCCGAGCAGGTCCCCGCGCTCGACGCCACGCTCGCGGGGCTGGTGGACGGCGTCGCCGGATGGCGCGCCCTGCGGCCTGGCATCGACACGGACGGTGCGCGGGCGCGCCGTGTGCTGCAGGCTCCTTGACCCCGGCTTTGCGGTGGTAGCATCGCAATGAGCCTTCAGGCATCGGCCGTCTCTCGTCATCCAGACACACGACGCTGGCCGACCTCCGCGCCACCCCCACTTCATCCGCGCACGCAGCGCAGCCCCTGCACTGTCCCGTGGGCGGGAGCAGCAGGCAAAGAGGGCGAAGGCCGACGAACCGGAGTCAGTGACGTCGCTGTACTGCTGACGCGAGGTTCATGCGTCCCGGCGACACCGCCGGACGCCCCGCCAACAAGGGGTCATTCGTGACAGACACCACAGAAACCCGGGGCAACGCTTCCGGGTCCCTGAGCTCGATGAAGCTCGCCGAGCTCCAGGCGCTGGCCTCCCAGGCCGGGATCAAGGGCACGTCCAAGATGCGCAAGGGCGACCTCGTCGAGGCCCTCAGCGCAGGCCGCACGGGCGGCAACGGTGGCGCAGCTGCGCCCGTCGCCGCCGCGGCGACCTCCGCGCCCGTCGTGCGCGCCGACGCCTCCTCCGAGGCCCCCGCCGCGCGCCGCTCGCGCCGCGTCACCCGCCCGGCCGGCGCCGACGCCTCCTCCGAGGCCGCCGCCGCTCCCGCTCCCGCTGCCGCCGAGGCGCCCGCGGCCGCCGCGCCCGCCACCGAGCGGGCCGAGCGCGCCGAGCGCTCCGGGTCCCAGCGCACCGCCAACGACGCCGACCGCGCCGCGCGCCTCGAGGCGCTCGCCGACGCGGTTGCCGCTCCCCGCCAGCAGCGCCAGCGCGGCCAGGGGCAGAACGGCCAGAACCAGAACCAGAACCAGCAGGGCCAGAGCCAGGGCCAGCAGGGCCAGGGCCAGCGCCAGCAGGGCGGCAACGCCCAGGGCCAGGGCCAGAACCGCCAGCAGAACGACGGCGGCAACCGCTCCTTCGACGGCGACCACGGCTACGGCCCGGACGACGACCGCGGCTCGCGCCGCCGTCGTGGCCGCGACCGCGGGCGTGACCGCAAGCGCGGCCGCAACCCGCGCGGCGGCCAGGTCGACGTCGTCGGCGGCGAGGACGTCGAGGTGCGCGAGGACGACGTGCTGCTGCCCGTCGCCGGCGTGCTCGACATCCTGGACAACTACGCGTTCGTGCGCACCAGCGGCTACCTGCCCGGCCCGAACGACGTCTACGTCTCCCTCAACCAGGTCAAGCGGGCCGGCCTGCGTCGCGGCGACGCGATCGTCGGCGCGATCCGCCAGCCGCGCGAGGGCGAGCAGCAGCCGCAGGGCAACACCGCGCGCTCGAAGTACAACGCGCTGGTGCGCCTCGACTCGGTCAACGGCATGACGCCCGACGAGTCGCGGCAGCGCCCCGAGTTCACCAAGCTCACGCCCCTGTACCCGCAGGAGCGGCTGCGCCTGGAGAACCCCGAGGCCACCAAGCTGACGCCGCGCGTGATCGACATCGTCGCGCCGATCGGCAAGGGCCAGCGCGGCCTCATCGTCGCGCCGCCCAAGGCCGGCAAGACGATCATCATGCAGCAGATCGCCAACTCGATCACCGCGAACAACCCCGAGGTCCACCTCATGGTGGTGCTCGTGGACGAGCGGCCCGAAGAGGTCACCGACATGGAGCGGTCGGTCAAGGGCGAGGTCATCGCCTCGACGTTCGACCGCCCCGCGTCCGACCACACGATCGTCGCCGAGCTCGCCATCGAGCGCGCCAAGCGCCTCGTGGAGCTGGGCCAGGACGTCGTCGTGCTGCTCGACTCGATCACCCGCCTGGGCCGTGCCTACAACCTGGCCGCCCCGGCGTCGGGCCGCATCCTGTCGGGTGGTGTGGACGCCGCGGCGCTCTACCCGCCGAAGAAGTTCTTCGGTGCCGCCCGCAACATCGAGAACGGTGGCTCGCTCACCATCCTCGCCTCGGCGCTCGTGGAGACCGGGTCGAAGATGGACGAGGTCATCTTCGAGGAGTTCAAGGGCACCGGAAACATGGAGCTGCGCCTGTCCCGCAACCTCGCGGACAAGCGCATCTTCCCGGCCGTGGACGTCAACGCGTCGGGCACGCGCCGTGAGGAGATCCTCATGGGCCGTGACGAGCTGCAGATCGTCTACAAGCTGCGCCGCCTGCTCGGCGCGCTGGACACCCAGCAGTCGATCGAGCTGCTGCTCGGCCAGCTGAAGAAGACGAAGACGAACGTCGAGTTCCTGCTCCACGTCCAGAAGACCACCCCGGGTGGCCTCCAGGACGAGAACGCGGGCGAGACCGTCTGACGCCTCAGCGCCAGAGCCTGTCCGGGCCACCGCGGGGATTGCCCCGCGGTGGCCCGGACACGTTTCCGGCCCTCTCGCCTCGTCAGCGGGTCAGGGCAGGTCCAGCAGGCGGCGCGCCGTCGCGCCCACCTGGTCCCACTGCCAGCTCGCGTGCACCCAGTCGCGGCCCTTCGCGCCCATCGCCGCGGCCTTGTCGCGGTCCGTCAGCAGCTCGACGACGCGCGCCGCGACCTCCCGCGGCGAGCGCGGGTCGACGACGTAGCCCGTCTCACCGTCGCGCGTCGCCTCCGGGGCGCCTCCGCTGCGTCCCACGATGACGGGCTTGCCGCAGGCCGCCGCCTCGAGGAACACGATCCCGAGCCCCTCCGGCTCGAGGCCCGCCAGGCGTGAGCGCGACGGCATCGCGAACACGTCCGCCGCGTCCATGTAGGCCGGCATCTGCTCCCACGGCACCGACCCGACGAACGTCACGTCCGCCGTGACGCCTCGCTGCGCCGCACGCTTCTCGAGTGCGGCACGGTGCGGCCCGTCGCCGACGACGACGAGGCGCGCGCGGGGCACGGCGGCCAGCACCGCGGGCCACGCGTCGATCATGGTGTCCTGCCCCTTGCGCGGCACCAGGCGGGCGGCGCACACGACCACGCGGTCCTCGGCCGTCAGCCCGAGAGACGACCGCACGGCGGCGCCGCCGGAACCGGGGAAGAAGTGCGACGTGTCCACGCCGGGCGCCATGCGCGTCTGCTTGGCGCGGCCCGCGGGCGAGAGAGCACGCCCGATCTGCGCCCGCGTCCAGTCGGAGATGTCGGTGAGCACGTCGACGGCGTCGCCCACGCGGCGCAGCGCCTGGCGCGTGCCGGGCAGCCGCGACCACCACACCTCGTGCCCGTGCGTGACGGCGAGGATCCGCTGCGCGCCGGCCTCGCGCAGCGCGGGGGCCAGCAGCCCGAGGGGCACCGACGACCCGATGAGCACCCGGTCGCACCCGTGCTCGCGCAGCGTCCGCACGACGGCGGCGCGCACCCGCCGCGTGGGCAGCAGCGTCCCGGTGCGGTCGCGGATCACGGGGTAGGGGAGGGCCGCGTCGACCTCCTCGGACCCGGGCATCGAGGCGGTGTAGACGACGACGTCGCCGAGGCGGTCCGCGAGCGCGCGCACGAACGACTCGATACCGCCTCGCCGGGGAGGGAAGTCGTTGGTGACGATGAGCGTTCTGGGCATGGGCCGGAGCCTACGGCGGACCGGAGCCGGTTTCCGGTTCGGGGCGCCGTCGGGCATAATGTTCTGTCGGCCAACCGGTTCACGGCCCGCAGAAAGCGGGGCGACCCGGTGGCATCTCACCAAGGAGCATCATGAAGTCCGGTATCCACCCCGAGTACGTGGTCACGCAGATCACGTGCACCTGCGGCAACTCCTTCGTCACGCGCACCACGGAGACCGGCGGGCACATCTCCGTCGAGGTCTGCAGCGCGTGCCACCCGTTCTACACGGGCAAGCAGAAGATCCTCGACACCGGTGGCCGCGTGGCCCGCTTCGAGGCTCGCTACGGCAAGAAGGCCGCCAAGTAGCTTCCTCTCAGCGCCGGTGATCCACCCGCCAACCTCTCCAGGGGCAGTCGGGCCGGATCACCGGCGCTGTTGCTTTATCCCCACCCCGGTCCTACCTCACGGAGCGTGCCGTGTCCGATGCCTTTGACGCCGTCCAGCCCTTGCTGGACGAGCACGGTGAGATCGAGCGCGCCCTCGCCGACCCCGCCGTCCACGCCGACGCCGGGCGCGCCCGCACCCTCGGGCGCCGGTACGCGGAGCTGAACCAGGTGGTGGAGGCGTACCGCGCGTGGGAGTCCGCGCGCGACGACGCCGAGGCCGCCGCCGAGCTCGCGGAGCTCGACGACGAGTACAGGGCCGAGCTCCCCGCACTGGAGTCGGCCCGCGACGACGCCGCGGAGCACCTGCGCCGCGTGCTCATCCCGCGCGACCCCGACGACGGCCGCGACGTCATCCTCGAGATCAAGGCCGGCGAGGGCGGCGAGGAGTCGGCGCTCTTCGCGGGCGACCTGCTGCGCATGTACCTGCGCTACGCCGAGCACAAGGGCTGGTCCACCCAGGTGCTCGAGGCCACCGACACCGACCTGGGCGGCTACAAGGACGTCCAGGTGGCCATCAAGGCGCGCTCCGTGAGCGACCCGGGCGACGGCGTGTGGGCCCACCTCAAGTACGAGGGCGGCGTCCACCGCGTCCAGCGCGTGCCCGTGACGGAGACGCAGGGCCGCATCCACACGTCGGCCGCGGGCGTCCTCGTGTTCCCCGAGGTCGACGACCCGGGCGAGGTCGAGATCGACCCGAACGACCTGCGCATCGACGTCTACCGCTCGTCGGGCCCGGGCGGGCAGTCGGTCAACACGACCGACTCGGCCGTGCGCATCACGCACCTGCCCACGGGCATCGTCGTCTCGATGCAGAACGAGAAGTCGCAGCTGCAGAACAAGGAGCAGGCCATGCGCGTGCTGCGGGCCCGCCTGCTCGCGGCGCAGCAGGAGGCCGCCGCCGCGGAGGCGGCGGACCTGCGCCGCTCGCAGGTGCGCACCGTGGACCGCTCGGAGCGGATCCGCACCTACAACTTCCCCGAGAACCGCATCGCCGACCACCGCACCGGGTACAAGGCCTACAACCTCGACCACGTGCTGGCCGGCGACCTGGAGCCGGTGGTCCGCTCGGCGATCGATGCCGACGAGGCCGCACGCCTGGAGTCGCTCGGTGACTGACGTCGGTCCGCGCGGCCTGGTCGCCCAGGCCGCCGCGACGCTCGCGGCCGCGGGCGTCGCGACGCCGCGCGTGGACGCGGAGCTGCTGCTGGGCCACGTGCTGCGCCTGGACCGCGGGCGTCTCGCCGCGCGGCTGGTGCTGGACGGCCCGGTCGCCGCCGACGACGCCGCCGCCTTCCACGCCCTGGTCGAACGCCGCGCCGTGCGCGAGCCGCTCCAGCACCTGACCGGGGTGGCGCCGTTCCGGCACGTCGAGCTGGCCGTGGGTCCCGGCGTCTTCGTGCCGCGGCCCGAGACGGAGCAGGTCGCCCAGGTCGCGATCGACGAGGCGGCCCGGGTGGTCGCCGCGCGGGGGAGCGCCGTCGTCGTCGACCTGTGCACCGGGTCCGGCGCCATCGCGCTCGCCGTCGCGACCGAGGTGCCGGGCGCGGCGGTGCACGCCGTCGAGCTCGACGCCGACGCGCACGCGTGGGCCGCCCGCAACCTCGCCGGGAGCGGCGTCGTCCTGGTGCGCGGCGACGCGCGCACTGCGCTCCACGAGCTCGACGGGACGGTCGACGTCGTCGTGTCGAACCCGCCCTACGTGCCGTCCGACGCCGTGCCGCGCGACCCCGAGGTCGCGAACCACGACCCGGCCGTGGCCCTCTACGGGCTCGGCGCCGACGGGCTCGAGGTGCCGCGCGGCGTCACCGCGGCGGCCGCTCGCCTGCTGCGGCCCGGCGGCCTGTACGTCATGGAGCACGCCGAGGTGCAGGATGCCGCCGCCCGCGCCATGGTGGACGCCGTCGGCGCGTTCGACGCGGCGGCGACGCGCGACGACCTCACCGGGCGCCCGCGCATGGCCGTCGCCCGGAAGGCGCCCGCGCCCGTGGAAGACTGATCACGTGAGCAGCGTGCCCGACGTCGTCCGCGACGTCACCGACCCGAACACCTGGGGCGCCGCGATCGACGAGGCCGTGAACGCGGTCCGTCGTGGCGGCCTGGTGGTGCTCCCCACCGACACCGTGTACGGGGTGGCTGCCGAGGCCTTCGACGCCGACGCCGTCGCGTCGATCGGCACCGCCAAGGGACGGGCCGACCGCACCGCGCCGCCCGTGCTCATCCCCGACGTGCGCACGCTCGACGGGCTCGCCTCCGACGTGAGCGCCGACGCCCGCGCCCTGGCCGCGGCGTTCTGGCCCGGGGCCCTCACCCTGGTCCTGGCGGCGCAGCCGTCGCTGCAGTGGGACCTGGGCGACGCGCGCGGCACCGTCGCGCTCCGCATGCCCGACCACCCGGCGGCTCTGGCCCTGCTGCGGCGCACCGGGCCGCTCGCCGTCACCGGTGCACAGCGCGCCGGCCAGCCGGCCCCGCTCGACGTCGCCGCCGCGCGCGAGCAGCTCGGCTCGGTCGTGTCCGTCTACCTCGACGGCGGGCCCGTCTCGGGCGACGTCTCCACGATCGTGGACGCGACGGTGACGCCGCCGCGCCTGGTGCGCGCCGGGGCGATCGGCGTCGAGCGCCTGCGCGAGGTCGTGCCCGGGCTGGAGGCCGACGCGTGAGGGTCTACCTCCTCCTGCTGCTGGTGGCTGCGGCCGTCACGTACCTGTCGACGCCGGTGGCCCGCTGGGTCGCCCGGCGCACGCACGCCATCTCGGCCGTGCGCGACCGCGACGTGCACACGCTGCCCACCCCGCGGCTGGGCGGCCTGGCGATGCTCGGCGGCATCGTCGTGGCCGTGCTGGTCGCGTCCCGCATGCCGTTCCTCGAGGGCGTCTTCGCCGAGCGCGAGGTCTGGGGCATCGTCGGGGCCGCCGTCATCGTCGCGCTGCTGGGCTGGGCCGACGACGTCTGGGACCTCGACTGGATGACCAAGCTGGCCGGGCAGGTGCTGGCCGCCGGGTTCATGGCGATCATGCAGGTGCAGCTGACCACGTGGCCCTTCCCAGGGCAGCTCACCATCCCCGGGTCCCGGCTGTCGCTGCTCATGACGATCTTCGTCGTCGTCGCCACGATGAACGCGGTGAACTTCGTGGACGGGCTCGACGGGCTCGCGGCCGGGATCATCGCGATCGGCGGCTCGGCCCTGTTCCTGTACACGTACGGGCTCACGCAGCAGGCCAGCCCGCAGGACTACGCCTCGCTCGCGTCCCTCATGATCGCGGTGCTCGTGGGCGCCTGCCTGGGGTTCCTGCCGCACAACTTCCACCCGTCGCACATCTTCATGGGCGACTCCGGGTCGATGGTGCTGGGCCTGGTGCTCGCCGGGGCCACGATCTCGGTGACCGGCCAGATCAACCCTGACGCCATGTCCGGCGCCCAGAGCGTGCCCGCCTACGTGCCGCTGCTGCTGCCCGTGGCGGTGCTGGTGCTGCCCATCCTCGACATGTCGATGGCCGTGGTGCGCCGCCTGGCGAGCGGCAAGTCGCCGTTCCACCCCGACCGCATGCACCTGCACCACCGCATGCTCGCGCTCGGCCACTCCCACCGTCGCGCCGTGGTGATCCTCTACGTGTGGACCGCCGTGTTCGCGTTCGGCGGCGCGGCCCTGGTGCGCTGGCCGTGGCAGAACGTGCTGGCCGGCACCTGCATCGCCGCGCTCGCCGCGCTCCTGCTGACCCTCGGCCCGCTGCGCACGCGCGGCCGCATCCTCGACGACGACGTCGCGACGGGCGCCCTGCCCGTCGTCCGCCCCGCCGCCCCCACCCACTCCCGAGGACGGACCCGATGACCGACGCCCCCACCCCCGAGACCAACGCTCCGGACACCAACGCGCCCGAGCGCAAGGTGCTGCGCAAGGCCCTGCGCGACACCGTCCTGTTCGTCCTCGCGCTCGCCGTGCTGGGCGTCGTGGTCGGGGCCCTCGTGGCCGGCACGGCGGGGGTGTGGGGGGCGCTCGTCGGGGCGGCCCTCGCGGGGTTCTTCTGCGCGACGACGATCGTGTCGATGATGCGCACCGTCGGGGCGAGCCCCACCACCATGGCGGGCGTCGTCATGGGCGCGTGGGCCGCGAAGCTCGTGGTGCTGATCGTGGTGCTGTCGGTGCTGCGCGGCCGCGACTTCTACCAGCCGTGGGTGCTGTTCGCGGTGGTCGCCGTGGGTGCGATCGGCTCGGCGCTGCTCGACTACCGCGCCGTGTCGCGCGGGCGCATCCCGTACGTGCAGCCGTAGCGGCCTGACCACACGCTGGGAGGCCCCCAGGAGTACACCCATCCGGGTGCCTCGGGCAACCGTTTGTGCACGGATTCACAAGCCGCGGAATATCGGTCATCCTGAGCCATCTCACCGAGCGGACCACGCCAGATGATCTAGTAGGCTGTGCGCGAATCCATGACGGCCCGGTCCGACGGCGTACCCACAAGGTGTTGTGGTGCACCCGGACTTATCGATCTTCAGGAGTCATCCTGTCCACGTCCCTGACGCCCCTCCTGCTCGCCGCCCCCCAGGGTGACGGTGGGTTCCACGCGCCCACGATCGGGGACTTCTTCCCGTCGGCGGTGCTCTTCGCGGGCACGCCGTTCGAGGTCAACCGCATCATGCTGGTCCGCTTCGTCGCGGCCATCGCGCTGGTGCTCATCGTGACGATCGCCGCCCGCCGGGCCAAGGTCGTGCCGGGGCGCTTCCAGGCGGCCGTCGAGTACGTGCTCGACTTCGTCCGCCACCAGATCGCGATCGAGGTGCTGGGCGAGAAGCTCGGCAAGAAGTACTTCCCGCTGCTGGCGACGATCTTCTGCACCGTGCTGTTCATGAACATCACGGGCATCGTGCCGTTCCTCAACATCGCCGGCACCTCGGTGATCGGCCTGCCGCTCGTGCTGGCCCTCTGGGTCTACGGCACGTACCTGTGGGCCGGCGTCAAGGCCCACCACGGCGTCGGCTCGTTCCTCAAGAGCTCGCTGCTCCCGCCGGGCGTCCCGTGGCCGCTGTACATCCTGCTCGCGCCGATCGAGTTCCTGCAGGTGTTCGTGCTGCGTCCCGCGACGCTCGCCATCCGACTCCTCGCCAACATGGTCGCCGGGCACCTGATGCTCGCGATCTGCTTCGTGGCCACCCAGTACTTCTTCTTCACGTCCGACGGCGGCATGAAGCTCTTCGGCGCCGGGACGCTCATCGCGGGCTTCGCGTTCTTCCTGTTCGAGGCGTTCGTCGCCGCGCTGCAGGCGTACGTGTTCGCGATCCTCGCCGCCGTCTACATCAACCTGTCGGTCGAGGAGCACTGAGCCTCCCGGCTCGTCGCACCTCGCCCCGAAGCACCACCTCAACGACGCACCAACAACGCGACGCCGGCCCCGTCCCGGGGCGGCGCCCAACGGAAGGAAACCCCGTGGACGTCTCCAACCTCGCTGCCATCACCGGCAACATCGGCACCGTCGGGTACGGCCTCGCCGCCGTCGGCCCCGGCATCGGCCTGGGCATCCTCATCGGCAAGACCATCGAGGGCATGGCGCGCCAGCCCGAGGTCTCCGGCCAGCTGCGCACCACCATGTTCATCGGTGTCGCGTTCGTCGAGGTCCTCGCCCTTCTCGGCCTGGTCGCCGGCTTCATCGTCCCGTGATGACCACGCTGACCCAGTACGGGGCGGTGATGACGGCCGCCGGGGCTGAGCACAGCCCGCTCATCCCCGAGTGGGCCGACATCATCTGGTCCCTCGTGGTGGTCGTGGTCATCGCCGTCGTCTTCCGCAAGCTCGCCCTGCCCAAGCTCCAGGCCGTGCTCGACGAGCGCGCCGCCAAGATCGAGGGCGGGATGGCCAAGGCCGAGCAGGCCCAGGCTGCGGCTGACGAGGCGAAGGCCCGCCAGGAAGAGCTCCTCGCCCAGGCGCGCGCCGAGGCTGCGCGCACGCGCGAGGACGCCCGCGAGGAGGGCAAGGCGATCGTCGCCGAGCACCGCGTCAAGGCCACCGAGGAGGCGGCCCGCATCGCGGAGGCCGCCCAGCGCCAGATCGAGGCCGAGCGTCAGGCGGCCGCCGTGTCGCTGCGCAACGACGTCGGCGACCTCGCCACGCAGCTCGCGTCGAAGATCGTCGGCGAGTCGCTCGCCGACTCGGCCGTGCAGTCGCGCGTCGTCGACCGGTTCCTCGACGAGCTCGAGGCGTCCCAGGTCTCGGCCGGGGCGGAGGGCTGATGCGCGGCACGAGCGGAGCATCGCTGGCTTCGGCGCAGGAGCGCTTCGAGCCGGTGCTGCGCGCTGCGGGCGAGGGCGCGGCGGCGCTCGGCGAAGAGCTCTTCGCCGTCGTCGACGCGCTGGACTCGTCCGGTGCCCTGCGTCGTACGCTCACCGACCCGTCGCTCCCGGCGGCGTCGAAGGAGTCCGTCGCGGGCCACGTGCTCGCGAACGGCTTCGACCCTCGCGTCGTCGACCTGGTCCGCTCGCTGGCGGGCTCCCGCTGGTCGGCGGCCGGCGACCTGGCCGACGCCGTGGAGCGCATCGCGCTGTCCGCGGTGCTCGCCAGCGCCGAGTCCCGGGGTGCACTCGAGACGGTCGAGAACGAGCTCTTCCGCATCACCCGCGCCCTGCAGGGGCAGCGGGAGGCGCGGCAGGTGCTGTCCGACCCGACGACCAAGCCCGAGCGCCGCGCCGCCCTCGTGGACGCGCTGCTCGCCGGCAAGGCCGACCCGGTGACGACGTCGCTCGCGCGACGGGCCACCACGGCCCTGCGCGGCCGCCGCTTCGTCGCGGTGCTCGTCGCCGTCGGCAACGTCATCGCCGAGCGCCGCTCGCTGCTGGTCGCGACCGTGACCAGCGCCAACGAGCTCTCGGACGCCCAGACCCAGCGCCTCGGCGCCCTGCTCGAGCGGGCCTACGGCGCCGCGGTGCAGGTCTACGTGAGCGTGGACCCGTCCCTCGTGGGCGGCCTGCGCATCCAGGTCGGCGCCGACGTCGTCGACAACACCGTGCTGTCCCGACTCGCCGACGCCCGCCGCCGGCTGGCCGGTTAAGACCTACAGGAGAAGAAGATCAATGGCTGAGCTGACGATCCGGCCGGAGGAGATCCGGGCCGCGCTGGACAGCTTCGTGAAGTCCTACGAGCCCGACGGGCCCGTGACCGAAGAGGTCGGCCGGGTCACGCTCGCCGCCGACGGCATCGCCAACGTCGAGGGTCTGCCCGGCGCCATGGCCAACGAGCTGCTCCGCTTCGAGGACGGCACGCTCGGCCTCGCGCTCAACCTCGACGTGCGCGAGATCGGCGTCGTCGTGCTCGGTGACTTCACCGGCATCGAGGAGGGCCAGGAGGTCCGCCGCACCGGCGAGGTGCTCTCGGTCCCCGTGGGCGAGGGCTACCTCGGCCGCGTGGTCGACCCGCTGGGCACCCCGATCGACGGGCTCGGCGAGATCGACGGCATTGACGGCCGCCGCGCGCTCGAGCTGCAGGCCCCCGGCGTCATGCAGCGCAAGTCGGTGCACGAGCCGCTGCAGACCGGCATCAAGGCCATCGACTCGATGATCCCGATCGGCCGCGGCCAGCGTCAGCTGATCATCGGCGACCGCCAGACCGGCAAGACGGCCATCGCGATCGACACGATCATCAACCAGAAGGCCAACTGGGAGACGGGCGACCCGTCGAAGCAGGTCCGCTGCATCTACGTCGCCATCGGCCAGAAGGGCTCGACCATCGCCTCCGTGCGCGGCGCCCTCGAGGACGCCGGCGCGCTGGAGTACACGACCATCGTCGCGGCCCCGGCCTCCGACCCGGCCGGCTACAAGTACCTCGCCCCGTACACCGGCTCGGCCATCGGCCAGCACTGGATGTACCAGGGCAAGCACGTCCTGATCATCTTCGACGACCTGTCGAAGCAGGCCGAGGCCTACCGCGCCGTGTCGCTGCTGCTGCGCCGCCCGCCGGGCCGCGAGGCGTACCCCGGTGACGTCTTCTACCTGCACTCCCGTCTGCTCGAGCGTTGTGCGAAGCTCTCGGACGAGCTGGGCGCGGGCTCGATGACCGGTCTGCCGATGATCGAGACGAAGGCGAACGACGTCTCGGCCTACATCCCGACCAACGTCATCTCCATCACGGACGGCCAGATCTTCCTGCAGTCCGACCTCTTCAACGCCGACCAGCGCCCCGCCGTGGACGTCGGCATCTCGGTGTCCCGCGTTGGCGGTGACGCCCAGATCAAGGCCATGAAGAAGGTCGCCGGCACGCTGAAGCTCGAGCTGGCCCAGTACCGCTCGCTCGAGGCGTTCGCGATGTTCGCGTCCGACCTGGACGCGGCGAGCCGTGGCCAGCTGGCCCGCGGCGCCGCGCTCATGGAGCTCCTCAAGCAGCCGCAGTACACGCCGTACCCGGTCGAGGACCAGGTCGCCGCGATCTGGACCGGCACCAAGGGCCGCCTGGACGACGTCCCCGTCGAGGACATCAAGCGGTTCGAGTCCGGCCTGATCGACCACCTGCGCCGCACCACGGACGTGCTGACCACCATCGCCACCACGGGCAAGCTCGAGAACGACACGGAGGAGGCGCTGGCCGCGGCCGTCGACGACTTCCGCAAGGGCTTCCTCAAGGGCGACGGCACCCCGCTCGTCGGCGGTGCGTCCGACGAGGGCGACGTGGAGATCGAGCAGGAGCAGATCGTCACGGGCAAGAGGGCCTGACGCATGGCCGGAGGATCCCAGCGCGTCTACAGGCAGCGGATCAAGTCGACGCAGTCGCTCAAGAAGATGTTCCGTGCGCAGGAGCTGATCGCGGCGTCCCGCATCGGCAAGGCTCGCGCCCGCGTGGCGGCCGCGACCCCCTTCGCACAGGCCATCACGCGAGCCGTGTCGGCCGTCGCCCTGCACGCGCACACCGACCACCCGCTGACGGAGCCGCGCCACGACACCAACCGCGTCGCGGTGCTCGTCATCGCGTCCGACCGCGGCATGGCCGGGGCGTACTCGGCGGCGATCATCCGCGAGACGGAGCGCCTGCTCGAGCGCCTCGACCGTGAGGGCAAGGAGCCCGACCTGTTCGTGGCCGGGCGCCGCGCCGTCTCGTACTACCGCTACCGCGGGCGCTCGCTCGAGGGGCAGTGGGCCTACGGCTCGGACAACCCGACGCCGGAGGTCGCCAACGAGATCGCGGACGCGCTGCTGGGGCGCTTCGAGGCCCCGGCCGCCGAGGGCGGCGTCGCCGAGCTGCACGTCGTGTACACGCAGTTCGTGAACATGGTGACGCAGCGCCCGCGCGTGGTGCGGATGCTCCCGCTCGAGGTCGTGGAGGGCGTCAACGAGCACGACGACGTCGAGCCGCTGTACGACTTCGAGCCGTCGGCCGAGGTGGTGCTCGACACGCTGCTGCCGCGCTACGTGCGCAGCCGCCTGTTCAGCTTCCTGCTGGAGGCTGCGGCGTCCGAGCTGGCCTCCCGCCAGCGCGCGATGCACACGGCGACCGACAACGCCGAGGACCTGATCCGTACCTACACGCGCCTGGCGAACCAGGCCCGCCAGGCGGACATCACCCAGGAGATCAGCGAGATCGTCTCGGGTGCCGACGCCCTCGCGGCCTCACACTGAGCGCCGTGGCGCCGACCAACAAGACCCAGACGACCTTTTCGAAGCGAGGCAAGCAATGACCGCCACCACCGTGGACTCCCCGGTCGAGCGCACCAGCGGGCCCGGCACGGGCCGCGTCGCTCGAGTGATCGGCCCCGTCGTGGACATCGAGTTCCCCGAGGACGCGATCCCCGACATCTACAACGCGCTCACCGTCGACATCGACCTGTCCTCCCAGGGCGAGGGCGAGAAGACCTTCACGCTGACGCTCGAGGTCGCCCAGCACCTCGGTGACTCGCTCGTGCGCGCCATCGCGCTCAAGCCCACCGACGGCCTGGTCCGTGGCGCCACCGTCACCGACACGGGCTCGCCGATCACGGTGCCCGTCGGCGACATCACCAAGGGCCGCGTCTTCGACGTGACGGGCAACGTCCTCAACCTCAAGGAGGGCGAGAAGCTCGAGGTCACCGAGCGCTGGCCCATCCACCGCAAGGCGCCGGCGTTCAAGGACCTCGAGTCCAAGACGTCGATGTTCGAGACGGGCATCAAGGTCATCGACCTGCTCACCCCGTACGTCCAGGGCGGCAAGATCGGCCTGTTCGGCGGTGCGGGCGTCGGCAAGACCGTCCTCATCCAGGAGATGATCCAGCGCGTCGCGCAGGACCACGGCGGCGTGTCGGTGTTCGCCGGTGTCGGCGAGCGCACCCGTGAGGGCAACGACCTCATCCACGAGATGGAGGAGGCGGGCGTCTTCGACAAGACGGCCCTCGTCTTCGGCCAGATGGACGAGCCGCCGGGCACGCGTCTGCGCATCGCCCTGACGGGTCTGACGATGGCGGAGTACTTCCGCGACGTGCAGAAGCAGGACGTGCTGCTGTTCATCGACAACATCTTCCGCTTCACGCAGGCGGGCTCCGAGGTGTCGACGCTGCTCGGCCGCATGCCCTCCGCGGTGGGCTACCAGCCGAACCTCGCCGACGAGATGGGCATCCTCCAGGAGCGCATCACCTCGACGCGCGGCCACTCGATCACCTCGCTGCAGGCGATCTACGTGCCGGCCGACGACTACACCGACCCGGCCCCGGCCACGACGTTCGCGCACCTCGACGCGACGACCGAGCTCTCCCGCGAGATCGCCTCCAAGGGTCTGTACCCGGCCGTCGACCCGCTGACCTCGACGTCGCGCATCCTCGACCCGCGCTACGTGGGCCAGGACCACTACGAGGTCGCCACCCAGGTGAAGTCGATCCTGCAGCGCAACAAGGAGCTCCAGGACATCATCGCCATCCTCGGTGTGGACGAGCTGTCGGAGGAGGACAAGACGGTCGTCGCGCGCGCCCGCCGCATCCAGCAGTTCCTCTCGCAGAACACCTACATGGCCGAGAAGTTCACGGGCGTGGCGGGTTCGACGGTGCCGCTGTCGGAGACCATCGAGGCGTTCAAGAAGATCGCCGAGGGCGAGTTCGACCACATCGCCGAGCAGGCCTTCTTCAACATCGGTGGCCTCGAGGACCTCGAGCGCAACTGGGCTCGCATCCAGAAGGAGTACGGCGCCTGATGGCCGAGCTCAGCGTCGACCTCGTCGCGACCGACCGCAAGGTCTGGTCGGGGATCGCGCGCCAGGTCAGCGCGCCGTCCGTGGACGGTCAGATCGGCGTCCTGCCGGGCCACACGCCCATCCTGGCCGTGCTGCGCCCCGGCACGGTCCGCGTGGTCACCTCGGACGGCGCCGCGCCGTTCGAGGTCCACGTGACCGGCGGCTTCGTGTCCGTCGACGACAACCTCGTGACGGTTGTCGCCGACGAGATCACGCCGCTCGGCGCGGAGGGCTGACACCGGATGTCGCACGTGCCCGCCGCCGTCTGGGTGCTCCTGGCGATCATTCTGGTCGTCGCACTCGTGATGGCGGCGGGCGCGTCGCGTCTGCACACGCTGTCGCACCGCGTCGGGTCGTTCGCGTGCCACGCGCGGGCCGCGGGCAACCCGTCGGCGGCGTTCACGCTCGGCATCGCGCACTACGCGGTCGGGCGCATCGAGTGGTATCGCGCCTGGTCGCTCTCGCCCCGGCCTGCCCGGACGTGGATGCGCGACCGCCTGGCGGTGACGGGCCGTGTGCCCCTCGACCAGGCGGGGCAGACCGACCAGTACCTGGTCCGATGTCGCTACGAGGACACCGACTTCGAGCTGTCCATGACGGCGGCCGCGTACGCTGGGCTCGCCTCGTGGCTCGAGGCGGCGCCGCCCGGCCGGCGCAACCTCGTTCTCTAGGAGAAGTCTCTTGCGCCTCGTCGTCGCCACCTGCTCGGCCCGCTACTCCGGCCGGCTGAGCGCCCACCTGCCGCTCGCGACGAGGCTCCTGGTGGTCAAGGCAGACGGCAGCGTGCTGCTGCACTCCGACGGCGGCTCCTACAAGCCGCTCAACTGGATGAGCCCGCCGTGCACGCTCAAGGTGAGCGACCCGACGGCGGAGGCCGCGGAGCGTGGCGTCACGCAGGTGTGGACGGTCCAGCACACCAAGTCGGACGACCGGCTCGAGATCGAGCTGCACGACGTCGCCCACGACGTCACCCACGAGCTCGGCGTCGACCCGGGCCTGGTGAAGGACGGCGTCGAGGCCCACCTGCAGGAGCTGCTGGCCGCGCAGATCGCCCTGCTGGGCGACGGCCACTCGCTGGTGCGCCGCGAGTACATGACGGCGATCGGCCCGGTCGACATCCTGGCCCGCCACCCCGAGGGCGGCCACGTGGCCGTCGAGATCAAGCGCCGCGGCGACATCGACGGCGTCGAGCAGCTGACCCGCTACCTGGAGCTGCTCAACCGCGACCCCCGGCTTGCCCCTGTGCGCGGCATCTTCGCGGCGCAGGAGATCAAGCCGCAGGCGCGCGTGCTGGCCACGGACCGTGGGATCGGCTGCCTGGTGCTCGACTACGACGCGATGCGCGGCGTGGACGACGCGGACGCGCGGCTCTTCTGACGACTCCGCGGGTTTGAGCGGGCGGGGGCCACCCGCAAGGATGTGCGCATGACGTCCCCCCAGGCTCTGCGCGGCCGCCTCGTCCTGCCCGACGCCGTCGTCGAGGACGGCGTCCTCGCCTTCGACGGCGACCGCATCGCCTACGCCGGGCCTGCCGCCGGCGCCGCCGTGGACGTGCCGCCGGCTGCCCCCGGGACCACCCTGCTGCCAGGCCTGGTGGACGTGCACAACCACGGCGGCGGGGGAGCGAGCTTCCCGGACGCCTCGACCGCCGAGCAGGCCCGCGTCGCGATCCGCGAGCACCTGGCCCAGGGCACCACGACGATGCTCGCCTCCCTGGTCACGGCGGGCCGCGGCACGCTGCTCGCGCGGGCCGAGCTGCTGGGCGCGCTGGCCGACGCGGGGGAGATCGCGGGCATCCACGCCGAGGGGCCGTTCCTGTCGTACGAGCGTCGCGGCGCCCAGAGCCCCGACCACCTGGTGGCGGGCGACGCCGCCCTGGTCCGGGACCTGGTGGCGGCGTCGGGCGGCCACCTGCGGTCGATGACGGTCGCGCCCGAGGTGCCCGGCGTCGCGGGCCCGGGCGGGGCGGCCGAGGCGCTCATCGCGGCCGGCGCCGTGCCTTCGCTGGGGCACACGTCGGGCACGGCGGAGCAGGCGGAGGCGCTCATCGCCCAGGTGGCGCCAGCCCTGCGCGAGCGGGGTCTCGAGATGACGGCGACGCACCTGTTCAACGGCATGCCGCCCCTGCACCACCGCGCGCCGGGCCCCGTCGCGGCGTGCCTGGCGGCCGCCGCGCGGGGCGACCTGGTTGCCGAGCTGGTGGCCGACGGCGTGCACCTGGCCCCGGCGACCATCCGCTCGGTGGTCGAGATGCTGGGCGCCGACCGGGTCGCCCTGGTCACCGACGCGATGGCCGCCGCGGGCATGCCCGACGGCGACTACGTGCTCGGCCCCATGGCCGTCACGGTGGCGGACGGCGTCGCCCGCCTCACGGAGGGCGGCTCGATCGCGGGCGGCACGTCGCGCCTGGTCGACGTCGTGCGCACCACGGTCGCGGCCGGGGTGCCGCTCGCCGACGCCGTGCGTGCGGCGTCGTGGGTCCCGGCGCGGGCGCTCGGGCTACGCGACGTGGGCGGCCTCGTGGCGGGCCGCCGGGCGGACGTCGTCGTCACGGACGGCGACCTGCGCGTCGTGCGGGTGCTGCGGGCGGGCCAGGTCCTCGCGGGGGACTGAGGAGGGCTGCGCGGCGAGCAGGCTCCGCAGCGACCGGAAGCCGAGCAGCCCCGCGATCACCACCACGAGCAGCGCGCCGCTGACGACCAGCAGCGACTCGACCGAGACGTGGTCCGCGAGCGGGCCCATCACGCCCATGGCCAGCGACATGGACACCGACGTGATGATGCTGACCAGGCCGAACACGCGGCCCATCATCGTGGGGTCCACGGTCTGCTGCAGCATCGTGAACTCGGGGATGGTGATGGCCGAGAAGGCCGTGGCCACGGCGAACACGAGCGCGAGATAGAGCCACATGTTCCCGGCGAGGCCCAGGGCGATCGTCAGCACGCCGGTGAGCACGAGCGCCCCGACGATGATCCGCAGGTGTCGCTTGAGCCGGTGGCCGATCGCCGCCATCGTGAGGCCGGCGAGCAGCGAGCCCGCCGCCCAGAACATCTCGTTGGCCGTCAGGCGCCACACGTCCGGGCCGAACGTGCGGGCCATCATGAGCGGCGTGAGGAACGCGGGGGCGGCGGCCATGGCCATCGCGACCGCGTAGACGAGCATGAGCCATCGCACCGTCTGGTGCCTGGCCACGTAGCGCAGGCCGACGCGCAGGTCGCAGAGAACGCGCAGGCCGCCCGCGGGCTGCTCGGCGTCGGCGTCGTCGGCCACGACGCGCACCGTGGGCAGGAACGCGAGGAACAGCACGGCCGCGAGCGAGGCGCCGACGTCCACGAGGAAGATCGGCACCAGGCCGATGTTCTCGTAGAACGCGCCCGCGAACAGCGGCGCGATCAGCATCGCGGCGGAGCCGATCGACTCGCTGATGCCGTTGATGCGCATGAGCTGCCCCGTGGGGACGAGCCCGGGGATGATCGCGTTGGCCGCGGGCTGCAGCACGCCCTGCAGCGCGGAGCGCACGGCCATCGTCAGGTAGAAGACCCAGAGGGCCTCGATGCCGGCGTGGAGCATCAGCGCGAGGGTCAGCGTGCTGACGGCGGTGCCCACGTTGGCGCCGATGAGCAGCGCCTTGCGGTTGTACCGGTCGGCCCAGGAGCCGCCGTACAGCGACACGAGCGCCTGCGGCATCATGCCGAAGACGATGACGGCCATCATCACGGCGCCCGACTGCGTGCGCAGGGTCAGGTGCCACATGACGGCGAAGCTGACCAGCATCGAGCCGAGCGTCGTGGCCGACTGCCCGGCGAGGAAGATGCTGATGTTCCGCTTCCACGCGGGCATGACACGGTCACTC
The DNA here is from genome assembly GCA_009783295.1 of Promicromonosporaceae bacterium. Classification (GTDB taxonomy): domain Bacteria; phylum Actinomycetota; class Actinomycetes; order Actinomycetales; family Cellulomonadaceae; genus Xylanimonas. Next base: position 79,813 of record WRHK01000006.1, read on the forward strand.
ATGGAGAGGGGGGTTCACCTTCGTCGATGGGCTGTTCGCCCAGGCGGATCCGCAGATCCTAGGGATGCGGGGTGCCTGGTCCGGGGTGCTCGTCCGAGATGGATCCGACTCCTGTCCGCCCGGAGGTGGGTGCGACCCCTTGACGTCGAAGCGCTTCGACACTACTTTCGTCCCCAGGTCGAAGCGCTTCGACGAAGCGCTTCGACAACCACAGGTGACGACGACGTAACCAGCCACGGGGAGGTGGACGGTGGCCACGATGCAGGACGTCGCGACTCTCGCGAAGGTCTCGCTGAGCACGGTGTCGTACGCGCTGTCCGGCACCCGTCCGGTGTCGGCTGCGACGCGCGAGCGCATCGAGGCGGCGATGACCGAGCTGGGGTTCCAGCCCAACGCCGCAGCCCGCAGCCTCGCCTCGCGCCGCTCCAACGTGCTCGCCCTCGTCTACCCGGCCGTCGAGCGGGGCCTCGGCGGCACCGTCGCGGAGTTCGTCGACTCGGCCGCGCAGGTCGCCCGCGAGCACGGCTACCACCTGGTGCTCTGGCCGTTCCGCACGTCGCAGGCGGAGGAGATCCTCGACCTGGTGCGCCAGGGCATGGCCGCGGGCGTGCTGGTCATGGACGTCGCGCTCGACGACGACCGCGTCCGCATGCTCCAGGAGTCGGGCGCCCCGTACACGATGATCGGCCGCACGCGGGAGCTCGAGGGCCGCCCGTGGGTCGACATCGACTTCGAGCGCACGGCCGACGACGCCGTGCAGTACCTCGCCGACCTGGGCCACCGTCACATCGCCTTCCTGAACCACTCCGAGCAGTCCGCCGCGGAGGGGTACGCCCCGACGTTCCGCGCGGACGACGGCTACGCCGTCGCGATGACCCGGCGCGGGCTCACGCCCGTGGCCGTGCACTGCGGCGAGACCCCCAACGCCGGGCGCGCCGCCGCCGCGGAGCTGCTCGACGCGGAGCCGCGGCTGTCGGCGGTCATCACCATGAACGAGTACGCGACGTTCGGTGTGGTCGCCGAGCTCCAGCGGCGGGGCCTCAGCGTGCCGGACGACGTCTCGATCCTCTCGATCGTGTCGTCCCCGGGGGTCGGCGAGATGTCCAACCCCCCGCTCACCACGATGCACGCACCCGGGGCCGAGCTTGGCCGCCAGGGCGTGCTCCGCCTGCTCTCCGTCATCGCGGACGGGACGCCCGACCTGCCCCAGGTCCTGGTCCCGTGCTCCCTCGAAGAGGGCGGCACCGTCTCTCGCGCCCGGTCGCCACGACCGGCGCTCGACTAGCAGAACCCGGCTGCGGACCGCGCCACGGGGCTCCCTGCCCCCCGGTCTGCGCTCGACAAGGAGGAACGCAATGAAGCGCACCCGCACGGCGGCCATCGTCGCCGCGATCGCGTCGCTGCCGCTGGCACTCTCGGCCTGCGTCGGCGGCGGGAGCTCGGGGGGAGGGTCGACCGCGGGGGCGGCCGACACCGACACCAAGACCCTGACCATCTGGCACTACGAGTCCGACGACTCCGCCATGGGCAAGGCCTGGAACAAGGCCATCGACATCTTCAAGGAGAAGCACCCGGGCGTCACCGTCAAGGTGGAGCACCAGACGTTCGAGGCGATCCAGAAGAACGCCAAGATCGTGCTCACCGGCAAGGACGTGCCGGACGTCATGGAGTACAACAAGGGCAACGCGACGGCCGGCCAGCTCGCCTCGCAGGGCCTGCTCACCCCGCTGACCGACGTCGCGACGTCGAAGGGCTGGGACAAGAAGATCGTCGGCTCGCTGCAGACCACCGCCAAGTACGACGACAAGGGCCTCATGGGCTCGGGCGAGTGGTACGGCGTGCCCAACTACGGCGAGTTCGTCGACGTCTACTACAACAAGAAGATGTTCGCCGACGCCGGCGTGCAGGTGCCGACCACGCTCGCGCAGTTCGAGGACGTCATGAAGACGTTCAAGGACAAGGGCGTCACGCCCCTGGCGACCGCGGGCTCCGAGTACCCGCTGGGCCAGCTCTGGTACGAGCTGGTGCTCAACAACGCCGACCGCAGCTTCGTGGACAACTACCAGCTGTTCAAGAACGACGTCGACTTCCACGGCCCGGAGATGACGAAGGCGACCGAGACGCTGAACCAGTGGGTCAAGGACGGGTACGTCTCGAAGGACGCCGCCGGCCTCAAGGCCGAGGACATGGGCGTCTCGTTCATCAACGGCACCGCGCCGATGATGGTGTCCGGCTCGTGGTGGTTCGGCCGCCTGCAGACCGAGATGAAGGACGACTGGGGCCAGTTCCTGTTCCCCGGCAACAAGCTCCAGCCGGGCTCGTCGGGCAACATCTGGGTGGTGCCCGCCCACGCCAACTCGAAGTCGCTGGCCGAGGACTTCATCGACATCACGCTGAGCCCCGAGGTGCAGCAGGTGCTCGCGGACAACGGCGGCCTGCCCGTGGCCGGTGACGTCTCCAAGATCACCGACCCGCAGACCAAGGAGCTCACGCAGAACTTCCAGAACATCCTGGACGCGGACGGCCTGGCGTACTACCCCGACTGGCCCGTCGCCGGGTTCTACGACGTGCTGGTGAGCCAGTTCCAGTCGCTGGTCAACCAGTCGAAGACGCCGGCCCAGGTGCTCGACGGCCTCAAGGCGCCGTACGAGTCGGGCAAGGCCGACCTGCTGGGCACGCCGTGACCTCGTCGTCCAGCACCACCGTGGTCCGGCCGCGTAGGCGGCCGGCCCGGTGGGTCGGGTACCTGCCGTACCTGATCCCCGGGGTCGTGGCGTTCGTCCTGGTCATCGGGTACCCGCTGGTGACCAACGTGTACATCTCGTTCTACTCGTGGCGGGGTGGCGACACCCCGCTGCGGTGGGTCGGGCTGGGCAACTACCAGGCGCTGCTGCACGACACCGCGTTCTGGACCTCGTTCCGCAACTCCGTCGCGATGATCGTGGCGATGGTGATCGTCCCGACGGCGATCGGCCTGGTGCTCGCCGCCGTGCTGTTCGACTACATCGGGCGCAAGTTCGGCGGCCGCGCGGCGGCGGTGCTGCGCGCGTCGTACTACCTGCCGCAGATCCTCCCGGTCGCCGTCGCCGGCGTGCTGTGGAACTGGATCCTCAACGCCGAGACCGGCGCGCTCAACGTGATCCTCAAGGGGTTCGGCGTCACCGACCCGCCCAACTGGCTGGGGTCGACGTCGCTCGCCCTGCCGAGCGTGATGCTCGTGCTCATCTGGGTGCAGATCGGCTACCCGGTGGTGATCTTCATGTCGGCGCTCCAGCGCGTCGACCCGGAGCTCTACGAGGCGGCCGAGCTGGACGGCGCGGGCTGGGCCCGGCGCTTCCGCGCCATCACCATCCCGCAGATCCGGCCGGAGACGTTCGTGGTGGTGCTGACCTGCACCGTCGCGGCGCTCAAGGTGTTCGCGCCCATCTACGTGCTGACGCGTGGCGGCCCCGAGAGCTCGACCCTCGTGCCGAGCTACTACTCGTACCTGAACTTCTTCGACAAGTCGAAGGTCGGGTACGGCGCCGCCGTCGCCACCGTGCTGACGCTCGTGATCGTCGTGGTCGCCGGCATCATCCTCGGCCTGCAGTCCCGGGCCGAGCGTCGTGAGAGGGAGAACCGCTGATGGCCACGCTCACCGCGCCCGTGTCGGCGCCCTCGGTCCAGCAGTCGCGTCCCGACCGGCGGCACCGCCGCGGCGCCGTGCGCTGGGTGGTGCTCGCGCTGGCGATCCTCGTCGCGCTCGCCATGCTGTCGCCGTTTGTGATCATGCTGCTCAACGCGGTCAAGCCGCCGGCGGAGTACTCGCAGAACGGCCCGCTGAGCATCCCGACGCACATCTACCTCGACGGGCTCAAGAACTTCTGGACCCGCACCGACTTCACGCTCAAGCTCTGGAACTCGGTGTTCATCTCCGGGGTGGTGGCCGTCGCCGGCACCGGGCTGTCGCTGCTGAACGCGTACGCGATCGGCATCGGCCGCGTGAAGGGGCGGCTGTGGATCGTCTCGCTGTTCCTGCTGGCGAACATGCTGCCGCAGGAGGCGATCATCTACCCGCTGTTCGACATGGCCCAGAAGGTGGGCCTGTCGGACTCGCAGTGGTCGGTGATCATCATCTTCACGGTCATCCAGTCGGCGTTCGGCACCTACCTGCTCGCCTCCGTGCTGGGCACGTTCCCGCCGGCGCTGCTCGAGGCGGCCGCGCTCGACGGCGCCGGGCGCTGGCGCATCCTGTGGCGGGTCGTGTTCCCGATCGTGCGCCCCACGCTCGCCGTGCTGATGATCTTCTTCTTCATCTGGACGTGGAACGAGTTCTTCATCCCGCTCGTGTTCCTGACCAGCACCGACACCCAGACCGTGCCGATCGCGCTCGCGTCGCTGCAGGGCGACCGCCTCATGGACGTCCCCACCACGAACGCCGGCGCCCTCGTGTCGCTGCTCCCCGCGCTGGTCTTCTTCCTGATCTTCCAGCGCACCCTGACCCGCGGCGTCACGGCCGGCTCGGTCAAGTGACCCACCCGCACCTCCCGACTGAGGAATCGCCCCGCTCATGAAGTTCACCGACGGCTACTGGCAGGTCCGCCCAGGAGTCCACCCGCTCTACGCGGTCGAGGTCGACGACGTCCGCGTCGACCCCGCCGCCGGGACGATGACGGTCTACGCGCCGACCGCGCACATCGCCCACCGCGGCGACACCCTCAACCGGCCGATGCTCACGGTCACCTACGCGGCCCCGGCCCCGGGCGTCGTCAAGGTCACCGTGGAGCACCACGCCGGCGCGGCGCGCCGCGGCCCGGACTTCGCCGTCACGGGCCAGGAGGGCTTTGTCCCGGCGGTGCGCGTGGACGACGACGAGGCGGTGCTCGACGCCGACGGGCTCGTGGTCCGCGTCGCGACGTCGGGCCGCTGGCGGGTCGACTTCGAGCAGGACGGCCGGGTGTCGACGTCGTCGCTGCCCAAGTCGGTGGGCGCGATGACGTCCGACGGGACGAGCGAGCTCCCCGCCGGGGCGTGGGTGCACGAGCAGCTCGCGCTCGCGTCGGGGGAGCGGGTCTACGGCCTGGGCGAGCGGTTCGGTCCGCTGGCCAAGAACGGCCAGGTGGTCGACATCTGGAACGCCGACGGCGGCACCTCGAGCGAGCAGGCGTACAAGAACGTCCCGTTCTACGTCTCGACCCGTGGCTACGGCGTGTTCGTGGCGCACCCGGAGAACGTGTCGTTCGAGGTCGCGTCCGAGGTCAACTCGCGCGTGCAGCTCTCGGTCGCAGGGCAGCGCCTGGAGTACTACGTCATCGCCGGCCCGACGCCCAAGGACGTGCTGCGCCGCTACACCGCGCTCACGGGGCGGCCGGCCCGCGTGCCGGCCTGGTCGTTCGGCCTGTGGCTGACGACGTCGTTCACGACGTCGTACGACGAGGCGACGGTCATGAAGTTCGTCGACGGGATGCGCGAGCGCGACCTGCCGCTCTCGGTGTTCCACTTCGACTGCTTCTGGATGCGCGAGTACCAGTGGTGCGACTTCACGTGGGACCCGCGCACGTTCCCGGACCCCGAGGGCCTGCTCAAGCGGCTGCACGACCGCGACCTCAAGGTGTGCGTCTGGATCAACCCCTACATCGCGCAGCGCTCGGACCTCTTCGCCGAGGGCGCCGCGAAGGGGTACCTGCTCAAGACCGCCGACGGCGGCGTCTGGCAGTGGGACAAGTGGCAGGCCGGCATGGGCCTGGTCGACTTCACCAACCCCGAGGCCACCGCCTGGTACGTCTCGCACCTGGAGCGGCTGCTCGACCAGGGCGTGGACTGCTTCAAGACGGACTTCGGCGAGCGCATCCCCACCGAGGGCGTCGCGTGGCACGACGGGTCGGACCCGCAGCGCATGCACAACTACTACGCGCAGCTCTACAACGAGGCCGTCTTCAGGCTCCTCGAGCGCCGCCGCGGCGAGGGCGAGGCCGTGCTGTTCGCGCGCTCGGCCACGGCGGGCGGCCAGCAGCTCCCGGTGCACTGGGGCGGCGACAGCGACTCGACGTTCGCCTCGATGGCCGAGTCGCTGCGCGGCGGGCTGTCCCTGTCGATGTCGGGCTTCGGCTACTGGTCGCACGACATCGGCGGGTTCGAGGGCACGCCGGACGCGCGGGTGTTCAAGCGCTGGCTGGCGTTCGGTCTGCTGTCGTCGCACTCGCGCCTGCACGGGTCGGGCTCGTACCGCGTGCCGTGGGCGTTCGACGACGAGGCCGTCGACGTGACGCGCCTGTTCACGCGGCTCAAGCTCTCGCTCATGCCGTACCTGGCCCGGGTCGCGGAGGAGGCGCACACCGACGGCACGCCGATGATGCGCCCCATGGTGCTCGAGCTCCCGCACGACCGCGGCGGGTACGACGCCGACGGCCAGTACCTGCTCGGCGACGCCCTGCTGGTGGCCCCGGTGCTCGACGCCGGGGGAGAGGTCGAGGTCTACGTCCCCGAGGGCACGTGGACGTCGCTGCTCACCGGCGAGACCGTCACCGGCCCGCGCTGGGAGCGGCAGGGGCAGGGCCTCGGCTCGCCGCCGCCCTGCGTGCGCCCCGGCCCCGGGCTGCCCCGCGGCGGGTCTTCTCTGCTTTGCGCCCGGGCCCAC
>WRHK01000007.1 GCA_009783295.1 Promicromonosporaceae bacterium
CCTCCCCGTCGCCGTACAGCCCCCGCCCCAACTCCCCCGCGCGGTAGATCCGTCGAAGCTCCATCGTCGCGCGCGTGAAGGGGTAGTTCTCCGCCAGCATGTAGACCTTGCCGGCGCGCTCGACCTCGCGGCACAGCGCGACGCCCTCCGCGACGGTCGCGTTCGAGGCGCACTCGCTCATCACGTGCTTGCCGGCGCGCAGGGCGCGGATCGCGAAGGGCGCGTGCTCGTCGAAGTAGTTGCACAGGATCACCGCGTCGACGTCCGAGGCGATCAGGTCCTCGAACTCCGTATAGCCCCGAACCCCCTTCGGCAGCCCCTGAAGCCGCAGATCGACCTTATCGCGCCGCGCGTCGCAGACCGCCGCGATCTCGATCCCGACGGCTTCGTGCGGATGCAGGAACGCCTGTCCCCGCCCCAGCCCGAACACGCCGACCTTGATCTTCTCGCCCTTACCCATCGCCCGCATACCGCCCCTCCGCCGCGCCCCGAGGGTCCAAGGCGCGGATCGGGGAGATCCGCCCCTCGTCGATCCCGAGCTCCCCGAGCCGCCGATTCCCGAATTCTCCGTGGAAATCCGAGCCGGCGGTGACGAGCAGGCCCCGCTCCCCGCAAAGGCTCAGGCACGCCTCCGTAATCTCTTCGCCGTGGGTCGGGTAGAAGCACTCGATGCCGTCCAGCCCCGAATCCAGAAGCCGCGAAAGCTCCGCGCGGAACGCGCCTCGCGAGAGCCCGTCGAAGGTCTCCCCCGCGTGCGCGAGGATCGCCCGCCCCCCCGCGCGATGGACATGCCAGGCGACGGAGCGGGCCGCGGGATAGCCGGAAAGCCCGTGGGTCAGGCCGTAGCGCCCGTACAGCCCGATCCCCGCCTTCAGGGTCGGGGCGACCCCGCGCGCGACGAAATAGGACAGCGCCTTCCAGCCGCCGCCGCGCGGGTCGTGCGCGAAATCCATGTAATCGCCGAAGCTCACCCCCGCGTAGTCCGCCCCCATCCGCTCGATCAGCTTCGCGCTGACCTCGTCCAGGAGGAAGCGGACGTGGGAGAGGAACGCCAGGAACTCGGCATCCGCCGGATCGAAGCCGTAGGCGAGGACGTGGACGTTCCGATCCCCCTCCAGCGCGTCGATCTCCGCGGCGGGGATCAGGCGGATCCCGAGGCGGTCGCACATGGGCCGCGCCTCTTTATAGGCGCCGGCGAGGTTGTGATCCGCGATCGCCAGCGCGGCGAGGCCCAGCGCGCCGGCCGCCTCCGCGATCTCCGCGGGAGACAGCGTGCCGTCGGAAACGTACGAATGGACGTGCAGGTCAACCGTTCCCATCGCACGGCCCCCCTTCGCGAAGCGCCTCCCAGCCGATCAGCGCGACGCCCGCCGCGTTGTCCCCGGCGTACTCCGGCATCGCCCAATGGAGCGCGACGCTGACGCCGAGCATAGCGAACCGCGCCCCGAGCCCCTCGCGCAGGCGCAGGGAGCCGGCGACCCCGCCGAACAGGAGCGCCCGATCCGCGCCCGCCTCCGACGCGCCCCAAGCGATCCATTTCGCGAGCGTCCGATTGATGAGGGAGAGCGCCTCCGCCGCGACGGCCTCCGGCGTCTCCCCGCTTGCGATCAGGCGGAGCGCGCAGGCCTCCGCGCCGGAGAAGTGGACCGCGCCCGCCCGCATCGTCGCGGGGATGAGCGAGCGGGGATGCGCCTTCGCGGCGAGCGCGTCCAGCGCGGGCCCCGCGGGGAACGACAGCCCGAGCGCGACGCCGATCCGATCGACGAACTGCCCGGCGCTCAAATCTCCCGTCGCGCCGAGGCGGGTTACGGAGGACCCTTCCAGCAGCAAAAGCTCCGTCGTGCCGCCGGACAGGTGCAGCGCCAAGGACCGCCCTTCGGGATCGAACGCGGAGCCGATCCGCGCGGCGCGCAGATGGCCCTCCTGATGGGTCGTCGGATGGAAGGGGACGCCGGACGCGGCCGCGATCGCCCGCGCGTAGCCCTCCCCCACGGTGAACGCGGGCATGTAGGAGCCCTCGGCGGGCCGGGGCTTAACGCTCGCGCACGCGCCGGATACGGACGAAACCCCCGCCTCCGCCATCGCCCTGCGGATGACCTCGGGTAGGCGCGCGTTGTGCTGGAACACCATCTCGGATTGCCGGAGGCCGCGCCCGCCTTCGGGCACCCTCAGCGGCTCGCGAACGGAGGATAGGACGGCCCCGCCCGAGGCGACGGCGGCGGACGTGGTATAGCAGCTCGTATCGACGCCGAGGATCGCCCCCGCGCGGCTCACAGCCCCCGATCCCGCGCGAGCTGGCCGAGCACCCCGTTCACGAACGGCGCCGCCTCCGGCGCGGAGAAGCGCTTCGCCATCTGCACCGCCTCGTTCACGGCGACCGCCGTGGGGACGTCGCCGGCGTAGAGGAGCTCGTAGGCGGCCAGCCGGAGGATCGACAGGTCCACCCGCCGGAGCCGCTCGAGGCTCCAGCCGGTCAGGTAGCCCTCGAGGAGCGCGTCCAGCTCCGCGGCCCGCGAGGTCGCCCCCGCGACGAGCGCTTCCATGTAGTCGGACTCCGCCTCGTCCGAGGCGAGGCCCAATAGGCCCTCGCGGGTCTCCGGGCCGCCCCCGCCGCCCAGCTCCCACTCGTAGATCAGCTGCATCGCGGCGATCCGCGCGTCCGTCCTGTCCATTCGCCCTCCGAGGCGCGGCGCGCCGCTTCGATGGGATCCGCTAGATCGATTCCAGTTCGCCGTCCGCGTCGGACTCGCCGTCCGCGCGGGGCTCGCGCGAAAGGCCCGAAGCCTCCGCGATCCCGATGGGCGGGATCTCGGCGGGCCGGATCGAGAACACGACGATCTCGACCTCGCGCACGGCGATGCCGGAGTACTCCTCGACGAACTTCTTGACATTCTTCTGCATCAGGAGGGTGACGTTCGGGATGTGCGCGTCCCCGGAGAGCGCCATCTCGATCTTGATCGTGACGGAATCGTCGTGGTTAACGACCTTCGTGCGGACCTCGGACATCGACTCGATCCGGCCGATCGCCTGCCGGACGAGGGTATCGACCGCCGCGACGGATACGCGGACCGCGCCGTTCTCCGTACGCTGGATCGCCACGCTCTCCTTATCGCGGGAGGCCTCGTGCTTGAAGGCGAGCATGAACACCCGCGCCGTCCAGGTCAGCATCGCGACCCCCAGCAGCACGGCGAGGATCCGCAGGTACAGCGCGCCGCTCACCGCCTCGACGACCGCCGCCGCCGCGCGTCGGAGCGGGTCGGGCGCCCAGGCGTAGAACGCCGCGAGGATCAGGGCGATCAGCCCCAGGATCGCGTACAGCGCGATCAGCAGCCGATCAGAGAGTTTCATCCTCATCCGGATCGCCTCCTTCCGGTTCGGGCGGGGGCGCCGATTCGCTCGGCTCGGCCGGCTCCGCGCCGCCCTCGTCCTCGGGCTTTAGGAGCGGCCGCCCGCCCCCCTTCCAATGGAAGGGCGCGCCGCCCCACCTCTCCCCCCCCCCGCCTCCCGGCGATCGACCCCCGGCGCGCGAGATGGACCGCCCCCGATCGCGCGGGCCGGGGCTCTATCTCGCGGAGCTTGGCTCTATCTCGTGGAGCCGGGCACTATCTCGCGGAGCCGGGCTCTATCTCGCGGGTTCCGTGAGCGGCGTGCCCGACGCCGCCCTCGCCGTCGCCAGCGCGCTGCGCTCCAGGAACGCGACCAGCTCCGCCGGGGTGATCGTGTCGTGGTTCGCCGCGTCGACCAGGGCCTGCTCCGCCAGGGAGATCCAGGCGCGCACCGCGACGTCGACCAGCGGCGTCGTCGTGACGCCCAGCTCGGCGAGGATGCCGACGGCGTGGCGGCTGAGCACGTCGCGCGCGTGCTGGACGGTACGGCGCACCTCCGGGTCGCCCGACGACGCCCCCCGCACGATCGAGAAGAACGTCGCGTCGTGCTGCTGCACGTACGCCACGAACCGGGTCAGCACGTCGTGGAACCGCTCGCGCGGCGGCAGCGCCGGGTCGGGCTCGGTGGCGTGCAGCATCGCGTCGCGGGCCGTGCGCACGATCTGCAGGTGGAGGCCCTGGCGCGAGCCGAAGTAGTAGAAGACCAGGCCGGGGGAGACGCCAGCGGCGCTCGCGAGCTCCTCGACCGAGATCGACTCGAGCGGGCGGTCCACCAGCCGGTCGACCCCCAGGGCGAGGAGCTGCTGGCGGCGCTCGGCCGGCGTCAGGCGCGTGCGGCGGCCCCGGGACGGACCCTGCAGCGCTGGTGCCATGGCCGCAGCATAGGCGCCGGGCGCTTGTTGACGGTGCATCAGCAATCTATTGACGGACACTCAGTAGCCCGCTACGTTCGGCCTCTGACCGGCGACATAGGCGTCGCCCGTGAGGAACGAGGTTGCGCGTGAACATCAGCAAGCTCACCAAGACGCGCGGTGGGCGTGTCCTGCTCGCCGCGGTCCCGACCGCCGTGGTGCTGGCGATGCTCGGAGGCGGGGTGGCACAGGGCGTCGTGCCGGTGTCCTTCGCGGTGTCCGGGTCTACCTTCAAGATTCGTGCCGACGAGCTCGACGGCACCGGGTTCTCCCAGTACGCCGGCGTCGCCCAGCAGAAGGACGGCACCCAGCACCCCGTGGCGATCGCCAACATCAAGTCGGCAGAGCTGCACAACCTGTGCCAGTCGATGAAGATGCCCGGCCTGCCGATCAGCCTGCTGATCCACGCCGGCCAGGATCCCAAGCACCCCGTGACCGCGTCCGACCTGCAGATCGGCATGGACAACCTCGGTGGCGACGCCACGTTCGACGGCATCCGCATCGGCGTCGACGCGTCCACCGTCTCGACCGACGCCAAGGGCACCGCGGGCGACTTCGCCATGGACTCCACCGACGTGAAGATCATGAACCTCAAGCAGGTCTCGTGGAGCACCCAGGCGTCGGTGTTCAACCTCGTGGGTCTCAAGCTCAACATCGACACCTCGGGGGCGGAGTGCTTCTGAGGCAGCGGTTCGGTCGGTGGCGGCAGGGGCGCCCCTTCTGGGGTGCGCTGCTGACGGTGCTCGCGGGCCTCGAGCTCTATCTGTCGGGGCGGCTCCAGCTGGGGGGACTCTCCCTCCAGCTGGGCTTCTCCGGCATGCAGTCCACGATCCTGCCGCTCGCGCTGGTGGTGCTCGGCGTGCTGGTCATGGCCCAGCCGGTGCACCACCTGTTCTACGGCGTGATCGCGCTGATCATCTCCGTGTACTGCCTGGTCGCCGTCAACCTCGGCGGCATCGTGGTGGGCACGCTGCTCGGCGTGGCCGGCGGCATCGTCGTCGTGTCCTGGATGGGGGAGACGACGACGGCGCCCGCCGCCCCCGCACCCGAACCGGAGCCGGAACCCGAGGACGACCCCGACATCCGCTCGCTCCTGTTCGACGACGGGCCCGAGCGCGACGCGCTCCCGCGGCGGGCCGTCGGCGTCGCGGCGGCGGTGGCGCTCGCGGCGGGCGGGATGCTCGGCGGCGTCCCCGCCGACGGGCCGTGCCTGCTGGGGTTCATCCTGTGCGGTCCGACGACGGCGCCGTCGCCCTCGCCGTCGGCGAGCCCGGGCGCGTCGGCCTCGCCGACGGACGGGCCGTCGGACTCGGCGGCACCGGCACCGGCCCCGGGCGCCTCGCCGACCCCGGCTCCCGCCACCACGCCGAAGCCGTCCCCCTCGCCGTCCGCCCCGGCCCTCACGGTGCCCGTGCCCCAGGACGTCCCCGCGCCGGCCGACAGCAGCCTGCCCGTGATCCTCGGCGGCAACGAGAACGTGGACGTCTTCGCCGTCCCCGGCGACCTCAAGGCCACCGACCTGCAGATCTCCGGGCTCAAGGCGGTGGCGCTCGTGTCGGTGCCCGTCGACGGCACGTCGGGCAAGCGGCGCAACGCGCTCAAGATCGTCGCCGACCACGTGAAGGTCTCGGGCTTCGACCTCACCACCTACGCGGGCATCGACGATCGCACGGCGGGCACCCGCACCCAGGCGAGCGCCGTCACGATGGACGGCGACGCCACGATGTACATCGCGTCGATCTCGGCGAGCGGCCCCGGTGGGCAGAGCCTCCAGGTCAACGCCGACGCACCGCCGCCCACGATCACGTCGCTGCTGCTGGCGCTCGTGAACCCCACCGTGGGGCTGCTGGGTGCGACGTCGGACACACAGGTGTGGTCCGGGTTCCACGAGACCGTCTGGTCAGGCACGCCCTGACCGTTCGGGGCGCTGAACGGGCCCGAGAAACCAGGTAGCGCTCGCGCCGGAGAGGCGTAGCATTGGCGACCGTCGAATCGATTTGATCGGGGCGCGTCACGCGGCCCGCCGAGACAGACGGGCCACCGTGCAGAACCTCACCGTCGGGCCGCCGACGCGCCTCATCCTTGCCTTCACCGTCCCCCTGCTGGTGGGCAACGTCTTCCAGCAGATCTACACGTTCACCGACGCCGCCGTCGTCGGGCGCCTGCTGGGGCTCGACGCGCTCGCCGCCGTCGGAGCTTCCGGGAGCCTCGTGTTCCTGCTGGTCGGATTCTCGTGGGGCGCCAGCGCCGGCCTCGCCATCCCCGTGGCGCGGGCGTTCGGTGCGGGCGACCACCAGGCCGTGCGCCGCCACGTCGCCGCCGGCGCCTACGCCTCCCTGGGCATCGCGGTCGTCATCACCACCCTCGGCACGGTGTTCGCCCGCGACCTGCTGCGGCTGCTCAACACCCCGCCCGAGATCATCGACCAGTCGGCCACGTTCCTCGCCGTGACGTTCGGCGGGGCCGGCGTGACCGTCGCGTTCAACTTCCTGTCGTCGACCATCCGCGCGCTCGGCGACAGCAAGACGCCGCTCTACTTCCTCATGATGTCGTCCGTGCTCAACGCCGGCCTGGTCGTCCTGCTGGTGGGCGGGGCCCACTGGGGCGTGGCCGGCGCCTCCGGGGCGACGATCATGGCCCAGGCGACCGCCGTCGTCGCCTGCCTGGTGCTCATCCGGCGTCGGATGCCGATGCTGCACCTGACCCGCGAGGACTGGGTCGCCGGGCGGCACGGCCTGCGCGAGCCGCTGCGCACCGGCCTGCCGATGGGCTTCCAGATGTCGGTGATCGCCATCGGCGCGCTGGTGCTGCAGCTCGCCGTCAACGGCCTGGGCGCCACCACCGTGGCCGCGTTCACCGCGACGGCTCGCGTGGACCAGCTCGCCGTCGCTCCGCTCAACTCGTTCGGCATCGCGATGGTCACCTACGCGGCGCAGAACCGCGGGGCTCGCCAGTGGCGGCGCATCCGCGTCGGCACCTTCCGCACGTCGGTCGTGGCCGCGGGGACCGCCGTGGTGCTCGGGCTGGTGCTGATCGTGTTCTCGCAGCCGATCATCGGGCTGTTCGTGGGTCCCGACCAGCCCGAGGTGATGCACCTCGCGCGCACCTACTTCCTCATCAACGGGTCGCTGTACGCGGTGCTGAGCATGGTGTTCGTGCTGCGCAACACCGTGCAGGGCATGGGCCGCTCGACCGTCCCGACCATCGCGGGCGTGCTCGAGCTGGTGATGCGCGCGGTGTCGGGCCTGGTGCTGGTGCGCTACTTCGGGTTCGTGGGCGTCGCGCTCGCCGCCCCGCTGGCGTGGGTCGGGTCGCTGAGCGTGGTGATCCCGGCGTGGATCGGCCAGCTGCGCGACCTCAAGGAGCGCGAGAACGAGCCGCAGGTCCCGGTCCAGCACCCGGAGGAGGCGCTGGAGGCGGCGTAGCGGCACCCGCGAGCGTAGGGATCGGTCACGTTGTGGGGCGTCATCCGTGACCGATCCCTACGCTCGAGCGCCTGTGGGGACGGTGCCCCATGAGGTGGGAAGGATCCTGACGGATGCGGGCTGGAGCCGAGCGCGCGACGTCCCGACAACCATCGTCCTGGGTTAGCGAGCGTAGGGATCGGTCACGCCAAGGCGCCGAGAGCGTCACCAATCCCTACGCTCGCTAGCCCGGGCCGCGCCCGGCCTCAGACCCCCAGCGCCCAGCGCATCGGGACCAGCTTCGCCTCCGACTCCGCCAGCTCCTCCTGCGGGCTGCTCGCCGCCACGACGCCGCAGCCGGCGAAGAGGCGCACGCGGTGCGGGTCCTGGTCGTCGATGCGGGCCGAGCGCAGCGCGATGCCCCACTCGCCGTCGCCGTCGGCGCCGGTCCAGCCCACGGGCCCCGCGTAGCGGCCGCGGTCCATGCGCTCGATCGCGCGGATGAGGTCGCGGGCCAGCGCCGTCGGGGTGCCGCACACGGCCGCCGAGGGGTGCAGCGCGGCGGCCAGCGCGAGCGACGACGGCGGGGTGTCGCCGCCGCGGTCCAGCACGCCGGTCACGTCGGACGCCAGGTGCATCACGTTGGGCAGGTGCAGCACGAAGGGCTGCTCGGGCACGTTCATCGAGGTGCAGAACGGCTTGAGCGCGCTCGCCACCGAGACGACGGCGTGCTCGTGCTCCTCGAGGTCCTTGGACGAGCGGGCGAGCTGGGCGGCGCGCAGCAGCGCGTCGTCGTCGGTCATGCCCGGCTCGCGGCGGATCGTGCCGGCGAGCACGCGGGACGCGACCAGGCCCTTCTCGGAGCGGACCAGCAGCTCCGGCGTCGCGCCCACCATGCCCGCGACGGAGAACGTCCACGTCGCCTCGTAGGCGGAGGCCAGCCGGCGCAGCAGCCAGCGCGGGTCCAGGGCGCGGCCGGCCTTGGCGACGACGTCGCGCGCGAGCACCACCTTGTCGAGGTCGCCGGCCTGGATGCGGGCCACGGCGTCGGCCACGATGCCCGGCCAGTCGGCGTAGGCGACGGCGCCGTCGGACTCGGCGACCGCACCCGGCGCGGTGACGGGAGTGCGGTGCGCGGGGTCCAGCAGGGCGGCCGTGGGGGCGGCGTCGAGGCCGCTGGAGAGCGTGGTGATCCACGCCTGCCCGCCGCGGCGCCCGACGACGACGCGCGGCACCACCAGCACGCCGCCCTCGTGCGAGGTGGCGTCGAACGCGAACGAGCCGAACGCGACGGGCCCGGTGCCGGGCAGGCGCACGTCGTCGCGCACGACGGCTCGCTCGAGCACGGTCTGCCAGGCGGCGTCGGCGTCGGCGAAACGGGACTCGCCGCGCGTGTCGACCCGGAGCGCCTCGCCCCACCCGACGATCCCCTCGCCGCGGCGCACCCACGCGAGGGGGCGGGCGTCGGGGAGCAGGTCGACGAGCGTGGTGAGGCCGTCGTCGGGCAGGTCGAGCGGGGCGGTGCGGACCACCAGCGGCCGCAGGTGCGTGCCGGTCGTCGCGGCGTCGGACCGGCGGGCCGGGGACCCGGCGGGGTGGGGAAGAGCGGGGGTGGACATCGCCGACCAGCGTAAGCCCGCCGCCGGGGCGGTCGGCGCGCGTGGGAGCATGGGCGCATGTCGCGTGCCACGCTCGAGAAGAAGCCTTCGGAAGTCGCGTCGATGTTCGACGGGATCGCCGAACGCTACGACCTCGTCAACGACCTCGTCTCCCTCGGCCAGGACAGGCGGTGGCGGCAGGCGGTGCGCGACGCCGTCGGCGCGTTCCCCGGGGAGAAGGTGCTGGACCTCGCGGCCGGGACCGGCACGTCCAGCGAGCCGTTCGAGGCCGACGGCGCCGTGGTGGTGCCGTCCGACATCTCTCTCGGCATGCTCGGGGTGGGCAAGGCACGGCGCCCCGACCTGTCGTTCGTCGCGGGCGACGCGACGGCCCTGCCGTTCGCCGACGGGTCGTTCGACGCCGTGACCATCAGCTTCGGCCTGCGCAACGTGGTGGACACCGCGGGGGCGCTCAAGGAGATGCTGCGCGTGGTGCGGCCCGGCGGCCGGATCGTGGTGTGCGAGTTCTCCACGCCGACGTGGGGGCCGTTCCGCACCGTGTACATGGAGTACCTGATGCGTGCGCTGCCGCCCGTCGCGGGCGCCGTGACGCGCGACCGCGGCTCGTACGACTACCTCGCGGAGTCGATCCGCTCGTGGCCCGACCAGACGGCGCTGGCGCGCCTCATGCTCGGCGCCGGGTGGGAGCGGGTCGCCTACCGCAACCTCACCGGAGGGATCGTCGCGCTGCACCGCGGCACCCGCCCGGCCTGAGCCGGCCCCGCCTCCGCCGATCACGAAGGGACTTTCGGCCCCTGATCTGGGGTCTCCCGGCGGCCCGGAATCGTACGATCCGGTCGGGTGGCGGGGTGAGGATCTTCCCGGTCCACCTGCAGGTCAAGGGTGGTGGGCAGGTCTGGCTACCCATGCGGGCGCCGAGTGGCTAAGGTGACCGAGGTGTTGTGACCCGGTTCACAAGGCCGCGTCAGCATGGTGTGAACGAGGAGGTGGCACAGTGCGCGCAGGAGCGAACGACGACGCAGACGTGATCGTCGTCGGCGCCGGTCCCGCCGGCTCCTCGGCCGCCCACTGGTGCGCCTCGGCGGGCCTCGACGTGCTGCTCCTGGAGAAGGCCGCCTTCCCCCGCGACAAGGTGTGCGGCGACGGCCTGACCCCCCGCGCGGTGGCCGAGCTGGCGCGCATGGGCGTCGACATCGACCCCGCCGAGGGCTGGATCCGCAACGAGGGCCTGCGCGTGTTCGCCGGTCGCCGCTCCTGGGAGCTGCCGTGGCCGGAGGTCGCCGCGTTCCCGGGGTACGGCATGGCCCGCTCACGCATGTCGCTCGACCACCGCCTCGCCCAGCACGCGCAGCGCAGCGGCGCCAAGCTGCTGGAGCGCACCAAGGTCACCGGGCCCCTGCTCGACGAGCGCACGGGCCGCGTCGTGGGCGTCACCGCCCAGACGGCCGACAAGCGCGACGCCGTCTACCGCGCCCCCGTGGTGGTCGCCGCCGACGGCGTCAGCTCGCGGTTCGCGACGGCGCTCGGCATCGCCCGCCGCGACGACCGCCCCCTGGGCACCGCGTACCGCACGTACTACAAGAGCGAGGGCACGCCCCGCCACGAGGACGCGTGGATGGAGTCCCACCTCGAGCTCTGGTCGGGCCAGCCCGGCAAGAGCGACCTGCTGCCCGGGTACGGCTGGATCTTCGCCCTGGGCGACGGCACCGTGAACGTGGGCCTCGGCTCGGTGAGCTCGACCCCGCAGCGGCAGTCCGCCGTCGGGCACGACTACCGGTCGCTGCTGCAGCAGTGGGTCGCCAACACCCCGGAGAGCTGGGGCTTCACGCCCGAGAACCAGGTGGGGCAGATCCGCGGCGCCGCGCTGCCGATGGGCTTCAACCGCACCCCGATGTACCGCGACGGCACGATCCTGGTCGGCGACGCCGCCGGCATGGTCAGCCCGTTCAACGGTGAGGGCATCGCGTACGCGCTGCAGGCGGGGCGGGTCGCGGCCGACGCGATCGCCCAGGCCCGCACCCGCACCACCGACGCGTCCCGCGAGGCGGTGCTCGGCGGCTACACCGAGCGCATGCGCGCGGACCTCGGCGGCTACTACACGCTGGGCCGGGCGTTCGTCCGGCTCATCGAGCACCCGGCGATCATGCGGTTCGGCACGCGGTACGCGCTGCCGGTGCCGGTCGTCATGCAGTTTGTGGTGAAGCTGCTGTCGGACTGCTACGAGCCTCGCGGAGGGGACTGGGTCGACCGGCTCATCTCCGCGCTGGCCAAGGTGGTCCCGGCGGCGTAGTGCCCGGGTGCGCGGCACCCGGACGACATTGCACGAACACGAGGGAGTGATCGATCGATGAGGCAGGAGGAGCAGGGATGAGCAACCCGTACGTCCCGGTACTGGTCCTCATGGCCGTGGCCGCCGTGCTGGCGCTCGGCGGCGTGGGCGCCTCGGCCGTGATCGGCCCCAAGCGCTACAACCGCGCCAAGCTCGAGGCCTACGAGTGCGGGATCATGCCGACCCCCCACGCGGTGGGCGGCGGGCGGCTCCCCGTCAAGTACTACCTCGTGGCGATGACGTTCATCGTGTTCGACATCGAGGTGGTCTTCCTCTACCCGTGGGCCGTGAGCTTCGCGTGGCTGGCCGGGTTCGGCCTGGTCGCGATGCTGATCTTCCTCGCGCTGATCACCGTGCCGTTCGTGTACGAGTGGCGCCGCGGCGGCTTCGACTGGGTCTGACGGCCCGAGCGACTGAGAAGGGGACGGGGACATGGGGCTTGAAGAAGCGCCGTCGGGATTCCTGCTGACGACGGTCGAGGACATCGCCGGCTACCTGCGCAAGGCCTCGCTGTGGCCGGTGACGTTCGGCCTGGCGTGCTGCGCCATCGAGATGATGGCGGCCGGCGCGAGCCGGTTCGACCTGTCGCGGTTCGGCATGGAGGTGTTCCGCGCCTCGCCGCGGCAGGCCGACCTGATGATCGTGGCCGGCCGGGTGAGCCAGAAGATGGCGCCGGTGGTGCGGCAGGTCTACGACCAGATGAGCGAGCCCAAGTGGGTGCTCTCCATGGGCGTGTGCGCCTCCAGCGGCGGCATGTTCAACAACTACGCGATCGTGCAGGGCGTCGACCACATCGTGCCGGTCGACATCTACCTGCCGGGCTGCCCGCCGCGGCCCGAGATGCTCATCAACGCGATCCTCGCGCTGCACCAGCAGATCCAGGACACGCCGCTGGGCGTCAACCGCCGCGAGGCCGCGAAGGCCGCCGAGGCGGCCGCGCTGGAGGCCACGCCCACGTTCGAGCTGAAGGGTCTGCTGCGGTGACCGAGGAGAGCAAGCGACCGGCGGTCGACCCGAGCGGTGCGACGTCGGTCCACCGCGAGGTGGTGCCCACCACGGTGGGCAGCCGACCGCAGGGCGAGGTCATCGGCACCCGCCAGGGCCTGTTTGGGTCGATCGGCAGCGGCGACACGTCCGGCTACGGCGGCACGACGGCGCCCGTCCGGTTCCCGGGGCAGAGCGAGCGCCCCTACGGCGGCTGGTTCGACGAGGCCGTGGACGTGCTCGAGGAGGTGCTGACCGAGCAGGGCGTCCCGTTCGGCCAGGCGATCGAGCGCGTCGTCGTCGCCCACGAGGGCTCGCAGGCGGAGCTGACCCTCTGGGTGGCCCGCGAGCACCTGGTGACGGTGGCCCGGGCCCTGCGCGACGACCAGGACCTGCGGTTCGAGCTGTCGCTCGGCGTCAGCGGGGTGCACTACCCCGGTGACCTGGGCCGCGAGCTGCACGCCGTCTACCACCTGACGTCCGTGACGCACGGCCGCCGGCTGCGGCTCGAGGTCGCGTGCCCCGACGCCGACCCGCACGTCCCGTCGACCACGTCGGTGTACCCGGCCAACGACTGGCACGAGCGCGAGACCTACGACTTCTTCGGGATCGTGTTCGACGGCCACCCGGGCCTGGCGCGCATCGAGATGCCGGACGACTGGCCCGGCCACCCGCAGCGCAAGGACTATCCCCTCGGCGGCATCCCCGTGGAGTACAAGGGCGCCACGGTGCCGCCACCCGACACGCGCAGGAGCTACTCGTGACTGCTGGAACCTTCCACGCGACGCGCGCCGCGGCCGAGGACCTGCCCGAGGGGGCGGCGTTCTTCGAGGCCTCCGGCGGCGACTGGGACGAGATCGCCCGCGAGGTGGTGGGCGAGGAGCGCATCGTCGTCAACATGGGCCCGCAGCACCCGTCCACGCACGGCGTGCTGCGCCTGATGCTCGAGATCGACGGCGAGACGGTGACCGAGGCCCGTGCGGGCATCGGCTACCTGCACACCGGCATCGAGAAGAACATGGAGTTCCGCACCTGGACGCAGGGCACCACGTTCTGCACCCGGATGGACTACCTGGCCCCGCTTTTCCAGGAGGCCGGCTTCTGCCTGGCCACCGAGAAGCTGCTCGGCATCACGGACGACGTGCCGGAGAGGGCGTCCGTCATCCGCGTGATGATGATGGAGCTCAACCGCATCGCCTCCCACCTGGTGTGCCTGGGCACCGCGGGCAACGAGATGGGCGCCACCACGGTGATGACCATCGCGTTCACCGGCCGCGAGGAGATCCTGCGAGTCTTCGAGGCGGTCACGGGCCTGCGCATGAACCACGCATACATCCGCCCCGGCGGCGTGGCGCAGGACGTGCCGGACGGCATCGAGCACATGGTCCGCAAGGCGATCCCGCTGATCAAGCACTACGTGGGCCAGCTGGGCGACCTCATGCTCGCCAACCCGATCTTCAAGGCCCGCCTCGTGGGCACGGGCGTGCTGGAGCTCGCCGGCTGCATGGCCCTGGGCATCACCGGCCCGGTGCTGCGCTCGGCCGGCCTGCCGTACGACGTGCGCAAGGCGTTCCCGTACAGCGGGTACGAGACCTACGACTTCGAGGTCCCGGTCTCGCACAACGCCGACACCTACGACCGCGTGGTGCTGCGCCTCGAGGAGTGCTACCAGTCGCTGAAGATCGTCGAGCAGACGCTCGCGCGGCTGGAGCAGACTAAGGGCACGCCCACCATGGTGGCCGACAAGAAGATCGCGTGGCCCGCGATGCTCGCCGTCGGCGGCGACGGCCAGGGCAACTCGCTCGAGCACATCAAGAAGATCATGGGCACCTCCATGGAGGCCCTGATCCACCACTTCAAGATCGTGACCGAGGGCTTCCGCGTCCCGGTCGGGCAGGCGTGGCAGACCGTCGAGCACCCCCGCGGGGAGCTGGGCGTCCACGTGGTGTCCGACGGCGGCACGCGGCCGTACCGGGCGCACTTCCGCGACCCGTCCTTCAACAACCTCCAGGCCGTGTCGGTCATGTGCGAGGGCGGCCAGGTGGCCGACGTCGTCGTCTCCGTCGCGTCCCTGGACCCCGTGCTCGGAGGTGTCGACCGATGACCCACGACTCGAGATACGACGAGGCGACCCTCGCGTCTCTCAAGAGCGACGCCGAGGCCATCGTCGCGCGCTACCCCGACCGCCGCTCCGGCCTGCTGCCGATGCTGCACCTGGTGCAGTCGGTGGACGGGTACGTGAGCCGCGACGGCATCCTGTTCTGCGCCGAGTTCCTGGGGATCACGCCGGCCGAGGTGAGCGCCGTCGCGACCTTCTACACCCAGTACAAGCGGCACCCCAACGGCACCTACACGGTGGGCGTCTGCACCAACACCCTCTGCGCGATCATGGGCGGCGACGCCATCTTCGACGAGCTGAGCGAGCACCTGGGCGTCGGGCACGACGAGACCACGGACGACGGCGCGATCACGCTGGAGCGCGTCGAGTGCAACGCGGCCTGCGACTACGCGCCCGTGATGATGGTCAACTGGGAGTTCTTCGACAACCAGACGCCCGACTCTGCGAAGGCCGTCACCGACGACCTGCGGGCCGGCAAGCCGGTCACGCCGACGCGCGGGGCCCAGCACGTCTGCACGTTCAAGCAGGTCAGCCGCGTGCTGGCCGGGTTCCCGGACGGGCTCGCGGACGAGGGCGGCCTCGCCGGAGCGCCGACGCTCGCCGGGCTGAAGCTGGCCCGCGAGAACGGGTGGACGGCCCCCGCGGTCCCCGCGGCCGGCGCTCCGGAAGGGGAGTCGAAGTGACCACGCTGACGCCGGTCCTCACCGACACCTGGGACAAGGAGAGGTCCTGGTCCCTGGACACCTACCTCGCGGCGGCCGACGGCTACACCGGCCTGCGCAAGGCCCTGACCATGCCGCAGGGCGACATCGTCGCGGCGGTCAAGGACTCGGGCCTGCGCGGCCGCGGCGGCGCCGGCTTCCCCACGGGCCTCAAGTGGAGCTTCCTGCCGCCCGACGACGGCAAGCCGCGCTACCTGGTGGTCAACGCGGACGAGTCCGAGCCGGGCACCTGCAAGGACATCCCGCTCATCATGGCCAGCCCGCACCACCTGGTCGAGGGCGTGGCGATCACGAGCGTCGCGATCAACTGCCACCACGCGTTCATCTACGTGCGCGGCGAGGTGGTGCACGTGTACCGCCGCCTGCTCCAGGCGGTCCAGGAGGCGTACGACGCCGGCTACCTGGGCAAGAACGTCCTCGGCACCGGGTTCGACCTCGAGGTCACGGTGCACGCCGGCGCGGGCGCGTACATCTGCGGCGAGGAGACGGCGCTGCTCGACTCTCTCGAGGGCCTGCGCGGCCAGCCGCGCCTCAAGCCGCCGTTCCCGGCGGTCGAGGGCCTGTACGCCCGGCCCACGGTGGTCAACAACGTCGAGTCGATCGCCTCGGTGCCGTCGATCGTGCGCAACGGCGTGGACTGGTTCAAGTCCATGGGCACCGAGCGGTCGACGGGCATGGGCCTGTTCTCGCTCAGCGGGCACGTGACCCGCCCCGGCCAGTACGAGGCCCCGCTCGGCATCACGCTGCGCGAGCTGCTCGACATGGCCGGCGGCATGCGCGAGGGGCACCAGATCAAGTTCTGGACCCCCGGCGGGTCGTCGACGCCCATGTTCAGCGACAAGCACCTCGACATCCCGCTCGACTACGAGTCGGTGGGCGCCGCCAAGTCGATGCTCGGCACGCGCGCGCTGCAGATCTTCGACGAGACCACGTGCGTGGTCCGTGCGACCAGCCGCTGGATGGACTTCTACGCGCACGAGTCGTGCGGCAAGTGCACCCCGTGCCGCGAGGGCACGTACTGGCTCAAGCAGGTGCTGCGCCGGATCGAGGACGGCGGCGGCGTCGACGCCGACATCGACCTCATGGTCGACCTGTGCGACAACATCCTGGGCCGCGCGTTCTGCGCTCTCGGCGACGGCGCCACCTCGCCCGTGACCAGCTCGATCGAGCTGTTCCGCGACGAGTACCAGGCCCACATCGACAACCACGGGTGCCCGTTCGACCCGGTGCGGTCGGCGCTGTTCGAGTACACCCCGAAGGCCGGCGCCCTCGCCGGCAGTGCTGGAGGGCACTGATGACCGCCACGGCGGACAAGAAGGCCGACGACGTCGCACAGCCGCCGGTCCCCACGGTCACCCTCACCATCGACGACGTCCAGGTCAGCGTGCCGAAGGGCACCCTGGTGATCCGTGCGGCCGAGGAGCTGGGCATCCAGATCCCGCGCTTCTGCGACCACCCGCTCCTGGAGCCCGTGGGCGCGTGCCGGCAGTGCCTGGTCGAGGTCGCGACCCCGGACCGCGACGGCAACGTCCGCCCGATGCCCAAGCCACAGGCGTCGTGCACGCTCGAGGCCACGCCGGGCATGGTGGTGCGCACGGCCCACACCTCCCCGGTCGCCGACAAGGCGCAGGCGGGGGTCATGGAGCTGCTGCTCATGAACCACCCGCTCGACTGCCCGGTGTGCGACAAGGGCGGCGAGTGCCCGCTGCAGAACCAGTCGATCAGCAACGGCGCGCCCGACACCCGGTTCATCGACGTCAAGCGCGTGTTCGAGAAGCCGATCTCGGTGTCCACCGAGATCCTGCTCGACCGCGAGCGCTGCGTGCTGTGCCAGCGGTGCACGCGCTTCAGCGACGAGATCGCGGGCGACGCGTTCATCGCGCTGCAGAAGCGCGGCGCGCAGCAGCAGATCGGCCGGTTCGACGTCGACGTGCTCGGGTTCGCTGAGGCCGGCCTGACCCCGGCTGAGTCGACCGTGGGGGAGGCGACGACGACGCCCGACGGCGCCCCGTTCGCCTCGTACTTCTCGGGCAACACGATCCAGATCTGCCCGGTCGGCGCGCTCACCAACGCGTCGTACCGCTTCCGGGCCCGCCCGTTCGACCTGGTCTCGACGCCGGGCATCGCCGAGCACGACTCGAGCGGCGCCGCGATCCGCGTGGACCACCGCCGCGGCACCGTGATGCGGCGCCTGGCCGGCGACGACCCGGCGGTCAACGAGGAGTGGATCACCGACAAGGACCGCTTCGCGTTCCACTGGCAGACGGCGCCCGACCGCCTCACCTCGCCCCTGGTGCGCGAGGACGGCGTGCTGCGCCCCGCCTCCTGGGTGGAGGCCCTGGAACTCGCGGCCGAGGGCCTGGCCGCCGCCAAGGAGCGGGGCGGCGTCGGCGTGCTGCCCGGCGGTCGCCTCACGCTCGAGGACGCCACCGCGTGGTCGCGCTTCGCGCGCACCGTGCTGGGCACCGACGACGTCGACCAGCGCGCCCGCGTGCACTCGGAGGAGGAGCGGGAGTTCCTCGCGCACGCCGTGGCCGGCACCGGCATCGGCGTGACGTTCGGGGACCTCGAGAAGGCTCCGACCGTGCTGCTCGCCGGCCTGGAGGCCGAGGAGGAGGGCGGGTACCTGTTCCTGCGGCTGCGCAAGGCGGTCCGTAAGAACGGCCTGCGCGTGCTGGGCCTGGCGCCCTTCGCGTCCCGCGGGCTCCAGCGCCTGCACGGTGCGCTGCTGCCTGCCGCCCCCGGCATGGAGGGCGAGTGGCTCGGCGCGGTCGTGCTCAAGGCGACCGGCGGGCTGCTGCCCGCCGACCTCGCCCCGGCCGAGGCCGCGGCGATCACCGAGGCCGCCGAGGCGCTGGCCCAGCCGGGCGCCGTGATCCTCGTGGGCGAGCGGCTGGCCGGCGCGGCCGGCGCGTACGCCGCAGCGCTGCGCCTGGCCCAGGCCACCGGCGCCCGCCTTGCGTGGGTGCCGCGCCGTGCGGGCGAGCGCGGCGGCGTCGAGGCCGGCCTGCTCCCCGGGCTGCTGCCCGGCGGACGCCCGATCACCGACGCGGCTGCGCGTGCCGACGTCGCGCGGGCCTGGGGCGTCGACGAGGCGTCGCTGCCCGCCGGCCCCGGCCGCGACCTCACCGGCATCCTCCGGGCGCTCGACACCGGCACGCTGGGCGGGGCGATCGTCGGCGGCCTCGAGCTCGCCGACCTGCCCGACCCGGCCGCCGCGCGCGCCGCCCTCGACAAGGCGGGCTTCCTCGTCAGCCTCGAGGTGCGCGCGTCGGAGGTCACCGAGCTCGCCGACGTCGTCTTCCCCGTCGCCCCGCCCGCCGAGCGTTCCGGCGCGTACGTGAGCTGGGAGGGCCGGGTCCGCGCGTTCGGGCAGGCGCTCGAGTCGGCCGCCCTGCCCGACCACCGCGTGCTGCACGCGCTGGCTGCGCAGGCCGGCGTCGACCTCGGCGCCGGCGACCCGTTCACCGCGCACCGCGCCCCCGGCGCGCTGCCCGCGTGGGCGGGCGAGCGCGTCGCCGCGCCCGAGGCCACGTCCGTGACGCCGCCGACGGTCGAGGCCGGCACCGCCGTCCTCGCCTCGTGGCACCTGCTGCTCGACGACGGCGCCCTCCAGGACGGCGAGCCGCACCTGGCGGGCACCGCCAAGCAGCCCGTGGCGCGCCTGAGCGCCGCGACCGCCGCCGCGGTCGACGTGTTCGACGGCGACCTGGTCACCGTCTCGACCGACCGCGGGTCGATCACCGTGCCGGCGCGCGTCACGTCGATGGTCGACCACGTCGTCTGGCTGCCCCTGGCTTCCCAGGGCAGCCGCGTGCACGACCAGCTCGGCGCCGCGCCGGGCGACGTCGTGCGGATCCAGGCCGGGTCGACCGACGCACAGGGAGGTGCCGCATGATCCCCGGGGTCCACGCCGACTTCAGCCACGACAACGGCTGGACGTTCCTCGTCAAGGCCGTCCTCATCATCGTGTTCCTGCTGACCAGCGTGCTCGTCGCCATCTGGTTCGAGCGCAAGGTCGTGGGGCGCATGCAGGTGCGTCCCGGCCCCAACGTGCACGGCCCGATGGGCCTGCTCCAGTCGCTCGCCGACGCCATGAAGCTCCTGCTCAAGGAGGACATGACGGTCACGGCGGCCGACAAGTTCGTCTACCTGCTCGCTCCGATGATCTCGGTGTTCTGCTCGCTGCTGGTGTTCGCCGTCGTGCCGTTCGGCCCGTCGGTGCGGCTGCCGTGGACGGACTGGTCGACGCCGGCGCAGCTGACGGACTTCCCCGTCGCGATCCTGTACGTGCTGGCCTGCGCATCCGTGGGCGTGTACGGCATCGTGCTGGGCGGCTGGTCGTCGGGGTCGACGTACCCGCTGCTCGGGTCGGTGCGCTCCACCGCGCAGGTGATCAGCTACGAGCTCGCCATGGGCATGTCGCTGGTCAGCGTGTTCATCCTGTCGGGGTCGATGTCGACGTCGACCATCGTGGAGCAGCAGACCACCCGCTGGTTCTTCATCCCGCTGCTGCCGGCGTTCATCGTCTACGTCATCTCGATGATCGGCGAGACCAACCGCCTGCCGTTCGACCTGCCCGAGGCCGAGGGCGAGCTCGTGTCCGGCTACATGACCGAGTACTCGTCGATGAAGTTCGCCTGGTTCTTCCTGGCGGAGTACATCAACATGCTCAACGTCTCGGCCGTGGCCACCACGCTGTTCCTGGGTGGCTGGCGGGCCCCGTGGCCGCTGAGCGCCATCAACGACGGGATGTTCAACGAGGGCTGGTGGCCCATCATCTGGTTCCTGGTCAAGGTCTGGGTGCTGATGTTCTTCTTCGTCTGGGTGCGAGGGACCCTGCTGCGCCTGCGCTACGACCAGTTCATGGTGTTCGGCTGGAAGGTGCTCATCCCCGTCGCGCTCGGCTGGCTGGTGCTGCTCTCGGTCATCGAGTACGTCCGCCTCGGCTCGGGCCTCAGCAGGGGCAAGCTCGTCACCGTGCTGGTCGTGGTGGGCCTGGTCGTGGTCGCCCTGGTCACGTTCTGGCCGGCCAGGAAGAGGCCCGTGCAGCCCGGCCCGGCCAAGGGCGCCACGTTCGACGCCTTCGCCGGCGGGTTCCCGGTGCCGCCGCTGCCCGGGCAGACCCTGCCGCCGTCGGCCCGCGCGGCCCGCCGGCCCGTCGTCGTCAGCACCAGCGCCCCGGCCGACGCCGGCGCTGGCACCGAGGAATCCCAGGAGGGAACCCGATGAGCGACTACACGCCGCTGCGGCCCGAGAAGGGCCCGGTCGGCAAGTTCTTCGCGCCCGTCGCAGGGTTCGGGGTGACGCTCGGCTCGATGTTCCGCCCCACGGTCACCGAGGAGTACCCGTTCGAGAAGGTGCCGCCGCAGCAGCGCTACCACGGCCGCCACCAGCTCAACCGGTACGCCGACGGCCTGGAGAAGTGCATCGGCTGCGAGCTGTGCGCCTGGGCCTGCCCGGCCGACGCGATCTACGTCGAGGGCGCCGACAACGCCGACGTCCTCGCCGCGACGGGCGGCGGCCAGGTGAGCCCGGGGGAGCGGTACGGCCGCGTCTACCAGATCAACTACCTGCGCTGCATCTTCTGCGGGCTGTGCGTGGAGGCGTGCCCCACGCGCGCGCTGACGATGTCGAACGACTTCGAGATCGCCGGGCCCACGCGCGCCGGGATGATCTACGAGAAGCAGGACATCCTCGCCCCGCTCGCCGAGGGCATGCTCGCCGGCCCGCACCCCATGGTCGAGGGCACCACGGACACCGAGTACTACCGCGACGAGGTCAAGGCGCCCACGGCCGAGCAGGTCGCGTGGGTGCGCGAGCACCGGCCCGACGAACCCACGCTCGAGGCCGCTGTCGCCGTCGTCGAGGGGCGTGCTCCCGCGCCCGTGCCGCTGAAGCACGAGCTGCGGCCCCCGGCCACCAAGGCGAACTACACGAAGGCCGCCGCCGAGGGCGGGCACGCGGGCGACTCGATGCACCCGGTCGTGGACCCGGCGCTGAGCCCGGCCCTGGTGGACCCGCGCACCATCGCGCACACCACGGGAGGCTCCCGATGACGACGACGTCGGCGGAGGCGGCCCTCTTCGGCATCCTCGCCCCGCTCATGGTGCTGGCCGCCCTGGGCCTGCTGTTCGTCAAGCGCGCCGTGCACGCGGCCGTGTGCGTGGTGTTCGTGATGATCTGCCTGGCGATCCTCTACGTCGCCAACGAGGCGGCGTTCCTCGGCGTCGTGCAGGTGGTCGTCTACACGGGCGCGGTCATGATGCTGTTCCTGTTCGTGCTCATGCTGGTGGGCGTCGACTCGGCGGACTCGCTGACCGAGACCATCAAGGGCCAGCGCTGGATCGGCATCGTGTTCGGCATCGGCCTGCTGGTGGTGCTGCTCGGCGTGGTCGCCAGCACCAGCCACGACCTGCCGCCCGCCGTCGGGCTCGAGATCGCGAACGCGCAGACCAACCCCACCGGCCTCGCGGCGATCCTCTTCGGCAACTACGTGGTCGCCATGGAGGTGATCGGCGTGCTGCTGGTCACCGCCGCGCTCGCCGGCCTGGTGCTCACGCACCGCCGTCGGCTGGGCGTGCACCGCAACCAGCGCACGCTGGCGCGCGAGCGCGTCGCGGCCATCCCCCAGGGCCGCACGCTCGCGCCGCTGCCGGCGCCCGGCGTGTACGCGCAGAACAACGCCATGGACACCCCGGCGCTGGGGCCGGACGGCCAGCCGCTCGAGCACTCCGTGCCGCGCGTGCTGCGCATCCGCGGCCAGCAGAAGACGGCGGCCGAGGTGCTCACCGCGGAGGAGACGCTGCGGTCCCGCCTGGGGCTGCCGTCCGTCGGGGTGGACGAGCCCGAGGCGGCCATCACCGACGGCGTCTCGGCCAGCCCCACGAGTGACGACGCCGAGGAGGCGCGGGACTGATGCCTGTCACCAACTACCTGATCCTCGCGGTGATCCTGTTCTCGATCGGGGCCACCACGGTGCTGCTGCGCCGCAACGCGATCATCGTGTTCATGGGCATCGAGCTGATGCTCAACGCGACCAACCTGGCCTTCGTCACCTTTGCCCGCATCCACGGCGACCTCACGGGGCAGGTGCTCGCCTTCTTCGTGATGGTGGTCGCCGCCGCCGAGGTGGTCGTGGGCCTGGCGATCATCGTGACGATCTTCCGCACCCGCCGTTCGGCCTCGGTCGACGACGTCAACCTGCTCAACGGCTGAGGGAGCACAGATGGAGACGATGGGACTCGCGCCCTGGCTCGTCGGGTTCCCGCTGATCGGCGCGGCGGTGCTGCTGCTGGGCGGCCGCCGCACGAACCGCTGGGGCCACTGGCTCGGCGTGCTCGCGCCGACGGCGAGCTTCGTGGCCGGGCTGGTCATGCTGGTCGCGCTGCTGGGCCGCTCCGCCGACGAGCGCGCGATCGTCACGACGCTGGGCACCTGGTTCCACGCCGGGCCGCTCACGGTCGAGGCTGCGTTCCGGGTGGACCCGCTGTCGCTGACGTTCGTCATGCTGGTGACGTTCGTGGGCTCGCTGATCCACCTGTACTCGGTGGCGTACATGGAGCACGACCGGGACCGCCGCCGGTTCTTCGGCTACCTGAACCTGTTCGTGGCCGCGATGCTGCTGCTGGTGCTCGCCGACAGCTACCTGCTGCTGTTCGTCGGGTGGGAGGGCGTGGGCCTGGCCTCGTTCCTGCTCATCGGGTTCTGGGACCACAAGCTCGAGAACGCCGTGGCCGGCAAGAAGGCCTTCGTCATGAACCGCGTGGGCGACATGGGCCTGATCGTGGCGATGATGCTCATGGTCTGGCAGTTCGGCTCCGTGAGCTTCGACGACGTGCTGGGCGGCGCCTCGCACCTCGGGTCCGGCCCGGCCACCGCCATGGGGCTCATGCTGCTGCTCGCCGCCTGCGGCAAGTCGGCGCAGTTCCCGCTGCAGGCCTGGCTCGGCGACGCGATGGCGGGCCCGACGCCGGTGTCGGCCCTCATCCACGCGGCCACCATGGTCACCGCCGGCGTGTACCTGCTGGTGCGCAGCCACGCGATCCTCGAGGCCGCGCCGAACGCGCAGCTCGTCGTCGTCATCGTCGGTGCGATCACGCTGCTCTTCGGGGCGATCGTCGGCTGCGCCAAGGACGACATCAAGAAGGCGCTCGCCGCGTCGACCATGAGCCAGATCGGCTACATGATGCTCGCTGCGGGCCTGGGCCCGATCGGCTACGCGTTCGCGATCTTCCACCTGGTGACGCACGGCTTCTTCAAGGCCGGGCTGTTCCTCGGGGCCGGGTCCGTCATGCACGCCATGGACGACAGCGTGGACATGCGGCGGTTCGGCGGGCTCGCCCGCGCGCTGCCGATCACCGCGATCACGATGGGCCTGGGCTGGCTCGCCATCCTGGGCGTCCCGCCGTTCTCGGGCTTCTTCTCCAAGGACAAGATCATCGAGGCGGCGTTCGTCGGCGAGGGCTGGCGGCCGTGGGTGTTCGGCATCGTCGCGCTGCTGGGCGCGGGCATCACGGCGTTCTACATGTCGCGCCTGTTCTTCATGACGTTCGCCGGCCGGCGCCGGTGGCCCGCGCACGACGGCCACGAGACGCACCCGCACGAGGCGCCCTGGCTCATGAGGTGGCCCATGATCATCCTGGCCGTCGGGTCCGTGTTCCTCGGGTTCCTGCTCCAGCTGGGCGGCCGGTTCACCACCTGGCTCGAGCCCTCCACCGGGCACGCGGTCCACGGCGAGCCCGTCATCCCCGTGTGGCTGCTGCTGACCCTGACGCTGGTGCTCGTGGTGCTGGGCGCCTGGCTGGCGTTCCGCCTGTACGCCGTGGGGCCGGTGCCCGTCGAGGCGCCGCACGGCAGCGCGCTGGTGCGCGCCGCCCGCCACGACCTGTACCAGGACCCGGTCAACGAGACCGCGGTGATGCTGCCGGGCCAGGTGCTCACGCGCACCCTCGTCTACGCCGACCGCTCTGCCGTGGACGCCTCGTTCCTGCAGCTCGCCTCGGGCGTGCGCAGGTCGGGCGACGGGCTGCGCAAGGCCCAGAACGGTTACGTCCGGACCTACGCGGCCACGTCGCTCGGTGGCCTGCTCGTGGTCGCCGCCGTCGTGTGGGCCCTGGCCGGCTGAGGAAGGACTGAAGGAAATGAGCTTTCCCTGGCTGACCGTCCTCATCGTGTGGCCGCTGCTCGCGGCCCTCGCGACGGCAACCGCCGGCCGCGGCCGCGGCCGCGACGCGTCCTCCGCGCGCGTGGTCGCGCTGGTCGGCGCCCTGGTCGAGGTGGCCCTGGTGGTGGGCGCGTTCCTCGCGTTCGACACCTCCCGGGCCGGCGTGCACCAGCTCGTCGAGACCCACCAGTGGATCCCGACGATCGGCGCGAGCTACGCCGTCGGCGTCGACGGCGTCGGCCTGCTTCTGGTGGCGCTCGCTGCCGGGCTGGTGCCGCTGGTGATCCTCGCGGCCTGGAAGGAGCAGGGCGGCGACCACGCCAGGCTGCGCTCCTACCTGGCCGTCGTGCTGGTGCTCGAGGCGTTCATGGTCGCGGTCTTCGCGGCACGCGACGTGTTCCTGTTCTACGTGCTGTTCGAGGCCATGCTCATCCCGGTGTACTTCCTCATCGGCGGGTTCGGCCAGGGCGCGCAGCGCCGGTACGCGGCCGTGAAGTTCCTGCTGTACTCGCTGGCCGGCGGCCTGGTCATGCTGGTCGCGGTCATCGCCCTGTACCTGCAGGTGCCGGCGGCCGACCGCGGCCCGCACACCTTCCTCACCGACAACCTGACCCACCTGGACCTGAGCCAGAACGCCGGGCGCCTGATGTTCTGCGCGTTCTTCCTCGCGTTCGCCATCAAGGCCCCGATGGTGCCGGTGCACAGCTGGCTGCCCGACGTCGCCGAGCACGCCACCCCCGGCACGTCCACGCTGCTCATCAGCGTGCTCGACAAGGTGGGCACCTTCGGGATGCTCACGCTGTGCCTGCCGCTGTTCCCGGAGGCGTCGCGGTGGGCCGCGCCGTTCGTCGTCGCGCTCGCCGTCGTCTCGATCCTCTACGGGGCGATCCTCGCCATCGGGCAGACCGACCTGCTGCGCCTCATCGGCTACACCTCGGTGTCCCACTTCGGGTTCATCATCCTGGGCATCTTCACGTTCACCCGCACGGGCACCGCCGGGTCGAGCCTCATGATGCTCAACCACGGCATCTCCACCGGCGCGCTGTTCCTCATCGCCGGGTTCGCCATCTCGCGGCACCCCGAGCGCAGCCAGCGCATCGCCGACTACGGGGGCATGCGCATCACGGCGCCCCTGCTGGGCGGCACGTTCCTGGTCGCGGGCCTGTCGGCCGCGGCCCTGCCCGGCCTGGCCACCTTCATCTCGGAGATCCTCGTGTTCCTGGGCACGTTCTCGGCCGTCAAGTGGGCCGCGATCGTGGCCGTGCCGGCCGTCGTGCTCGCCGCGGTGTACGTGCTGCTCACCTACCAGCGCATGTTCACCGGCACGGTGCCCGCCGGGCTCGCGCCCGACGGCAAGGTGCCCGACCTCGACGCCCGCGAGCGCACCGTGGCCGGCGTGCTCGTGGCCCTGCTGCTGGTGCTCGGCTTCCTGCCCCAGCTCGGCCTGCAGTTCGTCGACGCCCCCGCGACGACGACCGTCAAGCAGATCGGCCACACCGATCCGGCGCCCGTGATCGGCGCAGCCGCCGACCTCACCACCATCGCCCCCGCCGGGAACGGCACCGTCAAGGAGGTTGCGGCGTGAACGACTTCCACGCTCCGTTGATCGACTGGGCGGCCGTCTCGCCCGTCCTGATCGTGCTGGGCGCCGGGGTGGTCGGCGTGCTGGTCGAGGCGTTCGTGCCCGCCCGGCTGCGCCGCACCGTCCAGGTGGCGCTCGCCCTGGTGGCCCTCGCGGGCGCCGTCGTGGCCGTCGGCCTGCTGTGGTCGAGCGTGCACCAGTCCGCCCGGCTCTCGGTGGGCGACAGCTTCGACCTCACGCCGTTCGGCCTGGCCATCCAGGGCATCGTGGCGGCGCTCGCGTTCCTCTCGGTGCTGGTCATGGCCGACCGGAGCGGCGGCCAGGACGCGTTCGCGCCGACGGCCGCGGCCGTGCCGGGCTCCCGCTACGAGGAGGAGGCGCGCCGGGCCGGGCTGGAGCAGACCGAGGTGTTCCCGCTCATGCTGTTCTCCACGGGCGGCATGCTGCTGTTCACCGCGACGGACGACCTCATCGTGCTGTTCATCGCGCTCGAGGTGCTGAGCCTGCCGCTGTACGTGCTGTGCGCGACGGCGCGCCGCCGCCGCCTGCTCAGCCAGGAGGCCGCGTTCAAGTACTTCCTGCTCGGCGCCTTCGCGAGCGCGCTCACCATCTTCGGCATCGCCCTGCTCTACGGGTTCGCCGGGTCCGTGCACCTGCCCGTCATCACCGACGCGCTCGCCGGCCGCGGCTCCACGCCGCTCCAGGGCCTGCACGTGCTGGCCATCACGGGCATCGTGCTGGTGAGCGCCGGCCTGCTGTTCAAGGTGGGCGCCGCACCGTTCCACACCTGGACGCCCGACGTCTACACCGGCGCCCCGACGCCCATCACCGGGTTCATGGCCGTGTGCACCAAGGCGGCCGCCGTCGGCGCCCTGGTGCGCGTGCTGTTCTACCTGGGCCAGGGCTTCGACGCCCCGACCCGGCACGAGGTGCAGGTGCTGCTGTGGGCGGTGGCCATCGCCACCATGGCGATCGGCACGATCGTCGGTGCCGTGCAGACCGACATCAAGCGGCTGCTCGCGTACTCCTCGATCGCCCACGCCGGGTTCATCATCGTCGCGCTGGTCGGGTTCTCCGAGGCCGGCGCCAAGGCGGTGCTGTTCTACCTGGCCGCGTACGGCCTGGCGACGCTCGGCGCGTTCGCCGTCGTGTCCCTGGTGCGCGAGCGCCTGACGACGGGCGAGGGCGGCGAGAAGGACTCCGTGATCCTGGGTGAGGCGACGCACCTGGCGCAGTGGGCGGGCATCGGGCGCAAGGCGCCGTGGCTCACGGCCGCGTTCGCGCTCTTCATGCTCTCGATGGCCGGCATCCCGCTCACGGCGGGCTTCCTCGCCAAGTTCGGGGCGTTCTCCGCGGCCGTCGACGCCGGGGCGTGGCCCCTCGCGCTGCTCGGCGTGGTCGCGTCCGCGATCTCGGTGTTCTTCTACGTCCGGCTCATCGTCCTCATGGTGCTCACGCCCGCGCCGGACGCCGGTGTGGAGGGCGCCGCGGCGGCCGAGCACGCCGCCGCCGACGTCGCTCCCGGCGGCGTCGCCACGGCCACCCAGCAGGTCACGCGCGCGGTCGTCACCGTGATGACCGGCTGGAGCCCCGCCACGGTGGTCGTGACGGTGTGTGCGATCGGCGTCGTGCTGCTGGGCGTCGTTCCCGCGTCGGTTCTCGATCTGGCGGCCGGGGCGGCTAAGTTCGTCCCGTGAGCCAGCCCGAGCACTCCACCGTCGCCTCCTCGGCGACTGCCATCCCGCTGTCCGACCCCGTCCTCGCGGCGCGGTTGTCCGAGCGGATGGTCGTCGTCGAGTCGGCGCTGGCCGACGCCGTGGCCAACGCCGACCGGCTCGCCGACGACGTCGCCCGCCACCTCATGGCCGCAGGCGGCAAGCGGCTGCGGCCGTTCCTTGCGCTGCTCGCCGGCGAGCTGGGCGACGGCGAGCGGCCAGAGCTCGTCGACGCCGCTGTCGTCGTGGAGCTGACCCACCTGGCCTCGCTGTACCACGACGACGTCATGGACTCCGCGCCGCTGCGGCGCGGCGCCCCTAGCGCCCACTCGGTGTGGGGCAACACCGTGGCGATCCTCGTGGGCGACCTGCTCTTCGCGCGGGCCTCGGCCCGGGTGGCGGCGCTCGGCCCGGACGCGGTGCGCATCCAGGCCGAGACCTTCGAGCGCCTGTGCATGGGCCAGCTCCACGAGACCACCGGCCCGCGGGACGACGAGGACGCCGTCGAGCACTACCTGCAGGTGCTGGCCGACAAGACGGCGTCGCTGCTGGCGACGTCTGCCCGCCTCGGCGCGATGTTCGGCGGCGCGCCCGCCGAGCAGGTCGCCATGGTGGCGGCGTTCGGCGAGAAGGTGGGCGTCGCGTTCCAGCTCGCCGACGACGTGCTGGACCTCGCCTCGACCGGCGCCGAGTCCGGCAAGACGCCCGGCACCGACCTGCGCGAGGGCATCCCCACGATGCCCGTGCTGCTGCTGCGCCGCGCCGTCGCGCAGGGCGAGGCCGCCCCCGAGGACGTGGCTCTGCTGGCCGCCCTCGACGGCGACCTCACGGACGACGCCGAGCTGGCCGACGTCGTCGGGCGCCTGCGGGCGCACGCCGTGCTCACGGAGACCCGCGAGCTCGCCGCACGGTACGCGCGCGAGGCCGCTGCCGAGCTGGCGCCGCTGCCGCACGGCCCCGTGCGCGAGGCCCTCGAGTCGTTCGCGATCGCGCTGGCCGACCGGGCCTCCTGACTGTCCACGGATGGGGACCAGTCCCCATCCCGCTATGACCCGCCTCACCCGGTGGGTATCGTTCGCGCGGGCACCCGTCATCGTCGCCGCGCCGTGGTGACGCATGGCCACGACGCGAAGGACGGACACATGAGCACCACCAT
This sequence comes from Promicromonosporaceae bacterium, assembly GCA_009783295.1. GTDB lineage: Bacteria > Actinomycetota > Actinomycetes > Actinomycetales > Cellulomonadaceae > Xylanimonas. The sequence goes on from WRHK01000007.1 coordinate 29,094, forward strand.
GACCGCGGAGCAGGCCGCCTGGTTCGCGCAGACGTTCGACCGCCTGGTCGGCAACGTGGGGCAGGCGCTGCTGGGCAAGTCCGAGGTGGTGCGCCTGGCGTTCACGTGCATGCTCGCCGAGGGGCACCTGCTGCTGGAGGACGCCCCCGGCACCGGCAAGACGTCCCTGGCCCGCGCCATGGCGGCGAGCGTCCAGGGCACCAACACGCGCATCCAGTTCACCCCGGACCTGCTGCCCTCCGACGTCACGGGCGTGACGATCTACGACCAGAAGACCGGCCGGTTCGACTTCCACCAGGGGCCGGTCTTCGCGTCGATCGTGCTCGCGGACGAGATCAACCGCGCCTCGCCGAAGACGCAGTCGGCACTGCTCGAGGTCATGGAGGAGGCCCGCGTCACCGTCGACGGCGTCGGCCACTCGGTGGGCCGCCCGTTCATGGTGATCGCCACCCAGAACCCCATCGAGCAGGCGGGCACCTACCGCCTGCCGGAGGCCCAACTCGACCGCTTCCTCATGAAGACGTCGGTGGGCTACCCGGACCGCGCGTCCACGGTCGAGATCCTCTCGGGCGCCGCCGTCCGCGACCGCAGCACCGCGCTGCAGCCGGTGGTCACCACGCAGGCCGTCGTCGAGATGGCCGAGCTCGCCGCCACCACGTACGTCGACCCGGCCGTGCTCGAGTACGTCTCCCAGCTCGCCGAGGAGACGCGCGAGGCGCCCGAGGTGCGCGTCGGCGTGTCGGTGCGCGGCGCGCTCGCGCTCGTCCGCTGCGCCAAGGTGTGGGCTGCCGCGCACGGCCGCCACTACGTGCTGCCCGACGACGTCAAGGAGCTCGTGCACCCCGTCTGGGCGCACCGCTTCACGCTCGACGCCGAGGCCGAGTTCGGCGGCGCGTCCGCCCAGGGCATCCTCGACCGGATCGTGACGGCGGTGGCCGCCCCGCAGGAGAAGGCCCGCGTATGAGACCGCTGCTCGCGCGCCTCGGCACCGGCACGACGACGGCGCTCGCCGTCGTGGGCCGGGCGTCGTCGCGCGCCAGGGCGGTGGTGGCCGCGCGCGCCGGCCGGGCGTGGGCGCCCGTGGGCGCGGTGGTGAGCCCGTACGGCGTGGCCGCCGTCGTGGTGGCTGCCGCCGCGTGGGTGGCCGGGCTGGCGCTCGCGTGGGAGGAGCTGCTGGTGGTCGCCGTGCTGCTCACGGTGACGCTGCTGGCGGCGGTCGTGTTCGTGCTGGGCCGCTTCCGCTACACCGTCGACCTCGACCTGGCCACGAGCCGCGTCACGGTGGGCGACCGCGCGGTGGGCCGCCTGGGCGTGCGCAACGAGTCGGCCCGCGCGCTGCTGCCGTCGGTCATGGAGGTGCCCGTGGGCCAGGGTGCGGCCGCGTTCCCGGTGCCGCGTCTGCGGCCGGGGGCGCAGCACGAGGAGGTGTTCACCATCCCGACGCGCAAGCGGGCGGTCATCTCGGTGGGCCCCGTGCGCTCCGTGCGTGCCGACCCGCTCGGTCTGCTGCGCCGCTCGGTCACGTGGACGGAGCCGCAGGAGCTGTTCGTGCACCCGGTGGTCAAGTCGCTCGCCGGGTCCTCGACGGGGTTCCTCAAGGACCTCGAGGGCCGCGTCACGCAGGACATCTCCAACAGCGACGTGTCGTTCCACGCGCTGCGCGACTACGTGCCCGGCGACGACCGCCGCCACATCCACTGGAAGACCACGGCCCGCACGGGCCAGCTCATGGTGCGCCAGTTCGAGGAGACGCGGCGCTCCCACCTGGCCGTGCTGCTCTCGACCCGCCTGGAGGACTACGCGTCCGACGACGAGTTCGAGCTCGCCGTGAGCGTCTGCGGGTCCCTGGGCCTGCAGGCCATCAAGGAGGACCGCGGCGTGACCGTGCTGGTGAACAGCGGCTCGCTGCGCGGCGACCACCGCACGCGTCTGCTCGACGACCTCGCCCGCGTCCAGCTCGCGCCCGCGCGCACGCGCCTGTCCGACGTCGCGCGCGCCGCCTCGCACAGCGTCGCCGACGCGTCGGTGGTCGCGTTCGTGGTGGGCAGCGCCGTCAAGCCCGCCGACCTGCGGGCCGCCTCGGCCCGCCTGCCGCAGGACGTCTCGGTCATGGCGCTCCAGTGCGCGCCCGGCGCGACCATGACGCGCAACACCATCGCGGAGCTCACCGTGCTCACCCTGGGCAGCCTCGGCGAGCTGCCCCTGGCCATGCGGAGGCTGAGCGACGGATGAGCGCCACCACCGAGACCTCGGGCGCGTCGGGCACCACGCGCGGCTCGCGCCGTGTGCGCGGCGTCTCCGGCGCGACGACGACCGGCGGCCTGTCGACGCGTTCCGGCAGCCGTGCCTCCGAGGCGCCCCCGCGAGCGGCCCGGCCCGCGGGCCTGGTCGACGGCGTCGTCATGCTCGTGCTGCTGGCCGCGGTGGCCGCCGCCTTCTCCCCGGTGTGGGGCTCGACGGGCTGGGTGCGCCCGACGGCGGGCGGCGCCCTGCTGGGCCTGCTGGTCGCGTGGCTGTGCGCCTGGCGTCGCTGGCCCACCCTCGTGACCGCCCTGGCGACGGTGGTCGCCTACCTCGTCGCGGGCGCGGGGATCGCGCTGCCGTCGACGGCGGCGAGCGGCGTGCTGCCCACGCTCGACTCGGTCCGCGGGCTCGCGGTCGGGGCGGTGCACGGGTGGAAGGAGTTCGTCACCACCTCGCCGCCGCTGCACTCGTTCCCCGACCTGGCCGTCGTGCCCTTCCTCACGCTGTACCTCACCGCCGTGGTGGCGGGGACCATCGCGTGGCGGGCCAGGCTGGCCGCGTGGGCGCTGGTGCCGGTCGCGGCCGGCCTGGTCGGCGCGAACCTGCTGGGCACCAAGGAGGGCGCCTGGCCCGTCGAGCAGGGGCTCGCGATCGGCGTCGTCGGGCTGCTGTGGGGGGCGCTGCGCGTCATCGAGCAGCGCGTGGGGAGGCACACCGTCACCACGGAGGCCTCCCGGCAGGCGTCGCGGCGGTTGCGCTGGTACCGGTTCCGCACGGGCGCCACGATCCTGGGCCTCGGTGCCATCGCGGCCGCGCTGGCCGCGCCCGCGCTCGCCCCGGCGCACGACCGCGCCACGCTGCGCGACGTCGTGGTGCCGCCGCTGGACGTGCACCCCTACGTCAGCCCGCTCACCGCGTTCCGCAAGTACGCCAAGGACGACCGCAAGACGGAGCTGCTGACCATCGACGGGCTGCCCGCGGGGCAGCGCGTGCGGCTCGCCGCGCTCGACGCGTACGACGGCGTGGTCTACGACGCCTCGGGCGAGGGCGACGGCGGGGGTGTGTTCCATCGCGCGGGTGACGACATCACGGCGTCGGGCGGGGGCCCGGCCGGCGGCACCGCCACGCAGGTGGACGTCCACGTGCTCGGCTACTCCGGCCCGTGGATCCCCGAGGCCGGGGCGCTGACGGGCATCACCTGGACCGGCACCCGCGCGGCGCAGCTGCTCGACGACACCTACTACGACGCGCTCACCCGCACCGCCCTGACCACGGGCGGCCTGCAGTCCGGCGACTCCTACCGGCTCGACACCGACCTGGTGAAGCAGCCCACCGAGGCCCAGCTCAAGGCGGGCACGATCCTCACGGACACGCAGCTGCCGCCCATCGACGACCACGTGATGCCGACGTCGGCCGCGGCCAAGGCGACGCAGTTCATGGGCGACGCCACCGACCCGGTCAAGCGGCTCTTCGCGCTGCGCGACGGGCTGGTCGCCTCCGGCGTGTTCTCCAGCGGGCTCGAGAACCAGGCGCCGTCGCGCCCTGGCCACTCGGCCGAGCGCATCGACACGCTGCTCGCGGGGGACTCGATGGTGGGCGACGACGAGCAGTTCGCCGTCGCGCTCGCGCTCATGGCGCGGCAGGCCGGCATCCCCGCCCGCGTGGCGATGGGCTTCTACGTCGACCCCAAGAAGGACACCCGCAAGGACGGCCAGCCCTGGACCGTGGTGGGCGGCGACGTGCACGCCTGGGTGGAGGTGCCGTTCCAGGGCTACGGCTGGGTGCCGATCGACGCCGTGCCCGACGAGGACAACAAGATCCAGCCCGAGCCCAAGAGCCAGCAGGTGCCCAAGCCGCCCGTGCTCCAGGACCCGCAGCCGCCGCAGGAGCCGGCGGACGACGTGCCCGGGAACGTCAAGGACGACAAGAGCCAGAAGCAGCAGGCGAAGGGCTTCGACTGGGGTTTCGCGGGGGTCATCGCCGCGAGCGTCGGCATCCCGCTGGTGCTCGTTCTCGGGCCCGTCGCCCTGGTGCTGGGCCTGAAGTCGCGGCGGCGCCTGCACCGGCGCCGGGCGCCGCGCCCCTCGGACCGCATGTCCGGCGGCTGGCGCGAGGTGCTCGACACCGCCCGCGACCTCGGCGCCACCGTGCCGCCCGGCGCCACGCGGCGCGAGAGCGCGCACGCGCTCGCCCAGGAGCTCGAGGCGCCCGCGACGCTCGCGCTCGCCTACCGCGCCGACGCCTCGGTGTTCGGTGCGTCCGAGCCGAGCGACGCCGACGTGGACGAGTACTGGGCCGACGTCGACGCCTACCTCGACGGGGTCAAGGCCGGGATCGGGCGCCGCCGCCGCCTCCGGGTCGCACTGTCGCTGCGCTCGTTGCGCGGCGAGCACGGCAGGGCCGCGCTGCGGGCGCTGTTCCGGCGCCCGCCCGCCGCGGGCGCGGGAGGTGCGCGATGAGCGGCGCGTGCGTCGAGTGCGGCACGCAGCTCGACGACGAGCGCCCGTTCTGCCCCGTGTGCGGGGCGGCACGCGTGAGCGTCCAGCCCGTCGCGGGCGCGACGACGGAGCCCGAGCAGCTGGCCCGGACCCGGGCCGAGCTGCCGGTCGCGCGCGTCCAGGCGCCACCGAGGCGGCGCGGGCTGCTTGCTCGGATCCTCGGGCGCCGCGAGCGGCCGCTGCCGAGCTTCCCCGTGCAGGGCGGTCCGGCGCCGGCGATGCCGGTGGCGCCCGCCGCGGTGCCGGCACCGGTCGCGGCGCGGCCCGCCGACCCGTGGGCGTTCCCGGCCGCGCCGGCCTCGACGGGGCTCATCACCGGCGTGCCCGGCGCGACGCCGGCCCTCGCGGAGGACGTCGTGGCCCCCGTCGCGTTCGAGGCGACGGCGGCCGCAGCCCCGGGAACGCCTGACGTCGCCCCAGAGCCCGCCGAGGAGGGCTGGGACGAGACCCGCCTCTCCGCCCCGGAGGACCGCGCGCGCCTGGCCGCGGCCCCCGCCCGCCCCGTCGCGCTGGTGCTGCCGGACGGGACGTCGTTCGTGGTGGGCGGTCCCACGCTGGTGGGGCGCGACCCGCAGGCCGCCGAGCCCGGGTGGGCGCTGCTGCCGGTGCGCGACCCGAAGCGGTCGGTGTCCAAGACGCACGCGGCCCTCGACGTGGACGGCGGCGGCCTGTGGGTCACCGACCGCGGGTCCACGAACGGCACCGTGGTGTCCGAGCCGGGGCGGCCTCCCCGGGTGGTCGAGCGCGGGGCGCGTGCCCGCGTGCCCGTCGGTGCGGCGCTGCACCTGGGTGAGCTGAGGTTCGCCGTCCGCGAGGCGGCACGGGAGGGGGGCGCGTGAGCGAGAGGTCGGAGCAGAGCGGCGTGGTCCTGTCGTGGGGCGCGGCCAGCGACGTCGGGCGGCGTCGGGCGCTCAACGAGGACCGGTACGTGGCGCAGCCGCCCGTGTTCGCCGTCGCCGACGGCATGGGCGGGCAGGACGCGGGCGAGGTCGCGAGCGCCGTCGCGGTGAGCGCGCTCGCCACGCTCGTGGACCTGGACACGGTGGGCCGCGCGGAGGTCGAGACGGTGCTCGCCGTCGCGCACGACCAGGTGCGGCTCATCGAGACGCAGCCCGGCCGGGGCGCGGGGACCACGGTGACGGGGGCCGTCGTCGCGCGGGGTCCGCACGGGCCGGAGTGGCTGGTGGTCAACCTGGGCGACTCGCGCACGTACCTGCGGTCGGAAGGGCGGCTCGAGCGCATCACCGTGGACCACTCAGAGGTGCAGGAGCTGGTCGACGCCGGGTACATCACGCGTGCGCAGGCGCGCACGCACCCGCGGCGGCACGTGATCACGCGTGCGCTGGGTGCGTCCGAGACGCCACAGGCCGACTGGTGGTCGCTGCCGGTGGAGCCGCGCGACCGCCTGCTGGTGTGCTCCGACGGCCTGACCAGCGAGGTCGACGACGACGACATCGCCCGCGTGCTGCGCGAGCAGACCGACCCGCAGGCGGCCGCCGAGGAGCTCGTCCGGGCCGCCCTCGCGGCCGGGGGCAGGGATAACATCACGGTCGTCGTCGTGGACGCGCTCGAGGTCCGGACCGGTGAGGACGCCGTCGGCCACGACTGCGACGAGGACACCAGGCCGCGCCAGGCGGGCGCCGCGGCGGGCGGTCCGCGATGACCGAGCACCTGCCGAGCGCGAGGGGGACCAGGGGCATGACGCTGCGCTACGCATCCGGGACGGGGGTGGGCCTCGCCCGCGGCGACGTCGTGGTGATGCTGCCGTCCGCGCCGGAGCCCGGGGTGGTGGGCCGCCTGTGGGAGGCGCTCGACCCCGCCGACGGCGCCGAGCCGGGCGTGCTGGACGCGCTGGGCGTGCTCACCTCCGACGCCGGCGCGGCACTGACCAAGCTGCCGCCCTTCGCGCTGGTCGCGGTGCGGTCCGGCCAGGTGCACGCGCTGGTGCGCGGCGCCTGCGCGGTCGTGGTCGAGACGGCGGAGGGCCTGGCCGTGACGATCGACGGCTCCGGCGTCTCGACGTGGTCGGAGCGCCTGGTGCCCGACGTCGTGGGCCTCGCGGTGCGCATCGACGGCGAGCGCGAGCTGCTGGCCGTGGGCGGTACGTGGCCGCTGGAGTCGGGCGTGGTCGCCGCGAGCGCGCTGGGCCTGCGCCTGACGCGCGCGGTCCCGGCTGCGGTCGTCCCGCCGGCGCCCGTCTCCGCGGTCCCGCCACCCCCGCCGGCCCCGGCCCCGGCCCCGGCCCCGGCCCCCACCCCGGCCCAGACCCGCGAGAGAGAGCCCGAGCCCCGCGAGATGGAGCCCGCTCGGCGCGAGATAGAGCCCACACCCGCCGCCCCCGACGAGACCTACGGCCACCTCTGGGGCTCCACGGTGCTGCGCGGCGTCGAGGACGCCGCCGTCCGCGTCGACGACGAGGACGACGAGCCGGCCCCGGCGCCCCCGGAGCCCGCACCGACCCTGATCGCGGGCGTGCCCACCTGGACCGCCCAGGCGCCGGTCCCGGAGCAGACGATGCCGCCCGAGCAGACGGGCGTCGGCGTTCCGGCCGAGCCGCCCCAGGGCGACGACCTCGACCACGACGGCGACACCGTGCTCACCTCGGCGCTCGCCGACCTGCGCTCGGCAGCCGCGGCGGTCGACGTCGAGCAGCAGAGCGCCCCGCGCGGCCCGCGGATCCTCGCTCGCACGTGCCCGCAGGGCCACGTGAACTCCCCGAACCGGGACGCGTGCCGGGTCTGCGGGCAGCCCCTCGAGGCGGACGCCGCGCTCGCCGATCGCCCCGTGCTGGGCCGCATGCGCGTCGCGACCAACGGCCAGGCGGGGCACGACGTCGACCTCGACCGGCCGGTCGTCGTCGGGCGGCGTCCCCGCGCGCCTCGCACGGACGGCACCGACGCGCGCCTTGTCACGGTGGAGAGCCCCAGCCAGGACATCTCGCGCTCGCACGTGGAGGTGCGCCTGGACGGATGGCACGTGCTGGTGGCCGACCTCGCCACCACGAACGGCACGATGCTGTTGCGGGCGGGCCAGCCGCCGCTGCGCCTGCACCCGAACGAGGGCGTGCTGGTGGTCGACGGCGACGTCGTCGACCTGGGCGACGGCGTCACGCTGAGCTTCGAGGGGGTCTGGTGAGCAAGCGCGCGCCAGCGGCGCCCCCGAAGATCGCCGGGTTCGAGTACCGCGAGCTGGTCGGCTCCGGCGGGTTCAGCGACGTCTTCCTCTACGAGCAGCAGCGGCCCCGCCGCCGCGTGGCGGTCAAGGTGCTGCTCAGCGAGCGCACCGCCGGCCAGCGCGCGGCGTTCGACGCCGAGGCCGACCTCCTGGCCACCCTCTCGACGCACCCGTCGATCGTGACCATGTACGAGGCCGGCATCGCCGCCGACGGGCGCCCCTACCTGGCCATGGAGTACTGCCCGCGCCCCAACCTGGGCGCCCGCTACCGCACCGAGCGCCTCACGGTCGCGGAGGCGCTGCGCATCTCCGTGCAGATCGCGGGCGCCGTCGAGACGGCGCACCGCGCGGGGATCCTGCACCGCGACATCAAGCCCGCCAACATCCTGGTCACGGAGTACGGCCACCCGGTGCTCACGGACTTCGGCATCTCGTCGGCGCTCGACGACGTGCGCGCCGCCGAGGGCATGTCGATCCCGTGGTCGCCGCCGGAGTCGTTCCAGGACCCGCCCGTCTCGGGCGTCGCCACGGACGTGTGGGCGCTCGCGGCCACCACGTACACGCTGCTCAGCGGCAGGTCGCCGTTCGAGGTGCCGGGCGGCGCCAACGGCAGCGCCGAGCTGGTGGCCCGGATCGAGCGCGCCCCGCTCGCCCCGACGGGCCGCGACGACGTGCCGCCCGCCCTGGAGCGCGTGCTCGCCACGGCGATGTCGAAGCGCCCCGAGTCGCGCTACCCGTCGGTGCTGGCGTTCGCGCGCGAGCTCCAGCGCGTGCAGTCCGATCTGCAGCTTGCCGTGACGCCCATCGACCTGCTCGACGAGATCGTCCGCGCCGCCCGCGACGCCGCCCCGGACGACGACGACGCCCCGGGCACGCGCCTGCGGCCGGTCGCGTCGATCGACCCGTCGGGCGGTGCCGCCACCCGCTTCGCCCCGCGCGAGCCGATGGCCACGGGCCTCGAGGCGACGGTGCACCGGGGCGCCACCCCGCTGGCGGAGCCTGCCGACGAGGGGACCATCCTCCGCTCGGGCCCGGCAACGACCCCGGCCGACGACGAGCGGGTCGAGGAGGGCACCCAGAACGCCGCCCGCACCGGCCTCGCCGTCGTGATCGGCGTGGTCGTGCTGGCCGTGGCCGTCGTCGTCGTGTTCTGGGCGGCCCTGCGCAACGCCGACCCCGGAACGGACAATGGCCCCGGCGACACGCCGGCAGGCGCCACCACCCAGCAGCAGCCCCAGGACAACCTCGCCTCCCTGGTCCCGCCGGTGAAGGCCCTCACGGGCACGGTGAGCGGCACGAACGCCGTCTTCACCTGGCAGGCCCCCGAGGCGAAGGCCGACGGCGACCGCTACGCGTGGGCCCAGCTGACCCTCACGGGCGACCCGCGCTACCAGGTGGTCGACGACCTCACGGTCACGGTGCCGCTCGCCTCGGACGGCCAGACGTGCGTGCAGGTCGTGGTGGTGCGCCAGGGCCGCTTCTCGGCCAGCCCGCAGCAGGCGTGCGTCCGGTGACGGCCCGCCTCGCGATCGAGTTCTGCGGCGAGTGGTTCCGCCCGGACCCGGACGCCGCGCCGTTCGAGGTGGGCCGCGACGGCGACCTCGCCGTCGACGACAACCCGTACCTGCACCGCCGGTTCCTGACGTTCGCGTTCGAGTCGGGGATCTGGTGGCTGGCCAACGTGGGCACGCTGCTGTCGGCGACGGTGAGCGACGCCGCGGGCGGCGTGCAGTCGTGGGTGTCGCCGGGCAACCGCATCCCGGTGGTGTTCCCGACGACGTCGGTGGTGTTCACCGCCGGCCCGACGACGTACGAGCTCACGGTGGTGCTCGAGGGCGCCCCGTACGCGGACGTCCGCCTGCCCCCCGACGCCGTCGCCGCGGGCACGACGACGATCGGCATGGTGCCATTCACGCTCAGCCAGCGGCAGCTCATCGTCGCCCTGGCCGAGCCGCTGCTGCGCCGCGACGGCACCAGCCTGACGCAGCTGCCGTCGTCGGCCGCCGCGGCGGAGCGGCTGGGCTGGGCGGCGACGCGGTTCAACCGCAAGCTCGACAACGTGTGCGACAAGCTCGACCGGATCGGCGTGCAGGGCCTGCGCGGCGGGCCGGGGGCGCTCGCCACGAACCGCCGGGCCCGCCTGGTCGAGTACGCGGTGGCGTCGCGCCTGGTCACGGCGGACGACCTGCCGCTGCTGGACTTGCGCGACCCGGAGGGCGGCGCATGAACGTCGTCCGGGTGCTCGCCGCGTGGGTGGTGGGTCTCGCCGCGATCGCGCTCGTGGTCGTGGTGGCCGTCGGCGTGTGGCCGCACCTGGGCACGGGCCAGCTCCTGGACCCGTGGCGGGGGCTCGCGGACACGTTCGAGCAGGCGCGCACGTGGGTCGTGACGGGGGTCGCGGCCGCCGTCGGCCTCGTGGTGGGGCTGGTCCAGGTGATCGTCACCGTCCGCAGGCGCGGGCGGACGTAGGGGGAGAAGGGCACGCATGCACCTCAAGGCCACGCTGCGGCGCGCGGACGGCACCGCGGACGACGTCGTCGTCACTGCCGACGCCGGCGCGACCATCGGCGAGATCGCCCAGACGATCGCGCGCGTCGACCCGCACGGCGGGTACGGCGACCCGGCCGCGCCGCGCACGCTGGAGGCGCGGCTGCCGGGGCAGGACCGCCCCGTGCGCCTGCCCGTGGACGCGGCGCTGGGCGAGGCGTGGATCGGGTCGGGCGCCGAGTTCTCGGTGGTGGACCTGTCGCTGCCCGGGTTCGACTACGCGCGCAGCGCCGACGCGCGCGCCCTGCTGCGCGTGGTGGGCGGGGCGACGTTCCCGCTGCCCGAGGGGTCGTTCGTGGTGGGCCGGTCGCCGGAGTGCGACGTCGTGCTCGCGGACCCGCTCGTCTCGAAGCGGCACGTGCGCATCGACGTCGGCGACACGGTCGACGTGGTGGACCTCGGGTCGGCGAACGGCACCCTGGTCGACGGCGTGCCGCTGCCGCGCGTGCGGGTGGACACGGCGGCGCGCGTCGTCGTCGGCGACACCACGCTGGTGGTGGAGCGGCGCACGGACACGACCCGCATCAGCGGCGTGGCGCCCAAGGCGGGGCCGGTCGCGTTCACCCGCTCCCCGCGCGTCGAGGAGCGGTACGCGGGCCAGGAGCTCCAGGCACCCGACGCCCCGCAGGAGCCGGAGCCCCGCGACTTCCCGGTCCTGGCGCTGGTCGCACCGGTGCTGCTGGGCCTGGCGATGTACCTGGTCACGCGCCGCCCGACGTCGCTGCTCATGTGCGCGATGTCGCCGCTGATGCTGGGCACCAACTTCCTGACGCAAGGGCGCCAGGCCCGCCAGCGCCTCAAGACGCAGGTGCAGCGCTTCGACGAGCGCCTGCGCTCGCTGCGCGCCGTGCTGACGCAGGAGCGGGAGGTGGAGCGCGCCGTCCGCCTGCGCGAGGCCCCCGCCACCCAGCACGTGTTCGTCGAGGCGATGCGCCACGGCCCGCTGCTGTGGACGCGCCGCCCGGAGCACTGGGGCTTCCTCAACGTGAGGTTCGGCCTGGGCACCATGCCCACGCGCAACGTCATCAAGACGAGCGACAAGGGCTCGCTGCTCAAGGAGCACCAGGACCAGCTCGACGCGATCACCGGCACGTTCGGCACGGTCGACGGCGTGCCGGTGGTCGAGAACCTGTACGACGCCGGCGCGCTCGGCTTCGCGGGGCCGCCCGCGTCGGTGGCGGGGTCGCTCAACGCGGTGCTGGTGCAGCTCACGGGCCTGCACGCGCCGTCGGAGCTGGTGGTCACCGCGATCGTCAGCCCCGTGTGGACGCGCCCGCTGCAGTGGCTCACGTGGGTGCCGCACACGTCGTCCCCGCAGAGCCCCGTCGACGGCCTGCACCTGGCCGACTCCGCCGGCGGCGCCTCGCGGCTGCTCGCCCAGCTCGAGGAGCTCGTGGCCCAGCGCCTCAAGTCCGCCGGGGTGCAGCGCCGCGGCGCCGTCGACGACGAGTCCGCCGCCATCGAGCGGGGCGCCGACGTGACCGGCACCGCCGGCTCCCCGTCGCCCATCCCCGCCGTCGTGGTGGTGGTCAGCGACGACATCGACGTCGACCGCGCCCGCCTGATCCAGCTCGCCGAGGCCGGCCCCGACGCCGGCGTCTACCTGCTGTGGGTGGCCGCCGGCCCGGCCCGCCTGCCCGCCGCGTGCCGCAGCTTCGTGGACGTCAGCGGCCCCACGCCGCGCGTGGGCCTGGTCCGCCTGGGCCGCTGGGTCGACGACGTCGTGCTCGAGCAGCTCGACGTCGCCGCCGCCGTCGACTTCGGGCGGCGCCTCGCGCCCGTCTACGACGCCGGGGCCCTCGTGGCCGACGCCACCGACCTGCCCCGCTCGGTGTCCCTGCCCGCCCTGGTGGGCCACGACCTGTTCGAGCAGGCCGACGCCGTGCTCGACCGCTGGCGGCAGAACCAGTCCGTGTACGACCGGTCCGGAGCCGCCCCCGCCGGAGGCCGCCGCCGGGCAGGGTCGCTGCGCGCCGTCGTCGGGTCTGCGGGCGTGGACCCCCAGCACCTGGACCTGCGCTCGCAGGGCCCCCACGCCCTCGTGGGCGGCACGACCGGCGCCGGCAAGTCCGAGTTCCTCCAGGCGTGGGTGCTCGGCATGGCCGCCGAGTACAGCCCCGACCGGGTCACGTTCCTGTTCGTCGACTACAAGGGCGGCTCCGCGTTCGCCGACTGCATCGCCCTGCCGCACTGCGTCGGCCTGGTCACCGACCTGTCCCCGCACCTGGTGCTGCGAGCCCTGACCAGCCTGCGCGCCGAGCTGCACCACCGCGAGCGCCTGTTCAACCGCAAGAAGGTCAAGGACCTGCTCGAGCTGGAGAAGCGCGGCGACCCCGAGACCCCGCCCGCGCTGGTGATCGTGATCGACGAGTTCGCGGCGCTCGCGGGCGACGTGCCGGAGTTCGTGGACGGCGTCGTCGACGTGGCGCAGCGCGGCCGCTCGCTGGGCATCCACCTGATCATGGCCACGCAGCGCCCGGCGGGCGTCATCAAGGACAACCTGCGGGCCAACACGAACCTGCGGGTGGCGCTGCGCATGGCGGACGCGTCGGACTCGTCCGACGTGGTCGAGGTGCCCGACGCGGCCTTCGTGGACCCGGGCACGCCGGGCCGCGGCCTGGTGAAGACGGGCCCGGGCCGCGTGCAGGCGTTTCAGTCGGCGTACGCGGGCGGCTGGTCCACGCGGGCCCCGGAGAAGGCGAAGGTGCTGGTCAGCGACCTGGACTTCGGTCGCGAGACGCGCTGGGAGGAGCCGGACGACCGCGCACCCGCCCCGGCGGACGACCTGGGCCCCAACGACCAGCAGCGTCTGGTGGCGCGCGTCCAGGAGGCGTTCGTACGCGGCGGCCTGCCGCAGCCCCGCCGCCCGTGGCTGGACTCGCTGGCCGACGTGTACGACCTCACCCTGCTGCGCCAGCGCACGGACGCCGAGCTGCTGATCGGCGTCGCCGACCTGCCCGAGCAGCAGGCCCAGCAGCCGGTGTACTTCCAGCCCGACCAGGACGGCCACCTGGGGATCTACGGCACGGGCGGTGCGGGCAAGTCGACGGCCCTGCGCACGCTCGGCACGGCGGCCGGCATCACGCCGCGCGGCGGCCCGGTGCACGTGTACGGCCTGGACTTCGCCAGCGGCGCCCTGCGCATGCTGGAGGCGCTGCCGCACATGGGCGGCGTCGTCAAGGGCGAGGACACGGAGCGCGTGGTCAGCCTGCTGCGCATGCTGGGCCAGGAGCTCGAGCTGCGCGGCGAGGCGTTCGCGGCCGTCTCGGCGGCGAGCATCACCGAGTACCGCTCGATCACCGGCCGGGCGGACCTGCCGCGGGTGCTGCTGCTGATCGACGGCTTCCCGGCGTTCCGCGACGACTGGGAGGTGGGCGCCGGCCGCGCCGAGTGGTTCGACGTGGTGCGCAACGTGATGACCGACGGCCGCGCCCTGGGCCTGCACGTCGTGTTCACGGCCGACCGTTCGGGCGCCGTCCCGACGTCGGTGCGCTCGCTGGTGCAGCGCAACGTGCTGCTGCGCCTCACCGACGACGGGTACCTCGCGTTCAACGCGCCGCGCGACGTCGTGACGCCGACGTCGCCCGCGGGCCGCGCGGTGGTCGACGGGCTCGAGGTGCAGGTGGCCGTGGTGGGCGGCGCGACGACGGTGGCCGACCAGGCCGCCGCGACCGAGCGGCTGGCTGCGTCCATGCGGCGGGCGGGCGTCGTGCCGGCGCCGCCGGTGCGGGTGCTGCCGCAGTCGTACGCGGCGGCCGAGCTGCCCGCGACGGTGGACGGCCGGCCGGTGCTGGGCCTCGACAACCTCACGCTCGCGCCGTACGGGTTCGACCCGCGGGGCGTGGCCGTCGTCGCGGGCCCGCCCGGGTCCGGGCGCAGCAACGCCCTGGCCGCGATGGCGGGCGCCGTGCTGCGCGCCAACCCGGAGGCGCGCTGCTACCTGCTCGCGCAGTCGCGCTCCCCGCTGGTGGGCGCGCTGCCGTGGGCAGGCGTGGCCGAGGGCGTCGAGAAGGTCGTCGAGCTCGCCAAGGACCTGCTCGCCGCCGTCACCGACGAGGACACCGCACCCGGCATCGTCGTCGTGATCGAGGGGATCAACGAGTACCTCCAGTCGCCGGCCGACAAGCCGATCCAGGAGCTCACCAAGGCCGTCCGCAAGAGCGACCACCTGCTGCTCGCCGAGGGCGAGTCCGCCGCCTGGGGGTCCACGTGGCCGCTGCTCGCCGAGGTCAAGAACGCCCGCCGCGGCCTGCTGCTCCAACCGGAGGGCATGGACGGCGACAGCATCCTGCGCACCACCCTGCCGCGTGCCGCCAAGGGCGAGTTCCCGGTGGGACGCGGGGCGTGGGTGGAGCGCGGACGGCACGTGCGGGTGCAGGTGCCGCTGGTGCTGGGGTGAGCGTCACCGGGATGTCCACTACTGGACAGGCGGTTGCTCTTTCGCCGGAGTCGCAGCAGGCATACTCTCGCGCACGCCGCCGGACGGCCGAGTGAGACGGTCGAGCATAGGTTCGACCGGCTCCGACCAGCCACATCGCACAGCGTTGCTGAGGACTTGATGCCCCACGAGCTCCTGACTCTCGTAGCCCTTGCTCCTGGCACTAGCCGGAGTCTCCCCTCGTGGTTCGGCTGGGCCCTGGTGACCGTGTTCGTCCTGGTCGCGGTGCTGATGGCCGCGAGCGCGGTTCGCAAGTGGCGCGACCCGGACTATCTCGAGAGGGTCGCGCAATACTCGGCGTCGATCGATCCTGAGAGGGGTCGGGCGCGCGCCCGGGCTGCCGTGCCAGCGACCTTGCTGCCCCTGGCCATCGCACTGTTGGGCTCGTCATTTCTTCCCGCAAGATGGCCAGCCGGATCGAGAGGTCCGACCGCTCTTCGGGTCGCGGGCGTCGTCCTTGCCGTGCTCTGGGGGCCCTCACCGTTTCGATCATGTACTACAACCGCCCGCGCTTCCTCGTCCCGCGGGGCATGCGAGCTGACCAAGGCATCGACGAACTTCGGAAGAGTCCGCGTAAACCCGAGCAGTCGAAGTAGACGACCTTGCGCTGGGTACTGATTCTGCTAGGTGCGGTCATCTGTTCGGGTGCCCTGCTCCTCGCCGCATTTCGGCGCGATGCTCGAGATGCCTATCTGAGAAGGCTTCGAATGTTGAGGTTGCAGCCAGCCCCGTTCTTGCCACCCATGGTGGTGGTCTGGGCGCAGGTTGTCTGCTTCATGATGATCGGGCTCGCAGGCGTGGCACTGGGCGTTCTGGGTTAGCGAACGGACGAGCCCGTGGAGTACGTCAGCGGACGACGCAGAGAATGGGGCCTTCAGTGGGCATGATGATCGCAGCGCTGAGGTCGGGCTTCAGAACGGCGCAATCGTCATCCGCGACTCGGAGTCTGACGGCGACATCTCGGAGTGGGATCCCGCGAGTGCGCGATGGCATTTCGACAGGAACTCCGCCATCCTCGCTGCGCGTCCCGCCGTGGACGGCCGGGTGCGCTGCGAGATCTGGCGGGGGTCGCCGACCCTCTTCCATCAGGCGCTGATTCTCAGTCAGATCTTCAACGTGAGTGGGGTTCTGCAGATCGAAGACGCTTCGGGTCTCGTGTGTGTCTCGCTCCACGCCGTCCGCGGCGTGCACCCGATCGATGTCTATGCCGACGACCCGGAGTGGCCCGAGACGATCCAGATCGTGATCGATCCCGAGCAGCGACCGCGTGGCTAGGGCGCCACGTGTTGTGACGCGGGACCCCGTCCGACCCAGATTGACCGGTACCAGACAAAGTTCGAGGCGCCGAGCACGACCGCCATGACGACGGGCATGGCGATCGGCCACGGATGCACCAACGAGATCGGCTGAACTGCCAGCGCGCACGACCCGCAGGCGCCGATCGCCGCTCCCGCAGACGTGAGCACACGACGCCCGCCGTGGCTGGTCTCGAGGAGCCGGACGGCGGACCCGATGAGCAGCGCGCCAATCCCGGAGGCGGCACCGAAGAACACCCAGAGGAAGAGACCCAAGCCGAACGAGTCCCAGTCCGTGACGACCCCGCCGACCACGGCACCCACGACCCCCACGGCAAAGCCGAGTCCGACCACTCGCACAGACCGCTTCACCTGGCAGTTCCCTTCTGTCGGTGCGGGCTTGCTGTCAGGAGTGTGGCGCAAAGCTGCGTGCGAGCAACCCCCCCGCGGCCCCTGAACTGACCAGAAGCCGAACAGATCGACTGAGATGGGTACCCCTCCCCATCGACGCTGCCCGACCGCCTCCCGTAGGTTGCAGCCCGTGGCATCGGGGGAGCGACGAGGGGAGACGCTGTGACGACGGACCGCCTGGTGGTCGACGTCGGGCTGGTGAGCGGCACGGCGAGCGACCTGAACGCGATCGTCGCCGAGTTCGACACCGCCGACACGTACGCGGACGCCGTGGCCGACGCCGTCGGGGTGGACGAGCTCGCCGACGCGGTCCGGTCGTTCGCGCACGGCTGGAAGGTCAAGCGCGGCAAGCTGCACGACTCGATCGCGAACCTCGCCGAGCTCACGTCCGCCGTCGCGACGGAGCTGGCGAAGGCCGACAAGGACCTCGCGGACAGCGTGAAGGGGAAGGCCTCGTGACCGACTGGGAGCCGCTCGCGGCGTCCGACCCGATCCCCGGCGACCCGACGGTCTCGGCGAACGCCGGCACCTACTACTCGGGCATCGCCACCGACATGTCGCGCGCGTACGCGGCGCTGGGCGTCATCGGCGACCTCGACGGGTTCGAGTCGCAGGCGCTCGAGGCGCTGCGCGGCAAGGCCGACGACGTCCGCTCCGAGGTGGTCAAGGCGCAGGGGCGCTACGCCGCGGCGGGCAAGGCCCTGTCCGGCTACTCCGTGCACCACCAGGAGGCCAAGGACGCCGCCGCGGCCCTGCTGGTCAAGGTGCAGGCCCAGCAGACGGCGGTCGACGAGGCGAACCGCCACCTCACCACCGCCCAGACGGGCTACGACTCCGCGGTCACCACGGCCCAGCACACGGGCACGCCGGTAGACACCGAGGTGAGCAGCACCCTGACCCGCGCGCAGACGGCGCACGGCGAGGCGGTCAGCACGCTCAACGGCCTGATCGGCGACCTCCCGGCGATCCTCACCACGCTCAGGCAGCGCGCGCACGACGCCGCGAAGGCGATCGACGACGCCGTCGGGGCCGACGGGCTCAAGGACGGCTGGTGGGAGCACTGGGGGTCAAAGCTCGCGCACTTCGTCTCCGAGTGGGCGGGCAAGATCTCGCTGTGGGCGGGCGTCGCGTCGCTGCTGCTGGGGTGGGTGCCGATCCTCGGGCAGATCATCGCCGTCGTCGCGCTCGTGGCCACCGTGGCCGCGCTCGTCGCCGACATCGCCCTGCTCGCGGAGGGCGAGGGCGACTGGCTCACCGTCATCCTCGACGTCGTCGGGCTGATCTCCCTCGGCGCAGGCAAGGTGGTGGGCGACGCCGGCAAGGGGCTCGCGGCCAAGGGCCTGGCGCAGGGCGCGAGCCGCAGCAGCCGGGTGGCCGCGAAGGCCAGCCGCTTCGGCAGCCCCGCCAACCGGGCGGCGGCCCGGACGGTGTGGAAGGACGCGGCGGCGGGCATGAAGGCCCCGACGACGACGCGCCTCTACAACCCCGGCACGTGGTTCAAGTCGGGCTGGAACTCGTTCTCCGGCCTGGGCGCGCGGGGCAAGTTCATGACGTTCCTCGGTCAGGGCGACGGTGCCCGGACGTACCAGATGCTGCAGAATGCGAACCGCTTCGACAAGTTCGCCAAGAACGCGACGGCGTACCCGAAGACGATGCGCAACCTGGGCTCGTTCAACCCGCTGCAGGTGGGAAGCCTGGGGTCGGCCATCGTGCCGTACACCCTCACCGCGGTCGGCGTGGCCGTCCCGGTGACCAAGGAGGTCATGAACTAGTGGCAGCACCAGGCGGCCCCATGCCGTGGGACGAGGCCCAGGTCGTGCAGCTCCCGGAGCGGCCCGGCTGGGTCTTCTGGGTCGCCGGGCTCGACGACGCTGGAGTCGCCGAGGTCGCTGCCGGCGTGCCCGGCGGGGCCGACGACGAGGCCGTCCGTGGCGCGATCCGGGCGCTCGACGCCGACGCCGCCGGGTCCGCCAACGCCTGGGGCGCGGGCCTCTGGTTCCCCGCCGACCAGGGCCACGAGGCCCGCGCAGGCCTGCTGCTGAGCACGTTCCCCGAGCGCGGCGACCGCGACAAGGCCTACAGGCGGTTCGTCAAGGACGCGCGCAAGCTGCCGCGCCTGCCCGGCGTGACGATCAGCTCGTACGACGTCGGCGAGGGCGCCGTGGACCTCGGCCCGTTCGTGGAGCAGGTGATCGACACCGCGCCCGCCTCGGGCGAGCTCGAGCTGCGCTGGCGGTACACGATCTTCCCCGAGGTCAAGGACGAGGTGGTCGGCCTCGAGTTCCAGACCGTCCACGCGGAGCTCCTCGACGCGATCGAGGACGAGATCCAGTACCTCCTGGAGCACCTGTACTACCGCGTGCCGGAGGGCTGGGAGGCATGATCGAGGCCGAGCAGCCGGACGACGTGCGCGTCGCCTTCCGCGCGGCCGCCACCGAGTGGCGGTTCGTGCTGCCGAAGGGGTGGTGGAGCGTGCCGCTCGACGACCCGGCGCGCATCGACGAGCGCGTGCGCACCATCGTCGTCGAGCGGCTGGGACGGCGCGACGACCGCGCCCGCGCCCGCCGCGACGCGCGCGAGAACCTCGCCGCCGCCGCCCACGAGGCCGCCGCCCACGACGGCGTCAGCCTGACAGTGTTCGGCATGGAGATCGCGGGCATCGCCCTCACGGGCACGATGGCCGTGTTTGCCCACGGCGCCGCCGGCGACGGCGAGGAGCTGCTGCCGCACCTCGCCGCGGCCGCCACGGGCGCCGACGTCGACCAGCAGCGACTGCCCGACGGCTGGGTGCTGCGCGCCGTGCGCGCGAGCGCGATCGAGCGCACCGGCGCCGACGGCAACCCGCTGCTCCCCGAGCTGCGCGCCGACTACTGGACCGAGAGAGAGGGCCTGGGCCAGGTGCTGCAGATCTCCTTCACCACGCCGTTCGTCCCGCTGCGCGCGGCGATGGTCGAGCTGTTCGACGCCGTCGTGCTGTCGCTGCACCCGGTGGTGACCGCATGACGCCGCCGGGCGACGGCCCCGGGCCGCTGCTGATCGCGGCCGTGGTGGTCGCGGTGCTCGTGGCGCTGTTCTTCCTTGCCTGGTCGCTCGGGCTGTGGAAGCGGTTCGTGCCCGTGGCCCGGATGCGCGGCGTCAAGGACGTGCTGGTGCCGACCCTGTGGATCGCCGCGGCGCTGGTCGTGTCGATCGGCCTTGTCTGGGGCGCGCAGACGTACGAGAAGCACCAACGCGACGCCGCGTGGGACCGCTACGAGCAGTACCAGCGACAGCACGGCGCCGGCTCATGACGGGCTCCCGGATCGGGTGGGCGACCGCCGGCGTCGTCCTCCTCGTGGCGGCGGCCCGGCTGTGGGCCACCCACCGCTCGGGGGACGCGAGCGGCACGACGACGACGGTCTCGATCCTCGCCGTCCTGCTGGTCATCGTGGCCACGCTCGCCTGGGCGGTGCGCGCCGCGGGCCGGTGCGCTCGCAACGCGGCCCGGCACCGCCCGGGCGCCCTGGTGGTGCCCGGCTTCACGACGGCCGAGATGCCCCGCCTGGCGGACGCTGCGGGCGCGCGCGCCAAGGGCTGGCTGACCACGGGCGGCAGCCCGGTCGCGATCGTCGCCGTGCCCGGCGGGTTCGAGGTGTGGGGGCCGCGCGACGCCGCCCCGCGCTGGACGGTGCGCGCGGTGCCCGGCGGCGTCGCGGTGCGCGAAGCCGTGTTCGGGTCGCGGCGGGCGCCCGCCGTCTGGCTGTCCGACGGCGCGGCGCAGGCCGCGCTCATGCCCGCCTACCGCCCGCTGCGGGCCACGGGCGGGCGCGTCGGCGCCGACGTCCAGCGCGCCGTCGACGAGCTGACCAGCGCCGTCGGTGCGGGGCGCGACGGCTGACCGGGCTGTGGATGGGGACCGGTCCCCATCGACGCCCCCTTGCCGGGTGGCCTAGCCTGCGACGCGGAGGGACGGCCGAGGGGGCCGGCCATGACCACGAGGGGTTCACGCCATGTCGAACATGAACGTCACCTACGCCGAGCTCGACAACACCGCCAACCAGCTCACCCAGGGCCAGAGCGACCTGGAGCAGACGCTGTCCAACCTGCAGCACATCGTCGCCAACCTGGTCTCGGCCGGCTTCGTGACCGACCAGGCGTCGGGCGCGTTCCAGCAGTCGTACGACGAGTTCACCACCGGTGCGAAGCAGACCGTCCAGGGCCTCGAGGGCATGGCGCAGTTCCTCAAGGCGGCGGCGCAGACGCTGTCCGACGTGGACTCGCAGCTGGCCCAGGGCATCCGCGGCTGACCTGCCGCCGTGCTCGTGGGGCGGTCCCGGGGATGCCCCGGGGCCGCCTTCTCGCGCGCGGGCCGGCCAGGCCCGCGTGCGTGAGACAGACCGGACGCCGCTGAGCAGTCCGGGAGCGGGTGAGTATCCTCACCCGTGCCGTGGGGGCGGCGAGCCCTCCCGGCGCCGTGGTGCGACGGACCGGTCGCGCCGCGCCACCGATTCGTAGGGGAGACGATGGCGGGACACCGACGGCTCGTGGCGGCGGGCGTGGTCACCGTGCTCGCCGGCTCCGTGGTCACCGCGGCGCTCCTGTACGACGGCCAGGCCACGGCCGAGGTGAACCTCAACGACTCGGGCGTGTGGGTCACCAACCAGGCCACCGGCATGCTCGGCCGGTTCAACACCGAGTCGCAGGCCATCGACGGCACGCTGCTCGCGGGCTCCACGGGCTTCGACGTGCAGCAGCAGGCCCAGCGCGTGCTCCTCACCGACGCCGGTGCCAGCGCCGCCGCGACGGTGGACCCCGCCCACCTCGAGCTCGGCGGCCGGCTCAAGGCCCCCAACGGCGCCCAGGTGGTGTCCGGCGGGGCGACCACGGCGGTGCTCGACGACGCCACCGGCCGCCTGTGGGTGCTGCCCTTCGAGGGCGTCGGGGCGTTCGACCCGGACAAGGCCAAGCCGGTCGCCACCGTCAAGGGCGGCGGCGCGCTCGCCGTCTCGCAGAGCGGCACCGTGGTGGTGGCGTCCCCGCGGCAGCGGGCGCTGTACCGCGTGCCGTCCAGCCCGTCGGGCCGCCCGGGCGCTGTCACCCGCGACGACCTCGACGTCAAAGCGGGCGACGAGCTCGCGGTCACGACGGTGGGCGACGACGCCGTGGTGCTCGACCGGTCCGCCGGGAAGCTCGTGCTGCCGGGCGGCCACACCGTCACGCTCGCGGACGCCGGGTCGGCCCAGCTCCAGCAGCCGTCGGCGGCGTCGGACCACGTGCTCGTGGCCACGCAGCGGGGGCTCGTGTCGCAGCCGCTGGGCGGCGGCGACGCCCTGGTCCACGAGGCGGCGGGGGAGCCCGCGGCTCCCGTGCAGCTGGGCGGCTGCGCGTACGGCGCCTGGTCGCAGACCGGCAAGGTGGTGCGCGACTGCGCCGGCACCTCCCGCGACCTCGACACCACGCTCGACGGCATGAGCCCCGAGGCCAAGCTCGAGTACCGCGTCAACCGCGACGCCATCGTGCTCAACGACCTGGCGGCGGGCACGCTGTGGATGGCCGCCGAGAAGTTCCGCATGGTGAACGACTGGGACCAGACGGTCCCGGAGGACGCCCAGGGCGCCAAGAAGCAGTCCGAGGACTCCACGCCCGAGCAGGTCGACCAGACGGTGGCCGACCGGTCCAAGCAGGACCGCCCGCCCATCGCCAAGGCCGACGCGCTCGGCGCGCGCCCCGGCAGCACCACGGTGCTCGACGTGCTGGGCAACGACGTCGACCCCGACGGCGACGTCATCGCCGCCTCCGTGCTCCAGCCGCCCACGCGGCCTGGCGTCGAGATCCAGCAGATCGAGGGCGGCGCCGCCCTCCAGGCCGTGGTCGCGCCCGACGCGAGCGGCAGCTACACGTTCAACTACCGCGTCGACGACGGCCGCGGCCTGCACGCCGACGCCCAGGTGACGCTCTCCATCACGCCCGACGGTAAGAACGGCGCGCCCGTCCAGACGGGCAAGCCCGTGCTCAAGGTCGCCCGCGGCGGCACGGCGTCGGTCAAGGTGCTGCCCTACTTCACGGACCCCGACGGCGACGCGCTCATGCTCACGTCGGCGTCGACGTCGTCGCCCGCCGACGAGGTGCGCTCCCGCCCGGACGGCAGCATCGAGCTGCGCGACGGCGGCCAGTCCACGGGCCGCAAGATCATCGACGTCACGGTGGCCGACGCGCTCGGCCTGGTGACCAAGGGCCAGGTGCTGGTCGACGTGTCGGCCACGCCGTCGCCGCCCGTCGCCGTCGGTGACCACGTGGTGGTGCCCGCCGGGCAGCCCGTCACGGTGCACCCGCTGGCCAACGACTCCGACCCCGACGGCGACCCGCTGAGCCTGGTCGGCGTGGGCCAGGCGGCCCCCGCCACCATCACCCCCAACCTCGACGCGGGCACGTTCACGTTCCGCTCGCCCGAGCCCGGACCTTACGAGCTCACCTACCAGGTCAGCGACGGCCCCGCCGCGACGACGGGCCTGGTGCGGGTCGACGTGCTCGCGCCCGAGCAGACCAAGGCCGCGCCGGTGGTGGTCGAGGACCAGGCGCTGCTGCCCGCGGGCGGCCGCACGCTCGTGGACGTGCTGGCCAACGACACCGACCCCGCCGGCGGCGTGCTGGTGGTGCAGTCGGTCGACGTGCCCGCCGACGCCGGGATCAGCGTCGCCGTGCTGGCCCACCAGGTGCTGCGCATCACCGAGGTGCGCCGCCTCGACCAGCCGACCACCCTGCGCTACACCGTCTCGAACGGGTCGGCCACGGCCACGGGCGAGGTGCGGGTGGTGCCCGTGCCGCCGCCCACGCGCCTGCGCCCGCCGGACGCCGCCCCCGACGAGGTCACCGTGCACACGGGCGACGTCGTGACGGTGCCGGTGCTCGCCAACGACACGCACCCGGACGGCCTCCAGCTCTCG
The DNA here is from genome assembly GCA_009783295.1 of Promicromonosporaceae bacterium. GTDB lineage: Bacteria > Actinomycetota > Actinomycetes > Actinomycetales > Cellulomonadaceae > Xylanimonas. Next base: position 52,624 of record WRHK01000007.1, read on the forward strand.
CTCGCCCCCGACCTGGTCGAGAAGCCCGACGCGTCCCTCGGCGACGCGTTCGTGTCGGGCGACGTGGTCCGGTTCCACGCCGGTACCAAGGCGGGCACGGCCTACGCCGTCTACAAGGTGACCGACCCCAACGGGCAGTCGAGCTCGGCGCAGGTGACCATCCACGTGCGCGGCAACGCCGAGAACTCTCCGCCCGTGGCGCCCGACGTCGACGCCCGCGTGCTCGCGGGGGCCGCGGTGCGCGTCGACCTGCCGCTCGACGGCATCGACCCCGACGGCGACTCCGTGGTGCTCACGGGCGTCGCGTCCCCGCCGTCGCAGGGCACGGCGCGCGTGGTCGGCGGCTCGCTCGAGTACGAGGCGGCGCCGACGTCGGCCGGCACGGACACGTTCACCTACGCGGTCGAGGACGCCCGCGGGGCCTCCGCGACCGGCACCGTCCGTGTGGGCATCGCCCCGCGCGCCGACGGCAACCGCGCCCCGGTCACCACGGACGACGCCGTCTCGGTCCGGCCCGGCCGCACCGTGGCGGTGCCGGTGACGAGCAACGACTCCGACCCGGACGGCGACCGGATCGGCCTGGTCGCGCAGATGCTCCAGGGCGGCGAGGCGCTCGCGCCCAAGATCGTCGGCGACGACGTCGTCGTGACCACGCCGCATGACGACGGCACCACGAGCTTCTACTACGGCGTCCAGGACCCGTACGGCGCCCGCGCCAGCGGCGCCGTCACGGTGACCACGAGCAGCAAGGCGCCCCTGCTGCGCCCGCTCGCGCAGGACGACGTGCTCACGCGCGAGCAGGTCTACGGCCACAAGACCGTCACGGTGGACGTGCGCGCCAACGACTCCGACCCGGACGGCACGGCCACCGCGCTCAAGGTCTCGTCCGGCGATGCCGGCGTCACCGTGAGCGCCGACGGCAAGCTCGTGATCCCCGTGACGGCACACCGCCAGGTGATCACGTACACGGACACCGACGTCGACGGGCTCACCGCCGAGGCGTTCGTCGACGTGCCCGGGTCGCCCACCGCCGACGGCCGGGCGCTGCCGGCGCTGCGCCAGGGCCCGCCGCTCCAGGTGACGGCCGGCCAGCCGCTCCAGCTCGACCTGACCCGCCTGGTGCTCGTGGGCAAGGGCCGCGCCCCGCGCATCACGCAGGAGCGCACCGTCAAGGGCGTCGACGGCATCGTCAAGGTGACCGGCCCGACGGGGATCACGTTCACATCCGCGCCCGACTACGCCGGCCCCGCGTCGGTGACGTTCGAGGTCACGGACGGCAGCGGCCCGGACGACCCCGAGGGGCTCAAGGCCGTGCTCACGCAGCCCATCACCGTGGTGCCGGCCAAGAACCAGCCGCCGACGCTGACCACCGGCACGGTCCAGGTGGCGGCGGGCGACCAGGCGCAGCTCGACCTGTCGCGCATCGCGACGGACCCCGACGGCGACGCGCTGACGTTCGCCGCGACGGCCGGCGCCAAGGGCATCGCGGTCTCGGTGCAGGGCTCGACCCTCCATGTGCAGGCCGACCCCGAGGTCGCGAAGGGCACCTCCGTACCGCTCACGCTCACGGTGCGCGACGGCGTCAACCCGCCCGTCCAGGGCAAGGTGACGGTCCAGGTGGTGGCGTCGACGGCACCGCTGGTGCACGCCAACCCGGACTCCGTGCCGGACGCCCACCAGGGCGAGCCCGTGTCGGTGGACGTGCTGGCCAACGACACCAACCCGTTCCCGGGCAAGGACCTGCAGCTCATCGACGCCCTCATCGAGACGGGCAAGGGCACTCCGCCCACCGTGTCGGGCAGCAAGGTCACGGTCACGCCGGACGCCGACTTCAAGGGCGTCATGGTGGTGCGCTACCGCGTGGGCGACGCGACCCACGACCCCGACCGCCAGGTCGAGGGCACCCTCACGCTCACGGTGCTGGGCAAGCCCGACGCGCCGGCCAAGCCGCGCGTCGAGGAGGTCCGCTCCCAGACGGTGGTGCTCACGTGGGAGCCGCCGGCCGACAACGGTTCGCCCATCACCAGCTACACCGTGACGTCCGACCAGGGCACCACCCAGGACTGCGCCACCACGACGTGCACGCTGACCGGCCTCACCAACAACGTGAAGTACCACTTCACGGTGGTGGCGAACAACGACGTCGGCGCCTCGCCCGCGTCGCCGGCCTCCGACGAGGCGCGGCCCGACGAGCGGCCCGACCCGCCCGTCGCGCCCACCCTCGCGTTCGGCGACAAGAGCATCACCGTGACCTGGACGGACGCGACGTACACCGACCGCTCGCCCATCACGTGCGTGACGCTCGAGATCTCGCCCGCTCCGGCGTCGGGCGCCACGCAGGTGGACTGCCCGACCAGCCCCTACACGTGGACGGGCCTCACCAACGGCACCGCCTACAAGGTGCGGATCCAGGCGAAGAACGACGCGCCCGACCCGTCCGACTGGGGCGACTGGTCGGCCGAGATGATCCCTGCCGGCGTGCCCGCCACCCCGGGCGCGCCGACGGCGACCAACGCCGACACCACGCTCGGCGGCCAGGCCACGGTCGTGTGGGTCGCCCCGGACGGCAACGGCGACGCCGTCGCGACGTACTCCGTGGACGAGCTCCAGGGCGGGTCCGTCGTCAAGACGGTGACCGTGCCCGACGGCGCGACCACCACGACGTTCGGCGGCCTGGACAAGGCGGCGACGTACACCTACCGGGTCACCGCCGAGAACAAGGCCGGCAAGTCCGCGGTGTCGGCCGAGTCGAACGCCGTCGTGCCCTCGGGCACCCCGGCCGACATGGCCGCTCCGACGGCGTCGCGCACCGGGGCCGGGGCGATCCACGTGACGTGGCCCGCGGCCGGCACGTTCAACGGCGGCGGCGGCACCTACATCGTGTACCAGAACGGATCGCAGATCCGCTCCGGGGTGACGGGCACGTCGATCGACGTCACGGGCCTGAACCCGACGACGAAGTACACGTTCGCGGTCCAGGCCTGCAACGCGCAGTCCCGCTGCGGGGCCAAGTCGCCCGAGTCGAACGGCGTCACGCCGTTCACCACGCCGAGCATGCCGCAGCCGGCCTGGCACCGGTCGAGTGCCACCGACGGCTACTTCTCGGTGGCCGGCCCGTCGAGCAACGGTGGCGACGCCGTCGACCAGATCGAGTGGCGGCTGTACCGCAACGGCTCGCAGACGCAGTCGGGCACGGCCACGTCCTGGCCGTTCGACGTGCAGGTGAACCCGGGGTACTCGATCACGTTCGAGCTCCAGGCCCGGGCGCACAACTCCGCCGGGTGGAGCGGCTGGGCGTCTGCCAGCGGCCGCACCGACGACCCGCCGGCCCCCACAGCCGTGGTGTCGCACGGGTCGGGCGCCGTCGGGCAGCCTGGGTGCACCGACCCGAGCTGCGCGTACTTCAGTGTGACGCTGGCGAACTTCTCTGCGGGCACGCACACCGTCGAGTGCTGGGGCGACAACGGTGGCGCGCACAACGTGGCGAGCACCTACACGATGAACCTGCCCGCCAACGGGACCGTCCAGCCGCAGTGCTACTACGGCTATCCCAACCGGCACGTGTGGGTGCGTATCGACGGGGTCGACTACCAGAAATCGGTCTGGTAGCGCAGGACGGCGGCGCCCCTACCAGCCCAGGCGGGCCCAGGTGAGGGCCGCCGCCGTCCCGACCAGCATGAACGGGCCGAACGCGATCGCCGTGCGCCGCGTGGCGCGCCTCGTCACGATCAGCGCGAGCGACCAGGGGCCACCGCACAGGAACGGGAGCAGCACGGCCCCGGCGAGCGCACCCCAGCCCACCCACGCGGCAAGGCCGCCCAGCAGCACGGCGAGCTTCACGTCGCCGAGCCCCATGCCCCGGCGGTCGACCAGGTGGAGCACCAGGTAGAACGCGCTCAGCGCCGCGGCGCCGACGACCGCCCGGCCCAGGTCCGCCCAGGTGCCGGCCGCCGCGGCGGCGAGGACCAGGAGCACGGCCACCGCCGCCGTCGTCGGGTACGTGATCGCGTTCGGAAGGCGGTGGGTCCTGCCGTCGATGACGCCCAGCGCGCCGCCCGCGGCCGCGGCCACGACGAACGCGGGCGTCGCCCAGCCGGGCCCCGACGCCCACACGGCCCAGGCGCCGGCCAGCCCCGCGGCCGCCACGACGGCGGTGCGGTGCGGGGCGACCTCGACCCGGGCTCGTTCGGCGAACTGCGCAACCATGCGGGCGATCGTAGGCGCTGCCCACTGTGTGGAGGTCGTGTCCAGATCGTGGGACGACCGTCCCATCCCGGCTTGCGGACACCCTGCCGCCGTAGAATCGAGGCCTTGAATTGCCTGTGGTACGCCCCGTGACCCGGCCCGTGCCCGGCCTCCCCGATCGGAAGGTTCCTTCCGCTGTGACCAGCACCCGACCCCTGCGCGTCGCCATCGTCGGCGCCGGCCCCGCCGGAATCTACGCCGCTGACATCCTGTCGAAGACGGACCTGGACGTCTCGATCGACCTGTTCGAGCGCCTGCCCGCCCCGTTCGGGCTGGTGCGCTACGGCGTCGCGCCGGACCACCCGCGCATCAAGCAGATCATCGTGGCGCTGCACAAGGTGCTCGCGCGAGGCGACGTGCGCCTCATCGCCAACGTCGACTACGGGGTCGACGTCAAGCTCGAGGACCTGCGCCAGTTCTACGACGCCGTGATCTTCTCGACCGGCTCCATCAAGGACGCCCCGCTGCCCCTGCCGGGCGTGGACCTCGAGGGCTCCTACGGCGCCGCCGACTTCGTGTCCTGGTACGACGGCCACCCGGACGTGCCTCGCACCTGGCCGCTCGAGGCCAAGACCGTCGCGGTGCTCGGCGCCGGCAACGTCGCGCTCGACGTCGCGCGCGTGCTCGCCAAGCACGCCGACGACCTGCTGCCCACCGACATCCCGGCCAACGTCTACGAGGGCCTCAAGGCATCGCCCGTCACCGACGTGCACGTGTTCGCCCGCCGCGGCCCGGCCCAGGTCAAGTTCTCGCCGCTCGAGCTGCGCGAGCTGGGCCACGTGCCCGACGTCGACGTCGTCGTGTACCCCGAGGACTACGACTTCGACGAGGGCTCGATGGCCGCCATCGAGTCGTCGAACCAGACCAAGCAGGTCGTCAAGACCCTCACCGACTGGACGCTGGTCGACCCGTCGACGCAGACGGCGTCGCGCCGCATCCACCTGCACTTCCTGCACCAGCCCGCCGCCATCCTGGGCGACGGCAAGGTCGAGGCGCTCCGCACCGAGCGCACCGCGCTGCAGGGCGACGGCTCGTCGAAGGGCACGGGCGAGTTCCACGAGTGGCCGGTCGAGGCCGTCTACCGCGCCGTCGGCTACTTCGGGTCGCCGCTGCCGGAGATCCCGTTCGACCAGGACCGCGGCGTCATCTCCAACCGCGAGGGCCGCGTCATCGACATGGTGGGCGATCACCTGCCCGGCGTGTACACCACCGGTTGGATCAAGCGCGGGCCCGTCGGCCTGATCGGCCACACCAAGTCCGACGCGTCGGAGACCATCCGCCACCTGGTCGAGGACGTCACGGGCGTGGGCGACGGCGGCGACGTCGCCGGCGCCGACCTCGGCGCCGGCCGCACCGCCCCGCAGGGCGACCCGCAGGCCGTGCTCGACTTCCTGGGCGAGCGCGGCGTCGAGTTCGTCGAGTGGCACGAGTTCGAGCTGCTCGACCAGCACGAGCAGTCGCTCGGCGAGCCCGTGGGCCGCGAGCGCATCAAGGTGGTGCCGCGCGACGAGATGCTCGCCGTCGCGAAGAAGCGCCACAAGGCCTGACGTACGACGACGGGGGCGGCGACGGTGGGAACCGTCGCCGCCCCCGTCCCGTTTCTCACGGTGCAGGGATCTGCGGCACGTGCACCACCGAGGGAAGAGGGACCGATGGGTCATCGTCAGCACTTCAACGGCGTGAAGACCGCCGCGCTGTTCGGCGTGATGTGGGCCGTGGTGCTCGGGCTGGGCTGGGTCATCGGGCGGGGCTCGGGACGGTTCCTGTGGCTGTTCACGGCCATCGGCCTGGTGATGACGTTCGTCGGGTACTGGAACTCGGACAAGATCGCGATCCGGGCGATGCACGCCTACCCGGTCACCGAGCTCGAGGCGCCGGAGATGTTCCGCATCGTGCGCGAGCTGTCGACGGCGGCGCGCCAGCCGATGCCGCGCCTCTACATCTCCCCGACGCAGGCGCCGAACGCGTTCGCGACAGGCCGCAGCCCCAAGAACGCGGCCGTGTGCGCCACGGAGGGCATCCTGCGGCTTCTCGACGAACGGGAGCTGCGCGGCGTGCTGGGGCACGAGCTCATGCACGTCTACAACCGCGACATCCTCACGGCGTCCGTTGCCTCGGCCCTCGCGGGCGTGATCACCAGCCTGGCGCAGTTCATGATGTTCTTCGGCGGCGGCGGCGACCGCCGCAACGGCGGCAACCCGCTGGGGGCGCTCGCGATGGTGATCCTCGCGCCCATCGCCGCGACGCTCATCCAGCTGGCGATCTCCCGCACGCGCGAGTACGACGCCGACGAGGACGGCGCCAAGCTCACCGGCGACCCGATGGCCCTGGCGTCGGCGCTGCGCAAGCTCGAGGCGGGCACGGCGGCGGCGCCGCTGCCACAGACGCGCGAGCTGCAGAACGTCAGCCACCTGATGCTCGCCAACCCGTTCCGCGGGGCGGGCCTCGGCAAGCTGTTCTCCACCCACCCGCCGATGGCCGAGCGCATCCGCCGCCTCGAGTCGATGGCCGGGGGGACGGGGTTCGGCGAGGGCGGGATCACGCGGTACTGAGCTACCCGCCGACGATCACCGTCGGCACGCCCGGCCCGACGACGGTGCCGCCGTGCACCGTCAGGTCGCCCACCCGCGCGGCGGGCAGCCCGCCGAGCAGCACGGTCAGGCTGCCCATCGCGATCCCGTTGGGCACCGGCGACGCGCACACCACGCCCGCCCCGTTGGCGACGGCCGCCGGGCGCCCGCCGATGAGCACCGTCGGCACGCAGGCCGCGGGCGTGACCGGCCCGCCGACGTGCGGCGTCGCGGGCGGGTCGACCATCGGGCACACCACCTGGTCGCCGGCGACGCTCGCGGGTCCCATGGGCATCGGGGCCGCCTAGGGCTTCGCCGGGGCGGGCACGGCCACGAGGTCGCCGCCCACGTAGAGCGACTGGGAGCACGTGGTGGGCGGCGGCGTCTGGCCCACGGGCGCGCCGACCTGGCGGCACGCGACCGTCATCGTGAACGAGTCGCCCGCGGGGATCACGATCGGTGCCTGGAAGTGGTAGTCGAGGTCGCGGAAGTTCTCGAGCGCGAAGTCCATGATCGGCGCGGGCTTCTTGCCGGGCGTGGCCTGGGCCAGCTGCATCGTGCCGAAGTCGCCCTGCGGGTTGGACATGATCAGGTCGCGGATCTCGAGCGTCTCGCCCGCGGGAACCGTGAACTTCGCGGTCTTGGTGGCGCCGGCGTCGGCCGTCACCACGAGCTGCGTGCGCAGCGGGACGCCCGCCGCGGCCTGGGCGGCGGCCTGCGCGGCCGCCTGCTGGGTGGCCTGGGTGCCCGACGTCTGCGCCGTCTGCGCGGAACCACCCGCGGCCTGGGCCGCCTGCTGCGCCTGCTGGGCGGCGGCCTGCGCCGCCTTCTGCGCCGACTGCGCGGCCTGGGCCGCCTGCTGGCTCTGCTGCTGCTGGTGCTCGACGGCGGCCGCCGCGGCCGACCGGATCACGGGGCGCAGCAGCGCGAACCACGCGATGGCGAGCGCGGCGAGCGTCGCCACGAGCGCGAGCAGCGCCTTGCCGAACCACTTCGGCAGGGCTGCGGTCTGCACGTGCGTGCCGTCGAGCTGGAGCGGCAGCGTGTGCTCCGCGGTGACGCTCACCTGGAACGGGTGGGTCACGTCGGCGCCGCGCCACAGCCGCTTGCGCGGGGCGACCCGCACCGACGTGAACACGGCGTGGCCCGGCTCGACGGTCACCTGCGGGTCGCGCACGTGGGCCCGGAGGGCGTCGTCGAGGTCCTTGGCCGCGAGCGTCACCGTCACCGGGGCGTTGCCGCGGTTGTCGACGGCGATCTCGTGCGTCGCGCCGCGGGAGCCGTGCGTGGCACGCGGGGTGAGCTCCGCCGTCGTCTCCAGGAAGGGCAGCACCGAGAGGGTGCCCTCCGGGATGGCGACGTCCTCGGGGTGCTCGGCGGGCAGCACCCGCACGCCGAACGGCTGCGAGCCCGCGGGCACGGCGGCCGAGCGCGGCGGGTGGAACGTCAGCGTCGCGGTGGTGGCCGTCTGCGGGTACAGGCCGTCGATGACGGCGGGCGTCACGTCGGTCCAGGCGGCCGCCGGCCCCAGCACCTCGATCGAGTACGCCTCCACGATCGAGCCCGTGTTGTGCACGGTCAGCGGGACGGTGACCACCTCGCCCGGCGTGAGCTCGATGTCGGTCTGGTCGAGCGTGGCCAGGGTGCTCATACCCTCCGACGCTAGGGTCCGGGGCCCCGCGGCTCGACGGTGCGCGGGCGGCCGAAAGGGCACAGATCGCTGCCCGTTGAGCCGCCGTTGACTGCGCGAAGATCGTGCCCCCGCAGACTGCTCGACGACGGGCTTCGGGCAACGGGGCCCACGGCGCGAGGAGTCGACGATGGAGCGGATCGCGGTCATGGTGCGGGCGTCGGACCCGATCTCGGAGGCGGGGGTGGTCAGCGCGCTGCGCCCCCGGCCCGAGGTGCGGCTGGTCTCCGAGCCGCACGAGGCGGTGGTGGTCGTCGTGGTCACGGACGTCATCGACGACGCCGCGCTGCAGGCGGTGCGGACGGCGCGGCGTCAGGCCGACGCCCGCGTGGTGATGGTGGCGGGCCGGCTCGACGACGACGGCGTCGTCGCGGCGGTCGAGGCCGGGGTGCTGGGGCTGGTGCGCCGGGGCGAGGCGACGCCCGAGCGGCTCGTGCGGGTGGTGGGGGGTGCGGCGTCGGGCGAGGGGGCCATGCCGCCCGACCTGCTGGGCCGGCTGCTGGACCAGGTGGGGTCGCTGCAGCGGCAGGTGCTCCGCCCGCGCGGCCTGACCCTCACGGGCCTCGCCTCCCGCGAGGTGGAGGTGCTGCGGCTCGTGGCCGACGGCCTCGACACGGCCGAGATCGCCCAGCACCTGGCGTACTCGGAGCGCACGGTCAAGAACGTGCTCCACGACGTGACGTCGCGGCTCCAGCTGCGGAACCGGTCGCACGCCGTCGCCTACGCGCTGCGCGAGGGGCTCATCTGAGGGGCGCTGCCCGAAGGGGCAGGGGACGCTGCCCGAACGGCGGTCCGCGCCCGCCTGCCCGCGCCCGCCGCCGCCGGTGACGGTGGAGGCGGACCCGGGCGACGGAGGTGGCGAGTGGGTGCACGACGCGCAGCGGTGGCGGCGTCGTGCGCCGTCGCGCTCACCGCGAGCCTGCAGGTGCTCGCGGCGTCGGGCGTGCCGGCGGCCCCTGCACCGGACACCACGCACGCGCCCCACCTCGCGTACACGGCCGACCACGGCGGGCTGGCTGAGCGGACCCTGACGGCGAACGCGAGCGTCGGCACGGTGTTCCCGTCCGGCGACGAGGTGGGCGTGGTCGAGGGGTCGGAGCGCGAGACGCAGGCGTCGACGAGCGCCGCGTTCCTCCAGGGGCGTACGACGTCGACGCGCTACGCCTACCTGTCGACGCTGCTGGCCGGCGCGACGCCCACGACGCAGCCGGCCACCGACGTCTACGTGCGCGTCGCCGACGTGACGGCGAGCGGCACCGTCGTCCCCCCGACCACGCACCCGGCGGACGGCACGACGCTGGCCCCGGACCAGATCCGCGTGACCTGCGACGACGCGACCGAGTCGCACCCCGTGGTCTCGCCCGACGGAACACGCGTCGCCTACGCGGCCCAGCAGGCGGACGGGCACTGGGAGATCAAGGTGGTCACCCTGCCGATGACGCCGACGGCGCCGCGCAGCTGCCTGGACGCGAAGGCCTACGTGGTGCCGCACGCCGCGGGCGCCGACGACCTGTGGCCCAGCTGGGCCGGCAACAGTTCGCTCGTGCTCGAGTCCACGCGCAAGGACCCGCTGGGGGACCTCTATCTCGCGGGCGTGCCCGACGCGGCCGGCACGATCACGCCGCCCGGCGCCCAGCCCGTCGACATCACCGACGACCCGGCCGCCGAGACCCAGCCCGACGCCCGCGCGACCGCCACGGGCGTGGTGGTGCTGTTCACCACGACCCAGTTCCGCAAGGACGGGTCGGTCGCGATGCTCACCTACTACACGCACGACGAGTCCGGGTCGCCGTACGCGCAGCCGTTCTGGAACATCTGGGACCCGTGGGCCACCTCGGAGCAGACGGCGCCCCAGGGCGACGAGCCGTCGTGGGGCATCCCGCTGGACCGCGACCCCACCGACAGCCTGGCCGCGTTCGCCTTCACCACGCCCGACCCGGACACTCCCGCGCACGAGGACGAGGTCGCCGTCGCCTGGACGCGCACCCCCGACCCGGCCGTCCCGGACAGCCCCTACGACGACCAGCCCGACGTGCGCGGCCAGACGGCCGTCACCTCCCCGTCGGTGCTGCTCGGCATCGGCGGGGCGTCGCAGCCCGCGTGGGGCTACTTCGTGCCCGTCACCAGCTCCGCCCCCACCGACTACCGCCTGCGCTACACGCGCCAGGAGGCGCTCGCCGACGTCGAGGAGGCCGTGGTCGCCGACGGCTCCGGCCGGCACGTGCTGGCCGACACCTCCGACAGCACGGGCCGCGTCGACGACCGCACCCCGTCGTGGTCGCCCGACGGCACGCGCGTCGTGTTCACCGCGCGCGCGGACGCCGCCGTCGCCGGCAACCATCGGGTGGGCGACGAGGTGCTCCACCTGCTCGACACCACCACGGGCACGATCACGCAGCTCGCCGTGCCGCGCGCCGAGGGCGACTCCGACACCGAGCCCGCGTGGTCGCCCGACGGCCGCACCATCGCGTTCGTGCGCCGCTCCAGCAGCGACGGCCCGGCCGGGCCATCCCAGCCCGGCCACGTGTGGCTGTTCGACGTCAGGGCCGGGACGGCGCGCGACCTCTCGCAGGCCGTGCTCGACGGTCGCACGGCCGCCGACTCCGGCCTCGCCGCCTCGGGCCCGGTCCGGACAGACGACGACCCGGTGTGGTCGCCCGACTCCACCCGCCTGGCGATGAGCAGCGAGACCGACCTGACGTCCGGGAGCTCGGAGGGCGTCGTGTACGAGGCCCGCCGTCTCGTCGTCGTCGACGTCGCGGCCGCGACCTCGCAGAACCTGACGTGGCCCATCCTCGTGACGGGCGGCACGGCGGCGTTCCTCGCCCCGGCCGGGGGCGCCGTCGTGCAGGACGCCGTGCTGCGCACCGCAGCCACTGTGGAGCAGGCCGCAGCGATCGCGCCGCCCACCGGCCAGACGACCCTCGGGCAGCTGCGCGGCACTCGCATCGCGTGGTCGCCCGACGGGACGCGGCTCGCCGTCGCCGACGTCGCGAGCTTCGCCTCCACCTACCCCTACGGCGGGGACACGGAGACGGCGGTCGCGAACCCCGGCGGCCTCACCGTGCTCACCCTGGGCACGCCCGACCCGTACGGCATCCCGGTCACGCGCATGGAGGCCGTCACGGGGTTCCAGCTCCCGGACCCGAACATCCTGGCCGGCCAGGTCGACGTCGCGACGGCGGCCCGCGCGACGGTCTCCGCGGCGACCGACCCCGCTTGGTCGCCCGACGGCACCGAGATCGCCTTCTCTGGCCAGGCCGCCGGGCAGCCCGACCAGCGCGGCATCTACGCGATCCACCCCGACGGCACCGGGCTGCGCCTGGTGGTGAGCGGCGCCGGCTTCCAGGCCGAGCCCGCCTGGCAGCCCTCCGCGGACCTGTCCGTGCAGGTCACGGCCACGGCGCCCACCCAGAAGGCGGGGGGCACGACGCCGGTGCGCATCACCGTCAGCAACGCCGGGCCTGCCCCGGCGACGCCGACCGTCACGGTGCTGCTCCCCCCGGGGGTCTCGGTGCCCTCCCTGCCGCCGGGTTGCACCGGACCGGTGGCCGCCACCGGCGGGACCACCGTCACCTGCACCGCCGCGCAGCCCGTGCCCCCGGGCGGCACCGTGACGTTCGAGCTCCCAGCCACGGTCGAGGACCCGGGAGACTTCCCCGTCCAGGTCACGGTCACGAACCCCGGCGCGGACCCCGACCCGGGCAACGACACCGCCACGGTCACCCTCCACGGGACCGGCACCGCCGCCGGGAACCTCACCGTGACCGTCACCGTCGCGGCAGCCCAGGCCTGGGTGGGCGGGCACCCGGTGCTGGCGCGCGTCGTCGTCCGCAACGCCGGGCCGGGCCCTGCGCAGGCCGTCACGCTGACCACCGCATTTCCCGACGCCGTCCAGCCGCGCGGCGTCAGCGCGAGTGACACACGCGCGTGCGTCGTCGGGCCGGGCACGTGCACCCTCGGGCAGATCGCCGCGGGCGGGCACATCGAGGTCGACGTCGCGCTCTCGCCCGACGGGCCGCCCGACGTGCGCGCCGCCCGGGCGGCGGCGCTCGCGGCCGGGACCGTGCCGACCCCCAGCGCGGCGGCCTCCTGGACCGGCCAGGTCACCGCCCACGTCGCGGCCACGTCGCCGCAGAGCCTTGCCGACGACGCCGCCTCCGCGACCCTGCTGGTGACCCAGCCGTGGGTGCGTGTTCTCCCCGCCGTCGCGCGGCCCGGCGACGTGGTGCTCGCCTACGCCGAGGACCTGCCGCCCGGCCAGCCGGCGACCCTTGCCTGGGACCGCGGCATCACGTCCCAGCCCGGCCCGTACGCCGTGGCCGCCGATGGGCGGCTGTCCGTGCCCGTGCTCGTGGTGCCCAACGACGTGCTCGGCACCCGCACGCTGCTGCTCACCAGCGCCGCGGGCGCCTGGGGCCCGGTGGGGGCGCCAGCGCTGGTCAACCCGCCGTCCGTCGACTCTCCCGACTTCCTGCTGCGGAGGTGAGCCCGTGATCACCGAGGTCGACGCCGCGCTGCGCGCGGTGGTGCGCTCCGCCGTCGGCGACGTCGACGTCGCGTTCGACGCGCCCACCAAGGACTGGGCGGCCCGCCGCAACGCCCCCACCGTCGACGTCTACCTCTACGACCTGCGCGAGGAGCAGAAGCTGCGTGAGACCGGGCAGATCGAGCGCCGCGCCGCAGACGGCACCGTCACGCGCACCCCGCCCCCGCGGCACTTCCGCCTGTCGTACCTGGTCACGGCGTGGACGCAGCGGCCCGAGGACGAGCACCGCCTGCTCGACGCCGTGCTCGCCCGGCTGGTGACCCTCGACCGGCTGCCCCCCGAGCACCTCGCCGGCGACCTCGCCGCGCTGGGCCTGCCCGTGCCCGTGGCCAGCGGGCTGCCGCCCGCCGAGGAGCGCGGGTTCGCCGACGTGTGGACCTCGCTCGGCGGCGAGCTGCGGCCGTCGCTCGACGTCGTGGTGCGGGCCCCGCTCGCGCCCGCGGTGCAGCTCGAGGCCGGGCCGCCCGTGCGCGAGCGGCTGCGGTTGGGGGTTGTCGATCGCCTGGGGACGGCGCGGGACGAGGCGTTCCCGGACCGCTCGCTGGTCGAGCCTGTCGAGACCCCGCCCGCGGCCCCGCCGCCGCGGGCCCGCGCCCGGAGGCGGACCTCATGACCGCGACCGCCCTGCGCCCCACCGCGGCGCCCCCTGGCGACGCGTCGCTGCGGCACGTGCTCGGGCGGCTCGCGGTCGTCGAGGAGCGGGTCCGTGCGCTCGTCGCCGAGCGGCGCGCCGCCGACCACCAGCCCGACGACCCCTACCGCGGCCTGTACCTCAGCGACGAGGCCGTCGACCGGATCCTCGCCGACCCGCTCCCCGTCGGGGCGACCGCCGCCGCCGGGCCGTGGGCCTCGGTCGCGGAGACCCTGCTGACCTGCGAGGTCGAGGCCGACGACGCCGAGGCGGCCGGGGAGCGGCTGGCCCTGCGCGACCTGACGCGCACCTTCGGGCTCGACGCCCTCGACGTGGAGCTGCTGCTCATCGCGCTCGCCCCCGAGGTCGACCCTCGGTTCGAGCGGCTCTACGGGTACCTCAACGACGACGTCACCCGGCGGCGGCCCTCTGCGGCGGTGGCGCTCGGGCTGTGCGGGCTGCCCGCCGGCCTGCCGGGAGCGCGGGCCCGCCTGCTCCACGGCCCCCTGGCCGACGGCGGCCTCGTCGAGCTCGAGGATCCCGAGCGGCCCCTGCCCGGCCGGGCGCTGCGCGTGCCCGATCGCGTCGCCGGGCACCTGCTCGGCGACCCTGCGCCCGACCCGGCGCTCGCGGGCGTGCTCGCCGACCCGGCCGGGCTCGCCGGCGCCGCCCCGCCCGAGGTGTCGGCCGCCGTCGCGCGGGCGCTCGCGGGCGGGCTGCGGCTTCTCTACCTGCGCCGGCCGCCCACGGGGTCTGGGCGGTCCGTGGCGCTCGCCGGGCTGGAGGGTGCCGGGCGGGACGCCGTCGTCGTCGACCTGGCGCGCGTGCTCGAGTCGCCCGAGCCGGCCGCGACCGTGCGCGCGGCCGTCCGCGAGGCGCGGCTGCGGGACGCCGGGCTGGTGGCCGAGCCCGTCGACGCGCTGGTCGGCGGGGGTGCGCCGGGGCGGGCGGCGTTGTCTGCGCTGGTCGGCTCGCCCGCGACCGTGCTGATGGTGGGCGAGACGGCCTGGGACGCGACCTGGGCGGAGCGACCGGTGGCGCAGCTCCAGGTCCGCGCACCCTCGGCCGCCGAACGCACTCGGCTGTGGACGACGGCGCTCGGTGCCGACGCCGCAGGCCTCGACGTCGACGCCGCCACGGCCGCCTTCCGGCTGCGGCCCGAGCAGGTGCTGCGGGCGGCCGGCGCGGCCCGGGCCCAGGCCGACCTCCATCGCGGCGGCCCCGGCCCGCTCACCGCCGACGCCGTGCGGCGCGGCGCCCGCGCCGAGAACGGCACCGGCCTGGACCGCCTCGCCCGGCGCGTGGAGCCCGCGGTGGGCTGGGACGACCTGGTGCTCCCCGCGCTGGTGCTCACGTCGCTGCGCGAGGTGTCGCTGCGCGCCCGCCACCGTGAGCGCGTGCTGGGCGACTGGCGCATGCGCCCCGGCGGCGGGCGGGGCCACGGCGTCGTCGCGCTGTTCGCTGGCGACTCCGGCACCGGCAAGACGATGTCCGCCGAGGTCGTCGCCGCCGACCTGGGCCTCGACCTGTACGTCGTCGACCTCGCCGCCGTCGTCGACAAGTACGTCGGCGAGACGGAGAAGAACCTCGAGCGCATCTTCGACGGCGCCGCCGGCGTCAACGCGGTGCTGCTGTTCGACGAGGCCGACGCCGTGTTCGGCCGCCGCTCCGAGGTCAAGGACGCGCACGACCGCTACGCCAACATCGAGTCCGCCTACCTGCTGCAGCGCCTCGAGTCGTTCGACGGGCTGGTGGTGCTCGCCACCAACCTGCGCGCCAACCTCGACGAGGCGTTCACGCGCCGCCTCGACGTCGTCGTCGACTTCCCCCTGCCCGACGCCGCCCAGCGCCGCCTGCTGTGGGACCGCTGCCTGGGCTCGGCCGCGCCACGGGCCGACGACGTCGACCTCGACTTCTGCGCGCGGTTCGAGCTCGCCGGGGGAGCGATCCGTTCGGCGGCCGTGGGAGCCGCCTACCTCGCGGCGGACGACGGCGGCGCCGTCGGGATGCGGCACCTCGTCACGGCGGTGCACCGGGAGTACCGCAAGCTCGGGCGGCTGACGCTGCCGGGGGAGTTCGGGGAGTACTGGGAGCTGGTGGGGGCATGAGCGAGGGGGCGCGGGAGAGGGCCGGTCGCGCCGGTGCGGTGGAGAGGACGAGGGCCCAGCGCTCGGCAGCGCCCCGACATCCGGTCGCGGCCCTGCAGCAGCAGGCGGGGAACGCCGCAGTGCAGCGCGCGCTCGTCGCTGTGCAGCGCGACAAGGAGTCGCGGGACCTCCTCGCGGCCATGGCGACACCGACCGTCCTCCCGGGTCCGGAACCGCAGCTGCAGACTGGGCTGGCCAGAGTGCTCAACGCCGCGATCGACGCCGAGCGAGACAAGCGGCAGCAGGGCGGGACGTCGGCGGTCGCCCTGTCGGTGACGGAGTTCGGCAACGCGATGTTCATCGGAGCGATCGAGCTCACCGACGTGAGCCAGGACATCGACACCCTGGTCGCCACCTCCGTCCTCAAGGACCTTCCCGCGCAGAAGGCGACGGGCGACTCGAGCGGTCACTCGCTGGCGACGACGGAGAACGGGTTCGTGCTCGTCCAGGTCGCGGGGGTGCAGGCCAACGTCGTCGCCCTCGTCCTGCGGACGATGGATGCCGCACGGCAGATCGAGTACCTGCGCAAGCGAGGCTTCGTCGGCAGGGGCTGGAAGATCCTCGTCGAGGTGCACTACTACCGGAAGCGGCCCAAGGCCTCCCACAAGTTCCACAAGGACACGCTCGGCCAGACCTTGTTCGTGAACCTCAACTACGAGACAGGGGCGCCGATCGCCGGGCCGGAGTACGTGGTCAACCCCGAGGCCGACCCGGCGCACGACGCGAAGGTGGACCTTCCGACGAGGTTCAAGGACGACCTGGCGGCGACCCGCGCGACGCTCGGCGCCCCGACCACCATCGAGGCCCCGGTGATCCCTGCCGGTGGCGCCGTCGCGTTCGTCGACGAGGCGATCCACCACATGACGCCGCAGGTCGGCCACCGGCACGTTCCCGCCTCGGAGCTCCGCGCGTTCCTCGTCAGGACCCGACCGCGCACCACCGCGAAGGCCGAACGTGCCCTCGCAGCGTTCAACGCGCACGGTGGGTCGCTGTTCGCGCAGATGCAGGGGGAGCTCGGGCCAGGAGAGGACGCCGCCACGGTGCGGCGGTGGGTGCGGCGGATGCAGATAGTCGACGCAGGCGGGGACGTCACCCGCCCGGTGCTGACAGACCTCGGCCTGACGACCAAGGAGATCGACAGGCTGCTGGCCGAGGCGAGCGGCGATGCGACCGAGGGCTACCAGCAGGCCGCGGTCCCGGGCGTGGAGAAGGTGCCGGTCACACGGAACGGCGTCCGCCTCACCCGCGCCATGAGCACGAAGGCCCTGCAGGGCGCCCTGCCGCCCGACACCACCGGCGACCGCACCTTCTTCCGGACCTGGGTCCGAGCGGTGCGCGTCTAGCGAAGGGGAAGACGATGCACAGCCACGCGAACGAACCGCCGCAGGTCGCGCAGACGGTCGCGCCGGCGCGGCGCCGCTCGTCGAGCCAGGCCAACCTGCTGGACCTGCAACGCACGGCCGGCAACGCGGCGGTCGCGGCCGCCGTCGGGCGGTCACCCGTGCTCGACGTCGTCGGCTCGGGCGGGCAGACCCTGCCCGGCGCGCTCCGCGCCGACATGGAGGGCCGGTTCGGCACCGACTTCTCCGACGTGCGCGTCCACACGGGCGGCGCTGCCGCGGCGTCGGCGGCCGCCGTCAGCGCGCACGCGTACACGGTCGGGTCGCACATCGTGTTCGGTGCGGGGGGTCTGGACGGGACGTCGACCTCTGGTCGCACGACGCTCGCCCACGAGCTCACCCACGTGGTGCAGCAGCGCTCCGGGCCGGTGTCGGGTACGCCGACCGGGGACGGGATCAGCGTCTCCGACCCCGGGGACCGGTTCGAGCGAGAGGCGGCGGTGCGGGCGGCCAGCGTGCTCGAGGCGCCCGGCCGGCCAGGGGGCGTCGTGCAGCCCCCGCACCCGACGGCGAGCCCCGGTGTGCCCGGATCGAGGGTCCAGCGGCGCGTGCCCGACCCGGCCGCGATCCCGGGCGACCTCGCGGCGGACACCCCCGTGGCCCGGGCGTCGCAGAAGAAGCTCAAGCAGCTGCTGAGGCGCACCATCGACCGCCTGGAACAGGACGTGCCCGGCGCCCGCGCCGCGATCACCGCGTCGGCGCTCGCCGCCGGGGCCCAGGTCGACGTCGCGCTCGACGAGGCGACCCACCTTCCGCAGCCCGATCAGCTCACGCACGTCTCCGACGCGATCAAGGACTACCAGAGGGGTCGCCAGGACAAGCGCCTGAACGAGGTGGAGTACCCCGGGGTCGATGTCCCCGCGCTGCGCGGCCCGGCCGGGGGCGAGATACGAGCGCTCGACGACGCCGTCGCGGAGGCACTCGTGCTGATGAGGGGGATCGGCGCGAACGATGCCGCCCTGATCACGGTGTTCGGAGGCAAGGCGTCCACGGCGGCGTCCGTGTTCGCCCTGGCGGCCGCGGGGCTCGATCGGCTCCACAGGAAGCCGGCGATCCAGGTCGGTGGCCGAGGCGACTCGGAGGCCATGAGCGCGGGCGGTCTGACCAACCCCGCAAGCATGTCGCTGCCCCCGGCCGCGCTCACGAAGTCTCTGGACGAGCTGGTCGTCACGCTCGTGCACGAGAGCACGCACGCGATCTCGGGTGAGCAGCGGACCAGCGACGACTTCTACATCGACTGGACGGCGGACTCCTCGTTCCTCACCGCGACAGAGAGCCACAAGATCCGCCTGGCGCCCCACTACGAGGCGGTCGCGCGGATCAAGCGCGGTCTTGTCCAGGGCAACCCGGTGTTCACACCGCGGGGGAACGCGGCGCCGGATCGTGGCGCGGTCTCGACGGAGGTGGCGAACGCGCGCGCCTGGGCGCAGACGAAGGTCACGCGAGCCTGGACGGTGGCGATCAACGCGCACGACTGGCTGCTGGAGGTCGCGCAGGACCTCCACGGCAACCGGCCGACGAGCCTGCCCAAGCCCGAGCTGGTCAAGAAGCTGCCCCACCTGTCGCGCAACCTCGGGCTGACGATCCACTACCGGACCGTCCCGGACGGCGCGGACCCGGTCGTCACCGTGCTCGACCTGGCCATCGCGCAGGACAGGGCGACGTCGCTCGCCGGGCTGATGAACAAGGCCGCCGGCTTCACCGCGGCGGAGGACCGTGGCTGGCTTGCCTCGTGGTTCGGGACCACCGAGTACCTCGGGGGCAAGATCCTGGACCAGGTCATCGCGGCGCACGGGTTCAGCCGCAAGGACGCGGAGAGGGAGCGCGACATGATCCTCGCGCTCGCGTCCACGTACGACGCCGGACGAGTCACCGTCCTCCTGAAGCGCGTGGTCCCGCCGCTCCAGGAGAAGGGACGGTAGCGCCCTTTCGGGCACCCACCTCTACCCGACCGGACGTCCCCCCGGACCCTCCCCGCCACCCCTGACCGGGCCACGCTGAACGCAGCATCCACCCCGTTCGAGGAGGCGACATGGCGACCTATCTCTCGCCAGGCGTGTACGTGGAAGAGGTCGAGTCCGGCTCGCGGCCCATCGAGGGCGTGGGTACGTCCGTGGCCGCCTTCGTGGGCCTGGCGGCGAAGGGGCCGCTGGACCAGCCGACGCTCGTGTCCAACTGGACGCAGTTCTCGCAGACGTTCGGCGACTTCGTGCCCGGCTCGTACCTGGCGCACGCCGTGTACGGGTACTTCCTCAACGGCGGCGGCAACTGCTACATCGTGCGGATCGGCGGGAACGGCGACGGCCAGCAGGCCACGAAGGCCGCGCCGAAGGCGATCGGTGGCGGGGCGTCGGCGCAGGTGGGCCCGTTCCGGGTGGCCGCGCTGGACTCGACGGGCAAGACCCAGAAGATCTCCGTCGAGGTGGCCGACGCGGGGGGCGAGAACCCGCCGGACGACCAGTTCAAGCTGCTCGTGCACGTGGACGGCAAGGAGGCGGAGAACTTCGACAACGTCACGCTGAAGCGGGGCGAGGCGAACGTGGCCACGAAGATCAACCAGCACTCCAAGCTGATCAAGATCGAGGAGGTCGGCAAGGCCGGCGCGCTGACCCGCCTCGAGCGGACCACGGTCGAGCTGGCCGCGCCCGAGCCCGAGCCGGAGCCCGCGCCGCCGTCGACCACCGACCTGTCCGCGGACGCGTACATCGGCGACGCCGCCGACCGCACGGGCTTCAGCGGCCTGGAGGCCGTCGAGGAGGTCACGATCGTGGCCGTCCCCGACCTGGCCGCGGCGCTGGAGCAGGGCGCCATCGACCTGGAGACGTTCCAGGCGGTGCAGCTGGCGATGATCGCGCACTGCGAGCTCATGGGTGACCGCATGGCGATCCTCGACCCGCCGCCGGGGCTCAA
The DNA here is from genome assembly GCA_009783295.1 of Promicromonosporaceae bacterium. GTDB lineage: Bacteria > Actinomycetota > Actinomycetes > Actinomycetales > Cellulomonadaceae > Xylanimonas. The sequence goes on from WRHK01000007.1 coordinate 72,766, forward strand.
CGCCCAGGCCGTCAAGGAGTGGCGGCAGACCGGCGCCGGCTACGACTCGAAGTACGCCGCCCTGTACTGGCCGTACCTGCGCGTGTTCGACCCGCTGTCGGGCAAGGCGCTGCTGGTGCCGCCGTCGGGCCACCTGGCCGGCGTGTGGGCGCGCAGCGACGGCGAGCGCGGCGTGCACAAGGCCCCCGCGAACGAGGTGGTGCGCGGCGTCGTCGCCCTCGACACGCAGATCACGCGCGCCGAGCACGACCTGCTCAACCCCGTGGGCGTCAACGCGATCCGGTCGTTCCCCGGCCGCGGCGTGCGCGTGTGGGGCGCTCGCACCCTCTCCAGCGACCCGGCCTGGCGGTACATCAACGTGCGTCGGCTGTTCAACTACCTCGAGGAGTCGATCCTCATCGGCACACAGTGGGTGGTGTTCGAGCCGAACGACCGCGCGCTGTGGGCCCGCGTCCGCCGCACCATCGCCGCGTTCCTCGTCAACGAGTGGCGCAAGGGCGCCCTGTTCGGGTCCACACCCGACGAGGCGTTCTTCGTCAAGTGCGACGACGAGACCAACCCCGCCGAGGGCATCGACGCCGGGCAGGTGGTGTGCCAGATCGGCATCGCGCCCGTGAAGCCGGCCGAGTTCGTCATCTTCCAGCTGTCCCAGTTCTCCGGCGGCACCAGCCTCGTCGCCGAGTGACGCCGCCACGCCTGAAGGAGCCCCGCCATGCCACTGCCTGACCTCGACGCGTCAGCGGCGCACAGCTTCACCGTCACGATCGACGGCATCCAGATCCCCGCGGTCATCGAGGTCACGGGCATCAAGTCCGAGGTCGAGAAGATCGAGTACAAGGAGCAGACGTCGTCCGGCAAGTACATCGTGCGCAACCTCATCGGCCGGGCGAAGCCCGGCGAGTTCACGGTGACGCGCGGCCTCACGGACAGCAAGACGATCAGCGACTGGATCAAGACCGTGATGAACGGCGACATCGCCGGCTCCCGCAAGACGGCGAGCATCGTCTACGCCGACTACGAGGGCAGCCCCATCAAGACGTACAACTTCGTCAACTGCTGGGTCACCAACATCGAGGTGTCGGGCATGAAGGCCGGCGCCACCGAGCCCGCGACCGAGAAGTTCACCGTCGTGTACGACGAGATGACGGTGAGCTGATGATCCGGGGCGGGGCCGGGCCGCAGGTGGTCGACCGCCCGGGCGGCGACGTCGTCCCCGCGGCGTCGTCGTCGCGGGCCGCGGAGCCGGCTCCGCTGCGCACGGAGTTCGACTTCGAGCTGCCGCGCGGGTTCGTCGACGCCGACGGCGTGCGGCACAGCCACGGCACCATGCGGCTGGCCACGGCCCGCGACGAGCTGCTGCCGCTGTACGACGCGCGCGTCCAGGAGAACCCCGCCTTCACCACGGTGGTGCTGCTGGCGCGCGTCATCACCTCGCTCGGCACCGTCCCGGCGGTCACGCCGTCGATCGTGGAGAACATGTTCGCGTCCGACGTCGCGTTCCTCCAGGACTTCTACCGCCGCATCAACGCCGAGGGGCACACGCGCGTCGCCGTCACGTGCCCCGAGTGCTCGCACCGCTTCACGCTCGACGTCTCGGGTGGGCGCCTGGGGGAATCGTGACGTACGCGACCGACCGCATCCACGAGGAGGTCGCGTACATCGCCTACCACTTCCACTGGGCGCTCGACGACATCCTCGACCTCGAGCACGGACAGCGGCAGCGGTACGTCCGCGAGATCGCGGCGATCAACCGCCGCCTGTCCGAGGGGGCCTGACATGCGCTGGCCCTGGCAGCGCCGGCCCGACGACGGCGGCCCCCGCCCGGTGGCCGCGGCGGCACCGGCCGGCTGGGCGTTCGTGCCGCCGCTGCAGCGCGTCGTCGCGGGCATCGACCCGCTGACCCGGCCCGACACGTTCCCGCGCACCCTCACCGCATGGGGCACCCCGGGGTTCCTGGGCCCGATGACGCACGCCGTCGACGACCGCGCGCCCGGCGGCGTGCTCGACGGGGACGGGCGCGGTGCGGTGACCGGGCTTCCGACGGCGACGGGAGGCCCTCGGCCCTCACCGGAGCTGACCCTGTTGCTGCCGCCGCCGCTGCCTTCGGCGAGGGCTGTTGAGGGTGGTCCTGCGCGGTCGTTGCCCGTGCAACGTTCGCGGAGTGCTCTGGTGCGGGCGCCCGAGGTGATCCGTGGGCTGCCGCTTCGGACGCCGCCCGTCGTCGCTGCGCGGGAGGCGGCGACGACCTCGCGGGAGACGGCGGGTTCCGGTGCGGGCGAAGCCGTGCCTGCGGGCCGCGCGATCGCCTCCCCGCTCGCCGAGGCGACGCCGGCCCCGGGAGCGACCCCCGCCTCGGACGCACCGACGCCGGGCGTGGCCGTCCAGCGAGAGCCGCTCGTCGCTCCGTCGCGGGTCGCCGACCTCGCGACGCGCGTCGACGGTGGGACGGAGCTGCCGATCGTGTCGCGGCCCGCGCCCGTGTCGGCGGCGCTCCCCGTGCAGAGGTCCGCTCCGACGGCGGTTCCCGCGACGGCAGCCCCGGTTGCTCTGCAGGGCGTGGCGCCTCGTCCGGGGACCGCGCCGGACGGTGCTCGCCGGCTCGGCATCGGAGCCCCGCTGCCCTCCGACGGCGACCGCGCCCCCGGCGCCTCGCACGGAGCGCCCGCGACGATGCACCCGCGTGACGGCGTGGTCTCACGGAGCCCAGTCGGCGGCTCGTCTGCTCACGTGCCGAGCAGAGCGGTTCCCGCAGCGCCTCGAACCGGACCGATGTCGCTGCCGTCGAGCACGCGCGCGGCAGCACCGGAGGCTTCGAGGGCTGAGCCGCCTGGGGCCGGCCTGCCGATCGCTGCCTCACCGATCGCCGACGTCGCCCCTGCGGCATCGAACCCCGCGGTCGTCCAGCGCGAGGTGGCGCTGCCGAGCGTCACTGGCGTCAAGCCGCCCGCGGTGTCGATGCCGCAGGCTGCACCGCGTGGGACGGCTGCGGTCGGTGCGCCCGCGGCGCCGTCGTCACTACCTGCCACGTCTCCGACCCAGCCGGCCGCGACGGCCGCGCAACGGATGGTCGGGCGGGACGCGACCGTCGCGCGACCCCCGGCTGCGCCCCCGACGCGCAAGCCTCCGGTGCCGGTGAAACCCGCGCCGGTGGAGCCGGATCCCGTGGAGCCGGCCCCGGCGACCCCGACACCGGCGACCTCGCCACCGGTGACGGACGTGACCCTCACACCTGTCGCCGTGGCGCGGGAGGTGACGCCTCCGGTGCCCGTTGCGCGCGAGGTCGCGGTGGCTCCGCGCCCCGCGCTCGCGGCTCCGCTTCCCCTGTCGCCCGCGCGACCGGAGAGACAGTCGCTAGCCCCGGACACGGCGTCGACGATCCGCGAAGACTTGCCGAGCGCGCGGGTCGCATCCCCGGGTGCCATTTCCGAACCCTCGCCATCGGCCGGGCCCGTGGCGCAGCGGACCCTCGGCCTGGCCGCGCCCCTGCCGACCATCGGGTCGGTGGCCGCCGCGAGCGCTCCGGCTGGGGCGGGCGCCGGACGTGCGCACTCGGCAGCTGTCCACGGCGCCGACCCGGCATCCGGGACCGTGCCCGTGACCGGATCGCTCCCGCTCTCCGCGCCGCACGCCCCGACGCCGGGTGCCTCCGAGCCCCCGGCCGCCATGCAACGCGAGGCGGTCGCCGGTGCGCGCCCGCTCGTCGGTGCGACGCCGGTCATGGAGGCGGCTCCGGTCTTGGCGATGACCCCGGTCCTGGGGCCGGCCCCGACCGTCGATGCGGCACCGAGCCTCGGCCAGACCCCCGCCCCGGCGACGGAATCCCGACCGCTCGCTGCCACGCCGCTGCCGCGCGGCGAGGTCGTCGTCGCGCGCGCAGCCCTTCCGGCCCCGGGCTCGCCGTCTGCCCCGACCTCGCCGCTGCCCCCGCCGAACTTGCAGCTGGCCGCGTTGACCTCTCAACCGGCCGCCACGACCTCACCGTCGTCCGCAGTCGCCCCCGCCGCGCAGCCCACATCGGGGCGCTCGGTCCAAAGAACCGAGCGCCCCGCCGCGGCCGTCCCGGCGGTCTGGCGCTCCGCCACGACACCGCTCGCGCTCCCGACGCTCGCCCCGGCCTGCCCGCCGGCGGGCGCGCTCGCACTGATGTCCGCAGCACCGGCCGCACCCGCACCCGCAAAAGCCTCGAGCCTCCAGGGATCGGTGGGCCTCCTGACCCGCACCTCGCTCGCCCAGACCACAGACCCGCAGCCCGCCGCCCACCCCGAGGCCCCGGCGGTCCACGTCGCGCGCGCCTGGACCGGCGCCGCCACGCCGTCGGCCGCCCCGGCCCGAGCCGTGATCGGCGCACGCCGCCGCCCCGAGGCCGTCCCTCAGATCCCGACCCTGGACACCCCGCCGACCGCCACACCTCAGGCGGCACCTCTGGCCGCCCCGAGGCCCACCCCGGCCACGGCATCACCCCTCGCCCTCACCCCCGCACCAGTCCCCACCACAGCCCCCGCGCCGCAGACCGCCGCGCCCGAAGCACCGCCGTCGGCCCTCACCATCCCGGTCACGCAAGCACCCACGACGGCCACCGCCACCGCGCAACCCCCGAAGTCAGGCGACCCCTTCGCCGCCCTGACGCCCGTCCAGCTCGAGGACCTGGCCCGTCGCCTCACCGACCCCCTGCTGCGCCGGCTGCGGGCCGAGACCCTCCGCGACCGCGACCGCCTGGGCCTGCGCACCGACCTGGGCAGGGAACGCTGATGCCCGCCACGGCGACGGACCTCGCGGTCTCGATCAGCTATCTGGTCGAGATCGACAGCTGGAGCCTGGGCTACTTCACGGGCTGCTCGGGCCTGGGGGCCGAGGTGGTCATCGAGACGCGCGAGGAGGGCGGCAACAACGAGCTCGTCTGGCAGCTGCCCACCCGCCTGCGCTACCCGAACATCACGCTGACGCGCCCGATCGGCGCCGACAGCCCGAAGCTGGGCGCGCTGTTCTCGCGCATCGTCACGGAGGGGTACCAGCCGGGCACGGGGACGATCGTCGCGATGGACTCCACCACGCGGGAGATCGCCCGGTGGGGCCTGCTGGGCATCGTGCCGGTGCGGTGGTCGGGGCCGCAGATGTCGCCGGACTCGATGACGGTGGTCGAGGAGACCCTCGAGATCGCCCACCACGGCTTCGTGACGCCGGGGGCGAGCTGAGGTGAGCAGCCCGATCGCCTTCGAGGCCCCCGCCACGGGCACAGGTTCCAAGCTCGAGCACGCCGTGCTGGTGCTGTACGAGCCGTCGTCGGACGGTTCGCAGTCCGCCCCCGGTCCGGAGATCGCCCGCGTCGCCTTCCAGTTCAACCCGCGCGAGCTCGCCCTGAGCAAGGGCACGGAGTGGCGGCGCCAGACCACCCGGGCCGACGACACCGCGGGCCCGGTGCAGTTCCAGGCCAGCCAGCCGTCGCGCCTGTCGCTCGAGGTGTTCCTGGACGCGTCGCAGGAGAAGGACACGGCGGTGGTCAAGGCCGTCGAGCGCCTGTTCACGACGACGGTCCCCACGCCCACCTCGCTGAGCCGCAAGAAGCCGTCGCCGCCGTGGGTGCGGTTCCGCTGGGGCAGCCTGACGTCGTTCCTCGCGTACGTGTCGTCCGTGCGGGCCACGTACACGCTGTTCACGCGCGGCGGCGTGCCGATCCGCGCCACCGTGGCCCTCGAGCTCGAGCAGATCACCGGCCCGGTGCCGCGGCAGAACCCGACGTCGGGCACGCCCCTGCCGCAGCGCCGCCACGTGCTGGTCGAGGGCGACACGCTGGCCGGGGTCGCGTACCGCGAGTACGGCGACCCGCACCGCTGGCGGGCCGTCGCGCAGGCCAACGGCATCGACGACCCGTTCTCCCTGCGGCCTGGCCAGGTGCTGATGCTGCCGGCGGTCGACGAGCTGCGCCGCCTGACGGGGGGTCGCGACGATGCCCGGTGACTGGCTGGTCCAGGGCCACTACGTCGACCTCGACGGCAAGCCGTGCGCCGACCTGTGGGCGCTCACCTCGATCCGGGTCGAGGCGTTCGCCAACGCGCCCGACCACGTCGTCGTCCGCATCGCCGACCCGGAGGGCACCGTCGTCGACGCCCCGGAGATCAAGGTGGGCGCCACGTTCGACATCGGCGTCCGCGACGCCGACCAGTCGCGCGTGCCGCTGTTCAGCGGCGAGCTGACCGCCGTCGAGCACGACATCGACGTGCTCGGCCGCGTCACCACGCTGCGAGGGCTGGACCGCGCGCACCGCCTATTCCTGGGCCGCCGCACGGACCAGTGGAACCACGCGGCGGCGTCCGACGTCGCGCGCGCCGTGGCGAGCAGGCACGGCCTGCGGGCCGACGTCGTCCCCACGTCGCAGCAGCACGACTGGATCGGGCAGCTCGCCGAGAGCGACTGGGACCTGCTGCGCCGCCTGGCCGACGACGTCGGCTACGTGCTGACCAGCCACGGCGGCACCCTGACGTTCGCGCCGCCCGTGCGGGCCCAGTCCGGGACGCACGCGACGTCGGCGCACGACGACCCGCTGGTGGTCGAGAACGGCGTCAACCTCATCGCGCTGCACGCGTCGCTCTCGGCGGCGGGGCAGGTGCCGTCGGTGACGGTGCGGGGCTGGGACCCGCAGGGCAAGAAGACCGTGGTGGGCACCTCCAAGGACCCGCACCCGGGGTTCGACGTCGCGGGGGCGAGCCCGGCGGCGCTGTCGAAGCCGTTCGGCGCGTCGCCGTTCGCGGTGGGCCGCGCGACGGCCACCGACCAGACGACGGCCGACGGCTATGCGCAGGCGCTCGCGCAGCGCCTGGGCGGCGGCTCGGTGGAGCTCGACGTCGAGACGCTCGGCGAGCCCACGATCATGCCGGGCGCCGTGGTCGCGCTCGCGCGGTGCGGCGACCGGTTCGACGGTCGGTACACGGTGACGTCGGCCCGGCACGAGATCGCGGACGGCGGGTACGTCACCACGTTCACGGTGGCGGGCGCGTCGGACAGGTCGCTCGCGGGCATGGCGGCGGGCGGCGCCCCGGGGGCGTCGTCGCGCCCTCCAGGGCGTGGCGTGCTCCCGGCGATCGTCACCAACGTCCGCGACCCGCAGCAGGCGGGGCGCGTCAAGGTGTCGGTGCCGTACCTGTTCCCGGACGTCGAGTCGTTCTGGGCGCAGGTGGTGCAGCAGGGCGCCGGCAAGGACCGCGGCCTGGTGCTGCTGCCGGAGGTCAACGACCAGGTGCTCGTCGCCTTCGCGGAGGGCGACCTGGAGCACCCGTACGTGCTGGGCGGCCTGTTCAGCAGCCAGGACACCATCGAGGACGCCGGCACGGTGGTGGGCGACGACGGCGCCGTGGGCCGGCGCGCGCTGACCTCGCGCACGGGCCTGCACCTGGAGATCACGGAGACGCCGCAGGGCGAGAAGATCGAGCTCACCTCGAAGGACCGCAAGGAGCGCGTGTCGGTGCTCCAGAAGCCGCAGACGGGCATCGAGGTGCAGACCACGGGCCCCGTGACCATCAAGGCGCAGCAGGAGGTCACGGTCCAGGCCGCGCAGAAGGTCTCGGTCACCTCGACCAGCGGTGACGTCGCCGTCTCGGGCAAGGCGATCACGGTCCAGGGCACGGAGAAGATCGCGCTCTCGGCCCCGCAGATCACCATCGACGGCTCGGCCAAGGTCGAGGTGCACGGCGCGATGGTCAAGGTCGCCGCCGACGCGACGGCGGAGCTGTCGGCCGCCGCGGAGACGACCGTGCGCGGCGCCCTCGTGCGGATCAACTGAGGGGAGCCCCCATGGCACAGGACTTCGTCGGGGCGGGCATCGCGTTCCCGCTGCGCACCGACCGCACGGGCCGGCTGGCCCTGGTGCGCGAGACCCGCGAGATCGAGGAGGCCGTGCGCCTGATCCTTGCGACGGCGCCCGGCGAGAGGCCGATGCGTCCGGAGTTCGGCTGCCGCGTCCACGAGTACGTCTTCGCCCCCGCCGACGCCCAGACGGCGGGAGACATCGCCACCGCCGTGCGCCAGGCGCTGGACCGCTGGGAGCCGCGCATCACGGTCGAGGACGTGCTGGTCAGCCTCGACGGCGCCGCCGACGGCGTGCTCTACATCGACGTCCGCTACCAGGTGCGCGGCACCAATGACCCCCGCAACCTCGTGTTCCCGTTCTACGTCATCCCGCGGGAGGACTCCGGCGACGCCGCCGCCCTGCCCGCACTGCCACGTGCTCTGGAGGCGTGATGCTGCCCGCACCCCATCTGGACGACCGCCGCTTCCAGGACCTGGTCGACGACGCGAAGCGCATGGTCCAGGCGCGCTGCCCCGAGTGGACGGACCACAACGTGTCGGACCCGGGCGTCACCCTCATCGAGACGTTCGCGTACATGACCGACGCGCTGCTCTACCGCCTCGACCGGGTGCCCGACCGCCTGTACGTCGCGTTCCTCGACCTGCTCGGCATCACGCTGCACCCGCCGACGGCGGCCCGCGCCGACCTCACGTTCTGGCTCTCGGCGGCCCAGCCCGAGCCCGTGGTGCTCCCCGCCGGCACCGAGGCGGCCACCGTGCGCACCGAGGCCGACGACGCCGTCGTGTTCGCCACGACGCGCGAGCTTGTCGTGCCGCCCCGGCGGCTGGAGCACGTGGTGACGCAGACCGCCGACGGCGGCGCCGCACCGCGCGCGGACGAGCTCGCGTCGGGCGCCGCGTTCCCGGTCTTCGCGGCCCGCCCCGCCCCGGGAGACGTGCTGCGCGTGGGGCTCGACGACGCCGCGCCCGCGTGCGCCGTGGTGCTGCGGTTCGACTGCGACGTGCAGGGCGTGGGCGTCGACCCCGACTACCCGCCGCTGGTCTGGGAGGCCTGGGACGGCGAGCGCTGGGCGGCGTGCGACGTCGAGCGCGACGGGACCGGCGGCCTCAACCGGGCGGGCGACGTCGTGCTCCACGTCCCGGCCACGCACGCCGCGACGGTGCTCGACGGGCTGCGGGGCGGCTGGCTGCGCTGCCGCGTCGTCGAGGCGGAGGCCGGGTACCCCTTCTACTCGGCGTCCCCGACGGTGCGCTCGCTGTCCGCGTTCACGATCGGCAGCACCGTGCCGGCGGTGCACGCGCAGACCGTGCGCGGCGAGGTGCTGGGCCAGGCCGACGGGGTGCCCGGCCAGACGTTCCTGGTGGCGCAGCACCCCGTGCTCGCCGACGGCGTGGCTCTCACGCTCGACGTCGCGGGCGCCGACGGGTGGGAGACGTGGGACGAGGTGGCGTCGTTCGCGGGGACGGGGCCGCAGGACCGCGTGTTCGCCGTCGACCGGGCGATGGGGCAGGTGCAGCTGCCGCCCGCGGTGCGCGAGGCCGACGGGTCGCTGCTGGCCTACGGGGCCGTCCCGGCCGCCGGCGCCACGGTACGGCTGCCCGCCTACAGGACCGGCGGCGGCCCCGCGGGCAACGTCGCCGCGCACGCCGTCACGGTGCTGCGCCGGTCGGTCCCGTACGTCGACCGCGTCGACAACCGGCGTCCGGCGCTCGGCGGGGTCGCGGGGGAGACCGTCGAGGAGGCCCGCCGTCGCGGGCCCGTCGCGCTGCGCACCCGCGACCGGGCCGTCACCGCCGAGGACTACGAGCAGCTCGCGCGCGACGCCGCCCCGAACCTCGCGCGCGTGCGCTGCGTCCCGGCGGGCACCGAGGCGGACGGCGTGCGCGTGCTCGTCGTGCCCGGCGCCGCCCCCGACGACCGCGGCCGCCTGCGCTTCGAGGACCTGAGGCCCGCCCCGGAGGCGCTCGACGCCGTGGCCGCACGCCTCGAGGAGTGCCGCACGGTGGGCGCCCGCGTCGTCGTCGAGCCGCCGTTCTACCAGGGCGTCACCGTGGTGGCGCGCGTGACGACGACGCCGCGCGCGGTGGCCGCGACGGTCGAGGCGCAGGCCGTGCGGGCCCTGCACACCGCCGTCGACCCGCTGCGCGGCGGGCGCGACGGCACCGGCTGGCCGTTCGGCCGGGCGGTGCAGGCGGGCGAGATCTTCGCCGTGCTCCAGGGCGTCCCGGGCGTCGAGACGGTCGAGGACGTCAAGCTCTTCGCCGCCGACCCCCTCACGGGCGACCGCGGCGACCCCGTCCAGCGCCTCGAGCTGGCGCCGAACGCCCTGGCGTTCAGCTACCAGCACCAGGTCCGTGTGGTCGGGAGGCAGTGATGCGCGGCGCGGTGGACGGCCTGCGCAGCCGGGTGCCGTTCGGCACGCTGCTGCCGGGGGTGCTGCGCGAGGACGACCTGCTGCTGCGCTTCGTCTCCGCGTTCGACGACGCCCTCGCGCCCGTGCTGCTGACGCTCGACGGCCTGCACGCCTACGTCGACCCGCAGCTGGCCCCGGCCGACTTCGTCGACTGGCTCGCCGGCTGGGTGGGCCTTGACCCGCAGGATCGCTGGACGACGCCGCAGCGCCGCGAGGCCGTCGCCGGCGCGGCGCGCGCGCAGCGCCTCCTGGGGACCGTGGCCGGGGTGCGGGCGGCGGTCGAGCGGGTCGTCGGGGCCGGCGCGTCCGTCGAGGTGACCGACTCGGGCGGCGTCGCCACGTCCGCCGACGCCGGCGGGACCCCGCCCGGGTCGGCCACCCTCGCCGTCCACGTCCGCGTCGTGGCGGACGACCCGTCGGCCGTCGACCCCCACGAGGTCGACGCCGCCATCGCGGCCGCCCGGCCCGCGCACGTGCCCCACACCTTCGAGATCGTCGGGAGACCGTCATGACCTGCCCCGAGTGCGGGACCGCGAACGAGCGCGGCGCCCGCTTCTGCGCCGTCTGCGGCGCCTACCTGGACTGGGACCCGGCCCCCGCGACCCCGGCGGCGACCACCGTCCCGGAGGACGGGCGCCCAGGCCTCCCCGTGAACGCCCCCCCGGCGGTCGAGCCCGTCGATACCCCCGTCCCGCCCGCCCCGGCCCTGGCCGTGGCGAACCCGGTCGAGACGACGCCGCTGCCCGCGACCCCGGCGGCCGCCCCCGCACCCCCACCCGTCGCGCCCGGCCCGCCCCCGCCCCCAGCGCCCCGCCAGCCCGCCGCCGTCCAGCCGGACGCCGTCG
>WRHK01000008.1 GCA_009783295.1 Promicromonosporaceae bacterium
CCGGCCGCTGGATGATCTGCCCCGAGCCGAGCGAGCCCCCGCTGAGCACGGGCCCGAACACGGCGCCGGGCAGCACGGTGGTGAGCGTGGTGGGGCCGTCGTAGCCGGCCATGAAGTCCCAGGCGGCTCGCTCCGCCACGATCTTCGAACGACGGTAGGCGGGGAAGGCCGGGTCGTCGGCAGAGAACGTCGTCTCGTCGTAGACGCCGCCCGCCGTGTACGAGGTGGGGCTCGCGGTGTTGGCCGCCGACGTCATCACCACGCGGCCCACCCCGGCTGCAGCCGCGGCGCGCAGCACGTGCAGCACGCCGTCACGCGCGGGGACGATGAGCTCGTCGGGGTCGGGGGCGTCGCCACCCACCAGGGGCGACGCCGGGTGGATGACGGCGGAGCAGCCGGCGACCGCGTCGTCCCAGCCGTCGGGGCTCGTGAGGTCGGCCTCGGCGAGCTCGAGGCGGTCGCCGGCGTCCACCTGACCGGCCACGGCGTCGCGCACGGCCTGGCCGCGCGCCGCGGACCGCACCGTGGTGCGCACGCGGTACCCGCGGCGCAGCAGCTCGACGACCGTCCAGCCGCCGATGAAGCCGGTGCCGCCGGTCACCAGCACGCGGTCGTCGATGTGATCCATGGCTCTACCCTCCCGCCGGTCACGGTAGCGCGCATCGAGCCAGCAGGCCGGTCAATGTATGCACATCGCCTATCGGTCACTTCTCGGTTGTCTATGTTTCGAGCAGCGCCGCACCGGCGCCCCGTTCGTACCGAGCAGAGGACACGCCATGAGACGCCTGAGGACGCTGTCGACCGTCGCCGCGACGATCGTGACGGGCCTGGTCCTCGCGGCGTGCACCACGGGCGGCGGTGCACCGTCCGACGGCGCGGACCGCACCACCGCGGCCGTCGTCGTGTTCCAGGACCTGAGCTCGATCGACCCGGCCCAGGGCGTCGACCAGGGCTCGATGAACGCGATGCACAACTTCTTCGAGGGCCTCTACCGCCTCGACGCGCAGAACCAGCCCGTACCGGCCGGCGCCGCGGCACTGCCCGAGGTCAGCGACGACGGACTCGTCTACACGATCCGGCTCAACCCCGACGCCCGGTGGTCGGACGGCGTTCCGGTGACCGCGCACGACTACGTGTTCGCGTGGCGGCGCGCCGTCGGGATGCCGAACGCCGCCGAGCACCAGCGCACCCTCGGGTTCCTGCAGGGCGCCGACCAGATCGTGGCGGGCACCGCCGACCCGTCCACGCTGGGCGTCGAGGCGCTCGACGACCTCACGCTCCGCGCGACCCTGCGCGCACCCGCCGCGTTCTTCCCGTCGCTGCTGGCCACGCCCGCCTTCTTCCCCGTGCCGCAGCACTTCGTCACCGCGCAGGGCGCCGCCTTCGCGACGACGTCGGACCACGTGCTGTTCAACGGGCCGTTCGTGCTCGAGGGCTTCGCAGGGCCCGGCATCGGCGGCGACTGGGCCTACGCGCGCAACGAGCTGCACTGGGACGCGGACGCCGTCGCGCTCGACCGCGTCGACGTGCGCGTGATCCGCGAGACCAGCACGGCCGTCAACCTGTTCAACGCGGGCGAGGTCGACCAGGTGGTCATCTCCGGGCCGCAGGTGCAGGCGAACAGCGGCCGCGAGGACTTCGTGGTCGACCAGACGGCGACCGTCGGGTTCCTCGGCTACAACCACGGCCACCCCGTGCTCGCCGACCAGCGTGCCCGCGAGGCGATCTCGCTGGCCATCGACCGCGAGGCCCTCACCGAGCGCGTGCTCGCCGACGGCTCCACCCCGGCCACGGGCCTGGTCCCGCCGGGCCTGGCGACCAGCCCGACGGGCACGGACTTCGCGGCCGACGCCGGCGACGCCCTGCCCACCGACACCGCGCGCGCCGCCGCGCTGTGGCAGCAGGTGCGCGCCGACCACGGCTTCACCGACCTGACGCTCCGCCTCGAGACGTTCGACGCCGACCGCATCGCGACCGTCGCCGAGTACCTGCAGAACGCCCTGGAGACCACCCTGGACGGTCTGACCGTGACGGTCACCACCAACCCCGTGGGCGTGTTCCTCGACAAGACGGCCCGCCAGGACTTCGACCTCTACCTGCCGACGTGGGCGGCCACGTTCGCCGACCCGTCGAGCCACCTGAGCCTGTTCGGCACCGGCGAGAGCTCCAACTGGGGCGGGTACTCAAACCCGGCGTTCGACTCCCTGCTCGAGGCCGCCCGCACCACCCACGCCGCCGACGCGCAGGCACGATGGGACGACCTGCTCGCCGCGCAGCAGGTGCTGCTGGCGGACCATGGCGTCACCCCGATCTACTTCCAGCCGTCCACCCTGCTGCGCACCCCGGCGTTCCGGGGCGTGGAGTTCCGCACCTCGGGCCCGGCCTTCTTCTTCGGCAACGCCTACTTCGCGTAGGTCACGCCAGGAACGCCGTCACCACCGCGACCGCCAGCACGGCGAGCCCCACGGCCAGCACCAGCGTGCTGCGTCGCCCGCCGCCCGGCCTGCGGGCCGGCGACGCGTCGCGCCGGACGGGCCTCAGCACGTCGAAGTGGCCCGATGCCACGACCTTCACCGCCGCGCCCACCACGACAAGGACGACCCCCACGATGAACGCCATGTCGGAGACCGCCCTCACCGCGGGCACCCCCGGATGACGCTCGCCCGGTACACGCTGCGGCGCCTCGCGTCGATGCTGGTCACCCTGTGGATCATCGTCACGCTGACGTTCTTCCTCCTGCGGTTCCTGCCGGGCTCGCCGTGGGCGAACCCGATGGACCTCAGCCCTGAGCAGGTGGCCATCCTCAACGAGCACGCAGGGCTGGGCCGCCCGCTCATCGAACAGTACGGCCTGTACCTCCGCGGGCTGCTGACGGGCGACCTGGGCGTCTCTTTCCAGTTCCGGGACCAGCCCGTCACGGCGCTCCTGGCGGGCCGCATCGGGCCGTCGCTGCAGCTCGGGCTGCAGGCCATCGTCGTCGGCGCGCTCGCCGGCACGGTGCTCGGCGTGGTGGCCGCGGTGCGCAGCAACACGTGGCTCGACTCGGGCTCGACCGTCACCGCCGTGCTGGGCCGCTCCGTGCCGAGCTTCGTGGCCGCCGCGCTGCTGCAGTACGTGCTCGCCGTGCGGCTGGGGTGGTTCCCCATCGCGGGGTGGAGCTTCTTCGCGCACACGGTCCTGCCCACGATCGCGCTCGCGCTGGCCCCCATGGCGGACGCGGCGCGGTTCGTGCGCACCGAGATGGTCGAGGTGCTCGCGTCCGACTACGCCGACCTTGCGCGCGCCGGCGGGCTGGGCCCCTGGCAGGTGGCGTGGAAGCACGGCCTGCGCAACTCGGTGATCCCGATGCTCACGCTGCTCGGGCCCATGGCCGTGGCGCTGCTCACGGGCTCGCTCGTGGTCGAGAACATCTTCGGCGTCCCCGGCATCGGCGAGCAGCTGGTGCGCTCGATCCTGGTCAACGACTACCCGACCGTCATGGCCGTCACCATCCTCTACTCGGCGCTGCTGCTGGTGGTCGTGTTCGTGGTGGACGTGCTGTACAGCGTGGTCGACCCCCGCGTGCGGCTGGGGGGTGGGCGCCGATGAGCCCGTGGCGTCGCCTGCTGCGCCGCCCGACGTCGGTCGCCTCGCTCGCGTTCCTCGCCGTCGTGGTGGTGGTCGCCGTCGGCGCGACGGTGCTCGGCGTCGTCGACCCGACCGCGCAGGACCTGCACGCCGTCAACCAGACGCCCGGCGGCGCGCACCTGCTCGGCACCGACGGGTTCGGCCGCGACCTGCTCGCGCGCCTGCTCATGGGCGTGCGCGTCTCCCTGACCATCGCGTTCTTCGCCGGGCTGCTCGACCTCACCGTGGGCATCGCCTACGGGCTCGTCTCGGGCCTGGCCGGGCCGAGCGTCGACGCCGCGATGCAGCGCGTGCTCGAGGTGCTCGCCGGCATCCCCACCCTGGTGGTCCTGGTGCTGATGCTGCTGGTGCTGCCGCCCGGGATGGTCTCGATCGTGCTGGCGATGGCCCTGACGGGCTGGATCCCGATGGCCCGGTTGGTGCGCGCGCAGGCGTTTCGCGTCAAGGAGCGGGAGTTCATGCTCGCGGCGCGCGTGCTCGGGGCCGGCCGGGTGCGGCTGGCGCTGCGGCACGTGCTGCCCAACAGCCTGGGCCTGGTGGTGGTGCAGACCATGTTCACCATCCCGACGGCGATCTTCTTCGAGGCGTTCCTCAGCTTCATCGGCCTGGGCCTCCGGCCGCCCGTCGCCTCGCTGGGCACGCTGCTGAGCACCGGCTTCCAGACCATGACGTTCCTGCCGCACCAGCTTCTGGTCCCCGCGATCGCGCTCTCGGCCGTCATGATCGCGTTCAACCTGCTCGCCGACGGGCTGCGCGACGCGTTCGACCCGCGGGGGGTGACCCGCCGGTGACCCCCCTGCTCGAGGTCGAGGACCTCCACGTCTCGTTCTCCACCGACGCCGGCCGCGTCCAGGCCGTGCGCGGCGTCTCGTTCAGCCTCCGGGCAGGCGAGGTGCTCGCCGTCGTGGGCGAGTCCGGGTCCGGCAAGTCCGTCACGGCCCGCGCGATCATGGGCCTGCTCGCCCGGAACGGGAGCGTCGACTCCGGGGCGGTGCGCCTACGCGGCCGCGACCTGCTCCAGGCGAGCGAGCGTGAGCTGCGGCGCGTGCGCGGCAAGGACGTCTCGATGGTGTTCCAGGACCCCATGACGTGCCTGGACCCGACCATGCCCGTCGGCCGCCAGGTCATGGAGCCGCTGCGCCACCACACGCGGGTGTCCCGGCGGGCGGCTCGCGCGGCCGCGGCCGAGCTGCTGGCCCGGGTGGGCATCGCCCCGGACCGCATGCGCCAGTACCCCCACCAGTTCTCCGGCGGGCAGCGCCAGCGCATCGCGCTCGCGATCGCGCTGGTCAACCGCCCCGACGTCGTGCTGGCCGACGAGCCGACGACGGCGCTCGACGTCTCCGTCCAGGCTCAGATCCTCGACCTGCTCGCCGAGCTGCGCCGCACCACCGGCACGGCCATGGTGCTGGTGACGCACGACCTGGGCGTGGTTGCCTCCGTCGCCGACCACGTGGCCGTCATGTATGCGGGGCGGATCGTCGAGCTCGGCACCACGCGCGAGGTCTTCTACCACCCGCAGCACCCCTACACCTGGGGCCTGCTGGGCTCGCTGCCCACCGCGCAGACGGGGCGGCTCGAGACCGTCCCGGGCTCCCCTCCAGACCTGCTCGACCCGCCCCCGGGCGACGCGTTCGCGCCCCGCAACGCGTACGCCCTGCCGCGCGACCTCGAGGAGGCGCCGCCGTTCTTCGACGTCTCCCCCACGCACCGGGCCGCGACCTGGCTGCTGGCGCCCGGTGCCCCCGCGGTCGAGCCGCCCGCCGACGTCCGCGCCCGCTGGGACCGCTGGGAGGAGCAGCGATGACCCTGCTCGAGATCGCTCACCTGCGCCAGACCTACGGCCGCGGCCGCTCCCAGGTGGTGGCCGTCGACGACCTCAGCCTCACGATCGCCGAGGGCGAGACGTTCGGCCTGGTCGGCGAGTCCGGCTCCGGCAAGACCACCACCGGGCGCGCCGTCGTCGGGCTCCACGCACCCGTGAGCGGGAGCGTCCGGTACCGCGGCCGGGACCTCGCCGGGGCCCTGCGCGGGCGGGCCGGCGCGGCCGTGCGGCGCGAGGTCCAGATGGTGTTCCAGGATCCGTACGCCTCGCTGGACCCGCGCATGCGCGTGCGCGACATCGTGGCCGAGGGCCTCGTCATCGCCCGTGACCGGCGCGACCTGGTCGGCCGGGTCGCGCGGACGCTCGACGCCGTCGGGCTCGACGCGTCGTTCGCCGAGCGCTACCCGCACGAGCTGTCCGGCGGGCAGCGCCAGCGCGTCGGGATCGCGCGGGCGCTCGTGGTCGACCCGCGGTTCGTGGTGCTCGACGAGCCGATCTCGGCGCTCGACGTGTCCGTCCAGGCGCAGGTGGTCAACCTGCTGGCCGACCTCAAGCGCGAGCGTGGGCTCACCTACCTGTTCATCGCCCACGACCTCGCGATGGTGCGGCACGTCAGCGACCGCATCGGCGTCATGCACCGGGGCAGGCTGGTCGAGGTGGGGCCCGCCGCGCAGGTGTACGGCGACCCCCTGCACCCGTACACGCGCTCGCTGCTGTCCGCGGTGCCCCTGCCCGACCCGGACGCCGAGCGCGGCCGCACCCGGATCACCTACGACGGGTCCCAGGCCGACGGGTCGCTGGTCGAGGTGTCGTCCGGACGTTTCGTACGGCAAGACCGACCCGATATCTGACAGCCTTCTTAGTCTGTTCCTGTCAGGCTCGTGACATGGAGCGAGGCCGAAACCTCTCCAGGGGTGCGCGCGTGCCGTGGCAGGCGATCGCCGCCGGGACCGCCGCCGTCGCCTTCCTGGGACGGTTCCTGCGGATCCAGGGCCTGGACGGCCTCGTGTCGGTCCGCGGGTACGACGACGGCGTGTACTTCGCGGCGGCGCTCAACCTGATCCACGGCCGCCTCCCCTACGCCGACTTCCTCTACCTGCAGCCGCCCGGCGGGTTCCTGGCTCTCGCGCCGGCCGCCGGGCTCGCGCCCGTGCTCGGCGACCGCACGGCGCTCGTGCTGGCGCGGCTCGGCGTCATGGCCCTCGGGGCCGTCAACACCGCGCTCGTCGTGGCCGTGGCCCGGCGGTGGGGCCGGCTCGCGGCGCTGACCGGCGGCCTGCTCTACGCCATCGCGCCGATCGCGTCGGCGGCCGAGTACGTCACGCTGCTCGAGCCGTTCGGCACGTTCGCCCTGCTGGCGGGCGTGCTGCTGCTGGAACGCGCGGCGCGCTCGACGACGCCGCGCGGGCGCGCCTGGCTCGCCGTCGTGGCCGGGGCGGTGCTGGCCTGGATGCCGCTGGCCAAGATCTGGGGCGTCGTGCCGCTCGCGATCGTGGTGCTCTGGGCGCTGGTGCGGTTCGGGTGGCGCGACGCCGTGCGGGTGGCCGGGGGCGCGACGGCGATGCTCGTCGCCGCCGTCGCGCCGTTCGCGGTGCCCGCCCGCTCGGCGATGCTGCACCAGGTGGTGCTCGACCAGCTGGGGCGCTCCCGCATGCCCGGGAGCGTGCTCGGCCGCCTCCAGGACGTGCTCGGCACCTCCGACTCGGGGCTCGGGCGGCTGGCGTCCGGGCCCGGAGGCGCGTTCGTCGCCGGCGCCGCCACCGTGCTGGTGGTCGCCGCTCTCGTCGCCTCGGGCCTGAGCGCCTGGCGGGCGCGGCGCGGGCGAGTGTGGGTGGTGCTGGCGGCCGCGCAGGTGGTGGTGCTGGCGGCCGCGCCGTCGTACTTCCCGCACTACTCGGCGTTCGCGGCGCCGTCGCTCGTGGTGGTGGTCGCGGCCGGCGTCTCGACGCTGCGCCGGCCCGCGTCGCGCCGTGTCGTCGCCGTGGCCGGGGTGGCGCTCGGGGTCGTCGGCTCCGTCACCGCGCTGGCGCTCGTGACCGTCGGGCCGTTCCGGCCGCGGCCCGGCGGCGCGTTCCCCGAGTCGCAGGTCTCCGCGCTGCTCCCCGCGGGGTGCGTGGTCGCCGACGCCCCGATGCCGCTCATCCTGCTCGACCGGTACTCGGCGGAGATCACCGCCGGGTGCGACGTGCCCGTCGACCCGTCGGGCCAGACGTACTTCGTCGGCGCCTACGACGCGCGGGGCCGCGCGATCCCTCGCATCGACAACATCATCTGGCAGGGCGACGCCACGGCCTACCTGCGCTCCGGCGCCGCGACGCTCCTCTCGCGGCCGCAGGGCAACCAGTTCACCCCGGAGACGGTCACGGCCATCGAGGACGGCCGGGTCGTCAGGCACGTCGGCGACATCACCGTGATCACGCCGACGGCCAAGGAGCCGCCCTGGACCGACCTCCACACCGACTCGGGGCTCGTCTCCCCGGGCTGAGCGCCCGGTCAGACCGCCACGCGCGCTCCCTCGGGAGCCGCCGACCCGGCGGCCGCACGCGGCAGCGCGGTGTCCGGCACGCGCCGGCGTCGCCACCACCCCGACCCCATCGCGCGCAGGGCCCAGAGGATCGCGATCACGTCCACGGCCTCCTGCAGCCATGCCCCGACCACCGCGGGCAGCGCGCCCGTGGTCGCGACGAGCATGAGCGCCACGCTCACCGTGATGCCGATCCAGATGCTCTGGAGCGCGACGTTCACGGTGTGCCGCCCGATCTCGAGGGCCTCGGCCACGCGGCCCACCTCGTCGGGCAGGATCACGATGTCCGCGGACTCGGTCGCGGCCGTCGACCCGCGGGCGGCCATCGCGATGCCGACGTCGGCGGCGGCGAGCACCGGGGCGTCGTTGACGCCGTCGCCCACCATGACCACGGGCCGGTCGGCGACGTCGCGCACCGCGGCGACCTTGTCGGCGGGCAGGCAGCCGGCCCGCACGTCGTCGATGCCGAGCTTGCCCGCGATGTGCCGGGCGGTGGCCTCCTCGTCGCCGGTGACCATGAGCACGTGCTCGATGCCCTGGCGGCGCAGCCGCGCGAGCGTGTCGGCGGCGTCGGGCCGCAGCTGGTCGCGCAGCACCACGCACCCGGCGTAGGCGCCGTCGACGGCGACGTGCACGGCGAGCTCGCCGGGCGCCAGCTGCGGTGCCGGGACTGGTGCGCCGGTCTGCTCTTCGACGAACGTCCGCTTGCCCACGGCGACGCGCACGCCGTCGACGACGGCGGTCACACCCCCGCCCGTGGTCTCGGCGACCTCCTGCGGCACCGGCAGCACCTCGCCGCGCGCGGTCGCGCCCCGCACGATCGCCTCGGCCAGCACGTGCGCCGACGCCTGCTCGGCGGCGGCCGCCACGCGCAGCAGCGTGCCGGCGTCGACCGCGCCGCTCGCCCGCACGTCGGTGAGGGCCGGGGCGCCGCGCGTCAGCGTGCCCGTCTTGTCGAACGCGAACGTCGCCGCGCGGTGCAGCTTCTCGAGCGTGGCGCTGGAGCGGATGATCGCGCCGCGGCGGGCCGAGCGGCTCATCCCGGCCATGAACGCTACCGGGGCGCCGATGATCAGCGGGCACGGGGTCGCGACCACGAGCACCTGCGCGAACCGCACCGGGTCGCCCGACGCCCACCACGCCACCCCGGCGATCGCGAGCGCCACGACAGTGAACGGGATGGCGTACCGGTCGGCCAGGCGCACCATGGGCGCGCGGCTCGCGGCGGCCTCCTCGACCAGCGCGACGATGCGCTGGTACTGCGAGTCCTCGGCGCGCTGCGCCACCCGGAGGGTCACGGCGGCGGCGCCGTTGATCGCGCCGGAGTAGACGGTGTCGCCCGCGACGCGCTCCTGCGGCAGCGACTCGCCCGTGAGGGAGGAGTCGTCGAACACGCCGGCGTCGGACACGAGCACGCCGTCGAACGGGACGATCTCGTGCGCCCGCACCAGCACCTGCTCGCCCACGGCGACGTCGGCGACGTCCACGTCGCACACCGTGCCGTCGGCCGCGAGCCGGTGGGCCGTGCGCGGCGCGTTGGACACCAGCGCCGTGAGGTCCTTGCGGGCGCGCCCGGACGCGTACTGCTCGAGCGCCTCGCCGCCGGTGAGCATGAGCACGATGACGATCGACGCCCACACCTCCCCCACGGCGATGGTCGAGCCGATCGCGGTGACGGCCAGGATGTCGACGCCGAACGTGCCGGAGCGCAGCTCCTGCACCATCGCGACGGCCGACCGCAGGGCCATGAAGCCCGCGTAGACGCCCAGCAGCCACGGCACGGCCGGCGGCCACACGGCGGAGAGCACGCCCGCACCGGCGATCACGGCGAGCGTCGCGGTCAGGAACGGGAAGCCGCGCGCGGCGGCGAGGATGCGTGCCATGCCTCGAGGGTGGACGAGCGACGGTCTGACCTCAAGCAAGCGGAGGCTCACCAAAGGTCCAAGAACGGCGTGTTCCTGCGGATGATGGCGCGACGTCGGCACCTCCAGCGCCACGGCGTTGTTCAGCCAGCGCCTCGGCACACGCGTCACACCCCAGGCAGCCGCACCACGAAGACCGCCCCGCCGGCCGGCGTGGGCGGCTCGAGCCGCACGTCGCCCCCCACGCTGCGCGCGATGCGCCTGGCCAGCGGCAGCCCCAGCCCGCTGCCGCCGCGTCCGGAGCGGCCCGGCTCGAACACGGTCCGGCTGAGCACCATCGGCACGCCCGGCCCGTCGTCGCTCACGCTGACCTCGACCCATCCGCCGCGCACCGTCGCCGTCACGGTGACGTGGACGGCGAGCCGCGTCGCGTTGTCGATCACGGGCGCCAGGGCCCGCGCCCCGAGCGCGACGGGAACTGCCACGGCCAGGGTGCGGTCCAGCGCCACCGCCACGCGCGCGCCCTCGATCGACGCGAGC
Organism: Promicromonosporaceae bacterium; assembly: GCA_009783295.1. GTDB lineage: Bacteria > Actinomycetota > Actinomycetes > Actinomycetales > Cellulomonadaceae > Xylanimonas. The sequence continues at coordinate 10,379 of WRHK01000008.1, forward strand.
GCCGCCTCGACCACATCGCCGAGCGCGGACACGTCGGCTCCGTCGGGCCGTGACGCGCGTGCGAGGTCGAGCAGCCCCGTCATCGTCTCGGCCATGGTGGCGCACGCGCCGAGGATGTCGGCGACGTCGCCGCGCAGCTCGTCGTCGAGGTCGGGGAGCATGGCGATGAGGTCCGCGCTCGCGCGGATCGCTGCCAGGGGCGTGCGCAGCTCGTGCGCCAGCTCGGAGGTGAGCCGCTGCTCGCCGACGATCACGCGGGAGACGCGGTCGAGCAGGCCGTCGAGCGTCTGGCCGAGAGCGCGCAGCTCGTCGGTGGGCGGGCCCAGGTCGAACCGCCGCTCGAGGTCCCGCACGCTCCAGTCGGCGGCCGTGCGCGCCATGTCCGTGACGGGCGCCAGCGCGCGCCGGCTCGCCCATGCCGCGAGACCCGTCGCCAGCGCGACCATCACCCCTCCGGCGGCGACCGACGACCACACGGTGTACTGCTCGATCCGCTCGACGATCGCCTCGTCGGCCGTGGCGTCGATGACGGAGTGGACGACGAACGCCTGCACGACGGCAGCCGCGAGACCGACGATCGCGGCCCAGCACACCAGGCGGCCGCGCAGACTGAGCGCCCTCGCCGGACCCGGAACCCGACGCCGCGCACCGTCTCCAGGCTGACGGGCGAGTCGATGCCCGCGAGCTTCGTACGCACCCGGCGCACGGAGCTGTCGATCGTGTTCTCCGAGACATGCTCGCCTCCGGGCCAGCCCGCGGCCACGACGGCCCGGCGGCGCACCACCTCGCCCCGCCGCGCGAGCACGGACGCCAGGATGCGGTACTCGGTGGGGGTCAGGTGCACCTCGTCCGTCGCGGTGCGCGCGGCGTGCGTCACCGGGTCAACCGTCAGGTCCTCCGGCGACGGAGCCGCCGACGAGGCCCGTCGCGCCAGCGCCTCCACCCGCACCACGACCTCACGCAGGTCGAACGGCTTGACGACGTAGTCGTCGCCGCCCGCGGCGAACCCCGAGAGCTTGTCCTGCATGTCGCCCAGCGCCGTCAGGAAAAGCACCGGCGCGTGCTGACCCGCGGCCTGCAGGGCCTGCACGACGTCGCGCCCGTCGGCGTCGGGCAGCCCGATGTCCATGACGATCACGTCGAGCGTCCGTCCCGCATCGAACAGCGCGAGCGCCTCGCGCCCGTCGTGAGCAGCGACGACGTCGTGGCCGCCCTGCGCCAGGCCGCGGGCGAGGGCCCGGCGGATCGTGGGGTGGTCGTCGCAGACCCCGACGGTGTACACGCCGCCATCCTGACCCCGCGCGGACTGCTCAGCCGTTGCTGTCGCCGTGCGACTGCGACGACGAGGAGGCGACCTGGTCGCCCCACGCGGCGCGCGCCCCGGAGTCGCCGACCCGGTACACCTGCACACCGGCGGCCACGGCGAAGAGCACCGCGACGACGGCCACGGTCGCGGTCGCCCCGCGCGGGGGCGCCGAGACGCGAGCGGTGGTGCGTGCCTTCTCGGTGCGTCGCGCGAGCCAGGTGAGTGCCGCCGCGCACACGAGCAGCGGCAGGGCGAACCAGATCAGCTGGTCCCCGAGCTGCGCGTGCTTGCCGGGGTCCCCGACGCGCGCCTCGAGCGACTCGCCGCTCGAGGTGGCGATGGGGATGAAGAGCACGGAGAGCAGAGCCACGGCCGTGACGGCCACGCCGTAGCGGGCGCGCCAGGCGGGGCGGACGGCGATCGCGATGGTGCCGAGCACAGCCAGCGGCAGCAGCACGACCACCGCATGGACGACAAGGGGGTGGATGGGAAGGCCGTTGATGAGATCGAACATGGGCCCAGGATGCGTGGGAGGACCTGCCGACAACCTGACAACGGCGCTGCGGGGCGGTGACGGTGGTCACACGCCGGACCAGCACTTGTACAGATGCGCGACGCACCACGCACACACAGCCTTCACTGATGCGGCGTTCGCTACCTCACTTACGCAGATGTGGCGCAACTACTTCACTCAAGACGACCGTCAGCACCCCTCACCAGCGCCTTAGGCTTGTGCGTTGACGTGGTGCGACGACAGCCACGCTGAACGAGCGCCGCCGAGGAGACATGACCGAGATCGCCAGACGTGCCATGGCACACCGCCGCGCACCCAGCGTCCGCCGGACGCGGGTACGGCGCATCGTCGTCATCACCGCCTCGGTCCTCGCGTGCGTGCTCGCGCTGGGCGGCGGCTACGTCGCCTACGCCTACCTCCACTTCACCACGAGCGTGCACAAGGTGGAAGGCGCCCTGCCGGCAGCCAAGCACACGGCCGGCCCCAAGGGTCAGGCCGCACCGAAGGGCGTCGCGCAGAACATCCTGCTGATCGGTGACGACCAGCGGCCCCAGGGCATGACGGCGGCGCAGTACCAGGAGCTCTCGACCACGCCCGACGGCGGCAGCCTCAACACCGACACGATGATCGTGCTGCACGTCGTGGCAGACGGGTCGTCCGCCACGATGGTCTCGTTCCCCCGCGACTCCTACGTGACCATCCCGGGCTACGGCAAGGACAAGCTCAACGCCGCGTTCGCGCTCGGGTACGAGCACGCCTCGGGCACGCAGGACCAGAAGGACGCCGCGGGCGTCAACCTGCTGGCGACCACGATCCAGAACCTCACGGGGCTCCAGATCGACCACTACGTCAAGGTCAGCCTGCTGAGCTTCTACAACATCGCGAAGTCGCTCGGTCCCGTCCAGGTGTGCTTGAAGAACCCGGTCCACGACCACTTCTCTGGCATCAACCTGCCCGCCGGCGTCTCGGAGCTGAACGCCACCCAGGCGCTTCAGTTCGTGCGCCAGCGCCACGGCCTGCCGAACGGCGACTTCGACCGCGTGGTGCGCCAGCAGTACTTCCTGTCGGTCGAGGCGCAGCAGATCCTCTCAGCGGGCACGCTGCTCAACCCGGTCAAGCTGAACAACGTGATCGGCGCCATCGGCGGGTCGCTCGAGACCGACGCCGGCCTGAACATGCTCAACCTTGCGATGCAGCTCAAGGGGCTGCGCGGCTCGGGCATCCACTCGGCGACCATCCCGCTCGGGAACCCGTCGACGTCGATGGTGCCGCTGCACGGCGTGCAGTCGTCGGTCGACAACATCGACACCGCGGCGCTGCCGGACTTCTTCGACACCGTGAACGGCGAGCCGACGACGGCCCAGCGCGTCGCGGCGGCGAAGCCCGCGGCGCCTGGCTCGGTCACGGTGGACGTGCTCAACGGTGCCGGCACCGCGCACGGGTCCAGCGACGCTCTGGCGACGTTCAAGTCGCTGGGCTTCCAGACCGGCCAGCCCGCCGACGCCGTGATGACCAAGACGACGACGATCTACGTGCCGAACGGCCAGGAGGCGCAGGCGAAGGCCGTGCTCCAGTACCTGCCGGGCGCCACGATCGCCACCACGGCGCAGTACACCACGGTCACCGTGGTGCTCGGCACGGACGGCAAGATGCCGAGCGCGACCCCGCCGGCAGCCCCGCCCGCGGCGACCGCCCCCGCGACGACGGCGCCGCCCGCCTCCACGCCGGCGGCCACGCCCGCAGCACCACCTGCGTCGACCCCGGCTGCCACGCCGGCACCGTCCGCGCCTCCGGGCACCAGCAACTACAGCACGGCGACCTGCATCAACTGACGCTCCCACAGCGCGTCGGTGCCCCGGGCTAGGGTCACCGCCATGCCGACCCTGAGCCTGCGCGTGCTGCCCGACCGGTTCGTCGTGGGGCATCTGCCCGCCGCGACGTTCCCCGAGGACGACGAGTGGGTCGCGCTGGTGCGTGCGCCCGAGGGCTTGACGGTGGTCGCCCACGCGTCTCCTTTCGGCCACGACGGGGAGCGCTGGGCGGGCGTCTACGGCGACGCGCACGGGCTGGACGTGCCGGGCATGCTCGCGTCCGTCGTCGGCCCGCTCGGCGAGGCGGGGGTGCCCGTGTTCGTGGCCTCCACGTTCCACGCGGACCTGGTGCTGGTCCCGGAGGACCGCCTCGCGGCGGCGGTCGACGTGCTCACCGACGCGGGGCACCGCGTCGCGGGGCCGAGGGCCTGAGCAGCCTCACGCCCTCGGCTCGCCGAGGCCGATCGTGATGACGCGCTCGGGGTGGACGCGGATCATTGCCTCCTGGCCCTCGCCCGCGGCGATCGCCTCGCCCCAACCGCGGATCTCCACGCACCGGGGCCGCCACGGGTGGATCGAGGCCAGGTCGTCCACCACGAACGCGACCCGGCCGTTGGCGCGCACGTTGTGGAACTTGTGGGTCGCCTCCGGGCGGCGGCCCCCGATGTCGATCGTGTCGGTGGCCGGGTTGTACCGGAACCCCACGGGGCTGTTCTGCAGCGTCCCGTCCGGCCGCTGGGTGGCCAGCCGCCCCAGGTGCTGGCTGGCGAGGTAGGCGATCTGGACGTCGGTGAACACGCTCACGGGTTCTCCTTCGGGCCTGGCGGGGCGCGCGCCCTACTCTGCCTCCATGGTGCGCGTGGTGCTCATGTGCGGCCCGGCGGGCTCGGGGAAGTCGACGTACGCGCGCGGGCTCGAGGCGGCGGGGTTCGCGCGGCTGTCGATCGACGAGGCCACGTGGGCGGCCGGCCACCGGCAGCAGCCGCTGGCCGAGCCCGTCCGGCAGGCGTTCGAGCAGCAGGTCCGCGAGCGCCTGGTCGCGATGGTCGAGGCGGGACGCGACGTCGTCGTCGACCTGTCGTTCTGGTCGCGGCGCATGCGCGACGACTACCGCGGGCTGCTCGCCGCGTCGGGCGTGGTGCCCGAGACCGTGTACCTGGCGACGCCGCGGGAGGTGGTCCTCGACCGCGTCGCCCGCCGCGACGGCGCCACCGCGAACGAGGTGCAGCTCGACCCGGAGACGGCCGCGCTCTACTTCGACCACTTCGAGCCGCCGACGCCTGACGAGGGCCCGCTGACCGTGGTCGTCACGCCGGCTGCGGCGCTCCGAGAAGCCTGAGGCTGTTGGCCCAGAGGGCGTCGAGCTGGGCCGGGTCGTTGAACAGCTTGGCGAACAGCACCAGGCCCTCGAGCTGCGCGACCACCGAGCGAGCCGAGGCGGCCGTGTCCAGGGGGGCGAGCTCGCCCGCCTCGACGGCCTCGCGGAGCGCCGCGCCGATCATGTCCACCTGCTCGTCGAAGATCTTCTGCAGGTGCGCCGCCATCTCGCCGCCGTCCGAGCCGACCTCGAGCGCGAGGTTGCCGAACAGGCAGCCCACCACGGAGCCGGTGCCGCTCAGCGAGTCGGTCTGCATCTCGGCGGTCAGGTCGAACACGCCCCGCAGCCGCTCCAGCACGGGTCCGCCGGCGGCCAGGAGCCGCTGCCACTGGCCCCGCTGCCACTCCCAGTGCTCGTCGATCACCGCGACCGCGAGCGCCTCCTTCGACTCGAAGAAGTAGTAGAAGGAGCCCTTCTGGACCCCGGCGTGCCGGGCGATCTCGGCGACGCCGACGGCGGCGTAGGGCCGCCGGCTGAAGAGCTCGAGCGCAGCGGCGACCAGGCGCTCGCGGGCATCCGACGTCCGTCCCATGCGCGAAATTCTAGACCGGTCGACTACTGGAATAGTTGACCGACCGTCTAGGTTGAGACGACCATGAACAACACACAGAAGGTCGCCGTGATCACCGGCGCATCGCAGGGCATCGGCGCGGCGCTCGTCACCGCCTACCAGCACCTCGGCTACGCCGTGGTCGCCAACTCGCGCAGCATCGCCCCTGCCTCGACGGACACCCTCGAGACGGTGGCGGGCGACGTCGCCGACCCGGCAGTCGCCGACCGCATCGTCGCCACCGCCCTGGAGCGGTTCGGCCGCGTGGACACCCTCGTCAACAACGCGGGCATCTTCGTCGCCAAGCCGTTCGTCGACTACTCCGCCGAGGACTACGCCAACGTCAAGGCCACCAACCTCGACGGGTTCTTCCACCTGACCCAGAACGTGGTGCGGCAGCTGCTCGCCCAGGGCGACGGCGGCCACGTCGTCAGCGTCACCACCACCCTGGTCGAGAACCCGACGTCCAAGGTGCCGTCCGCGCTCGCGTCGTTGAGCAAGGGCGGTGTCGCGGCGGCCACCAAGTCGCTCGCGGTCGAGCTCGCCGGCCAGGGCGTGCGCGTCAACGCCGTCTCCCCCGGCATCATCCGCACCCCGCTGCACGCCCCCGAGACGCACGAGTTCCTCGCGGCGCTGCACCCGGTGGGCCACATGGGCGACATCGACGACGTCGTGCGCGGCGTCGTCTACCTCGAGCAGGCGCCGTTCGTGACGGGCGAGTTCCTGCACGTCGACGGCGGCCAGAGCGCCGGCAACTGACCACCACCACGCACCGAGGAGCAGCCATGACCGAGAACCTCACCGCACCCGCCGTCGAGCAGCGCGTGCGCACCCTCCTGGACCGCTGGGCCGCCGGCATCGCCGAGCGCCGTCCGGACGACGTCGCGGCGCTGTTCACCGCCGACGCCCTGTTCCAGGGCTTCGACCCGGCGCCCGGGTTCGGGCGGGAGGCCGTCGCGGGTTACTACGCCAAGCAACCCGTCGGCCTGACGGCCGAGTACGAGCTGCTCTCGGTGCGCGAGGCCGGGGACGCCGTGATCGTCTACGCGCACGTCGTCTTCCACCGGCCCGACGGCGACGTGCCCGTCTACCTGACGGCGGTCGTGGAGCAGGCCGACGGCGCGTGGGCGCTCAGCCACTACCACGTGTCCCGGATCAGCCAGGCGTGACCTCGGCGGCCGCCGTCGTCGGGCTGTTCGCGAGAGCGACGCACCCGACGACGGCAGCCGCGATCGCGACGAATGCCGCAGGCGCCCACCCGGCGCGCACGCCGTCGCCCAGCACCAGCACGCCGACGACGCCGGGCACCACCACCTCGACGACGGCCACGACTGCCGCGACGGCGCCGACCCTCCCGCTCTCGAGCGCGCGCAGGTACCCGGCGATCCCGACGGCGGCGGACACGGCGAGCGCCACCAGCAGCACCGGCTGCCAGAGCGGGCCGGCCTCGACGGCCCGCGCGGCCACCGCGGCGCCCGAGTAGCCGAGCCCTGAGAGTCCTGCGACAAGCCATGCGGGGCCGCGCCGGTAGGTGGCGAGCAGGCCCAGGGCCAGCGCGACGACCGCCGCGAGCATCGCGGACGAGAACCCGCCGGGTGCCCGCCGGGCCGGCTCGTCCCCCGCCGCGACGGTGACCACGACCAGCGCGGCCACCACGCCCCCGGCCACCCACGCGTCGGCGACCCGGAGCGGCACCCGCAGCACGCGCGGGGCCGCGAGCACCACCACCACGAGCGACGCCGCCACGATGCCCTGCACGACGAACAGCGGCAGGCGCGCGAGCGCCACGAGCGAGACGACCCCGGCGACGCCCTCGAGCACCAACCCCGCGACCGCCAGCGGCGTCAGGATCACGGCGAGCCCGGTCGCCCGGCGCGCCGCCACGGCCTGCAGCAGCGTGGCGACGCCGTACCCGACGCTCGCGAAGACGGCAGCGAACAGGGCCCACGTCATGGTCGGGCCGCCGTCTGCGTCATCGGGTCAGTGTGACATCGCAGAACACGCCCACCTCCCGGAACACGACGCGCGCGGCGACGGTTGACCCGGGCATGAGCGAACCCGTGCGTGTCGATGTCTGGTCCGACGTCCAGTGCCCCTGGTGCTACATCGGGAAGCGGCGGTTCGAGCAGGCCGTCGCCCGCACGGGTGTGGACGTCGAGGTGACGTACCACTCGTTCGAGCTGTCCCCCGACACCCCTGTCGACTACGCCGGCACGCCCGTGCAGTACCTCGCCGAGCGCAAGGGGCTGCCGCTGCCGCAGGTCGAGCAGATGATCGACCGCGTCACGAGCATCGCCGCGTCGGTGGGCCTCGACTATGACTACGACCACATGCACCAGACCAACACGGTGAAGGCTCACGAGCTGCTGCACTACGCCAAGGCCCGAGGCCGCCAGGCCGAGATGAAGGAGGCGCTGCTGCGCGCCTACTTCATCGACGGCGGGCACGTGGGCCGCGTCGCCGACCTCGCCGACCTTGCCGCCGGCCTGGGCTTCGACCGGGACGACGTCCTCTCTGCACTCGAGGCCGGCACCTACACGGCGGCCGTCAAGGCCGACGTCGCGCAGGCCGCCGCGCTGGGCATCCACGGCGTGCCGTTCTACGTCTTCGAGGACAAGTACGGGGTCTCGGGCGCGCAGGAGCCGGACATGTTCGCCCAGGTGCTGGAGCTGGTGGCCACCGAGAAGGCCGCCGACGGCGCGGTGTCCGCATGAGCGGCTTCATGATGCTGGGCGACGGCGCGGCCGCCGCCTGCGAGGGGGACGCGTGCCTGCTGCCGGGCGCGGTCGCCGCAGCTGATCCCGGAGCCGCCGAGGAGGCCACGCGCGTCGACGAGCCCGAGCCCGCCGACGCCCCTACCGTGGGGCGATGACGTCCGTCCGGCAGGTCCAGGTCACGTTCGACTGCGCAGACCCCGAGCGGGTCGCCCGCTTCTGGTGCGAGGTGCTGGGATACGTCGTGCCGCCCCCGCCGCCCGGGTTCGGGTCGTGGGACGACTTCAGCAAGTCCCTCCCGCCCGAGAAGCAGGGGTCGGCGTTCGCGTGCGTCGACCCCACCGGCGTCGGCCCTCGGCTGTTCTTCCAGCGCGTGCCGGAGGGCAAGGTCGTCAAGAACCGCGTGCACCTCGACGTGCGCGTGGGCACCGGGATGGTGGGCGAGGAGCGCCTCGCCGCGCTCGAGGCCGAGTGCGAGCGCCTGGTCGCGCTCGGGGCCAGCAAGTTCCGCGTGCTGCTCGCCGACGGCTTCGAGGAGTCCGTCATCGTGATGCAGGACGTCGAGGGCAACGAGTTCTGCCTGGACTGACCTGCGGCGCGGCATTCACAAACTCGTCACATCAATCTGGCCGCGGCACTCCACAACCTCGTCGTGAGGCGCGTCTCTAGGGGGCAAGACCCACTTGTCCACGAACCTGGAGGTCCACCGTGACCAGCACGACCCAGAGCAAGAAGATGCGGATCGCCACGATCACGCTCGCAGGTGCCGGCATCGCCGTCACCGGCGCCGGGATGGCGTTCGCCGCACCGGGGCACTCCGACGACGCGACCGTCGCCGCGAAGGAGAAGGCGGCGATCGCGGCCGACGCGAACGGGCTCCCCGCGGGCTACACGTCGGCCGAGTACGCCGCGTTCGCGAAGTCCGGCTACTCGGGCGAGGACCTGGCGCACCTCGAGAAGGTGTGGAACCTGGACGCGACGCACACCAAGGCCCAGGCCGGCAAGCTGCTGCTCGCGGGCAAGCAGCTGCCCTTCGCCCCGGGCACCTACACGGCGGCCGCGCCGTCGGCCACCCAGGAGTCGGACTACGAGGCGGCCATCAATGCCGGCTACAGCTCCGGTGACATCGCCAAGCTCCAGACCATCTGGCACCTCGACTACCTGCAGACCAAGGCGCACCTTGGCGACCTGGTGCTCAAGGGGCAGACTGTGCCCGTCCAGCCCTCCGGCTTCGCTGAGGTCAACGCCCAGCCGCAGCTGACCCCGGCGCAGGCGAAGGCCGCCGCCGCGAAGAACGCGGCCGCCGCGGCCGCCGCCACGCTGGCGAAGTGACCGTGCGCCCGGCATCGTGGCCGATCGCTCAGGAGGGAAGGATCGACGTGCTGACCCTGCGGACGGGGTTCGAGATCGAGCTGCTCGCGCCGGCCGGTGGTGACCGGCAGGTGCTCGCGGAGGAGCTGGCGTCCCGCTACGGCGGCCACGTGCAGCGGTCGTTCCACACCGACAGCGAACCGTCCACGGTGCCGGGCGTCGGGGTGTTCAGGCACCTGTCGCCGGCGTTCGACGTCACCGACGCCGGTGGCAGGCCCGTGGCCCGCCTGGTCGACGACATCACCATCGAGGCGTTCCAGGTCGCCACCCGCACCGACGCCGGGCACCGCGGGTGGTATCGGATCCTGTGCGACGACGCCCGCCTGCTGCGCCTCATCGAGCGGTACACCGACCCGCGGGCACCGATCGAGACGGTGCTCGCCCCGGTCGCGCGGCTGTACGACACCCGGGTCGACCTGGTCGGCGGGGCGGCCCGCGTCGACGACAGGACGGGCGCGACCGTCGCCGTCGCGATGCCCCTGCCCGCCGGACGCGAGCGCCCGTGCGAGATCATCACGCCGCCGCTGGTGACCGACCACGAGGCAGCGCTCGACGCGCTCCTGGCCCCGGCCCGTGACCTGGGGTTCACGGTCCCGCTAGAGTCCGCGGTCCACGTGCACGTGGACGGCTCGCCGTTCCGCGAGGCGACGGCGTTCGCGAACCTGGTACGGCTGTTCGCCCACTGGCGCGAGCCGCTGTGGGAGCTGCTGGAGACGAACCCGGCGTGCCAGCGCCTGGCCCCGCCGCCGGAGGAGCTCGTGCGCGTCGTCGACACCAACCCCGACCTGACGTGGGCCGACCTGCGGGCCACGGCGCGCGCCGTCGGCGTCACCAAGTACGCCGACGTGAACCTGACCCAGCTGGTGGCCGACCGGCCGTACCGCGACACGCTCGAGGTCCGCATCCTGCCGGGCGACGACGACGCCGCGTCGATCGTCCGCCGTGCCGCCATCGTGGAGGGGCTGCTGATGCGCTGCCTCGAGGACCGGCCGATACCGCGCCCCGACCGCGTCGCGCCGCAGGACCGCGTGACCGCGCTGACGGCCCTCGCGGGCGCCGCGGAGGTGGCCGCGTGACCACCGCCCCGGTCCCCGTCGTGATCCCGTTCCCCGGTCGCGCCGCCGGGGCCGCCGAACCGGACCACGAGGTCGTCGCGCGCAGCCTCGACGAGCTGGTGCGCACGCACCTGCCCGGCCTGCTGCGCTACGCCAGCATCCTCACGGGCGACGAGCACACCGCCGCCGACCTGGTGCAGGAGGTGCTGCTGCGCGCCCACGTGCGCTGGCACCGCATCGCGCTGCTCGACCGCCCGGACCTCTACCTACGCCGCATGGTCACCAACGAGCACCTGTCGTGGCGCCGCCGCTGGCACGTGCGCACCATCCGCCCGGCGGCCGACGACGTGCTGGCCGCCCACGCGACGCCCGACGGCGACAGCACCCAGTCGATGGCCGACCAGGAGGACATGTGGCAGCGCCTTGCCGAGCTACCGCCGCGTCAACGAACCGTCCTCGTGCTGCGCTACTACGAGGACCTGTCCGACGCCGAGATCGCCACCGTGCTGGAGACCTCGGCGGCCACGGTCCGCTCCCACGCCTCGCGCGCCCTCGCTTCCCTGCGGCGCGCCGAACTGCCCTCCCTGGAGTCCCGATGAACGCCCCCCGCGCCGGCGAGATCCCCGCCGGCGACCTGACAGACCGCATCGAGGCCGCACTGCGCTCCCGCGAGCCGTCGTCCGGCTGGACCGCCTCGGCGGCCGACCGGATCGCCGCCTCGCTCGCGGCGGCGCGCTCGGAGACCGCCGCAGAGCCCGCGCGCGTCGTCCCGCTGCCCGCGCGGCATGCCGTGAAGATCGCCGCGACCGGCGCCGCCACCGCCGTGCTGGTGGGCGGCGTGGGCGTGGGCGTCGCGGCCGCCAACCCGTTCACCGGCTTCGCGGCCGGGGTCGAGAACGTGGCCGGGTCGGTGGGGCTGGACGTGTCGTTCATGCCCGCCGGGTACACGCGCGCGCAGTACGACGCGTTCTGGGGCGCCGGGTTCGCCGCCTCCGACGTCGACAAGCTCGCGTCGCTCTGGCACGTCGACGGCATCGCCGCCAAGGCGAAGGCGGGGCAGGCCGTGATCGACGGCACGGCGCTGCCGATCCAGCCGGACACGGCGGCCGCGGCGGCGGACGTCGCCGCCGCCGAGCTCACGGAGCGCGAGCAGACCGCCGTGCGCGAGTCCCCGTACACGCACGAGGCGATCGTCCGGCTCGAGGACCTGTGGCACCTCGACCCGATCGCCACGAAGGCGCGCCTGGGCGACCTGCTCCTTGCGCACAAGCCCGTCCCGGTCACGGCCGACGGCACCCTGGTCTCGGGCGGCAAGTAGGCGCCGGCGCGGCCGATGGCGCGTGCGGGCCTCCCGAGTCACGATGACGCCGGGGACGGGAGGCCCGCATGGACGTGCACGTCATCACCGAGACCGGGGTCCGCGACGCCGGCGTCGCCGACCTGCCCACGCTGCTCCAGCGGGACGACGGCGTGGTGTGGGTCGACGTGCCGGTGTGGGACGCCGACGCCGAGCGCGTGCTCACGGAAGTGTTCGGGCTGCACCCGCTGGCGGTGCGCGACTGCGCGGGCCGCAACCGGCTGCCCAAGGTGCACGCGTACCCGGACGTGCTGCTCCTGGTGCTGCACGCCCCCGAGGTGGGGCCCGGCGGGGCCGTGCACCAGGTCGAGCTGGACCGCGTCGTCGGGCCCAACTACCTCATCACGGTGCACGGGCCCACGGACCCCGACGTCGACCCCGGCTCGCCGCTGCGGGACACGCGCGAGGTGCTCGAGCGGATCCGGGCCGGGCGGCTGCACCCGCGCACGCCGTTCGACGTGTCGCACGCGATCGTGTCGACCATGACGCGCCGCATGGAGCGGTTCATCGAGGCGCTCGCCACCGAGGTGGACGTGCTGGAGCGCCGCGTGGCCGACGGCCCGCACACCAACCCCGAGCCGTTCCTCGACGAGCTGTTCCGCACCCGCCACGCCCTGCTTGCCGTCACCACCACGGCCAAGCAGACGGCCGAGATCTACCGCCGCGTCGAGCGCCTGTCCACCACGCACATGCCGGCGTCGTCGCGCCCGCTGGTCGGCGACCTGGTGGACCAGTTCGACCGCCTTTCCGGGCTGGCGTCGGAGGAGAAGGAGTACCTCCAGGGCGTCATCGAGTTCTACCGGACGCGCGCGGACACCAAGATGACGATCGCCGCCGAGCGGCTGGCCGTCATCGCCGTCGTGACGCTGCCCATCACGGCACTGACCTCGATCTTCGGCATGAACTTCATCGTCAACACGCACACCCGGCCCATCGAGCTGACGATCTCGCTGGTGGTCATGCTCGCCGGGTCCATCTGGCTTGTTGCCTGGGCGAAGCGTCAGGGCTGGTGGTGACCTGGCCGGTCCCTGTAGCGTCCGGGGCGAGCCGAGAGGAAGGTCGACGTTGACCATCGAGACGCCGCAGACCATCCGCGGGATCCTGGTGCTGCACGCCGGCGACGACGTCGCCGTCGCCACCCGGGACCTCGCACCGGGCGACACGGTGCGGGCCGGCGACGCCGACGTGGCCGTGCGGGGATCCGTGCCGCGCGGGCACAAGGTCGCTCTCACCGACGTCCCCGCGGGCGGCGAGGTGCACAAGTACGGTCAGGTGATCGGCGTGGCCACCGCCCCGATCCGCGCCGGCGAGCACGTCCACACGCACAACCTGGCGTTCGAGCCCGGCCACCGCGAGCACCAGCTCGGCGGGTCGCCCACGCCCCTCGCCGTGCCGGAGGGCCCCCGGCCCACGTTCCGCGGCTTCCGTCGCGCGGACGGCCGCGTCGGCACCCGCAACTACGTCGCGATCCTCACGTCGGTGAACTGCTCGGCGTCGACCGCGAAGATGATCGCCGCGCAGTTCACGCCCCAGGTGCTGGCCGAGTACCCGAACGTCGACGGCGTCATCGCGCTCACGCACCAGTCCGGCTGCGGCCTGGTGCCCACCAGCGAGGGCGGCCGGATCCTGCTGCGCACGCTGCGCGGGTACGCCGCCCACCCCAACATCTCCGGTCTGCTGGTGCTGGGGCTCGGGTGCGAGATGGTGCTGACCGAGCAGCTGACCACGCCCGACGGGTCCGGGGTGTTCATCGGGATGCCCGGCGTCGGCACGCCGCCGCCGCCCGAGGACCCGGTGCTGGCCGACCTCCCGGCCGACACGCTCGTCGAGTCGCTCACGATCCAGGAGTCCGGCGGGGTGCGCCCCGCGGTCGCGGCGGGCGTCGCCGCCGTACGCCGCATGCTGCCCGTCGTGAACGAGCGCGAGCGCACCGACTGCGACGTCTCCGAGCTGGTGCTGGCCCTCAACTGCGGCGGGTCGGACGGCTACTCCGGCATCACCGCGAACCCGGCCCTCGGCTGGGCGTCCGACCGCCTCGTCGCCTACGGAGCGACGTCGGCGCTCGCCGAGACGCCCGAGGTGTACGGCGCCGAGCACCTGCTCACCCGTCGCGCCACCCGGCCCGACGTCGCCCAGCGGCTGCTGGACCGCATCGCCTGGTGGGAGGACTACACGCGGGCCGGCGGCGGCAGCATGGACAACAACCCCTCGCCGGGCAACAAAGCCGGCGGCCTGACCACCATCCTCGAGAAGTCGCTCGGCGCCGTGGCCAAGGGCGGCCACGCCGACCTCGCGGCCGTGTACGAGTACGCGGAGCGGATGGCCGCGCACGAGGGCTTCGTGTTCATGGACACCCCCGGCTACGACCCCGTCTCGGTCACCGGGCTGGTGGCCGGCGGCGCGAACGTCGTCGTCTTCACCACGGGCCGCGGATCGGTGTTCGGGTGCCGCCCGACGCCGTCGGTCAAGGTGGCCACCAACACGCCCATGTACGCGGCGATGGCCGACGACATGGACGTGAACGCGGGCCGCATCGTCGACGGCACCGCCACCCTGGAGCAGGTCGGTCAGGAGATCTTCGACCTGATCCTCGCCGTGGCCTCCGGGGCCAGGCCCGCGTCCGAGGAGCTCGAGATCGCGGGCCTGACCATCGGCACCGAGGAGTTCATCCCCTGGCACGTCGGGGCGGTCATGTGACCGTCAGTCGTCGCGCGACTCCTTGACGCGCGCGACCAGCTGGGTCGGGTTCACGAACCGCAGCGCCACCACCAGGATCACCAGCATCGTCACCGTGTACATGACGGCCATGGCCGAGATGAGCTGGCGCGCCTCCCCGCCTCCCGCCGACGTCATCGCGCGGTAGATCGACACCACGAGCGTGTCGGAGCCCGGCCCGGAGACCAGGAACGTCAGCTCGAACATGCCGACGGTCCGCACGAGCACCAGGATGCTGGCCGCGAGGATCCCGGGGATCAGTAGCGGCGCGAGCACGCGCGTGAACACCTGCCGGATCGAGGCGCCGCACATGCGCGCCGCCGACTCGACCGACGGGTTGATCTGCTCGATGAACGGCGTCATCGTCAGGATCACGAACGGTACGGACGGCACGAGGTTCACCAGCACCACCGCCGCGACCGTGCGGCCCAGCCCGAACGCGTACATGACCGTCGCGAGCGGGATGCCGTAGGTGATGGGCGGCATGAGGATCGGCAGCAGGAACAGCCCCATGACCAGCTTCTTGCCGGGGAAGCTGCGCCGGGCCAGCACGTACGACGCCGGCACGCCCAGCAGCACGGAGATCACGACGACGGCGAGCGCGACGCCCACCGTCACCCCGATGACCTGCCCGAGCTCGAAGCGGTCCCAGGCCCCCGAGTACCAGGTGCGGGTCCACTCGACGGGGGCCCACGTGTCGAACCACTGCTTGCCGAACGAGTCGACGACGACGGTGACCAGGATCCCGAGCAGGAACACCAGGAACACGGCCATGCCAGCCCAGACGAACCACGTGGACGGCGACGCGACGAGCGAGCGCTCGCCCGGGAGCGTGCCCGCGCGACGACGCGAGCGGGCGGGTGCGGGTGCGGTGGTGGCCATCAGCCCTTGCCTCCTGTCGATCCCTTGTACAGCAGCGAGCGCCACGCGAACACGATCGCGACGACCACCAGCTCCACCACGCCCATGAGCAGCGCGATCGTGGAGGCCATCGGGTAGTCGAGCTGCTCGCCGAACGAGCGGTACGCCATGAGCGCCATGACGCGGGTGGTGCCACCCGGGTCGCCCACGAGGCGGGCGGACGGGAACACCGAGAACGCCAGCACGAACGTGAGGATGAACGTGGTGGCCAGCCCGGGGGCGAGCAGCGGCAGCACCACCTTGCGGAACCGCGACCACCACCCCGCCCCGAGCGTGCGGGCGGCCGCCTCGAGCGAGGGGTCGATGCCGGACAGGTACGAGCTGACCAGCAGGAACGCGAACGGGAAGCCCGTGATGATCAGCGAGAACATCACGCCGAGATAGTTGTTCACGAGCTTGAGGGGCTCGTCGATCAGCCCGATCGCCTCGAGGGCCCGGTTGATCCAGCCCTGGCGCCCCGCGAAGATCAGCAGGCCCTGCGCCGTGAGCACGGTGCCGAGCGTGATGGGCAGCACCAGCATCGACGAGAGCAGGCGCTTGCCGCGGAACCGGCGGCGCAGCACCATCGCCACGGGCACGGACAGCACCACGTTGAACAGCGCGGCCGGGACGGCGAGCCGCATGGTGATCCACACGGAGTCGCGCACGAACGGGTCGCCGAAGAACGCGAGGTAGTTGGCGAAGACGCCGCCGCCCCACTTCTGCACGGTGGCCGCCGTGGGCTGGAACGTCAGCCCGATGCCGTAGGCGAACGGGTAGACGAACAGCGCGATCGTGAACAGCAGCGCCGGCAGCACGAGCATGAGCAGCGGGTCGATGCCCCGCTCCGCGAGGCGGTGGCGCAGGCTCGCCGTCGAGCGGGGGGCGCTCATACGAGCACCCGTTCGCGGGCACCGGAGTCGTCGCCCGCGGAGGCGAGCTGCTCGGCGAACACGAGCACGCGGGCAGCGCGCGCCGTGAGCGTGATGCGCTGGCCGGGCTCCGGGCACGTCGCGGTCCGCACGTGGAAGGTGCGGCCGTCGTCCGTGGTGGCAGACACCGCGAACTCGCGCCCGTGGTACTCGACGACGGCGACCGTCGCGTCCAGGGCGTTGCCGTCCCGGACGGCGTCGGCGCCGTCGGCGACCACGAGGTCGTCCGGGCGGACCGCGACTCGCACGGCCTCCCCCGCGGCCAGCGACCCGACCGGCGTGCCGGTCATGGCCACGCCGCCGAGGTCGACCGTGGCGACCCCGCCCTGGACCGAGGCGAGCGTGCCCGGCACCAGGTTGCGGTAGCCCATGAAGTCGGCCACATGCCAGTTGCGCGGGTGGTCGTAGAGCTCGTCGGGCGTGCCGATCTGCTGCACGTGGCCCTCGCGCAGCACCACCAGACGGTCGGCGAGCGAGAGCGCCTCCTCCTGGTCGTGCGTGACGTAGATGGTGGTGAGCCCGAGCGTCTGGTGCAGACGGCGGATCTCGGTGCGCATGTCCAGGCGCAGCTTGGCGTCGAGGTTGGACAGCGGCTCGTCCATGAGCACGAGCGACGGCTCCAGCACCACCGCGCGGGCGATCGCCACACGCTGCTGCTGGCCGCCGGACAGCTGGCCCGGAAGCTTCTTGGCGTGCTGCTCGAGCTTGACCAGGGCGATGGCCTCGCGCACGCGGGCCGCGGCCTCGGCCTTGGGCACGCCGCGCATCTGCAGGCCGAACGCGATGTTCTTCTCGACGGTCAGGTGCGGGAACAGGGCGTAGCTCTGGAACACCATGCCGAAGCCGCGCTTCTCGCTCGGCAGCGTGTCGATGCGGCGGCCGTCGAGCAGGATCTGGCCGTGCGTGAGCGGCAGCAGGCCGGCCAGGCAGTTCAGTGCGGTCGACTTGCCGCACCCCGACGGCCCCAGCAGGGCGATGAACTCCCCCGCCTTGACGGTCAGGTCGAGCCCGGACAGGGCGGCGTTCTCGCCGAAGCTGCGGCCGACGCCGCGCAGCTCGAGCGACTCGAAGGTGGTGGCGCTGATCGCCATCGTGACGACCTCCTCAGGTCTGCGGGGGTGGGGGGTCTCGACGGGCTCGACCACCAGGCCGGCGACGACCGCCGGTGGTCGAGCCCGTCGAGACCCGCGCTCGGCTTACTTGGCCTGGTACTTGCCCGCGCCGACCTCGCGGTCCCAGGTGTCGAAGGCCTTGACCATGTCGGCCGGGGCCAGCGGGGTCTCCTTCGGCATCTGCTCGATCAGCGTGTCGAACCAGTCGCGCTGGTACTTGGTGATCGCGTCCTGCGTGTCCTGCGGCGCCTTGTCGAGGGTGGCGCCCTTGACCGCCGGGCCCGGGTAGAAGTAGCCGTGGTCGTAGGCCTTGGCGTTCTGCTCCGGCGTGAGGATGTCCTGGAGCAGCAGCAGGATCGCGGAGATCTTGTCGGCGCTCTGGCCCTTGGGGATGGCCGCGTAGTGCGCGTCGGTGACCCACGTGAAGTCGTCGAAGTGGGCCGCCTTGATGGTGTTCGGCTCGGTGCCCTCGATGCGCGGGTTCATGTCCCAGCCGGTCGTCGTCGGGATCATCGACCACGTGCCGTCGGCCATGTTGGTGATGACCTGGCCGGTGCCCGTCGGGTAGTTGTCGACGTACTGGCCCAGCTCCTTGAGGTAGGCCCACGTCTTGTCCCAGCCGTTGACCGGGTCCTTCGGGTCCTTGTCGCCCAGCATGTAGGGCAGGCCCATGATGAACGTGCGGCCCGGGCCGGAGTTCGCCGGGCGGGCGTAGCCGAACTTGCCGGGGTGGGTCTTGGCCCACGCGAGGAGCTCCTGCGGGTTGTGCGGCACGTCGGCGTCGGCGACGTCCTTGGGGTTGTACTGCAGCAGCGGGCCCGACGGGTAGTACGTCACGACGACGCCGTAGTCCTGCGCGAGGTCCTGCATCTTCTGCGCGGGGTCGAGGTAGTTCTTCATGTTCGACAGCCGGTCGCCGTAGTCCTTGACGATCGGGATCCACATGTTGTTCTGGATGCCGGCCGAGAGGCCGTCGTTGCCCGTGAGCACCAGGTCGACCTGCAGGTTGCCGGAGTCGACCTGCGGCTTGACGACGCCGGTGACGTCGGGGGCGCCACCGGTCTCCCACTTCACGGACGAGATGATGTCGGGGTGCTTCTTCACGAAGTCGTCGACCATCGGGCCCGTGAGCTTCTGGTTGCCGGCGACGTCGAGGATGTCGAGCGTGACCGGCTTCGACGGCTTGGCGGGCACGTCGGCGGAGCTCGACGCGGCGGGCGCCGGGCTGCCCGTCGACGGCGGCGCGCACGCCGTGACCGTCAGCGCCAGGCCGATGACGCCGACGGCGGCGACGGCCCGGAGGCGGGGCGAGGTGGTGGAGCGCATGGAAGACCTTCACTTTCTCCGGCGACGGTGCCGGACTCTGCGACGGACCTGCTGTCAGCTTCTGGGCTCCGCCGTCGATGCCCTGATGACCAGCTCGACGGCGAGGATGTGGGGTGGTGCGCCGGGACCCGCAGTGTGCGGGCGGCCCTCGATGGCGCCGGTCAGGATGTCGACGGCCCGCCGGCCGAGGCGCGTGTTGGACACGCGCACGGTGGTGAGCGCGGGCGAGAGCAGCGTGGCGACGGTCGAGTCGTCGAACCCGACCACGGAGAGGTCGCGCGGCACGTGCACGCCCCGGTCGCGGGCCCGGCCGAGGATGCCGGCGGCCATGACGTCGTTGTGCGCGACGACGGCGCTGGCGCCGCACGCGACGGCGAGGTCGGCGGCCGCGGCGCCCCCGGAGTAGTAGGGCGGGAACGACCCGAGCTCGACCAGCTCGACGTCGCCCAGGCGTTCGGCGGCGGCGCGCAGCCCGAGCACGCGCTGCCTGCCCGACCGGGACGCGACGGGCCCGGCTGCGACGGCGATGCGCCGGTGGCCCAGCGCCC
Organism: Promicromonosporaceae bacterium; assembly: GCA_009783295.1. GTDB lineage: Bacteria > Actinomycetota > Actinomycetes > Actinomycetales > Cellulomonadaceae > Xylanimonas. The sequence continues at coordinate 29,968 of WRHK01000008.1, forward strand.
GCAGGTGGGCCACCACCTGGGCGGCGCCGTCGGCGTCGTCGGCGGTGACGGCCGGCAGGCCGGGCACGTAGCGGTTCGCGAGCACCGTGGGGGTGTCGCCGACCATGGCCCGGACGGTGTCGTCGTCGCTGCGCGACGAGGCCAGCACCAGGCCGTCCGTCCGACGCCGCAGGACGGCGACGAGGCCCGGCTCGTTCTCCGGCTCCTCCTCGGAGTCGGTGACGATCACGGAGTAGCCCGCGGCCCGGGCGCGCGCCTCGACGGCCTTGACGATGGCGGTGAAGAACGGGTTCTCGAGGTCCGGCACCACCAGCCCGATCGTGGAGGTGCGGCCGATGCGCAGGCTGCGCGCCACGGGGTTGGGGCTGTAGCCGAGCTCCGCGGCTGCCGCCTGGACGCGCTCGCGCGTGGCGCGGGCGACCTGGTCGGGCGAGGCCAGGGCGCGCGAGACGGTCGAGACCGACACGCCCGCTCGGCGTGCCACCTCGGCGGCGCCTGTCATCCGTGCCCCCCGTCCGTGCGGCCTCGTCGCCGCGACGGCCCGCTCCGTCGCGGGCCGCGCACATCCTGCAATCGTTCGCAGGATTGTGTCAAGCGTCACACGGCGAACGCGCAGCAGCGGGCGAGGACCTGGCTGGGATCGATTGCACGCAGACACACCAAGGCCCCGGTCCGCGCTCGTCGCGCGCCCGGGGCCTTGATAGCCGTCCCACAGCCCCACCGTCGCGGGGCGCCCGTCCTCCTCACCGTCGCGAGGAGGCGGTCGCGAGACCCACCCGTGCTCCGAGCCGTGGCTCGGGGCCCGCGCGCGCCGGCCGTGACCGGTGCCCGTCGAACCTGGGCCGCCCACCGCCGCCAGCCGGCCGAGCCGACGGTCCCCGGGCCCGGCACATGGCCAGACGACCTCGGAGAAGCAGGTCTTCCCGCCACCCTTGTCTTGACCAGGGCCGGGCGTCCCGTCTCCGGGCCGCCCTGCGGGCTGTCGTTTCCCGGTCCGGGGAGCGACAAGAAGAACTCTGCCAAACCGTGCGCCTTCGTGCTGCCCGGTGTCCGCGCGGCGGCCGCTGCGCTGGCGCCGGACGGCGTTTGCGCAGGTCAGCCGGCCTCGGCCTGCGCGACGACCTGTTCCATCGCTGCCCGGCAGCGGGCCATCAGGTCGGCGGCGGCCTCCGGGCCGTCGCCTGTCGGGCGCTGCGCCTCGAGGATCGTCAGCCGGAACGGCGGGCGGCGTCGCCACCACGGCCGGCGCCCGTAGGTGAGCACCATCGGCACGACCGGCACGCCCAGCCGGCACGCGTAGGTGAACGCTCCGTGGCGGAACGGGCGCAGCGTGCGGTCGTACGGGATCAGCTCGCCCTCCGGGTAGAAGTGCACGGCCTCGCCCGCCCGGATGCGGGCCCGGACCACGGGCTCGAACGCGGCGTGCTGCTCGGGGGTGCGCGGCACCTCGACGGACCCGAGGTGGCGCACCAGGAACCCGGCGACGGGCAGCTCGAAGTTCTCCGCCTTGGCGGTGAACGTCACGCGGCGCCGCGCCTGGCCGGCCACCATGCCGCAGTCGAGGTAGTGCACGTGGTTGGCCACGGTCACGAGGCCGCCGCGCACCCCGTCGAGGTGCTCGCGCCCCGTCACGCGCAGGCCGTGCACCACGGCCACCCACACGCGCAGCACCGCGACCGCGAAGTCGAACAGGGCGGCGTCGGCCCGTCCCCGCACGCGCGGGAGCGGGAGGCGGCCCTCGCGGTCGTCAGTGCTCATACGCCGCATCCTCGTCGTCGGGCCAGGGCTCGGTGTCGTCGCCGCCGGCGGGCGCGCGGCCCTCCACGAGTGCGGCGTGGTGGTCGACGACGGCCTGGCGGAGCATCGCCTCCAGCTGGGTGACGCTCGCGTCGAGGCCGTAGGCGCGGGCCGACTCGGCGTACACGCGACCCATCCGGGCGCGCTCGGCGTCGTCGTCGAGCCAGCCGTCGATCGCCCGGGCAAGGGCCTTGGCGTCCCCGGCGCGGAACAGGCTGCGCTCGTCGAGCGCGAACTGGCCCGTCGCCGAGTGGTGCGAGTCGCTGATCACCGGCACCAGGCCGGTCGCGATGGCCTCGAGGCAGCCGATGGCCTCGATCTCGGCGTCGGCGGCGTGGACGTAGAGGTCGCTGGCGGCGAGGAGGTCCTGCAGCTCGTCCTGCGGGTAGAAGCCGATCTGCGGCGGCAGCGCGAGCGATGCCCCCTGGTGCGCCAGCTTCTTCTCGAGCGGGCCGCGCCCCGCGAGCACCAGCTGGATCCGGTCGGCGTACCGGGAGCGGCGGACGGCCTCGATGAGCAGGTCCTGGCGCTTCTCGACCGAGAGGCGCCCGGTCATCATCACCACGAACGGCGCGCCCGGGTCGTCCCGGTGCGCCCGCACGCGGGGGCGGAAGCTGGGGTCCACGCCGTTGGATACCACGTGCAGCTCGGCGTCGTACCCGTGGTCGCGCAGCTCGCCGGCGATGAACCGGGAGGGGCAGTGCACGTGGCCGAACCGGTTGAACATCGGCCGGAACAGCGCGTACAGGGCGTCGTTCAGCGGGCCGACGTGCCCCAGCCGGAAGCTCGACGTGATGTTCTCCGGCTGCACGTGGAACGCGCCGGTGGCGGGCACCCCCAGCCGGTCCGCCAGCAGCGTGGTGCGCCGCCCGAGCCAGAAGGGCGACATCACGTGCACGACGTCGGCCCAGCCCAGCGCGTCGCGGAGCACGGCGTCGTCCGGGCGCGCGAGCCGCATGCCCTGCCGGGCGATGATCCCGTTGAAGCCGGCGATGCCCAGCGGGTCGAGCGGGTAGCGGCCCACGCCGTCGTCGGGCACGTCCAGGCCGAGCGCGTCCGCGCGCACGGTGGCCGCGCGCACCTCGTGCCCCCGCTCCAGCAGCGCGTGCGCGAACCGGCGGGCTGACACGGTCGTCCCGTTGTTGGCATCGTCGAACAGGTCGATGGCAAGGAGGACGCGCACGCCGTCACGCTACGTGAACGCCCAGCCCAGCGCGGTGCTGCCACACCGCATCGATCGGTGCACGGGCGCGAACCGGCGACACCCGCCGGGCACAAAGGCGCCCCGCCCACCCCGCGGCCGTGGGCTGCACGAAGACTTGACGGACCCGTCGGCCACCACCCGGAGGCGTCCCATGACTCCTGAGGTCATCTCCGTCCTCGTCCTTGCCGCGCTGTTCGTCATCGCGACCGTGCGCAACGTCCACCTCGGCGCGGCGGCCCTCGCGGCCTCCTGGCTCGTGGGCACCCTCGTGTTCGGCGTCTCCGTGGACACCGTCGTCGCCGGGTTCCCGGCGGGGCTGTTCCTCACGCTCGTCGGCGTCACGTACCTGTTCGCGTTCGCCGAGAAGGCGGGCGCGATCAGCGCGATCGTCTACTGGGCCGTCCGCGCCGTCGGAGGCCGCATCTCGCTCATCCCGTGGGTGATGTTCGTGGTCACGGCCCTCATCACGTCTGTCGGTGCGCTCACGCCCGCGGCCGCCGCGATCGTGGGGCCCATCGCGATGGGCCTGGCCAAGCGGCACAAGATCCACCCCGTGCTCATGGGCATGGCCGTGATCCAGGGCGCCTCGGCGGGGTCGTTCTCGCCGATGGGCGTGTACGGCATGGTCATCAACACGATCGTCGCCAAGCACGACCTGCCCTCGAGCCCGACCGTGCTCTTCGGTGCCGCGTTCGCGTTCATCCTGCTCACCGTGGTGGTCGCGTTCTTCGCGTTCGGCGGCCCCTCGCTGATCCGCGCGGACCGCCGCGCCGCCGTCACCGCGCAGGCCCCCGTTCTCGACCGGCCGCAGGTCGACGCCAAGCTCGTCTGGTCGCTCCTCGGCATCCTGACGCTCGGCATCGAGGCGTTCGTGTTCCAGCACGACGTCGGCTTCGTCGCGCTGCTGATCGTCGTGATCCTCTCGGCGATCTTCAGCGAGAGCGCCAAGGGCGCCGTCAACAACATCTGCTGGCCCACCGCCCTGCTGGTGTGCGGCGTGGTCACGTACGTGAACCTGCTGCAGAACCAGGGCGTGGTCGACTGGCTCGGCAACAGCGTCGCCAACATCGGCGCGCCGCTCGTCGCGGCCCTCGTGATCCTGTTCATCGCTGCGATCGTCAGCGCGCTCGCCTCGACCACCGGCATCCTCGGCGCGCTCGTGCCGCTGGCCGTGCCGTTCCTCATGACGGGCGAGGTCTGGGCCATCGGCCTCGTCGCCGCGCTCGCCGTCTCGGCGTCGGTGGTGGACTGCTCCCCCTTCTCCACCAACGGGGCGCTCATGGTCGCCTACACCGAGGAGAAGGAGCGCGACAAGGCCTACAAGCAGTTCCTCAACTGGGGCGGGGCGCTCGTGGTGCTCGGGCCGGTCGCGTCCTGGGGCGCGCTCGTGTTGATCCCGGCGCTCTGACCTGCGGCGATCTCGTGACAGCGGGTGCGGCGTCTGCCAGGATCCGGTCATGACGCTCCCAGGCGCGCAGGTCGCGCCGCTGGCATCGTTGCCGGCCGACGACGACGGCCGCGGCCCGCTCGCCTCCTGGCGGCGGCGGGTCCTGGCCGCCGTGCTCGACCAGCTGCTGCTCGCCGGCGCCACGTGGCTGGCCCTCGGGGACGAGGGCTCCGCCCCGTCCTTGCAGGTGCTGCCTTGGGATGACCGGACCGACGCCGTCTCGTGGACGCACTCGGGCTGGCTCGTGCTCGCGGTGGTCGCCCTGGTCGCACTCCAGGGTTGGACCGGTTACACGCCCGGCAAGCTCGTGGTCGGCATCGCCGTCGTCGACGACCGCGACCTGCGGCCTGCCGGCGTGGTCCGCACGGCGCTGCGGGTCGTCGCGCACGTGCTCGACGGGATCCTGCTGATCGGATTCCTGCGGCCGCTGTGGCACCGCGAGCGCCGCACGTTTGCGGACTCGATCATGGGCACGCTCGTGCTGCGGCGTCGTCCGCGGAGCATGGGCGTCGGCCCGGCGCGGGCGCTCACCGCGGGGGCACTGGTGGTCTGCCTGGCCGGCGCGGGCTTCGGGGTGTCGTGGTGGGGCTGGGACAGCGGGTGGGACTCCGGGCGGGTGCCGTGCGTCCCGCAGGCGGCCGCCGGGGCGGACGGGGACGTCGCGGCGCGCGCGGCCGTGGACCTCCTGGCCGTGGGGGATCGCGCCGGGACTCATCGCCTGTGGATGTCCCAGACCACCGACGTCGCACGCGAGTACCTGGCGACCTGGCACTGGGACCCGGCGACGACGCCCGAGGGAGACCTCACGCTCGCCCTCACCGCGACCAGCCCGTCCGGGGCCAGAACCAGCGCATCCATGGGGATCGCGGACCGTTCGACGGCGGTCACCACCACGTCGGCGACCCCGGACGGCGACGGGAGGGTCAGCGCGCAGGTGTCGCTCGACGGCTACCGCCCGCGCGACCTCGGCGACGTCGTCGACCTCACGACGTCGTTGCTCGTGGACGGCCGCCCGGTGGCCACGTGCACCGCCGTCGGCTTCCGGCTCACCCCGCCGGCTGAGGGCTGAAGCTCTCCGTGACGTACGCGCTCAGGGCCGCCGAGCGGCGCTGCAGCTCCGCCGCCTCGACGGTCATCGACGCCCCCAGCGCGGCGAGCCGCGCCTGGAGATCGGCGCACGACCCGGCGTCGGGCCCGGACTGCTCGCACGGGAGCAGCTCGCGGATCGCAGCCGACGGCAGCCCCATCGCCAGGAGCGCCCGGATGCGCCGCACGGACTCGGGCGCGCGCGGCCCGTACTCGCGGTACCCGCTCGCTGTGCGCGCGGGGACCAGCAGGCCCTGCTCCTCGTAGTACCGCAGCGACCGCGCCGAGGCGCCCGTCGCCCGGCTCAGCTCCCCGATCAGCACGTTCCCTCCCTCGCATCGCAGTGTGACCCATGAGACTTGACCTTCACACTGGCGTCAATGCCTAGCGTCCGGTCCATGGCCACCATTCCCTGGACCCTCACAGACCTTCCCGATCTCACCGGCACCACGGCCGCCGTCACCGGCGGCACGCGGGGCGTCGGCGCCGCCGTCGCGTCGCTGCTCGCCCGGGCCGGGGCACGCGTGCTGGTCGGCGCGCGCTCGCTGCCCGACGACGCCGGCGCCGACGCCGCTCTCCTCGACCTGGGCGACCTCGACGACGTCGAGCGCTTCGCCGCCTGGGTGGGCGAGCACACCGACCGCCTTGACCTGCTGGTCAACAACGCGGGCATCAGCAACCAGCCGTTCGCGCTCGCGCCGTCCGGGCTGGAGAGCCAGCTCGCGGTCAACCACCTGGGGCACTTCGCGCTCACGGCCCGGCTGCTGCCGCTGCTCTCCCCCGCCGGCCGCGTGGTCACGGTGACGTCGGCGCTGTACCCGATGGCGGTGATCGACCCCGACGCGCTCGCGTCCGCCGACGGCTACCACCCCGGCGCGGCCTACGTGCGCTCCAAGCTGGCGAACGTCCTGTTCGCCCGCGCGCTCGACACGCGGCTGCGCGCGTCCGGGTCGGGAGCGCGAAGCCTGCTCGCCCACCCGGGCCTCGCCGCCACGTCGATGCACGACACCTACCCCGACGCCCAGACGACCGCCCAGGTCCGGGCCGCGCTGGCGACGTCGGGCCGCGAGCCGGAGCCGGCGTCGACCGGGATCCTGTACGCGGCCGTCGCTCCCGACGTGGCAGCTGACGTCGTCCTCGGGCCCGACGGCGACCTCGGCAAGCCGCAGGTCGTGGCGGAGGCGGTGGTCGGAGCAGGCCTCGACGACGACCTCGCGGAGCGCCTGTGGGCGGCGTCGGTGCGCTACGCCGGGGTGGAGCCGGTGGCCTGAGGCGGGTCGGCGGCCTGCTCCGGCACCCATCGGAGCAGGTCGCCGGGCTGGCACTCGAGTGTCTCGCACAGCGCCTCGAGCGTGGTGAACCGGACCGCCTTGGCCCGCCCGTTCTTCAGGACGGCGAGGTTTGCCGGCGTGATGCCGACGCTGTCCGCCAGCTCCCCGACGGACATCTTGCGCCGGGCCAGCAGCACGTCGATGTCGACGACGATCGGCATCAGATCACCTCGCCCAGCTCGGCATCGAGCGCGACGGCACGCACCAGCAGGGCCCGCAGCACGACGACCAGCAACGTGACCCCAGTACCGACGAGGATCGCACCGAGCGTCACCAGGAGCAGGCCAGGTTGAAGCGCCGCGGTGGCGATCTGCACCACCAGAGCGGCGGCGCCGAGCAGTGTCGCGATTGTCCCCGCCGCGATGATCGCGTCGACGTACCGGTACGCGTGGCGGCTGAAGGCCGTCGCCTGGACGACCTCGGTGAGCAGCCGCCCGACGCACACGACGGCGACCTCGACCATCGCCAGCCCCAGCAGCACCAGGACCAGAAGCGGCCACCTGACGAAGGCCGCTTCCGGGTATGTCTCCGTGAGCTGGGACGCCATGACCGGGAAGAGGACCGCCCCGGTGAGCAGCACCCCGATGAAGATCGCGGCGAGGACACCGCGCAGGGCCACGACGGCGGCGCGGTTGGCCCACGCTCCGACGGTGACGGCGCGGCCCACGGCCGCGAGCATCTGGTCGATGGCGCGGCTCATAGCGACTCCCTCACCCTTGTCGACTGCCGATAGAATCCTATCGATTGTCGATAGATCGGCAACCGAGACCCGCTGCTTCACCGCGCCAGCCGAGCCGCCTGCTTGAGCAGGTGCGTCCGCTCCGGCGAGCTGGCTGCCTCGTCGGCGGCCAGCTTGTACAGGCGCGCCGCTTCCTCCCGGTCTCCGGCACGTTCGTGCAGCCAGGCGGCGGCGGCCGTCCGGCGCGGGAGCCCGGCGTCGAGCGACTCGACGATACGCAGCCCGGCGAGCGGACCGTCGACATGCCCCACGGCGACCGCCCGGTTGAGCGCGACGGCCGGGTTGCGCGGGTCGAGCCGCACCAGGTCGTCGTACCACTCGAGGATCTGGGACCAGTCGGTCTCGTCGGCGGTGGCGGCGTCGTCGTGCAGCGCGGCGATCGCGGCCTGGACCTGGAACGGGCCACGGGCGTCGCGGGCGAGCGCGGCCTGCAGCAGCGCGACGCCCTCGGCGATCATGCCGGCGTCCCAGCGCGAGCGGTCCTGGCGGTCGAGCGGGACCAGCGCGGCGGCGTCGAACCGCGCGGCGCGGCGGGCGTGGTGCAGCAGCATGAGGGCGAGCAGGCCGGCGGCCTCGGCGTCCTGCGGGACGGCGGCCACCAGCTGCCGCGTGAGCCGGATCGCCTCGGCGGCGAGGTCGACCTCCCCCGTGAACCCCTCGGTGAAGATCAGGTACAGCACGTGCAGCACCGCCCGCACGTCGCCGGGCTCGTCGAGCCGCGCGCCGGTCAGGCTGCGCTTGGCCCGCGAGATGCGCTGCGCCATCGTCGCCTCCGGGACCAGGAAGGCCCGCGCGATCTGCGCCGTCGTCAGCCCGCCCACCGCACGCAGCGTCAGAGCGACGGCCGACGACGGCGAGAGCGCCGGGTGGCAGCACCGCGAGAGCAGCAGCAGCGTGTCGTCGGCCTGCTCCGTGGGGCCAGGCCCCGGCTCGAGCGCGACCTTGACCTCGCGCAGCACGCGGGACGACGCCGCCCGTCGCGCGTCGAGGAGCTTGCGCCACGCCACGGTGACGAGCCACCCCTTCGGGTCGTCGGGGGCGCCGTCGGGCCAGCGCCGCACGGCCTCGACCAGGGCGTCCTGCACGGCGTCCTCGGCCGTCGCGAAGTCTGCGCCGCGCCGGACGAGGACGCCGAGGACCTGCGGTGTCAGGTCCCGCAGCAGGGCCGCGTCAAGGGTCACACCTCCTCCGGGGTGCCCTCGAGGAACGGCCGCACCTCGATCCACTCGTGGAGCGGCAGGCCGCCAGGCCCCGGCGCGGACGACAGGTAGGCCGCCTTCTCGTACGCCGCCTCGGCCGAGTCGACATCGATCGCCATCCACCCGGCGATGAGGTCCTTGGTCTCGGCGAACGGGCCGTCCGTGACCGGCGGCTTGCCCTCGCCGCCGTACCGCACGAACGTGCCCTGCGGCGACAGCGCCTGGGCGTCGACGAACTGACCGGCGTCCTTGAGGTCCTCGATCATGCGGTCCATGAAGCCGATGTGCGCGGTGATCTCCTCGGGAGTCCACTGCTCCATCGGGGCCTCGCAGTTCGGGTGCTTCTCGGGGACGCCGCGGTAGTGCTTGAGCAGAAGGAACTTGGGCATGACTCTCATCCTCTGGTGCAGGGGCGGTGCTTGTCACCGCCGACACCCCTGGGACGGAGCCGACGCCGGGTTCTCGACATCGAGCCCGTCGGAGGTCAGTCCGCGATCGGCCGCCCGTACGTCACGGCCGCGAGGACGGCGTCCGGCGTCGTCACGCGCAGGGCCGCGTCGGGCCGGGCGCCCAGCGCGTCGTTGACGGTCGCGAACGCGAGCCGCAGGGCCACGAAGCAGGTGATCCCGAGGATCTGCCGGTCGTCGTACCCGGCGTGGCGCAGCGCCTCGACGTCCTCGGCCTCGATGCCGTTCGGGTCGGAGACGACGGCGCGCGCCCACGTAGAGAGGGCGCGCTCGCGTGGCTCGAGCAGGTGGTCCTCGCCGCTCAGCACCGCGGCGCTGACGTCGGGCGACGCCCAGCCGGACAGCCGGCCGCCCCACACCAGGGAGCAGTAGGCGTCGCCGATGGTCGACGTCGTGGCGAGCACCAGGATTCCGCGCTCGCGCAGGCTGAGGCCGGCACCCGAGGCGACGGTCCGGGTCAGCTCGAGCAGCGCCTCGTGGGTGGTGGCGTCGTGCGCCCATGCGCGCGACAGGTTCATGACGTACCCGTGCTCGTCGACGTCCTCGGCGTACACGGCCCTGGCGGGCTCGCTGAGCTCAGCGGGTTCGCTGAGGAACCCCGTGGCGCGCTCGTCGCTCATGGCACCACGGTCGCCCAGGGGTGGGCCCCCAGCAACGCAGGACGGCGAACCTCACCCGCTCAGGCGCGGGCGAAAGTGTCCGCGGCGACCCGCGCGCGCTCGGCGCGCTCCACGAGCGACACGACGACGGCCGCGACCGGCACGAACGCGAGGTTGGCCAGCAGCTGCGGGCGCAGGAACGGCAGCCCCGCGGCGTACGAGGCCATGAGGCCGCCCCACGTGTGCGGGTACCAGATGCCGTCGCCGATCGCCCAGACGCCGAAGTTGGTCCACAGGTAGAACACGGCCGTGCCGCCGACGCCGAAGCCGAGCGCCGCCACGTACCGGCGCCAGCCGCCGCGCACCCGGCGCACCAGCAGCGAGCCGAGGCCGATCACGGCCCAGGCCGACCAGGTGAACGCCAGGATCGACGTGTTGCCGATGAGCAGGTCGGAGGCGGCCGCGACCGCGAACGGCGCGACGGCCGCGACGCGGTTGCGCAGCAGCCCGGCGGCGAGGAACGCGGTGGCGGTCAGCACCTCGACGTTGGGCCACAGGCCCAGCTCGTCCTTGTACCGGCGCAGCGCCACCGCCCCGACGACGGCGAGCACGACGACCGCGGGCCGCCACCAGCGGCGGGCCAGGTCGGAGAAGGTGAGGTCGCGCATCAGTACGTCTCCAGCTTCCACGTGATCTTGTCGCCGTCCTTCATCTGGTACGAGCCGGCGCCCACCTGGGCCTGCTGGCCGTTGACGTAGAAGGACCAGAACTCCTTCTTGGCGTCGTCGGCCTGACGGCCCCCAATGGTCGTGACGAACGCGTTGGCGCCCGTGCCGCTCGCCTCGGCCGAGGGGTCGAGCTGCAGCAGCAGGTCGAGCGCCGACTTGCCGGCCACACCCTCGTAGGACACCTCGGTGCCGTCGGCGTTCTTGGTCAGGCCCGACGACGTCGCCGTGGGGCTCGTGACCGGCTTGTCGCCGCCGGGGGTGGTGGACGTGCTGCCGTCGCTGCACCCGGCGAACAAGCCGGCGGCGAGAAGGGCCGCCGTCGGGAGGGCCAGGGAACGTGTCAGGCGAGCGCGGGTCGTCACGCGCGGAGTCTACGGCGAACCGTGGCAGCACCCGTGTGACGTCTCAGAACGCCCGCTGCTACGCGTCGATCTTCGACCGGTCCAGCGTGCTCGCCCCGGACACGATGAACTCCTTGCGCGGCGCGACGTCAGTGCCCATCAGCAGCTCGAACACCCGCTCCGCCGCCTCGGCGTCCTCGGCGCGCACCCGGCGCAGCGTGCGGTGCCGCGGGTCCATGGTGGTCTCCGCGAGCTGGTCGGCGTCCATCTCGCCCAGGCCTTTGTAACGCTGGATGTCGTCCTTGTAGCGCTTGCCCGCCCGGTCCAGGCGCTTGAGCGTCGCCTGCAGCTCGGCCTCGGAGTACGTGTAGATGTACTCGTTGCCCTTGCCGCGGGCGCCGATCACCTCGACACGGTGCAGCGGCGGCACCGCGGCGTAGACGCGGCCGGCCTCCACGAGCGGGCGCATGTACCGGTAGAAGAGGGTCAGCAGCAGGGTGCGGATGTGGGCGCCGTCGACGTCGGCGTCGGTCATCAGCACGATCTTGCCGTAGCGCGCTCCCTCGAGGTCGAACGAGCGGCCCGACCCGGCGCCGATCACCTGGATGATCGCGGCGCACTCGGCGTTGCGCAGCATGTCGCTGATCGACGCCTTCTGGACGTTGAGGATCTTGCCGCGGATCGGCAGCAGCGCCTGGAAGTCGCTGGAGCGGGCGAGCTTCGCGGTGCCGAGCGCCGAGTCGCCCTCGACGATGAACAGCTCGGAGCGGTCGACGTCGTCGGACCGGCAGTCGGCGAGCTTGGCGGGCAGCGAGGACGTCTCGAGCGCGTTCTTGCGCCGCGAGATCTCCTTCTGCTTGCGGGCGCTCACGCGTGCCCGCATCTCGGCCACGATCTTGTCGAGCAGCAGCGCCGACTGCGCCTTGTCGTCGCGCTTGGGCGACGTGAGGATCGCGTTGAGCTCCCGCTCGACGACGCGCGAGACGATCGCGCGGACCGGGGCGGTGCCGAGCACCTCCTTGGTCTGGCCCTCGAACTGGGGCTCCGCCAGGCGCACGGTGACGACGGCGGTCAGGCCCGCGGTCATGTCGTCCTTCTCGATGCGCTCGCCGCCGTCCTTGGCGGTGATCTTGAGGCGGCGGGCGTTGGCCTCGACCTGCTTGCGCACCACCTTGACCAGGCCCTGCTCGAACCCCGTGAGGTGGGAGCCGCCCTTGGGCGTCGAGATGATGTTGACGAAGGTGCGCACCTCGGTCTCGTACCCGGTGCCCCAGCGGAGCGCCACGTCGACATCGCAGTCGCGCTGCACCTCGCGCGGCGTCATGTGGCCGCGCTCGTCCAGCACGGGCACCGTCTCGGTGAACGTCTCGCTGCCCTTGAGCGTCCAGGTGGCCGTGACGGGCGTGTCCGGTGCCAGGAAGTCGACGAAGTCGACGGCGCCGCCCGTGTGCTGGAACACCTCTTCGTGCGGGCCGCTCTCCCCCGGCGTGCCCGGCAGGCCGCGCTCGTCGCGCACGGTGATCTCCAGGCCCGGCACCAGGAACGTCGTCTGGCGCACGCGCGTGACCAGCTCGTCGTAGCTGAAGACGGCGTTCTTGGGGAAGATCTGCCGGTCGGCCCAGTACCGCACGCGCGTGCCGGTGACGCCGCGCCGGGTCTTGCCGACGACGGCGAGCTCGCTGCCGACGGTGAACGGCGCGAACACCGACTCGGGCGACGGGCCGGCGGCGCCGTCGGCGAACGTGCCCGGCTCGCCGCGGTGGAACGACATGCCGTACGTCTTGCCGCCGCGGTCCACCTCGACGTCGAGGCGCGCGGACAGCGCGTTGACCACGGACGCGCCGACGCCGTGCAGGCCGCCCGACGCCGTGTACGAGCCGCCGCCGAACTTTCCGCCCGCGTGCAGCTTGGTGAACACGACCTCGACGCCCGTCAGTCCCGTCTTGGGCTCGACGTCGACGGGGATGCCGCGGCCGTCGTCCGTGACGGTCACCGAGGAGTCGGCGTGGAGCACCACGGTGATCTTGGTGGCGAACCCGCCCAGCGCCTCGTCGACCGAGTTGTCGATGATCTCCCACAGGCAGTGCATGAGGCCGCGCGAGTCGGTCGAGCCGATGTACATGCCCGGACGCTTGCGCACCGCCTCCAGCCCCTCCAGGACGGAGAGGTGCCGGGCGGTGTAGCTCGATTCCGGGGATGCGGTCGTCGTCACGCCATGCAGGGTAGACGACGGCGCCGACACGCCGGCCGGCGACGCTCCGCGGCGGCCGCGGGCACGATCACGGGCGACCAGATCGCTATGCCCGCAGCGAACGGGAGCCGCTGGGGGGAATGGCTCGCGGCCCGGATGGTTGGATTGCTACGTGACCACCATGACGACCGAACCGCTCACCGCTGCCGACCGCTGCGACCGCTGCGGCGCCCAGGCGTACGTTCGCGTGGTCCTGCCCGCAGGGGAGCTCCTCTTCTGCGGCCACCACGCACGCGAGCACCGCCCCGCCTACGCCGACGTCGCGACCTACGTCCAGGACGAGACCGACCGCCTTCTGGCCGACTACGCGGCGCGCTGACGCCGCGGGCGCCACTGCGCCGCACGCGCCCGACCGACTCTCGAAGGCCCGCACCCACCACGGTGCGGGCCTTCGTGCGTCTGTCACAAATCCGCGATCGCGGCCTCTCTTGCGATGAGTGCCCCATACGTCTCCGGAGGTCCTGAATGTCCGCAGGTGCGCCCGCGGTCGCCGTCTCGTCTGCGGCGGACATCGCGCGCGTGCTGCGCCGCGCCGCGGCGGCGGGCCTGCGGGTCTCGACGACGGCGCCGCCCGGCCCCGGTCACGTCCGGCTCGACCTGTCGGCGTTCGACGAGATCGCGGTGGCTCCGGTGGGCCGCACGGTCCGCGTCGGCGCGGGCGCCTCGTGGGAGCGCCTCGTCTCGCGCACGTCCCCGCACGGGCTGGCCGTGCTCCCGGGCGACGACCTGGGCCGCGCCGCCGTCCGCAACACGCTCGCCGGCGCCGTCGGCCCCGTCGCGCGGACGTTCGGCCTCTCGGCCGACCACGTGCTCGAGGTCGACGTCGTCACGCCCGACGGCACCGCCGTGCGGGTCACCCCGGACTCCGACGAGGACCTCTTCTGCGCGCTGCGCGGCGGCGCCGAGGGCCTCGGCGTGGTCACGTCGATGCGCCTCGGCACCATCGCGCTGACCACGCTGCGGGCCGGCACCTGGTGGTTCGCGCCCGGGCACGTCGCTGACGCCTCGACGGTGCTGCACCGCTGGCGCACGTGGCTCGACGACCTCCCCGAGTCGATGTCGACGCTCGCGATCCTCACGTCCACCCGGCGCGGGGTGCGCGTCGGGCTCCGGTTCGCGCACGTCGGCGACCAGGGCGAGGCGGCGGCGCTGCTCGACGAGCTGCGCGACGACGTCCCGTCCCCCGCGCGCGACACGGTCATCGACCTGCCGCCCAGCGCCGCGGCCGGCAAGCACCTGCGCGAGGCCCCGTCCGTCGAGGGCGCGGTGCGCAGCGGGCTGCTCGACGCCCTGCCCGCGGAAGCCCTCGACGACGTCGTCGCGGCGCTCGACCAGGCCCCGCCGGGGACGCGGGCGGAGCTGCGGTTGCGCGGCGGCGCCGTCGGGCGCGGCTCACCCCTGCCCGGCTGCGTGCCCGGCCGGGACGCCGCGTTCAGCCTGCGCGCCCTGGCGGCGACGCAGGACGACGCCGACGCCCTGGTCGACGCGATGGGCCGCTGGACCACCGGCGGCACCACGCTCGACCTCGGCGACCCGCTCGACGCCCGCACCGCGCAGGCGCTGCGGGTCGCGTGGGGCGAGTCCCGGTGGGCCGGGCTCGCCACGATGCGGCGTCGGCTGGACCCGCGGGGCGTGCTGCTCGCCCCGTGGGAGCCGAACGGGGCGCGGCATCACCCCATCGAGAACGGCGTCAGCTCGTAGACGTCGATGGTGCCACCCATCGCGGTGTGCGGGTGGCCCTCGAGCAGCGCCTGGGCGGCGTCGCCGTCGGCTGCCTGGACGATGGAGTAGCCCCCGAGGCTCGGGTCGGCGCCGGCGCTGAGCGGGCGCGTGGGGTCGCCGAAGTCGACGAGGGCGTCGCCGACGCGGTCGCGCCAGCCGAACCAGGCGGCCCCCATCTCCTGGACCTGCTCCGGGGTGGGCTCCGGCATCGCGGCCATGGCGGCCGGGTCGGCACGGTAGATCAGCAGGTACTTGGTCACGGTCGTCTCCCGTCCGCTGGACCGGCCCTGCGCCGGTACCCGCAGCGAATGTAAGTCCGCGCGGACCGCCCTGCCCGGGGAACGCGGAGGCCCGCACCCCGGGTGGGGTGCGGGCCTCCGTCCGTGCAGGTCAGGCCTCAGTCGAGGTAGTCGCGCAGCACCTGCGAGCGCGACGGATGACGCAGCTTCGACATCGTCTTGGACTCGATCTGGCGGATGCGCTCACGCGTCACTCCGTAGACCTTGCCGATCTCGTCGAGCGTCTTGGGCTGGCCGTCCTGCAGGCCGAAGCGCATCGAGACCACGCCGGCCTCGCGCTCGGACAGCGTGTCCAGCACCTGGTGCAGCTGCTCCTGGAGCAGCGTGAAGCTCACGGCGTCGGCGGGGACCACGGCCTCGGAGTCCTCGATGAGGTCACCGAACTCCGAGTCGCCGTCCTCGCCCAGCGGCGTGTGCAGCGAGATGGGCTCGCGGCCGTACTTCTGGACCTCGACCACCTTCTCGGGGGTCATGTCCAGCTCCTTGGCCAGCTCCTCCGGGGTGGGCTCACGGCCCAGGTCCTGGAGCATCTGGCGCTGCACGCGGGCCAGCTTGTTGATGACCTCGACCATGTGCACCGGGATGCGGATGGTGCGGGCCTGGTCGGCCATGGCGCGGGTGATCGCCTGACGGATCCACCAGGTGGCGTACGTCGAGAACTTGTAGCCCTTGGTGTAGTCGAACTTCTCGACCGCGCGGATCAGACCGAGGTTGCCCTCCTGGATCAGGTCCAGGAACAGCATGCCGCGGCCCGTGTAGCGCTTGGCGAGCGAGACGACCAGTCGCAGGTTGGCCTCGAGCAGGTGGTTCTTGGCGCGCTTGCCGTCGTGCGAGATCCACTGCAGGTCGCGCACCAGGCGGCGCTCGTCCGGGTCGGCCTTCGTGCGGTCGAAGCCGGCGAACTCCTTGCTCAGCTTCTCCTCAGCGAACAGGCCGGCCTCGATGCGCTTGGCGAGCTCGACCTCCTGCTCGGCGTTCAGCAGCGCGACCTTGCCGATCTGCTTGAGGTAGTCCTTGACCGGGTCGGCGGTCGCACCCGCGGTGACGACCTGCTGCACGGGCTGGTCGTCGTCGTCGGAGTCGGACACGACGAAGCCGGCGTCGTCCTCGTCCTTCTCGGCGGGCTTGGCGGCGGGCTTCTCCTCCGCCTCGTCCGTCTCGGTGGACTCCTCCTCGGTCTCCGCCTCGACGTCGTCGACGACCTCGTCGCTCGCCTCGGTCGTGTCGAGGTCCGCGTCCTCCAGCTCGACGTCGTCGTCGATGACCTCGTCCTCGTCCTCGTCGGACGCGGTGTCCTTCGACGCCTTGGTGGGGGCGGCCTTCTTCGGGGCGGCGGCCTTCTTGGCGGCAGTCGTCTTCGTGGCGGTGCGGGTGCGCGTGGTCGTGGCCGGCGCGGCGCCGTCCTCGGCCTCGTCGGTGCCAGCGGAGTCGGCGACCGCGGTCGCGGCCTTGACGGTGCGCGTGACGGGCGCCTTGGCGCGCGTCGAGGTGGAGCGGGTGGTCGCAGCGGCGGCGACCTTGGTGGTGGTGGGCATGCCGACCTCGATACCGTTGATCGACAGCGCCTTCAGCACGGCCTTCAGGCGCTTGGCGTCGCCGACGCCGGCCGTCTCGCACGCCGTGCGGAACGAGTCCGCATCGACGCGGCCCTGCGCGGTCCCACGGGCGAGCAGCTCCTGCAGTGCGGGGTGCTCGAACTCGCGGGGCAGCGTGATGTTCTGCTGTGCGGTGCTCTGGGTCGTGGACGCCACAAACCGACCTTTCGGCGTTCGGGGAGGCGGTGTCCCGCCGGTGAATGGGTGTGGCCCTGGGGCCAGGCTCGGACCGTCGAGGCTCCGGCGGACTTGCATATTGTACCTTCGCGACCCGCTTGGACTGCGCCTTGAAGTCGCCCGACGCAGCGTTTCTGGCGTCGGGAGGGCCACTCGGCGTAGCGGCGGACATGGTGTCAACGGGCACGCCCCACCGAAGATTCCCGCCGTCGCGCGCGAGCACCGTCACACGACAGGCAGGTGGTCCGCTCGCGCCGCCGGTGCGGCGCGAGCGCTGCTCAGGGCTTGACGGCGAGCACCGGGCACGGCGCGTCGAGCAGGATCCGCTGCGCGCCGGCACCCAGGATCAGCTTGCCGACCGGGCTGCGGCGGCGCAGCCCGATCACGATCAGCTCCGCGTGGGTCGAGGCCGCCGCGTTCACGAGCGCCTCGGCAAGATCACCCGACGCCGTCACGACCTCGTGCTCGACGCCCACCTGCTCGAGACGCGCACGCAGCTCGTCGAGCGAGCCGTCGGTCGTACCGCCCCCGGAGGAGTGGGTGACGACGACGAGCCGGGAGGAGCGGGACCGTGCCTCGGCGATCGCCGTCCCCAGCGCCTGCCGGCCTTCAGGGTTGCTCAGGTGGCTGACCACGACCGTCATGCCACGCACGCTACCCGAGGTCGCGGCCCACGCCGCGCCAAGGCTCGGCATCGTCCCTCCCGTGGACCCACCCGGGCGGCAGCGCGGCTCCGAGCGCCGCGGCCAGCAGGTTCGCCAGCCGGTGCGACGGGTCGACCGCGAGCGCCTCCGCGACCCGGAAGCCGGCACGGGCGCCCTCGCCGGACCACCACGCGAGGAAGCCGAGCAGCGTGAGCGGTGAGGCGGTCCGGGCTGTCGCGGCGTGCGCGACGACGGCCTCGAGCGCCGCGACCGTGGCCCGGGTCCGGGCCTCGTCGGGGCGCCGGCCGGTGCGCGGGTCGACGACGGTGGCCATCGCCTCGGCGGTCGCGGCGTCGCCCTCGGCGTCGACGCCGTCGCCGGCCGCCACCGCCGTCGCGTGCTCGTCCCAGCCCACGCACCACAGGAGCACGCCGTCGCGCACGCGCCGGTCCTCGAGCGCGACGGCGACGCGCCCGAGCAGGGCGGGCGCGGGCGCCCGTCCGGACGCGGCGCCGTCGGCGAGATCCAGCCAGGCGGCGAACGACCCGGCGCGCCACGCGCGGGCGGCGGCGTCGCCCTCCGCGGCGGACCGCTCCCCGGCCGCCGACCATCGGGCGGCGGCGCGGCGCACGAGCGCCCGCTGTGCCTGCGGGGCCCGGGAGATGCGGTAGAGGTCCTCCCGCGTGCCGGCGGGAGCGCACCCCTCGAGCACGAGCTGCGCGCCGGGGGCCGTGGACTCCAGGCCCTCGACCGGGAACCCGTCCGGCGGACAGCACGAGGGGTCGGTGCAGTCCAGCGACCGGTAGCGGTGCGGGCCCACCACCCACGACTCGCGGTCCGCGACGACCGAGTCGAGCGCGAGCGCGAAGGCGTCCGCGGCGGCCCGCTCGGGCGAGCCCGGCGCGACGTCGTGCGCCGTGTAGAGGACGACGTAGGCGGAGACCGTGCGGTCCTGCGCAGCGCGGGTCGTGACGAGCTCGGCGAGCTCCGCCCTCGCGCGTGTCGTGCGCAGGTCCGCGAGGTCGGTCCGGGCGACGAGGCCCAGGCGCCCGCCCGGGCGGATGCAGACGACGAGCAGGCACTCGGCCGGCCGGAAGCCGAGGGCGTAGGGGATGACGGACAGCAGGTCGCGCGTGTCGCGCACCCGCACCTGGGGGGCGGCCTGTGCCGCGGTGGAGGTCATGCCCCGCATCACAGCCCGCTCCCGGACGACGCGGGCCCGAGCCGGCCGCGACCTGTGCAGCGGCGTCGTCCGGGCACTCCTGGGGGCAGCCTCGCTCCCCCGGCCTGCCGTCGCGCGACCGCCTGGAACGGGCCCGCAGGCTCCCCCGCTACGGTGTGCGGATGACTCGACGCCGGCTCGCGCCCGCCGCGCTCGCGCCCGCCGCGCTCGCGACCCTGGTCGCGGTCGCGCTCGCCTCCGGGTGCACGGCCGCACCGTCCGGGCGCCTGGACACCGCCCCGGAGGCCGGGCTGCCGTCCGAGCAGCCCTCGCCGCCCGCGCCGGTCTCGCCCCTGCCCACGTTCGACGCGGCGACCGCCGTCGGCGCCTACGCCAAGGGCTACCCGAAGGCGCTGGTCCCCGCGCCGAAGGACACGCAGATCGTGGCGAGCTCCGCGCAGCCGGCCGACGACGGCCTGACCCGCATCTCGCTCAACCTCTCCTCGACCCTCAGCACCGACGCCGTGCTCCAGGAGGTGGGCGCCCCGCTGGCCGCCGCGGGCTTCGCCCAGGTCCAGCCGCAGTCCATCTCCGGGCTCACCGCGCAGACCGCGTGGACCCGCCGCACGGCACGCCCGCAGGGCGACCTCGTGGAGACGCTCCTGGTCGGAGTGCTCGACGACAAGTCCCGCAGGCTCGTCTCGATCAGCGGCACCGTGCAGGCCCCGCAACCCTGAGCCGTCGGCCAGGGGCGCTGGCATAGGCTGCCCGCATGCCTGCCGTCGTCGACCTCGAGAACCTCCGCGCCGACGTCGATGCGGCCGTCACCCGCCACCTCGACGCGCTCACCGCCCAGCTCTCCGCGATCTACCCCGACGCCACCCCGATGACGCAGCAGGCGGCCGCGCTCCTGGGCGGCGGCAAGCGCCTGCGCGCCGCGTTCGCGTACTGGTCCTTCCGCGCGCACGGCGGAGCACCCACCGGCCCCGAGCGCGAGGCCACCGTCCGGACCGGCGCCGCCCTCGAGCTCTTCCAGGCCGCGGCGCTGCTGCACGACGACGTCATGGACGCCTCCGACACCCGCCGCGGCCTGCCCACCGCGCACCGCGCCTTCGAGGCCCGCCACGCCGGGTCCGGGTGGGCCGGCGAGTCGTGGCGCTTCGGCGAGTCCGTCGCGATCCTGCTCGGCGACCTGTGCCTCATCGCCGCGCAGCGCGAGATCGCCGAGGCCCTTGCCCCCCTGCCGGCCGAGCGCGGCGGCGCGGTGCGCTCCGCGTTCGACGCCATGCAGAGCGAGGTCATCGTCGGGCAGTACCTCGACGTGCTCGTCCAGGCCCAGCCGTGGGGCGTCGACCCCGCCGCCGACGAGGTGCGCGCCCGCGCCGTCGTGCGCGCCAAGTCGGCCAGCTACTCCGTCCGCCAACCCCTCGTGCTCGGCGCGCTCCTCGCAGGTGCCAGCCCCGAGCAGGTCGCCACGATCGACGCCGTCGGGCTGCCGCTCGGCGAGGCGTTCCAGCTGCGCGACGACGTGCTCGGCGTGTTCGGCGACCCCGAGGTGCTCGGCAAGCCCGCCGGCGACGACCTGCGCGAGGGCAAGCGCACCGTGCTCGCCGCGCGCACAATGGCAGCCGGGGACGGCGACCAGCGCGCGCTGCTCACCGAGCGGCTCGGCGACCCCGACCTCACGGACGACGACATCGCCGCCCTGCGCGAGGTCGTCGTGGCCACCGGGGCGCTCGACGGCGTCGAACGGCTCATCGACGAGCTCGCCGGGTCCGCGTACGCGGCGCTCGCCGCGGCCGACCTCGCCGACCCTGGCAAAGGCGTGCTGCTCGAGCTCGCCCGCGCCGCGGTCGACCGCGCGGCCTGACGCCGCCCGGGCTCAGCCGATCGCCTGCGCGACCCGCCGCACCTCCGCGCGGCGGCCGGCCCGCAGCGCCTCGACCGGGGCCACTCCCAGCGCCGGCTCGACGGTGAAGAGCCACTCGAGGATCTCGTCGTCGGGCAGGCCCTGGTCGCCGAGCACCACGACGGTGCCGCGCAGCGTCGGGATCACCTGCTCGCCGCCGTCCTCGCTCGCAACGAGGAACGCCTCGGGCACCTGGAACGTGGTCCGCTCGCCGCGCTTCAAGCCCACCACGTAGCGGTCGCGCACCAAGCCGCGCACCTTCGAGATGTCGAGGTCGAGGCGCTCGGCCAGGTCGGGAAGGGTCAGCCAGCTCGGGACGAGGGTGTCGAGGTCGGTGCTCACGGAGGCAAGCGTAGGCCGAGCCTCCCGGCGACGGGTGACCGTTCGCTCAGTGGCACGCCGCACCGCGTGCCGGGGTTCCGCTCGACCTGCTTCGTAGAATCGCCGGGTGGCCCAGGTGACGACCGACCCCTTGCTCGGCCGCCTGGTCGACGGGCGGTACGAGATCCTCTCCCGCATCGCGCGTGGCGGCATGGCCACCGTGTACCTCGCGCTGGACCGGCGCCTGGAGCGCGAGGTCGCCCTCAAGGTCATGCACGCGCACCTGGCCGACGGCGTGGACGGCGCCGCGTTCGTGTCCCGCTTCCGGCGCGAGGCGCGAGCCGCCGCCCGCCTCACGCACCCCGGCGTCGTCGCCGTCTACGACCAGGGGCTCGACGGCGACACCAGCTACCTGACCATGGAGTACGTGCCCGGCAGCAACCTGCGCCGCGAGCTGCGCGCGAACGGCACGCTGACGCTGGGCCGCACGCTCGACATCCTCACCGAGGTGCTCGACGCGCTCGCCGCCGCCCACGCCAAGGGCCTGGTGCACCGCGACGTCAAGCCCGAGAACGTGCTCATCGCCGACGAGGACGGGCGGATCAAGGTGGCCGACTTCGGCCTGGCCCGCGCCGTCACCGAGGTCACCTCGACCACCACCGGCACGATCCTCGGCACGGTCGCCTACCTCGCGCCCGAGGTCATCGCGACGGGCGCCTGCGACCCGCGCACCGACGTCTACGCCGTCGGCATCCTCGCCTACGAGATGCTCACGGGCGTGCTCCCGCACGACGGCACCACCCCCATCCAGGTGGCGTTCCAGCACGTGCACGACGACGTCCCCCCGCCCGGCGAGCGGGTCCCGTGGCTGCCCATGCGGATCGACGACCTGGTCGCCGCCTTCACGGCGCGCGACCCGCGGGCCCGGCCGGCCGACGGCGCGGCCGCGCTGGCGATGCTGCGCGCCGAGCGCCGCGCCGTCGCGGCGGCAGAGCCGGAGGTGCTCGAGCGCCGCGCCAAGCCGCCCGCCGCGATCGAGCCGCCCAAGCCGGCGGTCGCCGACGCCCCGGACGACGACACCCCCTCCCTCGACACGGGCGACGACGCCATGGACGCGATCCCGCTGACGGGCCCCATCCAGGTGGTCTCGACCGAGCGGCTCGTCGAGCAGCCGACCACCCGGCTCGGGGAGGTCACCGGCCCGGGCATGGTCACCACGCGCCGCCGCCGCTGGCCCCGCGTGCTCGCGTGGGTGCTCTCCCTTGCGCTCGTGCTGGGGGGCGGCGGGTACGGCGCCTGGTGGTACTTCCAGGACGGCCCCGGCGCGTGGACCACGGTGCCGGGTGGCCTCGAGGCCGCCACCCTCGAGAGCGCCACCGCGACACTCACGGCTCGCGGCCTCGGCGTGACGAGCAGCGAGGCGAACGACGACGACGTGCCCGTGGGCAAGGTCGTCTCCGCCCGCCCGGGCGAGGGCGAGCGGGTGCGCAAGGACGGCTCGGTCGCGCTCGTCGTCTCCCTCGGCATCCGCATGGTGACCGTGCCCGACGGGCTCGTCGGGGCCACCCGCACGGACGCGGAGGCCGCGCTCGACAAGGCGGGCCTCACGCACGGCTCCCCGCAGGTCGAGTACTCGGACGAGGTGCCGAAGGACCAGGTCATGGCGGCGTCGCAGGACGGCGGCGTGAGCGTGCCGCACACCACCGTCGTGGTGCTGACCGTGTCGGGCGGCCCCGCACCGGCGACCGTCACGCAGCAGGTGGGCCGCGACCGCGCCGACGCGCAGGCCGCGCTCGAGGACCTCGGGTTCATCGTGAAGTTCACGCACGACGAGTCGTCCGAGACGGTGCCGAAGGGCCGCGTGATCCGTCAGACCCCGGAGAGCGGCACCCAGGCCCACCGGCGCGACACCGTGACGCTGACGATCTCCTCCGGCCCGCCCATCGTCCCGGTGCCCGACGTCGTCGGGAAGCGCACCGCGGCGGCCACCGACGCACTGGAGGCGGCCGGGTTCAAGGTGGCGACGCAGAAGTACCTGGGCGGCCTGCTCGACACGGTGCGCTTCCAGGACGTCACGGGCACGGCGCCCAAGGGGTCGACGGTCAAGCTCACCATCTGGTGAGCCCGCGCGGGCGCTCAGCGCGCCCTGAGCATCTCCGCGACCAGGAAGGCCGTCTCCAGCGACTGCTGGTGGTTGAGGCGCGGGTCGACCAGCGTCTCGTAGCGGCGCGCCAGCCCCGCCTCGTCGATCGCCTCCGTGCCGCCCAGCACCTCGGTGACGTCGTCGCCCGTGAGCTCCATATGCAGGCCGCCCGGCACCGTGCCCAGACCGCGGTGCACCTCGAAGAAGCCCTGCACCTCATCGAGCACGTCGGCGAAGCGGCGCGTCTTGTACCCGTTGGCCGCGGTGATGGTGTTGCCGTGCATGGGGTCGGTCACCCACGTGACGGCCACGCCCTCGGCCGTGACCTTCTCGACCAGGCCGGGCAGCACGTCGCGCACCTTGCCGGCGCCCATGCGGGCCACGAACGTCAGGCGTCCGGGCGCGTTGTCGGGGTTCAGCCGCGCCGCGAGCGCCAGCGCGTCGCCCGGCGACGTCGTCGGTCCGAGCTTGACGCCGATCGGGTTGGCGACGCGGGAGAGGAACTCGACGTGCGCGCCGTCGAGCTGGCGCGTGCGCTCGCCGATCCACAGGAAGTGCGCGGACGTGTCGTAGGCGTTGCCGGTGCGGGCGTCGACGCGCGTGAGCGCGCGCTCGTAGTCGAGCACCAGCGCCTCGTGCGACAGGTAGAGCTCGACGAACCGCAGCGCGTCGAAGTCGGCGCCGCACGCCTCCATGAAGCGGATCGCGCGGTCGATCTCCCCGGCCGTCCGCTCGTACTGCGCGTAGGCGGGGTTGTTGCTCATGAAGCCGCGGTTCCACTCGTGGACCTGGCGCAGGTCGGCGTACCCGCCGTGCGTGAACGCGCGCACCACGTTGGCCGTCGCCGCGCTGATCCGGTACGCCTGCTCGAGGCGCTGCGGGTCGGGGCGGCGGGCCTGCTCCGTGAACTCGAAGCCGTTGATCATGTCGCCGCGGTAGGCGGGCAGCGTGACGCCGTCGCGCGTCTCGTCGTCCGACGAGCGCGGCTTCGCGTACTGGCCGGCCAGGCGGCCGATCTTCACGATCGGCGTCGACGCGCCGTGCGTGAGGATCACGGCCATCTGCAGCAGCGTGCGGATCTTGTTGCGGATCCGGGTGGCGGACGCCTCCGCGAAGATCTCCGCGCAGTCGCCGCCCTGGAGCACGAACGCCTCACCGCGGGACGCGGCGGCGAGCCGGGAGCGGAGCGTGTCCGCCTCGGAGGGCAGCACCAGCGGGGCCGCCTGGCCGAGCCGCGTCGCGACGTCGGCGAGCGCCGCCGGGTCCGGCCACGTCGGCTGCTGCAGCGCCGTGAGCGCGCGGAAGCGGTCGAGGTCCTGGGCGAGCTCGGCGCTGGGCGAGTCGACGGCGGTGCTCATGGGTCTCCGATGGTTGAGCTTGTCGAAACCATGTCAGGTGGTTTCGACAAGCTCAACCACCGAGAGGGGTCAGTGCGCTGCGGGGGCGGCCGGCTTGAACGGCTGGCCGATCTCACCGAGCAGGTCGGTGAACCACGCCTGGTTCACGTCGAACGCCTTGGCGCCGGCGATGCGCGGGAACGGGATCGCCTTGAGGCGGTCGCCGTCCTCCTCGTCGTGCCCGATGACGCCGGGCTCGCCGCGCAGGGCGCACTCGACGGCCAGGTCGACCATCGACTTGATGAGGCGCAGGTCCTCGGCGTTCGCCGCGGCGGCACGCGAGAAGTAGCCCGACTTCTGGACCATGACCTTCTCGGCGCCCAGCTTCTCCGCGAACTGCTTCGCGAACCACTGGCCGGGGTTGATCTCGTCAAGGCGGACGTGGCCGAACGGGTCGCGGGCCGGCGGCGTGCCGGCGGCCTCGAGCTGCTCGACGATCTCGTGCATGCCGGCGCCCTCGGACAGCCAGATGTTGACGTTGCCCTGCTCGTCCATGACGGCCTTGAGGCGGGCGGCCTCGGCGTCGATGTCGATCGCGAGCTCCGGCAGGAACACGGCGTGGATGTCCCAGCGCTCCTTGGTGAGGCCCAGCGCGGGGGCGAACTCCTTGGTGGCGAGGCGCTTGCGGTACTCGGCGGCCGACGCGGCGGTCAGCCAGCCGCAGTGGCGGCCCATGACCTCGTGCACGATCAGCATGCGGGGGCCCGAGCGGTGCTCGCCGATGATGTTCTCGCCGAAGAGGGCGGTCTGCTCGGCCGAGGTCCACGCGCCGAGCGACTGGCGGATCGGCACGATGTCGTTGTCGATCGTCTTGGGCAGGCCCACGACGGTCAGCTCGTAGCCGTTGTCGTGCAGGTAGGCGGCCAGGTCGGCGGCGGTCGTGTTGGTGTCGTCGCCACCGATGGTGTGCAGGACGTCGACGCCGTCGGCCTTGAGCTGCTCGGCGGCGACGGTCAGGGGGTTCTCACCCTCCTTGACGAGGCCGCGCTTCACGGCGTCGGCCACGTTGGTGAGCTTGACGCGCGAGTTGCCGATGGGCGAGCCGCCGAACTTGTGCAGGACGCCGGCCTGCTTGCGACCCTCCTCGTCGATGACGATCTTGTTGCCCGTCAGCAGGCCGTGGTAGCCGTGCAGGTAGGCGATGATCTCGATCGACGGGTCGAGCTCGTTGTACCGCTCGATGAGCCCGCCGACGGCGGACGAGAGGCACGGGGCGAAGCCGCCGGCCGTCAGGAGGGCCACGCGACGAACAGCCATGTCAGGCACCTTTCGGTGTTGGGGATTGGGCTGAGTTCGATCCTAGGGCCACACCGCCACCCCGCCCGTCCGCCGGGCGCGTGGTGAGACCTCAGGCCTGCGGCGCCGTGTCGTCACCCTCGGGGGCGGGCTGCTCCTCGGCCGCGGCGCGGCGCTCGGCGGCCTTCTCCGCGGCGATGCGGGCCTTGGCCGTGGCGGCGTAGATGTCGACGTACTCCTGGTCCGACAGGCGCAGGATCGCGTACACGATCTCGTCCGTGACGGCGCGCAGGACGAACCGGTCGCTCTCCATGCCCTTGTACCGGGTGAAGTCCAGGGGCTCGCCGATGACGATGCCGATGGGCATCGGCTTGGGGATCACCTGGCCCACCCGCTGGGCCTTGTTCGTGCCCACCATCGCGACGGGGACCACGGGGGCGCCGGACTCGAGCGCCAGGCGCGCGACGCCCGTCTTGCCGCGGTACAGCCGCCCGTCGGGGCTGCGGGTGCCCTCGGGATAGATGCCGAACAGGCCGCCGTCCTGCAGCACCCGCAGGCCGGTGTTGAGCGCCGCCTCGGACGCCTTGCCGCCCGACCGGTCGACAGGGATGGTGCCGACGCCGCGCATGAACCCGGCCACCATGCGGCCCTTGATGCCGCGCCCGGTGAAGTAGTCCGACTTGCCGAGGAACTGGACCTGCCGCTCCAGCACCAGCGGGAGCGTGAACGAGTCGATGACCGCGAGGTGGTTGGAGGCGAGGATCGCCGGGCCGTCCACGGGGACGTTCTCGAGCCCCTTGGTCCACGGGCGGAAGTACAGCTTGAGCAACGGCCCGGCCAAGACGTGCCTCATGAGCCAGTAGAACAAGCGGTCCTCCTAGAACCCGATGAGCGCAGGGGGCAGCGCACGGCGTCGCATGAACTCTAAGGTGTTCATATGGCCGGGACGAGCAGAGGCGACGGCGCGGGACACGACGACGGTGCACCGGGCGACGGCGCCCGCGACGCCGCCGACGGCAACGGCGGCATCGAGGACGCCGAGGTCGAGGCCCGGTGGGCCGACATCGTCGCGCAGCTGGGCGACATCGACAAAGAGGCGGACGACGACGCGGGTGAGGTCGCCCCCGAGACGCCGGCGCCGCCCGTGACCGGGCACGTCGTCGCACGTCCCACGGGCCCGCGCGACTGGCCCGCCACGCCGGACGTCGAGGCGCTCGAGGACGCCCAGTCGCACTTCACTCCCCCGGACCCGGGCCCGGTGATCACCGGGCGCGACCCGCTCGTGACGCTCGCGTGGGCGGTCGCGGCGGGTGTGCCGCTGCTCGCCGTCGTGGCGCTGATCGTCCGGTCGTTCGTGTCCGGGCTGTTCGTGCCCGGCTGGGTGGGGCCGTTGGCCGTGCTCGCGTTCCTCGCCGCGGTCGCGGTGCTCGTGTGGCGGATGCCGTCGCACCGCGACCCCGACGACCACGACGACGGCGCCGTGGTCTAGGACCGGTGGGCTAGCGCCGGGCGAGGTCGGCCGCGCCGACCATGCCCGCCTCGTTGCCCTGGAGGGCCAGCTCGATCGCGGCGACAGGCCGGTGACCGAGCGCGGAGAGCTGCGCCTCGAAGCCCTCGCGCGCCGGGAGCAGCAGCAGGTCGCCGGCCGCGGCCACGCCGCCGCCGATCACGATGAGCTCCGGGTCGAGCAGGGCGGCGACCGACGCCGCGCCCTCGCCGATCCAGCGGCCCAGCTTGGCGAGCAGGTCGACGGCGAGCGTGTCGCCCTCGTGCGCGGCCTGCGTGACGTGCGGGCCCTTGATCTTGCGACGGTCGCCGCCGGCGAGCTCGAGGATGCGCCCACCCAGGTGCGGGAGCGCTACCACGGCAGCCTTGGCGTCGCGGACCAGGGCGCTGCCGGAGGCGTACTGCTCCCAGCAGCCCTCGTGGCCGCAACCGCAGTAGTGGCCGCCCGGCACGACGCGCATGTGGCCCACCTCGGCCGCGACGCCCCAGCGCCCGCGCACGAGCTCGCGGTTGACCACCACGGCGCCGCCCAGGCCCGTGCCGATCGTCAGCATGAGCATGTCGGACGCCGCGCGCCCCGCACCGAAGCGGAACTCCGCCCAGCCGGCCGCGTTCGCGTCGTTCTCGACGACGACCGGCACGTCGACCTCGATGAGGTCGGCGATCTTGGTGCCGAGCGGGTAGTTGCGCCAGTCGATGTTGGGCGCGAAGGCCATCGTGGTGCGGTCGGAGCTCACGAACCCCGCCGCGGCCACGCCCACCGCCCCGACCGGGTGCTGCTTGGCGAGCTCGTTGACCGCGTCGGCGATCACCCGGTCGATGCTCGCGGCGTCGTCGGCGTCGGTGTCGCGGCGCACCTGGGCCAGGATCTGGCCGTCCTCGTCCACGACGCCGATGGCGATCTTCGTGCCGCCGATGTCGACCCCGATCGCATGCATGGGCCTGTCCTCCAAGTGCTGGTCCTGATGGTCGTGGCGTGCGGGCCGATCGCACTGGTCACGCGCACGCTCGCCCAGACTAGCGACGCTTCGACCCCGGCGGGCAGCGGTCTCGCGAGGCGAAGGCGCGTCTCGCCCACGTGACCGTGGTCACAGACACCAGTGAGACGGAGTATCGTTCGGCCGCACGACCGTCACCTGTCACTGGAGCCAGCATGGACGAGACCGCCATCCCCCTGCGGGTCGAGCTGCCGAGCACGTCGAACCTCAACGACGTGGTCGCCGACCGGCTGCGGCGCGACCCCGACGCCGTCCTCGCGGAGGTGCGCCGCGGCGACGCCTGGGAGCCCGTCACCGTGCGGGAGTTCGACGCGCAGGTCGTCGCCGTCGCGAAGGGCCTCGTGGCCCACGGCGTCGGGCCGGGCGACAGCGTCGGCATCATGTCGCGCACGCGCTACGAGTGGACGCTGCTCGACTTCGCCGCGTGGGCCGCGGGGGCCGTCCCGGTGCCGATCTACGAGACGTCGAGCGCCGAGCAGGTGCAGTGGATCCTGGGCGACTCGGACGTCAGCGTGCTCGTCGTCGAGACGTCCGAGAACGCCGCCGTCGTCGAGCAGGTGCGCGACCAGGCACCGGCGTGCCGCGAGGTGCTGGTGCTCGACGCGGGCGCCGTCGACGCGCTCGTCGCCGCCGGGGCGGACGTGCCCGACGCGGAGATCGCGCGTCGCCGCGCGCTCGCGTCGCTCGACGACGTCGCCACGATCATCTACACGTCAGGCACGACCGGCCGCCCCAAGGGCGCCGAGCTGACCCACCGCAACTTCGCGTCGCTCACGGCCAACACCGTGCCGGAGGTGCCCGAGGTGTTCGCGGCCGCCGGCGGCCGGACCCTGCTCTTCCTGCCGCTCGCGCACGTGTTCGCGCGGTTCATCGAGGTGCTTGCCATCTCGAGCGGCACCGTGCTGGGCCACTCCCCCGACATCAAGACGCTCGTCGACGACCTGGGCGGCTTCCGGCCGACGTACATCCTGGCCGTGCCCCGCGTGTTCGAGAAGGTCTACAACACCGCCGAGCAGACGGCCGCGGCGGGCGGCAAGCTCAAGATCTTCCGTTGGGCGGCGGCGGCGGCGGTCGCCTGGTCCCGCGCGCTCGACACGCCGCACGGCCCGTCTCTGTGGCTCAAGGCACAGCACTCGGTCGCCGACGCGCTCGTGTTCGGCACGCTGCGCGGCAAGCTGGGCGGCCGGGCCCGATACGCGGTCTCGGGCGGCGGCCCGCTGGGCGAGCGCCTGGGTCACTTCTACCGCGGCATCGGCCTGACGATCCTCGAGGGCTACGGCCTCACGGAGTCGACCGCGCCCACGTGCGTCAACCGGCCCGAGCGCATCAAGATCGGCACCGTCGGGGCGCAGCTGCCCGGCTGTGCGGCCCGCATCGCGCCCGACGGCGAGATCCTGCTGCGCGGCCACCACATCTTCCGCGGCTACCACGGCAACCCGCAGGCCACGGCGGAGGCCTTCGACGAGGACGGCTGGTTCCGCACCGGCGACCTGGGCTCGCTCGACGAGGACGGGTACCTGCGCATCACCGGGCGCAAGAAGGAGATCATCGTGACCGCCGGCGGCAAGAACGTCGCCCCGGCCGTCCTCGAGGACCGCCTGCGCGCGCACACGCTGGTCAGCCAGTGCGTCGTCGTCGGCGACAACAGGCCGTTCATCGGCGCGCTGGTCACGCTCGACGCCCAAGGGCTGCCCGGCTGGCTGTCGATGCACGGCAAGCCCGCCATGTCGGTGGACGAGGCCCGCACGGACCCGGACGTGCTCGCGGCGCTCGACGAGGCCGTCACGCGCGCCAACGGCGCGGTCTCGAAGGCCGAGTCGATCCGCAAGTTCACCGTGCTCCCCGGCGACTTCACCGTGGAGAACGGGTACCTGACGCCGTCGCTGAAGTTCAAGCGGGCGCTCGTGGTCAAGGACTTCGAGGCCGAGATCGACGCGCTCTACACCTCCACGGACAGGAGCTCGCTCCACACCGTGTGACGGGGCGTGTCAGGGGGTCCCTCTACGGTTCCCCGCATGACGCAGCAGGCGGCCGCCGCACCCCCGCGAGGCATCCAGCCCTCGTTCGAGGACCTCGGTACGCCGCTGCGCGACGTCACCTTCGTGGTCGTCGACCTGGAGACCACGGGCACCCGTGCCTCCGACTCGGGCATCACCGAGATCGGCGCCGTCAAGGTGCGTGGGGGCGAGGTGCTGGGCGAGTTCCAGTCGCTGGTCAACCCGGGCCGCGAGGTACCCGCGTTCATCGCGCGGCTCACCGGCATCACGACGGCGATGGTCGCCACGGCGCCGCAGATCGACCTGGTGCTGCCCAGCTTCCTCGAGTGGGCGCACGGGTCGGTGCTCGTGGCCCACAACGCGCCGTTCGACGTCGGGTTCCTCAAGGCGGCCGCGGCCGGCCTCGGCTACCCGTGGCCGGGCTTCCCGGTCGTCGACACCGTGCCGCTCGCCCGCCGCGTGGTGACGCGCGACGAGGCCCCGAACCACAAGCTCTCGACCCTCGCGAACCTGTTC
Organism: Promicromonosporaceae bacterium; assembly: GCA_009783295.1. Lineage (GTDB taxonomy): Bacteria > Actinomycetota > Actinomycetes > Actinomycetales > Cellulomonadaceae > Xylanimonas. Next base: position 60,779 of record WRHK01000008.1, read on the forward strand.
CACGCCCAGGTCACCCCGGAGCACCGGGCCCTGGCCGACGCGCGGGCCACGGTCGACGTGCTGCACGCCCTGCTCGGCCGGCTCGGCTCCATGGGCGTGACGCACCTGGAGGACCTCGCGACGGCCGCCGACCCCGTGCCGCCCGACGTGCGACGCAAGCGGCACCTGGCCGACGGCCTGCCCGAGGCACCGGGCGTGTACCTGTTCAAGGGCCCGGGCGACGAGGTGCTGTACGTGGGCACCTCCACCAACATCAAGAAGCGCGTGCGCTCCTACTTCACCGCTGCCGAGAAGCGGCGCCGCATCACGGAGATGGTGCGGATCGCGCACGAGGTCACACCGGTGGTGTGCGCGACTCCGCTGGAGGCCTCGGTGCGGGAGCTGCGGCTCATCACCGAGCACGAGCCCCGGTACAACCGCCGGTCCAAGCATCCCGAGCGGCACACCTGGGTGCGCCTCACCGACGAGCCGTACCCGCGCCTGTCCGTGGTGCGCGAGGTGCGGGCGGGCGCGCCGCACATCGGCCCGTTCGGCTCGCGGCGCGTGGCCCAGGAGGCCGTCGACGCACTCCACGACGCGCTGCCGCTGCGGCAGTGCTCGATGCGGCTCGCCGTCGTGTCGCGCACCCCGGGGAGCCCGTGCGCGCTCGCCGGGATGGGGCGCTGCTCCGCGCCCTGCACCGCCGTCGACGCGCCCGACGACGCGTACGCCGCGGTCGCGAAGGCGGCGTCGGACGTGCTGACGGGCGACCCGTCGCCGGTGGTGCGGGCGCTCGCCGGGCGCATCGGCCGCCTCGCCGCCGAGGAACGCTTCGAGGAGGCGGGCCTGGTCACCGGACGCCTGCGCGCCTACGTCCAGGGTGCGGGTCGCGCCCAGCGCCTCGCCCCGCTGGCCGCGTGCGCCGAGCTCGTGGCGGCCCGCCCGACGTCGGCGGGCGGCTGGGAGCTGATCGTCGTCCGCCATGCGCGCCTGGCCGGCACGGCCGTGACCGGTCCCCACGAGGACCCGCTGCCTGTCGTCGACGCGCTGCGCGCCACCGCCGAGTCCGTCGAGCCGCCCGTCCCGCCGGCGCCCGCCTGCCACCCCGAGGAGGCCGCGCTGGTGATCGACTGGCTCGAGTCGCCGGGCGTCCGCCTGGTGCACACGAGCGACCCCTGGGCCGTGCCCGTCAGGTCCGCGCTCTCGCACGCGGATCTCGCGGGTGTCTCGGGCGAGGTCAGGGCCCAGATCACTACGATGGCCCCATGCTGACCGCCATCGTGCTGATCGACACCGAACCGAACATGATCCCCGAGGTCGCCGACAAGGTCGTCAACCTCCAGGGCGTCAGCGAGGTCTACTCGGTGACCGGCAAGGCCGACCTCGTCGCCATGGTGCGCGTGCGCAGCCACGAGGAGCTCGCCGACGCGATCGCCGACGGCATCAGCAAGGTGGCCGGCGTGCTGCGCACCGAGACGCTCATCGCGTTCCGCGCGTACTCGAGCGTCGACCTCGACCAGGCGTTCGCGCTCGGGCTCGAGTAGCGGCCGCTCGGCGGTCGAGGCCGGCTCGACCGCCGACGTCGGCCCGACCGCCGACTTCGGCGCGACCGCCGGATGTGTCAGGCTGCGGCGGCCTTCCAGCGCTCGAGCGTGGCGGCGGCGCCGCCGTCGTCGACCGAGCGGCGCGCGGCCTCCAGGCCCGCGGCGAGGCGCTCCACGAGCGTGCCCTCGGCGGTCCCGGGCAGCGTGCCGTCCGCCGCGATGGCCGCGGCGGCGTTGAGCAGCACGGTCTCGCGCACCGGGCCCTGGTCGGACCCGTCCAGCACGGCGAGCGCAACGCCGGCGTTGTGAGCGGCATCGCCGCCGCGCAGGTCCTCGACCGTGATGCGCCGGAGCCCGAGGTCCGCGGCGGCGTCGATGTGGCCCTCGACCACGGCGCCATCGCGCACGTCCCAGACGCGCGTGCCGCCGGTCGCGGCGAGCTCGTCGAGCCCGTCGTCGCCACGGAAGACGAGAGCCGACGTGCCGCGCTCGGCGAACACCCCGGCCATGAGCGGCGCCATGCGGGCGTCCGCGCAGCCGACGGCCGTGGCGCCCGGCTGGGCGGGGTTGGTGAGCGGCCCCAGGAAGTTGAACGCCGTCGGCACCGCGACCTCCTTGCGGGCCACGCCGGCGTGCCGCATCGACGGGTGGAACACCGTCGCGAAGCAGAACGTGATCCCGGCCTCGGCCGCGATCTCGGCGACGCGGGCCGGCGCGTGGTCGAGCCGGATGCCCAGGGCCTCGAGCACGTCGGCCGACCCGGAGGCCGACGTCGCCGCCCGGTTTCCGTGCTTGACGACGCGCAGCCCGGTCCCGGCGACGACGATCGCGGCCATGGTGGAGATGTTGACCGTGTGTGCGCGGTCGCCGCCGGTGCCGACCAGGTCGACCGTGCGGCCCGGCACCTCGATGCGCGTGGCGTGCTCGAGCATCGCGGCGGCGAGCCCGACGAGCTCGTCGACCGTCTCCCCCTTGGAGCGCAGGCCCATGAGGAACCCGGCCAGGCGCGCCGGCGAGACCACCCCCGACATGACCTCGTCCATGGCCCACCGCGTCTGCGCGGCGGAGAGGTCCTGACGGGCCACGAGCTGGTTCATGACGAACGGCCACGCCAGCGTGGGGTCGGTCGCGGGTGCGGGGTCGACTGCAGGCTCGCTCAACGCTCGTCCTTCTCTCGGTGCCGACCAGGCGGCCGGGCGGGCGCCCGCGCGCGCGGGCAGTAACGAACGCTACCGGGTCGTGCGCCGCGACCGCCGCACGACTCGTACCGCGGACCTGGTCAGGCCCGCGCACCCTCCAGGAGCCCCGCCACGGCGGCCTGCACGCTCACGGCGTCCAGCGGGCGCGGCACCACGGCGTCGGCGAGCGACCACGACGCGAGCCAGGCGTCCTCGGCGCGGCCCGTGAGCACGAGGATCGGCGGGCACTCGTACACCTCGTTCTTGAGCTGCCGGGCCAGGCCCATGCCCCCGGCCTTGTCGGCCTCGCCGTCGAGCACCAGCAGGTCCCAGCCCCCGGCGTCCGCGGCGGTAACGACGGCGGCCGCCGTGGCGGCCTCGGCCCACTCGATCGCTGGCGCGTGCGCACGCAGCCGCGGCCCGACGGCGAGGCGCACCTGCTCACGCACGGTGCGGTCGTCGCTGTAGAGCAGGATGCGCGGACCGTTCGCCAGCGCCTCGGAAGCCGTCATGCCGTGTGCCTCTCCCTCGAGCCACCGCACGCGTCGAAAAGCGTCGGCGGCCGTCTGAACCCGCGTTTTGCTGGCATCGTGGCACAGTCGCGTCACGTCGAGAACCCGGAAAACGTGGTCTTTTCGTGGCACTCTTTCAGCAACCGTCAGCAAGCCAGAGCACTTCGGCGTAAATCCGCGGAATTCCGCGGACTTCCGGTCCGAAAGTGCCGCTTGCCATGGCCAGAACTGTGTCCGAGTCCGCAATAATGACTCCGTGTCCACGACCGCTACGGCTGCTGCCCCCACCGCTCACCAGCATGTGAGCGTCAACCGCCCCAACCCGGTGTCGGTCGGGACGATCGTCTGGCTCGCCAGCGAGCTGATGTTCTTCGCCGGCCTCTTCGCGATGTACTTCACGGTGCGTTCCGTGATGGACCCCGCGGCCTGGGCTGCCGAGACCGCACACCTCAACGTCAAGTTCGCCGCCGTGAACACCACGGTGCTGCTGCTCTCCTCGATCACGTGCCAGGCCGGCGTCACCGCGGCCGAGGGCTTCCGGCCCATCCGCACGGGCAAGCTCTGGCAGGTCACCCGCTGGGGCATGAACGAGTGGATCACCCTGACCTACCTCATGGGTGCCTTCTTCATCGGCGGCCAGATCTTCGAGTACGCCAGCCTCGTCCACGAGGGCGTGACGATCTCCTCGAGCCCTTACGGCTCGGTCTTCTACCTGACGACGGGCTTCCACGGTCTCCACGTGATCGGCGGTCTCATCGCCTTCCTCATGCTGCTGGGCCGCTCGTTCTCCGCGAAGCGGTTCGGCCACCACGAGGCCACGACCGGCATCGTCACGTCCTACTACTGGCACTTCGTCGACGTCGTCTGGATCGCCCTGTTCTGCGTCATCTACCTGCTCCAGTGACGGTCGCGGGGGCGCAGGCGCCCCTCCTCGCCGTCCGTACCACCCTCCACAGCCACGAGACGAGGTCACTTTCGTGAAGGCACTCGCCGCCCGCAGGCACCACCGGGCCGCCCCGGTCGTGCTCCTGCTGCTGGCGCTGCTGGTCACGGGCGGCGTGTACGCCGCCTTCGCCCCGAGCCCGGCAGAAGCCGCGACCACCAGCACCTCCGACATCCAGACGGGCAAGGAGCTGTTCCAGGCGAACTGCGCCACCTGCCACGGCCCCGCTGCGGAGGGAACGGCCAACGCGCCGTCGCTCGTCGGTGTCGGCGCCGCCGCCGTCGACTTCCAGGTGTCGACCGGTCGCATGCCGATGGCGATGGACGGCCCGCAGGCCCAGGCCAAGCCGCGTCAGATGAACGAGGCCCAGACGCAGGCGCTCGCCGCCTACGTCGCGTCGCTCGGCGCCGGCCCGGCCATCCCGACGGACGAGATGGTCGACCCGTCGAAGGGTGACCCGGCGAACGGCATGGCCCTGTTCCGCACGAACTGCGCGATGTGCCACAACGCGGTCGGCGCGGGCGGTGCCCTCTCGGAGGGCAAGTTCGCCCCGTCGCTCATGCAGACGTCGAACCGCAACATCTACCAGGCCATGCTCACCGGTCCCCAGTCGATGCCGGTGTTCAACGACGCCAACATCACCCCCGAGGGCAAGCGCGACATCATCGCGTTCCTCGACCAGCAGCACCAGGGCTCGGCCGGCGGTCTCGACCTCGGCAGCCTCGGCCCGGTCTCTGAGGGTCTGTGGGCATGGGTCGTCGGCCTCGCCATCATGATCGGCGGCGCCATCTGGATCGGAGCGAAGTCCTCGTGAGCGAGAACCACCCCACGAACCCGTCGACCGAGGTCGGCCACGCGCACGGCGCCGGCGAGCTCGTGCACCCGGAGCGGTTCGCCGACCCGGGCGTGCCCGCGCACAAGCACCGCCTGACCGACACCGACCCGAAGGCGGCCAAGCGCGCCGAGCGGATCATCATCCTGCTCTTCGGGATCTCCGCCCTCGGCACCATCGGCACGCTGGTCGCCTACTTCGCCGTGCGCCCCGACGGCACCACGCCGGGCGTCCGCACGTCGACGATCCTGCTCGGCATCGGCCTCGCGGTCTCGCTGCTCGGCATCGGCTTCGCGGCCATCCACTGGGCCAAGGCCCTCATGTCGAACCATGAGTACATCGACGAGCGCCACCCGATCGAGTCCTCCCCCGAGGTCCGCGAGGTCGCCGTCGTCGCCCTCCAGCAGGGCGTCGAGGACTCGGGCATCGCCCGTCGCGGCGTCCTCAAGGGCGCGATGGTCGGTGCGCTCGCGCTGTTCCCGCTGACCGTCGCCGTGCCGCTGATCAGCTCGGTCGGTGGCGACTGGAACGTCAGCAAGTTCCGCCACACGCTGTGGAAGAAGGGCGTGCGCCTCGCGACCGACCCCGAGGGTCGCCCGCTCAAGGCCGCGGACCTCACCGTCGGCTCGGTCGCGCACATCATCCCGGACGTGCCGGCGAGCTTCCGCCAGTCCGAGGAGTGGATCTCCGAGAAGGCGAAGGCCATCGTCCTGCTGGTGCGCCTCAACCCCGAGGACATCCGCTCCGAGCAGCGCAAGGGCGCCTCGTACGACGGCATCGTCGCGTACTCGAAGGTCTGCACGCACGTCGGCTGCCCCGTCGCGCTGTACGAGCAGCAGACGCACCACCTGCTGTGCCCGTGCCACCAGTCGACGTTCGACATCGCCGACGGCGCCAAGGTGGTCTTCGGTCCGGCCCGCCGTCCTCTGCCTCAGCTGCCCATCACCGTCGACGACGAGGGGTACCTTGTCGCTGAGGACGATTTCTCCGAGCCCGTCGGCCCGAGCTACTGGGAGCGCCTGAAGTGAGCACCGCGACCCCTGCCCAGACAAAGAAGAACGCCGAACCGACCACGCCGGCCGGCAAGGCTGCTGACTACCTCGACCAGCGCACCAGCATCGGCGTCGCTGTCAAGGAGTTCGCGCGCAAGATCTTCCCGGACCACTGGTCCTTCATGCTCGGCGAGATCGCGCTGTTCTCGTTCGTCGTGCTGCTGATCACCGGCGTGTTCCTCGCGCTGTTCTTCCAGCCCTCGATGGCCCTCGTGACGTGGGAGGGCAAGCTGCCGCAGCTGCACGGCCAGCTCATGTCCGCCGCGTTCGCCTCCACGCTCGACATCTCGTTCTCGGTGCGCGGCGGCCTGCTGATGCGCCAGATCCACCACTGGTCGGCCCTGATCTTCATGGCCGCGATCGTGGTGCACATGATGCGTGTGTTCTTCACCGGCGCGTTCCGCAAGCCGCGCGAGCTCAACTGGCTCGTCGGCGCGACGCTGATGATCCTCGGCCTGGCGGCCGGCTTCTCCGGCTATTCGCTCCCCGACGACGTGCTCTCCGGAAACGGTCTGCGCATCGCCGACGGCGTCGTCCTGTCGATCCCGATCATCGGGTCGTACATGTCGTACTTCCTGTTCGGCGGCGAGTTCCCGGGCGAGCACATCATTGCCCGCCTGTTCACGGTGCACATCCTGCTCGTGCCGGGCCTGATCCTCGCCCTGGTGGGCCTGCACCTGTTCCTCATGGTGCTGCACAAGCACACCCAGTACCCGGGTGGTGGCCGCACCGACAAGAACGTCGTCGGCTTCCCCGCCTTCCCGGTGTACGTCGCGAAGATGGGTGGCAACTTCTTCTTCATCTTCGGCGTGCTCGCCCTGATGGGCGCCACGATGGCGATCAACACGGTCTGGAACTACGGCCCGTTCGACCCGTCACCTGTGTCCGCGGGCGCGCAGCCCGACTGGTACATGCTGTTCCTCGAGGGCGCTCTACGCCTGATGCCAGGCCAAGCCGAGATCGTCACGTGGGGCGGCTATACGTTGTCGCTCAACGTGCTGGTCCCTGCCGTGATCGTGCCAGGCATCCTGTTCACGTTCCTGCTGGCCTACCCGTTCCTCGAGGCCAAGGTCACGGGCGACCACCGCGAGCACCACGTGCTCGACCGCCCGCGCAACGTCCCGACCCGCACCGGCCTGGGCGTCGCCTTCCTGACGGCGTTCATCATCCTGGCGCTGGCCGGCTCGAACGACCTCATCGCGACGCACTTCCACCTGTCGATCAACGAGATCACCTGGATCTTCCGGGTGCTGATCTTCCTCGGCCCGTGGTTCGCATTCTGGGTGACCAAGCGCCTGTGCCTCGGCCTGCAGCGCAAGGACCGCGAGCTCGTGCTCCACGGCCACGAGTCGGGCCGCATCGTGCGGTTCGCCTCGGGTGAGTACATCGAGGTCCACACCCCGCTCGACGAGCAGGAGCGCTGGCTGCGCGTCAACTACGAGGCGCACAAGCCCCTCGAGCTGGCCCCGGCCGCCGACTCGCGCGGCGTCAAGCGCAAGGGCTACTCGACCGAGAAGCGCTGGCACCGCCTGTCGCGGTTCTTCTTCGAGGACCGCATCGAGCCCGTCACGCCGGCCGAGCTGGCCGCCGCGCACGGTGCTCACGGCCACGAGGCGATCGAGGCTCAGCACGACGAGCATGCCGCTCTGCCGGCAGGCGCTCAGCGTGCCGACCAGGAGCGCTGAACCCTGACCTGACCCACGTCGACGGCCCGTGCCGCTCTCCCCTCGCGGGGGCGCAGCACGGGTCGTCGTCTTTGCCCCACCAACGCAACAGGAGGAAGTTGATGGCTGTCTACACGCTCCCCGACCTCGCGTACGACTACGCGGCTCTCGAGCCCCACATCTCGGGCCGCATCATGGAGCTGCACCACTCCAAGCACCACGCCGCGTACGTCGCGGGCGCCAACACGGCCCTCGAGAAGCTCGCCGAGGCGCGCGACAAGGGCGACCTCGCCGCGGTGAACCTGCACGAGAAGAACCTTGCGTTCAACCTCGGCGGTCACGTGAACCACTCGGCGTTCTGGACCAACCTCTCCCCCGAGGGCGGCGGAGAGCCGACCGGCGACATCGCGTCCGCGATCGACGAGAACTTCGGTTCCTTCGAGAAGTTCAAGGCGCACTTCGCAGCAGTCGCCGCGGGCGTCCAGGGCTCCGGCTGGGCCATCCTCGCCTGGGACTCCATCGGCCAGAAGCTCGTCATCGTGCAGCTCTACGACCAGCAGGGCAACATCGCGCTCGGCCTCGTGCCGATCGTGCTGCTCGACTGCTGGGAGCACGCCTACTACCTGGACTACCAGAACGTGCGCGCCGACTACGTCAGCGCCTGGTGGAACATCGTGAACTGGGCCGACGCCGATGCGCGCCTGGCCCGCGCCAAGACGCAGACGGCCGGCCTGATCGTCCCGTCTCTCTGACGCCTCTGTACTGAGCTAGCGAGAACGCCCCCTGCCGCTGTGCGGCAGGGGGCGTTCTTCTGTCTCCAGGTCCGGCCTCGGCACGGCTCGGGCGGCGCGCGCCTACTCCCTGCTCCCCTCCCACATCGAGTGGGCCGGGTGGGGGTCGTGGCGGGGCCCCGGCTGGGCCTGGGCCGGGTCGTCGGCGGGATGCTCGTAGTGCTCGAACCAGACGTCGCGGTCGCACGCGTCGCAGACGATCTCGTCGTGCCAGACCCGGCCACGCCGGGCCGTGTACACCAGCCCGTGGCTGGCGCTCGTCTGCTTGTGCGGGCAGTCGTCGATCATGGGGCCTCCTTCGCCAGGCAGCCAGTATCCAGGCTTCCGCTCACTCGGGACCGGGCGGTGGCTCTCGCGGCCCTGTCGGTGCAGAGGTGGCCCGGGTCGGGACGGGTCGAGGAGCCCGCAGACGCCCGCTCAGACAACGACGAGGGGGCCCGCTCCCATCGGAGCGGGCCCCCTCGTGTCGGTCTCGTGGCTGCCGAGCCGCAATGCCGCCTCGTGGCAGCGACGCCGCGGCGTAAGGTCGGGTCAGTGCGCGTGCTGACCCCGGCTGAACTCGAAGACCCAGCCGACCAGGCCGACGATCGCGAGCAGGAAAGCCATGTACAGGATCCACCAGCCCACGGCGAGGCCCAGGAAGCCGGTCGCGGCGGCGGCGCCGAGCACCAGCGGCCACCAGCTCCACGGGGCGTACACGCCCATGTCACCGGCACCGTCGGCGATCTCGCCGTTCTCGTCGTCCTCGGGGCGGGCGTCGATGCGGCGGGCGGTCAGCGCGAGGTACGCACCGATCATGGCCGTGAGGCCACCGAGCAGCGGCATCCCGAGGAAACCGACCGGCTCGCGCCAGTGCGTCATGAAGCCGTAGACGACGCCGGCGACGACGAAGAACGGGGCGAGGAGGAGGAAGAGTCTGGTCTCGGTCTTCACTTGCCGGCCTCCTCGATGGTCGTCGTGGTCGCGCCCGCGTACTGCGGGTACAGCTCCGGGTGCTCCATGGCGGCAACCTCGGGGTGGTGCAGGTCGAACGCCGGGGACTCGCTACGGATGCGGGGCAGCGAGGTGAAGTTGTGGCGCGGCGGCGGGCAGGAGGTCGCCCACTCGAGCGAGCGGCCGTAGCCCCACGGGTCGTCGACGGTCACGAGCGGGGCCTTGCGCCACGTCGTGTACACGTTCCAGAAGAACGGCAGCAGCGACGCGCCGAGGATGAAGGCGCCCACGGTGGACACCTGGTTCATCCAGGTGAAGCCTTCCTGGGGCATGTAGTCGGCGTAGCGGCGCGGCATGCCCTTGACGCCCAGCCAGTGCTGGATCAGGAAGGTCATGTGGAAGCCGATGAACAGCATCCAGAAGTGCCACTTGCCGAGGCGCTCGTCGAGCATGCGGCCCGTCATCTTCGGCCACCAGAAGTAGAAGCCGGCGAACATCGCGAACACCACGGTGCCGAACACCACGTAGTGGAAGTGCGCGACGACGAAGTACGAGTCGGAGAGCTGGAAGTCCAGCGCCGGGCTCGACAGGATGACGCCGGTCAGGCCGCCGAAGAGGAAGGTGACGAGGAAGCCGATCGACCACAGCATCGGCGTCTCGAACGTGAGCTTGCCCCGCCACATCGTGCCGATCCAGTTGAAGAACTTCACACCGGTCGGGACGGCGATGAGCATCGTCATGAACGAGAAGAACGGCAGCGTGATCGAGCCGGTCACGTACATGTGGTGGGCCCACACGGTCACGGAGAGCGCAGCGATCGAGATCGTCGCGTAGATGAGGCCCTTGTAGCCGAAGATCGGCTTGCGGCTGAACACCGGGATGACCTCGGAGACGATGCCGAAGAACGGCAGCGCGATGATGTACACCTCGGGGTGACCGAAGAACCAGAACAGGTGCTGCCACAGGATGGCGCCACCGTTCGAGGGGTTGAACACCTGCGCGCCGAGGCGGCGGTCGGCGCCGAGCGCGAACAGCGCGGCGGCCAGCGGCGGGAAGGCCATCAGCACGAGGATGCTGGTGATCAGCGTGTTCCACGTGAAGATCGGCATGCGGAACATGGTCATGCCGGGCGCACGCATCGTGATGATGGTGGTGATGAAATTGACGGCACCGAGGATTGTGCCGAAACCACCGAGGGCGAGGCCGAAGACCCAGAGGTCACCGCCCAGGCCTGGGCTGAACGTCGTGTTCGAGAGCGGCGCGTAGGCGAACCATCCGAACGAGGCGGCGCCCTGCGGGGTGAAGAAGCCGGCGCCGGCGATGATGCCGCCGAAGAAGAACAGCCAGAACGCGAACATGTTCAGGCGCGGGAAGGCGACGTCAGGGGCGCCGATCTGCAGCGGCATGATGACGTTCGCGAAGCCCGCGAAGAGCGGCGTCGCGAACAGCAGCAGCATGATCGTGCCGTGCATCGTGAAGAGCTGGTTGTACTGCTCCTTGCTCTGCACCACCTGCAGGCCGGGCTCGAAGAGCTCGGCACGCATGACCAGGGCCAGGACGCCACCGACGCAGAACCAGATCACCGACATGATCAGGTACATGTAGCCGATCGTCTTGTGGTCGGTCGACGTGATCCACTTGATCACGGTGCGCCCCAGGTTCTGGCGCCGGGGCGCGAGCCCCGGGATCACCTGGACGCCATGAGATGCGGTGACGGCCATCAGTTGCCGGCCTCCTGGCTGTCGTTGGAGGACAGGGCCTCCTGGTGGCGGTTCAGGTCGAGCCCGAGCTGGCCCGTGTTGCCCTTCTGGCGCAGCGCGTCCATGTGGGCCTTGTACTCGTCGGGCGAGACGACCTTGACGTTGAAGAGCATCCCCGAGTGGAACTCACCGCAGAGCTCGGCGCACTTGCCGGCGTAGGTGCCCAGACGCTCGGGGGTGACCTCGAACTTGTTGGTCTTGCCCGGGATCACGTCCTCCTTGTAGAGGAACGCGGGGATCCAGAACGAGTGGATCACGTCGCGCGAGTCGAGCGTGAACTCGACCTTCTCGCCCGCGGGCAGGTAGAGCGTCGGCAGGGCCGTCGACGTGCCGGGGGTGTTGTCGACCTCGTCGGCCGCCGTCACCGCGCCCGGGTCGTTGAGGTGCTGGCCCGTGTCGTAGACGTTGTCGTCCAGGTAGTTGAAGTCCCAGCTCCACTGCTTGCCGATGACCTGGATGTGGACGTCGGCGTTGCCGTCCACCTTCTGGACATCGGTCATCACCTTGTCGGTGTGGTAGAAGAGCACGAGGACCATCGCGAGCGGCACGATGACGTACATCAGCTCGAGCGGCACGTGGTAGCGCGTCTGCACGGGCAGCTGGTGGTCGTCACGGCGCTTGCGGTACGCGGCCACGCACCAGAGCATCAGGCCCCAGGTGATGAGGCCGACGATGAGCGCGGCGACCCAGGAGCCGACCCACAGGTTCGTGATGCTGTGCGTCTTGTCGGTCACCTGCCCGTCGGAGTAACCGGGCAGATAACCGCGCTTCACGGTGTCGGTCGCACAACCGGAGGCCAGCACGGCGACCGCGCCGGCGACGACTGTCGCGCGCAGGATGACCCGCTTGGTGCGGGTGGGGGGCTTCGACTGCAAGGGAGGCCTTTCACGTCACGACCCGCGCCCGGTCCGAGCATCCTGCGTCAGATAACGACGCACGGTGCGACTGGCCGGTGGCGGGTCCTTCTCGTCCTCGATATGCGCAGCCTAGCGCGCCGACCCTTCGGATACCGCCGTCCGAGCGGCCCACGAAGGTGACGTTCTGACCCGAAAGCGCCAGCATCTGCGCTGGTCGCGACACTGCCCCGTGGGGGTGTCAGATCGTTCGGCGGACCCGGCGCCCCTCGGCGGGGGCGGGCCCGAGGGTGCTGACGCACGCCCGCCGGGCGTCCGCACGGGTGTGACCAACTGCACGGCACCTGTGCGCTCCCGCTACGACGACGGCCCGGTCACCCGGGAGATCCCCAGGTGACCGGGCCGTTCGGTCCGGGTGCGAACCAGGCTCAGGCGAACGAGCCGCCGCAGGCGCAGGAGCTGCCGGCGTTCGGGTTGTCGATCGTGAAGCCCTGCTTCTCGATGGTGTCGGCGAAGTCGACGGTGGCGCCCTCGAGGTACGGGACGCTCATCTTGTCGACGACGACCTCGACCCCGTCGAAGTCCTTGACGGCATCGCCGTCGAGCAGGCGCTCGTCGAAGTAGAGCTGGTAGATCAGGCCGGAGCAGCCACCGGGCTGCACGGCGACACGCAGGCGAAGGTCGTCGCGACCCTCCTGCTCCAGGAGGCTGCGGACCTTGCCGGCGGCGACGTCGGTCAGGACCACGCCGTGCGTGGCGGTCTCGAGAGTGTCGGTCATGCTTCCTCCAACGAAGGGATGAGTCTCGCTCATCCCGATACTACGCACCGTGCCGGGTCGTGCGGACCGGATCGGCCGACCAGCTCGGCGCCCACGTCCGCGCGGCGCGTGCCACGGCGTCGGCGCGGGCGACGGGGTCGTCGCCGACCTCGTGCACGGCGCTCACGCCCGCCGCCGACCACTCGCGACGGCTCGCCTCCGCCCGGCCCGCCAGCACGACGACGGGCAGCGCGCCCTCCCCCGCGACGCGCGCCACCAGGGGCAGCGCGCCCTCGTGCAGGGCGTCGCCGTCGAGCGTCTCCCTGTGCACGACGACGACGTCGGCGTCCGCGGCGAGCTCGCGCAGTCGCACCTCGGCCGGGTCGGCGGCGCGCGCCGTCGTCGTCAGGCCGAGGGCCGACAGCGGGACGAACACGCCCGCAGGGACGTGGGCGGCGGCCGCGGGCCGCGCGGGGAGGGCGGCGGCCACGACGTCGCCCGTGGCGGCGGCGCGCCAGGTGGCGGCGAGCTCGTCCGCGAGGGCGGTCCGGTCGGCGAGGAGCAGCACGTGCACGACCCCGATCGTGGCACGACGATGGTCGCCATGACGACAAGCGCGGGTCCTCATGTCGGGATCCTCGTGTTCGACGGTGCCGAGGAGCTCGACGTCGTCGGCCCCTTCGAGGTGTTCGCCGCCTGGGCGCAGCGCTCGTCCCTGCAGCCCACGGTCAGCACGTTCTCGCACGACGGCAGCGGCGTGCGGCTCGCGCACGGCCTGCGCGTGGTCCCCGCGGCGTCGGCCGACGACGTCGTGCCGCTGCACCTGCTGGTGCACCCCGGCGGCCCGGGCACCGGCGCGCTGCGCGCCGACCCGGACCACCTGGCCTGGCTGCGCGCGGCCCGCGCGGCAACGCCTATCGTCACGAGCGTGGGCACGGGGGCGCTGGCCCTGGCGTCCGCGGGGCTGCTCGCGGGGCGGCCGGTCACGACGCACCACGACCACGTCGCCGAGCTCGTGTCGATCGACCCGTCGATCGTCGTCGACACGGAGGCACGCTTCGTGGACGACGGCGACGTCGCCACCTCGGCCGGCGTGACCGCCGGGATCGACCTGGCCCTGCACCTGGTCGCGCGGCTGGAGTCGAGGGAGATCGCGCGGGCGGTGCGGCGCGTGCTGGAGCACCAGTCGGCCTCGGACCTCGAGGACGGGCTCTAGCCGGGCCGCAGTAGCCTGCGCGACGTGAGCCGAGTCCTGCAGCTGGCACTGATGGCCGTCCGCCCGCGCCGCCCCGTCGAAGGGCGGCGGATCCTCGACCCGTCGGTCACGGACCTGCGGGTCAACCTGCTCGACCTCGACATCCTGCGGCACGTCAACAACGGCGTGTACCTGCAGATGGCCGACGTCGCCCGCTGGAACTACCTGGCCGACCTGGACGGCGTGCGCCGCCTCGGCGAGCGGCGCTGGTACCCCGTCGTCGCCGCGTCGACCACCAAGTACCGGCGCTCGCTGCGGCTGGGCGAGCGGTTCCGCATCACGACCCGCGTGCTCGGCTGGGACGACCGGGTCGTGTACCTCGAGCAGGTGTTCACGCGGGGCGACGACGTCTGCGCGACGACGTGGCTGGCGGGCCGGTTCCTGTCGCGCGACGGCTCACGCGTGGCGATGCCCGACGTGATCGCGCTGCTGGGCGACGAAGCGCCCGCGGCCTCGCCGCCCCTCCCGGAGGAGGTCGCGGCCTGGGCCCGCGCCGTGGACGTGGCGCAGCGCTGACCCAGGCCGCCCGCCGTCAGAGGGTGTCGGCCACCTGCGTCAGCAGCAGTGCCTCGGCGAGCACCACCTTGCGGAGCTCCCCCAGGTGCACCGACTCGTTGGCGCCGTGCGCGCGCGAGTCCGGGTCCTCGACGCCCGTGACCAGGATCGACGCGTCCGGGAACACCTCGAGCAGGTCGGCGATGAACGGGATCGACCCGCCGATGCCCGTGTCGACGGGGTCGGTGCCCCACGCCGCGGCGAACGCGGCGCGGGCGGCGCGCATGGCCGCCGTGTCGGCCGGGGCCAGGAACGGCTTGCCGGTCTCCTTGGTGGTCCACGTGACCTTCGCGCCGAACGGGGCGTTCGCGAGCAGGTGCGCCTCGAGCGCCTCCGCCGCGGCCGCCGGGTCCTGCCCCGGGGCGAGGCGCAGCGAGAGCTTGGCCCGCGCGCTCGGGGTGATCGTGTTCGACGCCTGGGCCACCGACGTCGCGTCGATGCCGATGACCGACAGCGCCGGCCTGGTCCACATGCGCCCGGCGAGCGAGCCCGTGCCCGCCAGCCCGACGCCGTCGAGCACGGCCGCCTCGGCCCGGTAGGCGGACTCGTCGTAGTCGACGGCGGGCTCGGGCGCGTGCACCAGGCCCGCCACGGCGACGTCGCCGGCGTCGTCGTGCAGCGTGGCGACCAGGCGCGAGAGCAGCGTGAGCGCGTCGAGCACCGGGCCGCCGAACATGCCCGAGTGGACGGCGTGGCCCAGCACCGAGACCTCGACGAAGCCGTCGACCAGGCCGCGCAGCGACGTCGTGAGCGCGGGGACGCCCACCTTCCAGTTGGAGGAGTCGGCGACCACGATCACGTCGGCCGCGAGCAGCGCGCGGTGCTCCTCGAGGAACGCACGGAACGACGGCGACCCGTCCTCCTCCTCGCCTTCGACGAACACGGTGACGCCCACCTCGGGCATGAGGTCCGCGGCGGCCAGCGCCCGGAGCGCGCCCAGGTGGGCGACGATGCCCGCCTTGTCGTCGGCGGCGCCGCGACCGTAGAGCCGCTCGCCCACCTGGACCGGCTCGAACGGGTCGGTGTCCCAGCCCTCGCCCGCCGGCTGCACGTCATGGTGCGCGTAGAGCATGACGGTGGGGGCGCCGTCGGGCGCGGGGCGCCGAGCGACGACGGCGGGCTTGCCGGGCCGCCCGTCGGGGCGCAGAGAACGCAGGATCTCGACCTCGGGCAGGCCCGCTCCGCGGAGGAGCTCGGCGACGGCCTGGGCCGACGCCTCGACGTGGGCCGGGTCGAACGCGTCCATCGCGACGCTCGGGATGCGCACGAGGGAGATCAGGTCGTCCTGGAGGGCGGGGAACAGGTCGTCCACCGCGGCGCGCAGGGTCTCGGCGTCGTGGGGGGCGGGGGCGGGGTCACGGTCGGTCACGCGACCACGCTACCGGGGCGGACCGGCGTCGGCGTGGACCGGCGGACCGTAGACTCGTCGGGTGTTCTCCCGTAACAAGCCCACGGCCGCCCCCTCCGACGACGCCGTCGCGAAGGCCGCCGAGATCGAGCAGGCCATCGAAGCCGGCAAGGGCCGGCCGACGCCCAAGCGCTCGGCCGTCGAGGCCGCGAACAAGCGCCCCCTGGTGCCGAGCGACCGCAAGGCGGCGACGCGCGACGCCCGGAGCAAGCAGCGCGAGAACCGCAGCCGCGCCTACGAGGGCATGCAGCGCGGCGAGGAGCGGTTCCTGCCGGCGCGCGACAAGGGCGCCCAGCGACGCTACGTGCGCGACTACGTGGACGCCCGCTTCAACATGGGCGAGTGGTTCCTGCCCGTGGCGTTCGCGTTCATCATCGTGAACTTCGCGGTGGCGACCCAGTCGCAGACGCTCGCGTTCGGCGTGCTCATCGCCCTCTACGCCGTGGTGATCATCGCCATCGGCGACGCGGTGGTCATGTGGTACGGGCTCAAGAAGAAGCTCCAGGCGAAGTTCGGGATCGGCTCGATCGAGCGGGGCACGGCCTGGTACGCGGGCATGCGCGCCTTCCAGATCCGCCGTTCGCGCATGCCGCGCCCGAACCACAAGAAGCACGGCGTCTGGCCTTCCTGAACCGTGGTCCCCTCCCCCGGTCGAAACGGTTCGACCGGGGGGTCTAGGGTGGCGCCATGGTCAACTACCGGTACCTCGGCAACAGCGGTCTCAAGATCACCGAGATCACCTACGGCAACTGGCTCACCCACGGCTCGCAGGTCGAGAACGACGTCGCCACCGCCTGCGTGAACGCCGCCCTCGACGCCGGCATCACCTCGTTCGACACCGCCGACGCCTACGCCAACGGCGCGGCGGAGAGCGTGCTCGGCGCGGCCCTCAAGGGGCAGCGTCGCGAGTCGCTCGAGATCTTCACCAAGGTCTACTGGCCCACCGGCCCCGGCGGCGCGAACGACTCCGGCCTGTCGCGCAAGCACATCATGGAGTCGATCAACGGCTCCCTGCGCCGCCTCCAGACGGACTACGTCGACCTCTACCAGGCGCACCGGTACGACCACGAGACGCCGCTCGAGGAGACGATGCAGGCGTTCGCCGACGTCGTGCGCCAGGGCAAGGCCCTCTACATCGGCGTGTCCGAGTGGACCGCCGACCAGATCCGCGCCGGCCAGGCGCTCGCCAAGCAGCTCGGCTTCTCGCTGATCTCCTCCCAGCCCCAGTACTCGATGCTGTGGCGCGTCATCGAGGACGAGGTGGTCCCGGCGTCGAAGGAGCAGGGCCTCTCGCAGATCGTGTGGTCGCCCGTCGCGCAGGGCGTGCTCACGGGCAAGTACGTGCCCGGCCAGCCGCTGCCGGCCGGCTCGCGCGCCACGGACGCCAAGGGCGGCGCGAACATGATCGGCCGCTTCATGAACGACGACGTGCTCACCCGGGTGCAGGGGCTGCGCACCGTCGCCGACGAGCTGGGCATCACGATGGCGCAGCTCGCCGTCGCCTGGGTGCTCCAGAACGACAACGTCGCCGCCGCCCTGGTGGGTGCCTCGCGCCCCGAGCAGGTCGCGGAGAACGTCAAGGCCTCCGGCGTGACGATCCCGGCCGAGCTCATGGCCACGATCGACGACGTGCTGGGCGACATCGTCGAGCGCGACCCGAACAAGACGCGCGAGACGAACCCCACCCGCCGCTAGCTGTCACTCCCTGTCCGGGTCACGGCGCGGTCGAGACCGCCGTGGCCCGGACAGGTGCGCCGGGACGCCTTACGGCAGGCGCAGCGGCAGCGGCGGGGTCGCCAGCTCGCCGTCGTGAAGCAGGCGCGCCTCGGCGGCGCCGGCTTCGGCCAGGGCCCGCCAGCGCTCCCCGAGCCACTCCTCGGCGTCGTACTGGGTGGTGAACACCGGGCTCAGCGAGGCGTCGAGGGGCTGGCCCTCGGCGTCGACCAGCACCCACTCCCAGCGGGGGCGGATCGGCCCGGTCACCGGGCGGCCTTCGCGTCCGCGACGAGCGCACGGTTCAGGTGCGCGGCCCAGAACGGGCCCTCGAAGATGAACCCGGTGTAGCCCTGGATCAGGTTCGCCCCGGCGGCCAGGTAGGCGCGGGCGTCGTCGGGCGTGGTGATGCCGCCCGAGCCGATGATCGCGGGCCCCTCGCCCAGGCGTGCACGCAGGCGGGCCACGACCTCGAGGCCGCGCGCCAGCAGCGGCGGGCCCGACAGGCCGCCCGGGCCCAGGTCGTGGCCGATGGTCGTGTTGACGGCGGCCACGCCGTCGAGCCCGAGCTCGAGCGCCAGGTCGGCGACGGCGTCGACGTCCTCGTCCGCGAGGTCCGGGGCGATCTTGACCAGCAGCGGCACGCGGGGCAGGCCGGCCTCGGCCGTCGCGGCGTCGGCGGCCTCGCGCGCGGCCGTCAGGATCGGGCGCAGCTCCTCGGTGGTCTGCAGGTCGCGCAGGCCCGGGGTGTTGGGCGAGGAGACGTTGACGACGAGATAGTCGGCGTACGGCGCGAGCACGCGAGCGCACAGGGCGTAGTCCTCGGCGGCGTTCTCGGCCGACGTCGTCTTGTTCTTGCCGATGTTGACGCCGATGCGCAGCTGGCGGCCCGCCGCCGAGGAGCGCAGGCGGCGCAGCGACGCGGCCGCGGTGTGCGCGCCCTCGTTGTTGAAGCCCATCCGGTTGCGCAGGCCGCGCAGGTCGAGCTCGCGGAACATGCGCGGCGCCTCGTTGCCGGGCTGCGGGCGGGGCGTGATGGTGCCGACCTCGATGTAGGAGAAGCCGAGCATCGTCAGGCCGCGCACGGCGCGCGCGTCCTTGTCGAAGCCGCCCGCGAGGCCGAACGGGGCGCCGAAGGTGCGGCCCAGCACGTCCACGCTGCCCGGGCCGCCCAGCCCCGCGCCGAGGTACGGGGCCAGGGCGCCCTGCACGACGTCGCGCAGCACCGGGACGCGGCCGGCGAGGCCGATCCAGGTGAACGCGAGGTGGTGCGCGTCCTCGGGGTCCATCCGCTTGAAGACGAGGTCGAAGAAGAGGTGGTACGGCTTGGGCACGGCTCAGCGCTCGCTCTCTGGTTCGGTCTCGGGAGACGACGGGTCGGGAGACGACGGTTCGACGGCGCGGCGCGTGCGCCACAGCCACCACAGGCCCACGAACGGCAGGACCAGGGGGAAGAACCCGTAGTCCATGCCGAACATGCGCCAGACGGTGCCGTCGCTGCGCAGCTCGTGGACGAAGATCGACGCGATGCCCACGGTGAGGACGCCGACGGCCTCGATGCCGACGGTGACCCACGCCAGGCGGCGCCAGGCGCCCCGCCCGAGGCCGAGCGACACGGCCGCGACGACGTACACGACGGCGGCGAACCCGGAGAGCCAGTACGCGAGCGGCACGTGGGGCGCCGACGTCGGGATCTGGTACGCCGAGCGGCCCACGGCCGCGAACGCGAGGATCCCGTAGATCGTGACGACCAGGCGGCCGAAGCCCTTGCCCGTGGGAGCGGCGGTCATGCGGCACCCCAGATCTGCCACATGCGGAAGCCGAGGAACCCGACCACGAGCGAGGCGACCATGAGCACGACGGACGACCACTTGGTGCGCTCCGCGAACGCCCACGCCGCCGCGACCGGCAGCAGCACGAGCGCGGTGGCGGCGTACCCCCAGAAGAGCGGCGCGTTCACGTGGTGCCCGCGGCCCATGAGCACGCCGGCGACGACCAGCTGCACGATGAGCGCCAGCTCGACGACGCCCGCGCCGAACAGCTGGCGCAGGATCACGGCGCGGTCGCGGACCACGAACGCCAGTGCCCAGGCCGCGAGCGCCAGGCACAGCGCGACCAGGACGAGAAGGAGGGGTAGCACCACGGGGGCGAGACTACCGGGCGCGTTCCGGGCCGCGGCCCCGGCGGGCGCACGTCGTCGGCGTTAGCATCGCCAGCGTGGCTGACCTCACCCTCTCCGGAAAGAACCCCGCATCCCTGAAGGCCGACGCGCTGGTCGTCGGCACGTGCAAGACGTCGGACGGGCTGGCGGTCGTCGCGGACCAGCTGCCCGGCGACCTCGTGCGCGAGCTCGAGACGCTCGCCCCGCAGCTCGGCGTGACGGGCGCGCGCGACGAGGTGCGCAAGCTCCCGGCGGGTCCCGGCCTCAAGGCGTCGGTGCTGGTGCTGACGGGCCTGGGCGAGCGGGAGGCGGACGGCACGTTCGCCGCCGAGACGCTGCGCCGCGCGGCGGGTGCTGCGGTGCGCGAGCTGGCGGGGACGTCGTCGGTCGCGGTGGCGCTGCCGACGGCCACCGAGGACGACCTGGTCGCCGTGACGGAGGGCGCGCTGCTCGGCGCGTACTCGTACACCACGTACCGGACGGGCGACGTCCCGGCGAAGCAGGCGCCCGTCGCGTCGCTCGAGGTGGTGACGCAGTTCTCGCGGTCGGCGCGCGCGAAGGCGGCGCTGACCCGCGCGCAGATGGTCGCCGCCGCCGTGCACGGCGCGCGCGACCTGATCAACACTCCCCCGAACCACCTGTTCCCGGCTGCGTTCGCCGAGGCGGCGAAGGCGGCCGTCAAGGACCTGGGCGCCAAGGGCGTCAAGGTGACCGTCCTGGACGAGAAGCAGCTCGCCGCCGGCGGCTACGGCGGCATCGTGGGCGTGGGCCAGGGGTCGTCCCGCCCGCCGCGCCTGATCAAGGTGGCGTACGCGCCGTCCAAGCCCGTCACGCGCGTGGCCCTGGTGGGCAAGGGCATCACGTTCGACACGGGCGGCATCTCGCTCAAGCCGCCGGCCGGCATGGCCTCGATGACGTCCGACATGTCGGGCGCCGCCGCGGTGCTGCACACCGTGGTCGCGGCCGCGCGGCTCGGGCTGCCCGTGGCCGTGACCGGGTACCTGTGCGTCGCGGAGAACATGCCGGGCGGCAACGCGCAGCGCCCGGGCGACGTGGTGACGATCCGTGGCGGCAAGACCGTCGAGATCACCAACACCGACGCCGAGGGCCGCCTGGTCATGGCGGACGGCCTCGTGAGCGCCGTGGAGGACGGGCACGACGTCGTCCTCGACATCGCCACCCTAACGGGCGCGCAGGTGGTGGCGCTCGGCAACCGGGTCTCGGGCGTCATGGGCGACGACGACGTGCGCGACGCCGTGAAGGCCGCCGCCGACGCCGCGGGCGAGTCGTTCTGGGCGATGCCCATGCCCGAGGAGCTCAAGGCGGGCCTCAAGTCGAACGTGGCCGACATGGTCAACTCGGCCGCCGACCGCGCGGGCGGCATGCTGTTCGCCGCGGTGTTCCTCAAGCAGTTCGTGGGCGACACCCCGTGGGGCCACCTGGACATCGCCGGGCCCGCGTTCAACGAGAAGGGCGCGTTCGGGTACACGCCCGTGGGCGGCACCGGCGTCGGCGTGCGGACGATGCTGGCGTACCTGGAGGGCCGGGGGGTCTGAACCCCGCGCACGTCGTGGTCTGACCTCAGACCTGCGACATCGCTGTACCGAGCGTCACAGAGCCGGGGTGCCGCAACGATTGGGGTGCACCCCGGCAGAGTGACAAGATGACGCACAGTGTCGGCCAGCGACGGCTGACTGAACCGACTCGAAGGAGACCCCACAGGTCATGTCTGAGAACGTGCAGCTGCCCGCCCTGGGCGAGTCCGTCACCGAGGGCACCGTCACCCGCTGGCTCAAGCAGGTCGGCGACACCGTCGCGGTCGACGAGCCGCTGCTCGAGGTCTCCACCGACAAGGTCGACACCGAGATCCCCTCGCCCGTCGCGGGCGTGCTCGAGCAGATCCTTGTCCAGGAGGACGACACGGTCGAGGTCGGCGCGGTGCTGGCCGTGATCGGCGACGGCTCCGGCGCGGGCGCGGCCCCTGCTGCTCCGGCCGCCGAGGCCCCCGCTGCCGAGGCCCCGGCCCCCGCCGAGGCTCCGGCGCCCGCCGCCGAGGCTCCCGCCCCGGCTGCCGAGGCTCCCGCC
>WRHK01000009.1 GCA_009783295.1 Promicromonosporaceae bacterium
GGTCGCCGACGCCGACTTCCTCGCGCTGGACTGACGCGACTTTTCGCGACGAAGGGTCCGAGGCGTTCTCGCCTCGGACCCTTCGTCGCGTGCCGCCCGCCGTCACGGCAGGTACGGGTCGACCTCCGGCATGTACCAGCGCTGCTCGACGAGCGCGGTCTCCCAGGCGTGCACCACGGGCTCGCGCGTCTGCGACTCGAAGTGGTACGCGCGGGCCTCCGCGATCCAGACCCGGCTCAGGCCGGCCGCGGCGATCTTGAGCGAGAGGTCGACGTCGTTGAAGTTCACGGGCAGCTGCTCGCTCAGCCCGCCCACCGCGTCGAACGTCGACCGCTTGAGAGCGACGCACGCCGCCGTCAGAGCGCTGACCTCGCGGTCGACGCGCAGCGCAGCGAACGTGCCAGGGTCCTCCTCCGGGTGCATCCGGAAGGCGTGGCGGTAGTGCCCGCCGAACACCTGGACCCCGGCGTGCTGGATGGTCCCGTCGGAGAAGAGCAGGCGCGCGCCCGTCATGCCCACGCCGGGCTCGAACAGCGGCGCCACGAGCTTGCCGACGAGGTCCTCGCCGATCACCTCGACGTCGTCGTTGAGCAGCAGCACGACGCTGCCGTGGGACGCGAGCACGCCGACGTTGCACTTCTCGCTGTAGTTGAACGGCTTGTCGTACGGGACCAGCAGCAGGCGGTTCCCGGCGATCTCGCGCAGTTCGTCGAGCACGGCCGGGGGCGTGACGGTGTCGTGCACGACGACGATCTCGAGGTTGTCGTGGCCGCCGCGGGCCAGCAGCGACCGGACCGCCTCGACCACGAAGCAGCGGCGCTCGCCCCAGACGATCCCGTCCCCGCCGCGCGTCGGGATGACCACCGACACCTGCAGCTCGGGCGGCAGCGGGTCGCGCACCACACGGTAGGTGCCCGGGTGCGGCCCGAAGTCCGCGTGCCCCTTCACGCCCGTGCGGCGCAGGTGCTCGTCGACCGCCTTGCGCCCGGCGATCCACGCGTACGGCTTGGCGTCGGGGTCGCCGGCCGCGGAGCCGGGCACGACACGCCAGTGGTACAGCACCTCGGGGACGTGGACCACGCCGCGGGCCTTCTCGGTCACGCGCAGCACCAGGTCGTGGTCCTGCGAGCCGTCGAATCCCTCGTGGAACCCGCCGACCTCCCGCACCAGGGCCGTGCGCAGCACCGAGAGGTGCCCCGTGTACATGTGGCTGCGGAGGCGCTCCGGCGACCAGTCCGGCTTCCGGAACTCGTCGTAGAACCGGCCCTCGTCGTCCACCTTGTCCTCGTCCGAGTACAGGTAGTCCGCCTCGGGGTGCACCTTGATGACCTCGGCCATCATCTCGAGCGCGTCGGGGGTGAGCAGGTCGTCGTGGTCCACGAGCACGACGAACTCGCCCCGGGCGCGCTCGACGCCGTCGTTCGACGCGGCGACGATGTGCCCGTTGGCCTCACGCTCGACGACCACCACGCGCGAGTCGCGCGCGGCGGCAGCGCGGAGCGTCTCACGCACCCGCGGGTCCGGGGAGAGGTCGTCGACCAGGACGAGCTCCCAGTCGGCGAACGTCTGGCCGACCACCGAGGCGATCATGTCCTCCAGGACGTCGATCGGCGGGTTGTAGACCGGGGTGACGATCGAGAACAGCGGCGTCGTCATCGGGCGGCCCGCTTGAGCAGGCGGACCGGCGCCATGACAAGCCGGCCGGCCCGCCACGTGGTCGAGCCGCGCAGGTCGGCGCGGTCGTCCGCGAGCTCTGTGACCAGGCCCGACAGGCGCTCGGTCTCGGCCTCGAACGCCGCGCGCTCGGCCTCCAGTTCGCGCTGCGCCCGCGCGACGCTCGCCTCGAGCCCGATGATGTGGTCGCGCTGGACCAGCTCGGCGTGGTGCCTCGCGGCGATCTCGCGCGCGGCCTGGGCGTGCTCGTCGTCCGGGACGATCTGGTCGCGGGTGAGCGGCGTCTGGACCGTGGGCAGCTCGCCGGTGGGCTCGCCCGGGGACACGCTCACCACGTACTGGTACTCGAGGGCGCGCGGCTGGTGACGCACCCAGTCGACGATGCCCTCGGGCAGCGCGTCGGCATCGATCTCCACCTCGGTACCGAGGACGTCGAGCACCGGTGCCCATGCCTCGTGGATCACGAGCCCCACGGAGGTCAGCATCTCGACCAGGCTCTCGAGCGTGAAGAACGTGATGTGCGTGCGGTCCAGCAGCCCGGTGTCCCGGTAGCGCCAGCGGCTCTGGAGCAGAGCTAGTCGCAAGGACCCGTGCGCGACGTTGGGCACCGAGATGACGATGCGGCCGTCGTCGGCCAGGATCTCCAGCGCGGACCGGAGCACCGCCGCGGGGTCGCGCAGGTGCTCGAGGATGTCGCCGAAGACGATCGCGTCGAACTTCTCGCCCGGGAAGCTGTCCGCGAGCGGCGACTCCTCGATGTTGCCCACCACGAGGCGCTCGAGCTTGGGGCGCGCCTCTTCGGCGGCCTCGGGGTCCAGCTCGACGCCGCTGACCTTGCAGCCCTGCGAGTTCAGCGCGTCGGCCAGGAACCCGCCCGCGCACCCGACGTCGAGCACACGCTTTCCGGGGCCGACCAGCTCGACCTCGAGGGTCTGGCTCGAGTTGCGTACCGTGAGGTCGACGGCGGTCTGGTAGCGGCTCACATCAAGGCTCCTCTGTGTGGTCAGCGCGATCCTGTCGAGCCTACCGGCATGTCTCACCCGACCGACGCCGCCAGCGGACCCGGTCCATCCGGCGGGCGGCGGATCGTGCACGGGCGACTACCGGTAGCCTGAGCCGGTGGCACCCTCGCGCATCAGCCCGCACGCCCGCCTGATGACGTTGGCGGCGGCTGTCGCGATCGTGCTCGGCGCCGTCCTCACCGTGGTCGCGTGGGCCACGGCCTCGCCCCCCGGGTCGTCGCCCGACGAGGACTTCCACATCACCTCGATCTGGTGCCCCAGCACCACCGACGGCGTGTGCCCCACTCGCGTCGAGAGCGGCAAGACGCAGGTCGAGGTGCCCGACCTCCTCGTCGACGGCGCACGCTGCAGCATCTTCCAGAACGCCGAGTCCGGCGCGTGCTTCGAGGACTTCGGCCACGGCACGGTGTGGACCTCTCGGCTCAACGCGGGCGGCTACGTCGGCACGTACTACACGATCATGCATGCGTTCGTGGGCACCGACGTCCTCGCGTCCGTGTTCGTGATGCGCATCGTCAACGGGCTGCTCGCCGTCGCGCTGCTCACCGCGCTCCTCTTCCTGCTTCCCCGGGGCGGGGGCCGGTACCTGCTGTACACGGTGCTCCCGCTCGCCGTGCCCTTCGCGGTCTACATCGTCGCGAGCGTCAACCCGAGCAGCTGGGCGGTCACCGGCGTCATCGTCGCCTTCTTCGGCGCCTACGGGCTCTTCCAGCACGTCTCGCGAGCCCGCAAGATCGGGCTGGTCGTCGTCACGCTGGTCGGTGCGTTGATGGCGGCGGCGGCGCGCGCCGACTCCGCCGCGTACGTGGGCGTAGCGATCGTCGCCCTGGCCGTCATGTTCGTGCGGCTGACGCGGTCCCGGGGCACGTTGATCACCGTCGGGGCGCTCGCCGCCGTCCTGGCGATCGGCCTGGTGGGCTTCTTCGCCTCCGGCCAGTCGGGCCACGTGCTGCGGGGCTTCAGCGGCGGTACCGCGCAGCAGACCGGGTGGACGCTGCTTTTCACCAACATGCGGAACGTCCCCGCACTTCTTCTCGGGTTCTCCGCCGTGAACCCGAACGCGCTCAACTGGCTCGACACGCCGATGCCCGCCATCGTGTGGGCCACCGCCGTAGCACTCGCATGCGGGGTCGGCTGGATGGGCCTCGCCACGATGAACGGCCGCAAGGCGGTGGCCCTCGGGGGGACGTCGCTCGTGTACGTCGCGCTGCCCCTGCTGTTCCTGCAGGTGAGCGGCGCGAAGGTCGGGTCCGTCTACCAGGCGCGCTACACGCTCCCGCTCGCCTTCGTCGTGATGGCCACCGCGCTATGGTCCACGAAGGACGGCGGCGCGCCCCGGATGTCGCTCACGCAGACGAGCGTGCTGGTCGGCGGGCTCGCGGTCGCGCATGGCGTCGCGCTGCACACCCAGATCCGCCGGTTCGTGACGGGCCTCGACGTCACGGGGTTCGACCTGAACCGCAACGCCGAGTGGTGGCACGCCGGCCCGTCCCCCATGGTCACGTGGGCCATGGGGACAGGCGGGTTCGTGCTGCTGCTGGCAGCCCTGTTCCTGGTGCGACGCGAGCCGGTCGGGGCGACTCCCTCCGGCCTGCCCGTCCCCGTGCCGGCGAGCGAGGACGTCACCGTCCCGCTCCCGCCGACCCGACGCGCCCGCCGCCACCCCGTGCGGACCCGCGCGGCGGGCTGACCGCCGCGCGGGCCGTCAGGCGGTCACGCGCGCGAGCCGGCGCCCAGCACGATGCGCGGCGTCCCGGCCCAGAGCGCGGCGTCGGTGACGTGCCGGCCGTCGACCATCAGGCGCACGCCCGGAAGGTCGGCCGGGGCGAGCGCACGGTAGTCGGCGTGGTCCGTCTGCACGACGGCGACGTTGACCGGCTCGCCCATGTGGTACGCGGCGAAGCCCAGCTTGGCGAGCTCCTCGTCGGTGTACAACGGGTCGTGCACCAGCACGTCCGCGCCACGGCGGACCAGCGCCTCGACCGTGGCGAACACACCGGAGAACGCCGTCTCCTTCACGCCACCGCGGTACGCAGCCCCCAGCACGACGGCCCGCACGCCGGTCAGGTCGCCCAGGAGCTCCTCCGCCCGCGCGACTAGGCGCTCCGGCATCTCGGCGTTGACGCGGCGGGCGTCGCGCACGATCGTCGCCTCCGGGTCGACCGACAGGTACAGGCGCGGGTACACGGGGATGCAGTGCCCGCCGACCGCGATGCCGGGGCGATGGATGTGGCTGTAGGGCTGCGAGTTGCTGGCCGCGATGACGGCATGGACGTCGATGCCCTGCTTGTCCGCGAAGAGCGCGAACTGGTTCGCCAGGCCGATGTTGACGTCGCGGTAGGTGGTCTCCGCAAGCTTCGCGAGCTCGGAGGCCTCCGCCGAGCCGAGGTCCCACACACCGTTCGCGCGAGGCAGGTCGGGGCGCTCGTCGAAGTCCAGCACGGCCTCGTAGAACTCGCGGGCGCGCTGCGCGCCGGCCTCGCTCAGGCCGCCGATGAGCTTGGGGTACTTGCGCAGGTCGGCGAACACGCGACCTGTGAGGACGCGCTCCGGCGAGAAGACGAGATGGAAGTCCTCGCCCTCGGTGAGGCCCGAGATCTCCTCCAGCATCGGCTTCCAGCGGCCGCGCGTGGTGCCGACGGGCAGCGTCGTCTCGTACGAGACGAGCGTGCCCGGTGTGAGGTGCTCGGCCAGTGAGCGCGTCGCGACGTCCATCCACCCGAAGTCCGGGGCGGCCGTCTCCTCGTCGACGAACAGCGGCACCACCAGCACGACGGCGTCCGCACCCGGGATCGCATCGGCGTAGTCGGTGGTGGCCCGCAGGTGGCCCGCCGGGACCAGCTCCGCCAGCTTCTCGGCCAGGTGCGCCTCGCCGGGGAAGGGCTCCGCGCCCGCGTTCACCATGGCGACGGTGTCGGCGTTGATGTCGACGCCGACCACCTCGTGCCCCTTGCTCGCGAACTGGACAGCCAGGGGGAGGCCGATCTTGCCCAGGGCGACGACGGCGATACGCATGGAGGCAGCAACCTTCCGAGGGAGTTGACGGGGCTGCGTCGATGCTACCGTCCACGCGTTGCGATCCGTCGTCCGCGTGGAACTGTGCGCCCTATCATCGGGGCGTGAAGCTCCTGAGCGTCGTCGGCGCCCGCCCGCAGTTCGTCAAGCTCGCCCCGATCGCCAATGCTGCGGCTGCGGCGGGCGTGGAGCACGTCATCGTGCACACCGGGCAACACTACGACCCGATGCTCTCGGATGTCTTCTTCCGTGATCTGGGCATCCCCGACCCGGACGTGCACCTGGGCGTCGGGTCCGGATCGCACGGCGTCCAGACGGGGGCCATCCTCGGTGCGCTCGATGCGGTGTTCGACGAGCACAGGCCCGACTGGGTGCTCGCCTACGGCGACACCAACTCGACGCTCGCCGCGGCCGTCGCGGCCGTCAAGATGCACTTTCCTCTCGCCCATCTTGAGGCTGGGCTCCGCTCGTTCAACCGGAGGATGCCCGAGGAGCACAACCGGGTGCTCACCGACCACGCCGCCGACCTGTGCCTGGCGCCCACGGAGGTTGCGATGGGGCACCTCGCTGACGAGGGGCTTGCGCAGCGATCGGTGCTCGTCGGCGACGTGATGACTGACGTGTTGTACCAAGTGCGCGACGCCGCGGCTGACCGCGAGGTGCCGCTGCTCGGGGAGCTCGGGCTGGCGCGACACGAGTTCTATGTCGCCACCCTTCACCGCGCGGAGAACACCGACGATCCGGCTCGGCTCGACTCGATCGTGGAGGCTCTTGCAGGCCTCGACAGGCCGCTCGTGCTGCTCGCTCACCCGCGCGTCGTCGCCAAGGCCGCCGAGCACGGGATCGACCTCAATCGCGGAACCGTGCGCGTGCACGCGCCACTCGCCTACCCTGACCTCGTTGCCGCCGTGCTCGCCTCTGCGGGCGTCGTCACCGATTCCGGCGGTCTGCAGAAAGAGGCGTTCCTGCTCCGCGTCCCGTGCACGACGGTGCGCCCGGAGACTGAGTGGGTCGAGACCGTCGCGCTCGGCTGGAATGTGCTCGCGCAGACCGCAGACGAGATCCGCGCGGCCGTCACCCGCCCGGCGCCAGTTCCGACGGACGAGGCGCCCTACGGCGACGGCGACGCCGCGAGCCGGGTCATCTCGGTGCTCGTGAACTCGGCTCGGTGACGTCAATGGATGCGCGGCTGCCCGAAAACGAGAGGTGAGCTGACTGGCATCGTTGTGTCGCTTGCCCAGACTTCTGAACTCATCGCGCGCGCCTGGCAGGTCCACGCCGGCCGCCCGCCCGAGGACCGGTACGACTTCGAACTGGGGTTCGGGCGAGCCGTCACGATGGTCTTGGACCTCGTGCGCCACAACCTCGCCCAGCACGTCACCGCTGATCTGCACGGCATCTCCCAGCCCACCGTCTCGCGGATCTACCGCTACCTGCTGCCGATCCTCGGTCAGGTCACCGCCCTGGACCGCTCCCACCTCGCCGACGTGCTCGAACGCGGGATCGTGTTGATCGACAACAGACCTGTCCCGACCGAGAACCGCGCGAACACGGGCAAGACGAAATTCAATGGCAAGCATCGCAAGCAGGCGCCGAACATCCAGGTTGCCACTCAACCTCCACCACATCTCAGCGCTCAGCGGTTAGGAGCGTGTACAGTGCTCGCGTGTTGAGAAGACCGACAAGGCCATCGCGTGCACCGCGGAAGACCAAACGAGTTCTGATCTATGGCACGTCACAGAAGGATGTGCTGGCTAGGTTCTTCATCGAACACGGACTCAAGGTCTCGGTTTGGCCAGATCGCACGAAAATTCGGCAGAACCGACTCGTTCAAATTAAGATGCTCTGGCAGCTGATTCGCGCGGATACCGTGTACGTCCTCTACGTATTTACCAGCGATCCAATCATCCGGGCTTCCCGTTCGTTCGGCAAGAAGACCATCGCACAGTGGTTTGGACTGCGCAAGAAAACGATCGCACACTGGATTGGATCGGATGTCCTCTTGGCGCTGCGCCAAGCACAGGGCGACACGACGTATCTATCGAAGTTCGGGGCACATCACAATCTCGCGGTCTCACCGTTGCTGGTTTCTGAACTGGCGTCCATGGGCCTGGCAGCGGATCTCGTGCCGCTCCTTCCTTATCACCAGGCGAGCCCTGAGTCGGGGTTGCCAGAACGTCATGCCGTTCTGGTTTATCTACCCAAAGGCAAGGAGTTGTTCTACGGACGCGACCTAGTTTCTGCCCTAGCGACATCGCATCCGGAAATCCCGTTCCGGATTGTTTCCTCGGACTCCGGCGAAATCGACCAGCCTAACGTGCACTACTACGGCCGCGTGTCCGAGGAGGTACTCAGCGGCCTGTACGACCAGACGTCAATCCTGTTGCGCCTGACCGAGCATGACGGCATGCCGTTCATGGTTCTCGAGGCTCTGCTCAAGGGCAAAAGCGTACTGTACTCGTTCGACTTCCCCCATGTCGTCACCCCACGCTCGCGCAGCATCGACGATGTTCGGGCGGCATTCGACAAACTCGTCGCCAGGCCGCCCGCGCGAAATGTGGCGGGGACCGAATACGTGCAGAGGAATTTCAACTCTGACCGTATTTGGGAGTCTTATCGAGGTATACTCTACTAGATTCGGTCGTCCAGACGCTTACTGCTCGCAATGTGGGAGAACTCGGGCACGGCCCGAGATACGCCTGAAATGATCTCAGAAAGCGGGGGCCGGCTCGAACCGGCCCAGGCATCGGCCAACCACTCGAGTGCGCCGTCTACATCGTAAGTCGTGGTGCCAACGTTGATGACATCTAGGTTGTGCAGCCAGGATTCGGAGACCTCATCCGCACCAACAAAGACCTCGCTGGACTTTTCGC
Organism: Promicromonosporaceae bacterium; assembly: GCA_009783295.1. Taxonomy (GTDB): domain Bacteria; phylum Actinomycetota; class Actinomycetes; order Actinomycetales; family Cellulomonadaceae; genus Xylanimonas. The sequence goes on from WRHK01000009.1 coordinate 8,585, forward strand.
CCGCGGTGTCGCGTGCGGTGACGAGCACAGGCACCTCGCCGGGACGCGTCGTGTCGGTGTCCGCAGGGACGCCGCGCAGGTCGAGCGTCGCGAGGACGCGGTCGAGGGCCACCTGGAGATCTGTGCTCTCGATGGTGTCGGGCGAGGGCACACAGATGCTGCCGGGAGGGGCAAACGCGGCAACAAGGCAAAGCTGACCCGCCTCAACGGGCTGAACGAAGAATCGCGACGTCTCCGCGGGCACCGGGAGCATCTGGTTGTTCGCGAGCCGCTGCAACCAGCTTTCCAGCAGAGATCCGTTCGAGAACGCCACATTGGCAAACCGGGTGGTGGTTGCCTGCGGGATCGAAGCGAAGACCGCTCGTTCCATGAAACGCTTCGAGGCGCCCATGAGGCTGGCAGGATCTGCGGCCTTGTCCGTCGACACCATGAACACCCGGCAGTCTGGGTTCCCATCAACAGCGTTGCGAATCACCCGTAGGGTGCCGAACACGTTGGTGTTGAGCATCTGCAGCGCCGAGACCGGGTCACGTTCGCTGCGTACGTGCTTTGCGGCCGCAAAGGCGAGCACGAGATCGAAGGGGCCGTCATCGGCGATCATGCGATCCACCAGGGGCGATGTGACGTCGACGAGCCGAGGCTCGATCGCTACCCCGTCGCCTGCGAGCGATCCCGAACGGATGGTCCTCACCGCCTCAGCCAAACCATTTTCCCAGGTGTCGGCAAGAACCAGCTTGGCTGGCGAGTATGCAAGGAGTTGGCGAATCGTCTGGGTGGCGATGAAGCCGGCCCCGCCCGTGACCAGCACCCGAGCTCCAGCAATCTGAGTGGCGAGACTGTCGGATATCGCGGCCAGTGCCGGCGCGAACATGCTCTCTTTCCGGCCAGTCACTTCCTGGCTCAGGCGCGCGATGGTCTCGTGGGAGACGAACATGGTTACTCCTTTGGGACTCGGTTGTCGGCCAGCAAACGGCCCAAGGTCTCTGCACTCATCGCCGTCTGAAGGCCGCTGGTTGCGGTCCAGCGGGTCGGGTCACCAACCACGCGCGTGGCATCGGCAGATTCGGCGAGGATATCGGCAGTGACTCCCAGGTGCCGCAATGCTGCTCGCACCGCGTCATGGAACGACACTCCAACGCCTGAGCACACGTTCCACAGACCTAAGGGCCGGTTCGCGACCGCGTGGACGACGCTTGTGACCAGGAACTCGGGGACAACCCAATCTCTAACGGTATGCGGCGCGTAGAGCTGCACATCGGTTCGCTCACGCACAGCGGCGTGCAGACGGCCGGCCACGTCGTCCAACGGCGTGCCGGGCCTCGTGGGGTTGGTGGCGAGGTTGAACAGGCGAAACACGGTGACGCTCGCGGCCGTCAGCGCGGACTCAGTACCAGCGGCCTTGCTCTGGCCGTAGCTGCCCACCGGTTGTGGCGTGAGGTCCTCCCCGTACCGTTCCACCTCTGGGTGAAAGCCGTACTCGGCCGCCGAACCCACGTGGATCAGGTGCGCGCCAACATCGTTGGCAGCCGCCGCAGCGGTGGCCGGGAGAACAGCGTTGGCAGCCCACAGGTCGTCGCCGGCGCCGCGAACGAGTCCGGCGGCGTTGATGATCGTCGCCGGCTGAAGAGCGGTCAGATATCTGCGCAGCGTGTCGGGTTCGGCACGAGCAACGTCGTCGGGCACCAAGAGAGGCTGCGGCACAGCCGCGGCGATGCGAGACCCGAGGTACCCCGTGCCGCCGATGAGAGCAGTGGCGGCCTGGGTCAACGGAGATCGCCTTCCGCCAGCATGCGGTTGGCCTCCGCGAGATCCTCGACTCGGCCCAGATCCATCCACAGCTCGTCGGTGACGTGGCACAGCACCTCATGGCCGGATCGAGACAGCGATTGCAGGAAGTCTGGCATCTCGACGCGGCCTTCCGGCAGCAGACGCAGAGCGCTGCCGCGAAACACGTTGATCCCCGTAGACAGCAAGTTCGTCGTAGTCGGCTTTTCGTCAATTCGTTCAAGCCGGCCATTCTCGCCAGCGGTGACCACGCCGTAGTCGATGACGATCTCGCGCTCGGCGCAGGCCAGGGCGGCGTCCGCGCCCGTGCTTTCAAACCAGTCAAGAAGAGCGCCGAAGTCGAGCGTGGTGAGCGTGTCGCCGTTGATGACCAGGACGGTGTCGTCTGGGGCGACGGTGTGCGGGATCAAACCGAGCGCGCCGGCGGTACCTAGCGGAGTGTCCTCGTGGGTGTACGCGATCTCAAGACCGAAACGTTCGCCATTGCCGAGGACGGACTCGATGAGGTAGCCAAGGTAGCCGACGCTGACGACCACCTTGCGCAGGCCGACGTCGTGCAACGAGCGGAGCACCCGCTCCACAATGGTTTCATCGCCCAACGGGATCAAGGGTTTGGGTAGAACCTGCGTATAGGGTCGCAAACGCATCCCCTTACCGCCCGCCAGCACGAACCCGTACCTAGTCACGATATTCCCTCGCGTTGCTCGAATCCTCTAAGGAATCCTGACATTCAGTACCACTGGCAGTTCTCACGACCTCTTCGAGATGGCCGAGGAGTTTCAGGCTCTGCACCTCGCGTGTGAGGCTCGACTTCTCGTTGAAGATCGGGTCTGCGAGCTGGCCGTCGCGTCGCTTCTCCGTGAGCTTGTCTCGAAGGAACCCAGCGATGATGGCCGAGTCGTTGCTCGTCACACCGAGGGAGTGGTCACGTATCAATTCGGCCGCGACACCATTCTCATACCCCGTCATGACGATGCTGTGCCCAATACCCACGTATTCGAACACCTTCCCCGAGTACACTCCACGCTCACCAGGATCATTCCACAGCAGAAGGAGGAGCAGGTCAGCTGTCGCCTGTACTGCGAGTGACTCAGCATTCGTCACGCGACCATGCTGCGTGACGACGTGACCCAGACCTAGCTCGTTGACGAGAGATGTCACGATCGCCGATGGTGGGCCGTAGAACTCCACGCGAACCGGTGCCGTTGGATCGCCGTCGAGCACCTGACGGATGGCCGTCAGGAACGGGCGAGGGTCGCGGCGCAGGTCTGGGTAGATGTATCCACAGTGCACTATCGACAGGGTGTCAGACGGGTCAGCCACCGGAAGATCGCGGAAGTCTTCGGGGTCGTAGCCATTAAGGACCGTCTCTGCACGAATGCCGTAGGTCTGGTGTAGTTCGTCGGCTAGTGGCTGGCTCACGGAGACGAGCAGCGCCGCATCGCGCACTTGCCGTCTCTCATGTGCGGTATCTAGCACTCTACGGATCCAGCCGTGCGGATAGTAGGTGCTGCTGGACAGCAGGTCGCGATAGTCGACGACGAGGGGCACCTCCCAATGGTGGCTCAGCCGCGACCCGACCGTGACGGCACTGACCGGACCCACACTGGAGACAACGACGTCGGGCTTCCATTCCCAGCCCTTGGCTTCTCGGACGGCGTTGCGGGTCCACGCGATGAACAGGTCCGGCCACACGAGGGCGAGCGCTCTCCGGTACAGCTCGGCGAGCACCCTGATGAAAAGCGACGGACGGGCAGCGACGGCCTTGACGACGCGCCCCTGGGCTCGTTCGACGCGTTCACCGATGGGGTCGGGCACGCGCACTGTGGTAATTCGGGAGCTTTCGGGCACCTCCAGTCCCTCGGAGAGCGGGTTCCGCGTGAGCACCCGGACTTCGTGTCCCTCCTGCGCCCAGAACTTCGCGAACTTCGCCACACGGACGGCGGCGATGCGGTTCTCCGGTGGGAAGAACGGGCAGACCAGCAGGATCTTCACTCAGGACTCCTCGATTGTTGACGCCGACGACATGGGGACGACGCCCTGACGATCGACGAGACCAGCCAGTTCGGCTTGCCGTCGGAATGCCGGCACGGCGGCCACGACGTCGTCGAAGGTGCCCTGTCCCAGGATCCGGCCACCCTCGACATAGCAGACCTGGTCGTAATTACGGATGGTGGCGAGGCGGTGGGCAACCGTGATGAAGGTGACGGAGCCCTTGAGCCTGTGCATGGCTTCCGTGACACGCTGTTCGGTCGCGGTGTCGAGCGCGCTCGTCGCCTCGTCCATGACAACGACGAGGGGGTCGCAGTACAGCGCCCGCGCGATGCCTAGGCGTTGCTGCTGTCCGCCCGACACCGATGTACCGCGTTCGCCGACTGGCCCGGTGATGCCACGGTCGCCGACGAGGTCGTCGGCTTGGGCCGCCATGAGGGCGCGCTCAACGCGAGCGGGGTCGTAGTCGTCACTCCAGGTCAGCGCTACGTTCTGGGCGATGGATCCATTGAAGAGCGCCACCCGCTGCGGCACGTAGCCGACGTGGCTGCGCCACTGGTTAGTCACATTCTTGAGCGGCAAGCCGTCGAGGCTGATCGTTCCACTCACCGGTTCGCTGAGGCCCAGGATGATGTCGACGAGCGTCGACTTCCCTGCGCCCGACGGGCCGACGAGCGCCACCGACCCGCCCATGGGGATCGTGAGGCTGACGTCGGTCAGGGCATCGTGGGCCGCCCCTGCGTACCGGAACGAGACGTGGTCGAGCTGGAGCTCGTCAACCTCCGCGGGCAGCACGGCCGCGTCCTCGGTGACGACGGGGCCGCCCGTGTCAGCACACTCGGAGATGACCTCCTTCGCGTACACCTCCGAGGTGAAAGCGGCAGTCACCGACGCGATGGCGGCGTTGATGCCGGGGATCATACGCAGGCCCGCGACGGCGAAGAGCGAGACCGCGACGCCGGCCTCACCGACGCCGCCACGCAGGTAGGCGACGCCGCCGACGAGCACGAAGCCGCCGATGAGGGTCACCTCGAAGACGTACCGGGGCACGGCGGCGAGGAAAGCCAGCCGACCGCGTTGTGTGGTGAGCTCGCCACGGTTCTGGGAGATGACGGCACCGGCCTCGTCAATCTTCCCGCGGAGTGTGACCTCCTTGAGTGCCTCAACCATCTCCGCGACGATCGTGGTCACCCTGTTCGCATAGATGCGCGCGTCGACGCTCAGCGCCTTGGACCTTCGCGACACAGCGGCAGACAGGCTCAGCGAGATCGCCGCGAGGTACGCGGTGGTGACGAGCGCGGTGATCGGCTGCGCGATGAAGAGGACGGCCATCGCCACGATCACCGTGAGAAAGTTCGCGGGAATCTGCATGATGGCGAGCAGGTAGCTGCGGATGGCGGAGCCGACCGACACGTCCACCAAGCGGGTGACCTCGATCGTCCCAAGGCGAGCGCGCTGCTCCCAGGGCCGACGCGCGTAGATCATGAAGATGCGGTTACCGATCTCGTACTCGTACGTCGAGAGTCGGCGCGTGACGTGCCATTGCACCAGCAGGCCGAGCGCGGACTTCAGGACGAACAGCACCGCAATGAGAGCCACTATCCACGGATTGGCCGCGAAGTCTATATGTCCGACGATCGGCAGGCTGATGTTGGCGGTGCCGAACAGCGAGGTTGCTGCGACAACGACCAGACCGAGCGCCGCCGTGTCGAGGATCGGAAGCAGCGCGTTGATGAGCATATTTCGAATGAAGAAACGTCGTCCGCCGCGACCGAACAGGTCGAGGAGGCTCAACATCGTGACGACGAGGCCCCTCATCGCGTCACCTCCGGCTGTTCAAGTCTGCATGCAACGAGGACGACCTGAGCCGCGCGTGCGGCTGTCTGCCGCAGGGAGGAGGTCTCTTCGACCCACGCGGCGAGTCGACGACGCTCGGCAGTCGCGACGTCATCAGCCAGCATCTCGCACATCGCATCAGCCACTGCTTCCAGGCGATGGTCCACAGCCCGGCCAAGACGGTGCTCGCGGATCACCTCCGAAGCCCGTCCCGGTCCCGCATAAAGCACCGGCGTGCCCGAAGCCAGCCCCGCGAGTACCTTCGTCGGAAATGCGAAGTCATACCCCTGACCGGGCTTCAGGCTCACGAGCGCTGCGTTGGCGCCGCGTAGCCAAGCCGACGCCTCGCGCGGACCGACCGGGGTCAGCATTCGGACGGACTTGCCGCCGTCGGGCAAACGCTCCGCTGCCGCAGCAATGTGCTCCCATGCGCTGCCCTGACCAAGATAGATCAGCTGCGCGTCAGTGACCCGTTCGAGCACCGACGTCATGGCATCGACGAACACATCAGCGCCCTGCCACTCCGAGGTCGTGCCCGCATAGATGGCGTACGGGCCGTCTGGCGCGTCGGAGTGGACCGGACCGTCGGGAGTGAAGGCGTCGGTGTCAATGCCGTTGCGAACGATGACGACGTCGTGTGCGCCCAACTCCTTGACTCGGTCGCCCACGCCATCGGTCACAGCAATCACCCGGGAGGCGCCACGCAGCACGAATGACTCGACGGCACGAAGCAGGCGCACCACGATGCCCGGCGCAGCCTGAGCGGACGCGTCCGACCAGATGTCGGCGGCGTAGTAGACATAGGGCACGCGCCGAAGGGTGCACGCCAACCTCACGACAAGGCCGGTCGTCGGCGGTGGTTCAGCGACGACGACATTGGGGCGAGCGCCGACCAGCAGGCGGAAGAAGAGGGGAACGTCGAAACTCAGGTACTGGAGGTAGCCACGCACGTACCCCGTGCGGTCCCGCAGAACAGGGCACCGCCGTACGGTGACACCGGAGGGCTCCTTGGCGGCACGGGCGCCGACTGCGCGAGTTGGGTTGGTCGTCGTCAGCACCGTGACGTCGGCGCCCGCATCTGCGAGCGCGGACGCAAGTGCTGCGAGCCGGAACGCCGCCGCCGCAGGTTCCGGCGTGAAGATCCGGGTAGCGACGGTGACCCGCGTCGTCTTCATGGGTTTCACAGGGTGACAGTCTGCCCGCTCTTCGCCGACTCGATCGCCAGCTCGCAGACGCGCAGCGTTGCCAGACCCTGCTCCATCGTGACGATGTCAGCGGACTTGCCGAGCACCGCATCGCGGAAGTTCTCGTGCTCCACTCGCAGCGGCTCGCGCTTGGCGAAGGCGAACCGGGTGATGTTGCCCTCCGAGACACCGCGGAACGCCGTGACGGCCTCCCACTCGGTCTGGATGACGCCGTTGGCGAAGAACGTGAGGTCGCCCGTCGAGGTGTCGGCCACGAACGCCCCGCGCTCGCCCGTGACGATCGTCAGGCGCTCCTTCATCGGCGAGAGCCAGTTGATCGTGTGGTTCACCATGACGCCGTTGGCCAGCGTGCCCGTTGCGACGACCATGTCCTCGAACTCGCGACCCGAGCGGTGAGCCGTCTGCGCCGAGATCGAGGCGTACTCGCTCTGCGCCACCCACGCCGTCAGGTCGAAGTCGTGGGCGCCCAGGTCCTTGATGACCCCGACATCGGCGATGCGTGCCGGGAACGGCCCCTGCCGCCGCGTCGCGATCTGGTAGACCTCCCCGAGCTCCCCGGCCTCGATGCGGCGGCGCATCTCCTGGAGGGCGGGGTTGTACCGCTCGACGTGGCCCACCGCGCCGACCAGCCCGGCGTCGGCGAACGCCTTGACCATCCGCTCGCCCTCTTCGGACGTCGCGGAGATGGGCTTCTCGACCATCGTGTGGACGCCCGCGGCGGCGAGCTTGAGCGCGGCGTCCTCGTGGAAGGCCGTCGGCACGGCCACCATCGCCATGTCGATGCCGGCCGCGATGAGGCTCTCGACGTCGGGCAGCACCTCGAGGTCACGGGCGACGGAGAACTTGTCGCCGCCCGGGTCGGCGATCGCGACCAGGTCGACGCCGTCGATCTCGCGCAGCACACGCGCGTGGTGGCGGCCCATGGAGCCGATGCCGAGCAGGCCGGCGCGCAGGTTGCCCATCAGGCGCCCGCCTTCACGACGGTGTTGACGGCCGTGACGATGCGCTCGAGGTCGTCCTGCGTGAGCGACGGGTGCACGGGCAGCGAGATGACCTCGGCCGCGGCCTTCTCCGTCTCCGGCAGGTCGAGGCCCGGGGCGTACTTCTTGAGCGAGTCGAGGCGGTGGTTCGGGATCGGGTAGTAGACGCCCGAGCCGACCTGGTGCTCCTCGCGCAGCGCGGTCACGATGCGGTCGCGGTCCTCGGCGACGCGGATCGTGTACTGGTGGTAGACGTGCGTCGCACCCTCGGCCACGGCCGGCACGACGACGCCCTCGAGGTTCGCGTCGAGGAAGGCGGCGTTCGCGCGGCGCTGCTCGGTCCAGGCGCCTACCTTGGTGAGCTGCACGCGGCCGATGGCGGCGTGGATGTCGGTCATGCGCGCGTTGAAGCCGATCAGCTCGTTGGCGTACTGGCGCTCCATGCCCTGGTTGCGCAGCAGGCGCACGTTGCGCGCGACCTCGTCGGTGGCGCAGGAGACCATGCCGCCCTCGCCCGACGTCATGTTCTTCGTCGGGTAGAGGCTGAACATGGCGAACGTGCCGAACGCCCCCACCGGGGTGCCGTGCAGCGTGGCGCCGTGCGCCTGGGCGGCGTCCTCGTAGACGGCGATGCCGTGCTTGGCAGCGAGCGCCGCGAACCCGTCCATGTCGGCCGGGTGCCCGTACAGGTGCACGGGCATGACGGCCTTGGTGCGCTCCGTGATCGCGGCCTCGACCGCCTTCGGGTCGAGGCAGAACGACACGGGGTCGATGTCGGCGAAGACCGGGGTGGCACCGGTGAGCGCGACGGAGTTGCCGGTCGCGGCGAAGGTGAACGACGGCACGATGACCTCGTCGCCGGGGCCGACGCCAGCTGCCAGCAGGCCGAGGTGCAGGCCTGACGTGCCCGAGTTCACGGCCACGCACGTGCGACCGTCGACGAGCTGCGCGCTGAACTCCTGCTCGAACGCCGCGACCTCGGGGCCTTGAGCGATCATGCCGGACCGGAGCACGCGGTCGACCGCCTCACGCTCCTCGTCACCGACGATCGGCTTGGCTGCCGGAATGAATGCGCTCACTTGCTGGCCACCTCTCGGATGCTTCCCTCGAACTCCTCGTAGACCGTACCGGTCTGAGGACAGACCAAACGACCATCGCGCTCCTGGAGCGGAACTCCGGCGCGTCCGACCCAGCCCACCTGCCGTGCGGGGACGCCCATGACGATGGCGTGGGCGGGAACGTCACGAGTCACGACGGAACCCGCGGCGACGGTGGCCCAGGCCCCAACGGTCAGCGGCGCGACGCACACGGCACGTGCCCCGATCGCGGCGCCCTCGCCGATGGTGACGCCGACGGCGTGCCAGTCGTCGGCGCTCTTGAGCGAGCCGTCGGGGTTGATCGCGCGCGGGTAGGTGTCGTTGGTCAGCACGACGGCCGGCCCGATGAAGACGCCGTTCCCGAGCACTGCGGGCTCGTAGACGAGCGCATAGTTCTGGACCTTGCAGTGGTCGCCCATCTGCACGCCGGTGCCGATGTACGCGCCACGCCCGACGACGCAGCCCTCGCCCATCACCACCTGCTCACGAACCTGGGCCAGGTGCCAGACGGACGTACCGTCGCCGATGACGGCGTCGTCCGAGACGTCTGCACTCGGCACGATGCGCACAGCCATGACTCTCCTTCAGTACCAAGGGACAGGTCGTGGAGCGGGCGAGACTTTGCCCGGGCCAGCCAACGGGCCTCAGGCTAGCGCGCCGGCACGTCGCCCCGGAGCGTGCTGGACGGATCCGAAAGGCCCTACGTGCCCGATCCGAACGGCCCGACGTGCCTGCGCGCACCCGGGTCCTGGCAGAATGTCCGCATGCCGCCCGCCGCCCCCGCCGACGTTCGTCGCGCCGACGTGTGGTTCGTCGTCCCCGCGTACAACGAAGGCACCGTCATCGGCGGCGTCATCAGCGAGATCCGCGAGGCGGGGTTCTCCGTGGTCGTCGTCGACGACGCCTCGTCGGACGCCTCCGGGGCGATCTCCAGGGCCGCCGGCGCCGTCGTGGTCCACCACGCGACCAACCTCGGTCAGGGCGCCGCGCTCCAGACGGGCATCGAGTTCGCGATGCGGCGCAAGGCGTCGTACCTCGTGACGTTCGACGCCGACGGGCAGCACCGGCTCGAGGATGCGATCGGCATGCTCGAGCTGGCGCAGACGGACGGGCTCGGCTTCGTCTTCGGCTCGCGGTTCCTCGACGACCGCACCGACACGGGCCGCCTCAAGCGGCTGGTGCTGCTGCTGGCCGCGTGGTTCACCCGGCAGTCCACGGGCATGCGGCTCACGGACGCTCACAACGGGCTCCGGCTCATCCGGGCCGACGTCGCTGCCCGTGTCGACCTGTTGCAGAACCGCATGGCGCACGCCACCGAGATCGTCAGGCTGCTCGGACGCACTCAGCAGCCCTGGGCGGAGTACCCGGTCCACGTGCTGTACACCGACTACTCGCGCGGCAAGGGACAGAGCCTCTGGAACTCTGTCAACATCCTTGTCGACCTCATGTTCCGGTAGGCGTAACCCATGATCATCCAGGTCGTCCTCGTCGTCGCGATCATCGCGGTCGTCATCCTTCTGGGACGCAGCTCCCGCAACGTCAGGCACATGGCGTTCCGCCGCCTGTTCTTGCTCGCCTTCGCCGTCGCTTCGGTGCTCGCGATCGCGTTCCCCGAGGCGCTCACCGCGATCGCCCGGGCCGTCGGCGTCGGCCGCGGTGCCGACCTCCTCCTCTACGCCCTCGTGGTCGCGTTCATCGGCTCGCTCGCCATGCAGTCGCGACGCGCGACCGAGCTCGCGCGCATGATCACCCTCACCACCAGGCGCGTCGCGATCCTCGAGGCCGAGGCGCAGCTCCGCGACGGCGGCACCACCCCAGAGCACCAGGACGACGGACCGTCCGCCGGGTAGCAGCACGACCCACTCCCTGACCGGATCGGCCGACGGACTGGACCGCATTTCTTCAGCCGGTAGATTGAGGACCAGTCCTGTCCCACGCACCCGGAGGAATCGTGCGCGTTCTCGTCACCGGCGGAGCCGGCTTCATCGGCTCCAACTTCGTCCACCAGACCGTCCGGGAGCGTCCCGACGTCCAGGTGACAGTGCTCGACGCCCTCACCTACGCCGGCGACCGTGAGTCGCTCGCGCCGGTCGCGGACAAGATCACCCTCGTCGAGGGGTCGATCACCGACGTCGCTCTGGTCGACTCTCTGGTCGCGGACAGCGACCTCGTGGTCCACTTCGCCGCCGAGTCGCACAACGACAACTCGCTGAACGACCCGACGCCGTTCGTGCAAACCAACCTGATCGGCACGTTCGTGCTGCTGGAGGCGGTCCGCAAGCACGACGTGCGCTTCCACCACATCTCCACCGACGAGGTCTACGGCGACCTCGAGCTGGACGACCCGGCCAAGTTCACGCCGACGACGCCGTACAACCCGTCGTCGCCGTACTCGTCCACCAAGGCCGGATCCGACCTGCTGGTGCGCGCCTGGGTGCGCAGCTTCGGCGTGAAGGCCACCATCTCGAACTGCTCGAACAACTACGGGCCGTACCAGCACATCGAGAAGTTCATCCCCCGTCAGATCACCAACCTGATCGACGGCGTGCGCCCCAAGCTCTACGGCGCCGGGCAGAACGTGCGCGACTGGATCCACGTCGAAGACCACAACTCGGCCGTCTGGGCGATCATCGAGAAGGGCCGCATCGGCGAGACCTACCTCATCGGCGCCGACGGCGAGAAGAACAACCTCGAGGTCGTCGAGACCCTGCTCGAGATCTTCGGCCTGGACCGGACCGACTTCGAGCACGTCAACGACCGCCCCGGCCACGACCTCCGCTACGCCATCGACGCGACCAAGCTGCGCGACGAGCTCGGCTGGACCCCCAAGTACACCGACTTCCGCTCGGGTCTCGAGGCCACGGTCGACTGGTACAAGGCCAACGAGGCCTGGTGGCGCCCGGCGAAGCAGGCCACCGAGGCGAAGTACGCAGCCCAGGGCCAGTGACCCGCTGAACCGGCCCAGACGGGCCCGCACCGGACATTCCGGAGCGGGCCCGTCGGCCATTTTCGGCGCTTCACAAACCCTGCACGCTCTGAGCGCCCCCGCCCCCGAGGGCCGCGACAGGCGCGCCGTATGCTCGTCGGCTGTGACCTCCCTGAACCCCGGCTCGTCCCGCCGCCACGTGCGCACCGCGCCCGGCCGTGCGTCGGCGCCGTCGCAGGCCGGTCCGCGTGCCGAGCGTGGACCCGGTCACGCACGCTCGCTCAAGGCGCATCGGGTGCTGCGTGGCGTCGCGATGGGCGTCACCGCCGTCGTCGCCTTCGGCGTCGCGTCCGGCGGCGCCCTGGCCCTCCAGCTCACCGGCAACATCAAGACCGTGGATGCCGACAAGGCGCTCTCCGCCGTCGCCCGCCCGACGGTGGCCGCGCCGACGGACCCGAACGGCGGCAAGGCCCTCAACATCGTGCTGATGGGCAGCGACGACCGCAGCGGTGCGAACGCCGCGCTCGGCGGCAAGAACGACGGCATGCGCTCGGACACCACGATGGTCATGCACATCTCCGCGGACCGTTCGCGGGTCGAGCTCGTCTCGATCCCGCGCGACTCGATCGTCGACGTCCCGCAGTGCCCCACCACGAGCGGCAAGCTGGCGCCTGCCATCAAGAACACCCGCTTCAACGCGGCGTTTGCGCAGGGCGACATCTACGGCAAGAACGTCGAGTCTGCGGCGCTGTGCACCATGACGACGATCGAGCACCTGACGGACGTGCGCATGGACGGGTTCGTCGTGGTCGACTTCTCGGGCTTCGAGAAGATGATCGACGCGCTGGGCGGCGTCCAGATGTGCATCCCCGAGGCCGTCAACTCGCCCAAGGCCGACCACCTCGTGCTCAACGCCGGCGTGCAGACGCTCAACGGGTTCACCGCGCTGCAGTACGCCCGGGCGCGCACCGGTGAGGGGCTCGGCGACGGGTCGGACACCAACCGCATCGGACGGCAGCAGCAGATGATGTCGGCGATCGCGAACAACGTGCTGAGCCGCAACCTCCTCACGGACACGCCGTCCCTGATCCGGTTCCTCAACGCCGCCACGCAGTCCCTGACCATGAGCAGCAACATCGGTTCCATCACGGGGCTCACCGGCCTCGCCTACAGCCTGCGGAACGTGAGCCCTGCCACGATCACGTTCATGACCATCCCGTGGAAGTCGAACCCGGCTGACCCGAACACCGTCGTGTGGACGAACGCAGCCTCGACGGTCTGGGACAACGTCAGCCACGACGTCCCGGTCGCGACGCCTGCCGGCGGTACAGCCACCGACACCCCGGCCCCGACGAACACGAACACTCCGGCCGCCACGGCCGGCGGAGCGGCCAGCTCCACTGCCGCTCCTCCGGCCGCGACGCCGGCCCCGTCCCAGACCAAGGAAGCCGGCAAGGAGGCGTTCACCGGCGCCGACACCACTGCCGTCTGCGGGTGACCCCATGACCGACCCTCGTCAGGTTCCTCCCTCGTTCACGCCTTCGGGCCGCTCCGGCCGTCCGCCGGAGCCCGGGAACGCGATCCCCGTGGGCGGCGCGCGCCCAGCCGCGGGCGGCCGCATCGGCCGTCCTGACGACGACGCCGTGCCGGCGTCCGCCGAGCCGCGGGTACGCCGCCAGTCGTCGCGCGAGATCCCGGTGACGCCCCCGGCGGACCGCCGTGGCATCCCCGTGCGCCCGGCGCGTCAGCCCGCACCGCGCCCGTCCGCCGTGCGCCCGGCCTCTGCGCGCCCCCAGTCGGTCCCGCCGCGGTCGGCTGCGCCGTCGTCGGACCGGGTGCCGCCGCCCGCCCCCGCCGGTGCCCGCGACGGCGGCACGCGGCTCATGCCCGACGCCGCACCCCGCCGGATCACGGGCAGCGCCTCGGGCTCGCGCGGCGGCCGGCCGCCTGCCCGCCGTGCTGACGGACGCCCCGATCTGGGCAGCCCCGCCGGGCCGCGGCCCACGGGCCAGCGGACCGCTCCCGGGCGCCTGCGCGTGCGCAAGGGTCGCGTCATCGCGCTGATCACGGCCCTGGTGCTGGTGCTCGTGCTCGCGTGGCCCGTGGGGCTGCTCATCTGGGCGAACGGCAAGATCCAGCACGTGGACGCGCTGTCCGACGCCGCCGCGACGCCGGGTACCACGTACCTTCTCGCCGGGTCCGACGCACGCGGCAGCGGCGGCATCGACGACGCGACCAGCGGTGCGCGCACCGACACGATCATGCTGCTGCACAAGCCGGCGAACGGCCCCACCGCGCTGATCAGCCTGCCCCGTGACTCCTTCGTCGCGATCCCCGGCCACGGGCACAACAAGCTCAACGCGGCGTTCTCGTTCGGCGGCGCCCCCCTGCTCGTCAAGACGGTGGAGCAGCTCACCGGGCTCAAGGTCGACCACTACGTCGAGGTCGGGTTCGGCGGGATCGCCGACGTCGTCGACGCCGTGGGCGGCGTGCACCTGTGTCTCGACTACGACGTGAACGACGCGAACAGCGGGCTCCAGTGGACCGCTGGCTGTCACGACGTGGGCGGCACGCAGGCCATCGCGTTCTCCCGCATGCGCTACTCCGACCCCAAGGGTGACATCGGCCGCACCGAACGGCAGCGTCAGCTCATCGGCGCGATCACCAAGAAAGTCGCCAACCCCGGTCTGCTCTTCAACCCCGGCGACCAGGTGTCGCTCACGCGCGCCGGCCTGGGCTCCCTGACGGTGGACAAGGACATGAATATCCTCGACTTCGTCGGGCTCGGGCTCGCGTTCCGGGCGGCCAACGGAGCCGGCGGTGTGACGGGCACACCGTGGATCAGCAGCATGAACTACCGGCCTGGCGGCGGCGTCGGGTCCACCGTGCGGCTCGACGACGCCCGCAACGCCCAGCTGTGGGCTGACCTGCGCGACGGGAAGCTGCAGCCGGGCACGATCGGCGGCGTGCCGCAGTAAGCCCCGCGGGACAGCAAACGGGGCCCCGACTCTCGTCGGGGCCCCGTTCGTGTGTCAGCCGGTGCTCAGTGCTGCTTGGGAGCGACCGTCACCGCGCGCTGGGCCGGAGCGGCCGGAGCCGGGGTGGCGGTCGGGGCCGGGTCGCCGGCGATGCTGGCGCGAGCCGGGGCGATCCCCGCAGGAGCGGAGGGCGCCGGGCTCTGGCTCGCGGCGGGCGTCGGGGCCGGGGTCGGGTCGGCGACCTTGGTCCAGGTGCCGCAGCCGTCGGTCTCGAAGCCGGCGTCGGTCGGGTAGACGTCGAACGTCACGACCTCACCGTCGTCGTGCTGCTCGTTCGCCAGGATCGAGGCGTCCTCGCCGCGGAAGTCGGAGAGGGCGGCCACGTAGCAGTAGTTGTTCGGGTCTGTCGGCACAGTGGTCGAGTACGTCCCCGGGGCGATGTCGATGCCGACGCGATACTGGCCGTCGATCGGGCTCGCCGTGAGGCGAGGGGTGTCGCTGGGCAGCACCATCGTCCACGTCCCGCAGGCCGAGCCCGGTCCGTTCACGGCGTCGAGCTGGAACCGCGAGAGCGTGTTGATGTCCGAGCGCAGCTCGACGTAGGCGGAGTGGCCCGCGCCGTACCCGTACCCGAAGCCTGACTGGCTGCCGTTGGCGGAGAAGGTGAACCATCCGCAGTCGTACGTCGCGGTGGTGGACTTGTAGACGCCGTAGCCGACCTGGGACGGCACCGCGAGGTCCTGCTCGTAGTCCGTGTAGGCGGGGATCTGCGCGGGCCCGCTCACGCGACGCACGCCCAGGGTGTCCGTGCCGTCGCCGTTCCAGTCGCCGATGAGGACGTTGTCGTCGCTCTTGCCATAGGCGAACGAGACATCGGCCTGCCCGCCTGTGGTGCCGTTGGTCAGGAAGTACTGGTTGGCGCGGCGGACGCCGAGGGTGTCCTTGCCGTCGGCGTTCCAGTCGCCCACCAGCACCGTGTCGTTGGCGCGGCCGTACGCGAACGAGACATCCGCCTGCCCGCCTGTGGTGCCGTTGGTCAGGAAATACTGGCTGGCACGGCGGACGCCGAGGGTGTCCTTGCCGTCGCCGTTCCAGTCGCCCACCAGCACGGTGTCCGCCGCGCGACCGTAGGCGAAGGTGACGTCCGCCGCGCCGCCCTGGGTGCCGTTCGTCAGGAAGTACTGGTTGCCGCGGCGCACCGCAAGCGTGTCCTTGCCGTCGCCGTTCCAGTCGCCCACCAGAACCGTGTCGTCGGGCTTGCCGTACGCGAACGTGACGTCCGCCTGGCCGCCGGCGGTGCCGTTCGTCAGGTAGTACATGTTGCCGCGGCGCACCGCGAGGGTGTCCTTGCCGTCGCCGTTCCAGTCGCCCACCAGGACCGTGTCGTCCGTCTTGCCATAGGCGAACTGGACGTCCGCCGTCCCACCCTTGACGCCGTTCGTCAGGTAGTACCACGTGCCCTGCGGGATGCCGGTGGTCGCCTGTGCCGACCCCACCGCCCCAAACGACGCGACCGCCACCAGACCGCTGACGGCAAGCACGCCGCTACGCCGCAACTTCATAGAAGTCTCCTTTGAGCCTCTCCTCGCCAGACGGCGAGGCAGCCGAAATCTACTGATCATCCGGTTCTCAGGGAAACCCGTGCTTGAGGGGTTATCGGACAATTCACCCCCGAGCCTTCGGGGCGACGCCTGCGCGTCCCGTCGTGGGCTCGTGCACGGAGAGGGGCGGGGAGCCACACCGGCTCCCCGCCCCTATCTGCCAGGCTCAGAGCGTCGCCGGGGCGCCCGGGCGGCGCAGGCCCACGGTGTCCTTGCCGTCGCCGTTCCAGTCACCGACGATGACCGAGTCGGTCGTCCTGCCGTAGGGGAACCAGTAGTCCTCCTTGGGGTTCACGAGGCTGTTGCTCATCGTGAAGCAGTCCCCGTAGCGGCGGACCCCGAGGCTGTCCTTGCCGTCCCCGTTCCAGTCGCCCACGAGGGCCTCGTCGGTCGCGTAGCCGTAGGTGAGCGAGATGTCGGCCGAGCCGCCCTGCGTGCCGTTGGTGAGGAAGTAGTTGCTCCCCCGCCGCACGCCAAGGGTGTCCTTGCCGTCACCGTCCCAGTCGCCCACCAGCACCTCGTCGTCGACCTTGCCGTAGCTGAAGGTCACGTCGGCCTGCCCGCCCTTCGTGCTGTTCGCGAGGTAGTAGGTGCTTCCTCGGCGCACCGCCAGCGTGTCCTTGCCGTCGCCGTCCCAGTCGCCCACGAGCACGACGTCGTCGGGCTTGCCGTAGGCGAAGACGACGTCGGCTTGGCCGCCCCGGGTGCTGTTGGACAGGTAGTACGTGTTGCCGCGGCGCACCGCGGGGGTGTCCTTGCCGTCGCCGTTCCAGTCACCGACCAGGACTGCGTCGTCCGACTTGCCGTAGACGAAGGCGATGTCGGTCACGCCGGAGGTGCCGTTGGTCAGGTAGTAGGTGTTGCCCAGGCCGGTCCCGGCTGCAGTGCCGGGGGCAGCGATCGCCGTCACCGTCCCCAGCACCAGGACACCCGTCACGGCCGCTCGCATGGTGTGGCGCATTCCCAGACTCCTTGTGGATCAGTGGTTCCTACCGCGCTCGAGCGCGGACGGGGTCGGGCGTCCCGCCCCTCGGCGGATGCTCACCCCATATGACGGCCCGGCGGAGCGATCCGTTGGGGTCGAGTCGCCGGAAGTTCGACGACTCGATGTGATTGCCATCACAACTGGCTCCCGGCGCGACTGCCCAGGTCAGGGCAGTCGCGCCACGGGCTCAGCCGATCCGGCTCCACGTCCCGCAGCCGGACGACTCGAACACCGGGAGGTCCGGCGAGATCGTCACGGTGGCGACCCGGTACCCGTCGATCGTGATGGGCAGGTAGTTGGAGCCGTCCGACCAGTAGTGGTACCCGGTGAGATCGGTCAGGAACTGGGTCATGCATGCGACCCTCGCGTCGCCCCCTCCGGGGACCAGACTCCGGTACGTCCCGGGCGCAATATCGATGCCCACCCGATAGTCCCCATCGGCAGGGTGCGCGTCGAGCTGGGGGATGTCGTCGGGAAAGGCCTGGGTCCAGGTCCCGCACGCGCCCGGGTGGTCCCACTGGGTCAGCCAGAGAGTGCGGTCACCGGGCCCGACCTGGAGATAGCTTGGCCGGCCGAGACCCGCCCCGTTGCCCGTACCCGTCCCCGTGGAGTCGTCCGGTGCATAGGTGAACCAGTCGCAGTCCCTCGTCGAGTCCACGGACTTGTAGATCCCGGGCTGGACGCCAATCCCGACCAGCGGGATCGTCAGGTCCCCTGTGAACGGTTTGATGGTCAGGCGGGTGGGTTCGGGTCGCCGGACACCCAGGGTGTCCTTGCCGTCCCCGTTCCAGTCCCCCACCAGCACCACGTCGTTCGCCCGCCCATACGCGAACGCCACATCCGCGTTCCCGCCCCGGGTGCCGTTCGTCAAGAAGTACTGGCTCCCCCGCCGCACCCCCAGACTGTCCTTCCCGTCCCCGTTCCAGTCCCCCACCAGCACCGCGTCGCCCACCTTGCCGTACGCGAACGTCACCGCCGCCGGACCACTGGCCGTCGTGTTGCTCAAGAAGTACTGGTTCCCCCGACGCACCGCCAAGGTGTCCTTGCCATCCCCGTCCCAGTCCCCCACCAGCACCGTGTCACCAGGCCTGCCATACGCGAACGTCACCGCCGCCGGACCGCTGGTCGTCGAGTTCGTCAAGAAGAACTGGTTCCCGCGACGCACCGCGAACGTGTCCCTGCCGTCCCCGTCCCAGTCCCCCACCAACACCGCGTCATCCGCATTGCCGTACGCGAACGTCACGGCCGCCGAACCACTGGCCGTCGTGTTGCTCAGCAGCAGCTGGTTACCCCGACGCACCCCCAACGTGTCCGTCCCGTTCCCGTCCCAGTCACCCACAACGACGGCGTCATCCGGCCGGCCATACGCAAACCGCACATCCGCCGCACCACCCGCCACACCATTCGTCAGGAAATAGTCCTGACCCAGCGCGGCAGCCGCCCCAGCCGGCGCAACCCCCACCACGGCAGTCACTGCGAGGAGCCCACCAGCCGTGAGTCCGGAGAGCACCACCCTTCGGCGCGTCATCCGACCTTGGTCCACGTTCCGCACCCCCGCGAGACGAACCCAAAGTCACCCTGGTTGATCGTCCAGGTCACCTGCGCACCGGCGGGGTAGTCGCCGGAACGAAGCCGTCCAGGGTAAGCGGTGGCGCCATCGAAGGGCTCGTACCCCGACATCCGAAAGCTGCTGACGGCGACCACGTCGCACGTGGCAGCGGCCACCGTCGTGTACGTTCCGGGCGCGACATCGATGCCGACCCGGTACTGACCGTCCGATGGCGTGGGGTCGATGTGCGGGGGGTCACCAGGAAACGCCTGATGCCAGGTGCGACAGACATCGGTGATCTGCACGTGCGTGATCCCGCCGCCCGAGAGATCGAGATACATGGGCAGGCCGGCGCCATAGGACGTGTCTCCGGTGTACCAGGCCGCCGAGCCCTCGATCAGGGTCCAGGCGCAGTCGGCCGTAGCGGACGACGTCTCGTACAGCTCAGCGGGAACGGCCCATTCTTCCGTCCCGACGTAGAAGTGCGTGACCTCGTTCGGGTTGATGCCGGGCCCCTGCGGCACCAGCTGCGCCGGCCCCGCCACGCGCCGCACCCCCAGCGTGGTGCGGTGGTCGCCGTTCCAGTCGCCCACGAGCACCACGTCGGTGGGCTTCCCGTAGGGGAACATCGTGTCGGCCGTGCCGCCTCGGGTGCTGTTGGAGACGAAGTACTGGTTGCCGCGGCGCACCGTCAGGGTGTCCTTGCCGTCACCGTCCCAGTCCCCCACCAGGACCACGTCCTGCGGCATGCCGTACCCGAACGTGACATCCGCGGGGCCACCCATCGTCCCGTTCGTCAGGAAGTACTGGTTGCCGCGGCGCACCGCCAGGGTGTCCTTGCCGTCACCGTCCCAGTCCCCCACGAGCACCACGTCGTCGGGCCGGCCGTAGGCGAACGTCACGTCCGCCGCGCCGCCGCGCGTGCCGTTGGTGAGGTAGTACTGGTTGCCGCGGCGTACGCCCAGCGTGGCCTTGCCGTCGCCGTCCCAGTCGCCCACCAGGACGTCGTCGCCGGCCTTTCCGTAGGCGAACGCGACGTCGGCGCTGCCGCCGCGCGTCCCGTTGGTCAAGAAGTACTGGTTGCCACGGCGCACGGCGAGGGTGTCCTTGCCGTCACCGTCCCAGTCGCCGACGAGAGTGGTGTCATCGGTCTTCCCGTAGGCGAAGGCGACGTCGGCGCTGCCGCCGGTTGTCGCGTTCGTCAGGAAGTACCAGGTCCCGTTCGTGGCCGCGCCGGCTGTCGGAGCGCCGACCACCAGGCATGCCAGGGCTGTCGCGCCGACCGCAAAGGTCGACGCAAGACGTCGGATACGCACCCGAGTCCCCTCTGAGAGCTCACTGCACCGTCATCGGTGCGAGCGTGATGCTAGGGGGCTGGGGCTGGCGGTGTAAAACCCGGCCTGATCAGGCCGTGAACCCGGTCGGCCCGGCCGACCGGCGCGCCCGCAGCGCCGCGCCCTTGGCGTGGGCGACCTCGCCGAGCTCGGCCTGGAACGCCTCCATGCGGCCGCGGAGGGCGGCGTCCTCGGGCGTGGTGCCCGCGCCGAGGATCCGCGCGGCCAGCAGGCCCGCGTTGCGCGCGCCGCCGATCGACACGGTGGCGACGGGCACGCCTGCGGGCATCTGCACGATGGACAGCAGGGAGTCCATGCCGTCCAGGTAGCGCAGCGGCACGGGCACGCCGATCACCGGCAGCGGCGTGACCGCGGCGAGCATTCCGGGCAGGTGCGCGGCGCCACCGGCGCCCGCGATGATCACGCGCAGCCCGCGCGCCGAGGCGCTGCGGCCGTACTCGACCATCTCGACGGGCATGCGGTGCGCGGAGACGACGTCGGCCTCGTAGGGGACGCCGAGCTCGTCGAGCGCGGTGGCGGCGGCCTCCATGGTGGGCCAGTCGGAGTCGGAACCCATGACGATGCCGACGACAGGGTTGCTCATGCGTTCTCCTCGGGGGTCTCGCCGCGCAGCAGCGCCGCCGCGGCCATCGCTCGGGCGCG
Source organism: Promicromonosporaceae bacterium (assembly GCA_009783295.1). Taxonomy (GTDB): domain Bacteria; phylum Actinomycetota; class Actinomycetes; order Actinomycetales; family Cellulomonadaceae; genus Xylanimonas. Next base: position 29,516 of record WRHK01000009.1, read on the forward strand.
CACCGACTCCAGGTCGGCGCCGCTGACGTTCACGTGGCCGAGCTTGCGCCCGGCGCGGATGCCCTTGCCGTACAGGTTGACCTTCGCCTCGGGGAACCGGGCCATGAGCTCGGGCAGGGCGTCCGTGAGCTCGGTGAGGGTCGACCCCAGGACGTTCGCCATGACGGTCCACGGCGCGACGGCGTCCGTGGCGCCGAGCGGCAGGTCCAGCACGGCCCGCAGGTGCTGCTCGAACTGGCTGGTCACGGCCCCGTCGATGGTCCAGTGCCCGCTGTTGTGGGGGCGCATCGCGAGCTCGTTGACGAACACCTCGGGCTCGCCGGAATCGCCCGGGGCCTCGAACAGCTCGACGGCGAGCACGCCGGTCACGCCGAGCCCGTCGACCACGGTGGCGGCGAGCTCGCGCACGCGCGCCTCGAGCGCGGCGGACAGACCGGGCGCCGGCGCGATGACCTCGGAGCAGACGCCGTCGCGCTGGATCGACTCGACCACGGGCCACGTGCGCACCTCGCCCGACGGACGGCGCGCCACGAGCGCGGCGAGCTCCCGCGTGAACGGCACCTTCTGCTCGACGAGCAGCTGCGGGGCGCCGTCGGCGGCCGCGGCGATCCAGTCGGCGACCTCGTCGGCGGAGCGGACCACGCGCACGCCCTTGCCGTCGTAGCCCCCGCGCGACGTCTTGACCACGGCCTCGCCGCCGGGCTCCCCCGCGAGGAACGCCTCGAGCGCGGCACGGGCCGCGGCGGGCTCCACGGGGATCGGGGCCCAGCGCGGGCACGGCAGCCCCAGCTCGATGAGCCGGGTGCGCATGACGATCTTGTCCTGGGCGTGCACCAGCGCGTCCGGGCCGGGGTGCACGGGCGTGCCGTGCTCCAGCAGGTCCTGGAGCAGCGAGTTGGGCACGTGCTCGTGCTCGAAGGTGAGCACCGCGGCGGCCTGGCCGTCGTGGGGGGCGATGAGGCCGCGGATCGCGGCCTCGTCGGACGCCGCGCCCACGGGCGCGTCCGTCACCACCTGCGCGGCCGACGACGCCGGCTCCTCCACCAGGACCCTGAGGTGGACGCCGAGCTCCCCGGCGGCCGGGGCCATCATGCGGGCGAGCTGTCCTCCGCCGACCACGGCGATCACGGGTGCTGTCACGGGGCAAGGTTACGGGGTCTCGCCAGGCGCGACCGCCGTGTCCGGCGCCGGGCGCTCAGCCGCCTGCGCGCCGGCGGGCGCGGCCGCCGCGCGAGGAGATCGTGGTGCCCGGCGGCAGCACGACGCCGGGGTCGAGCGACTTCGGCACGCCGGCGAGGAACAGCGCGAACACCGGCGGGCGCCGCTGCGCGAGCTCGAGGCGGCCGCCGTCCGCGGCGGCGAGGTCGCGGGCCAGGGCGAGGCCGAGGCCGGTCCCGGCGCCGGAGGTCATGCCCCGCTCGAACACCTTGCCTGCGATGTCGTCGGGCACGCCCGGGCCCTCGTCCGTGACCTCGACGGCGACGGCGCCCGTGGTTCCCGACGGGCGCGAGCGCACCGTCGTGGTGCCGTCGCCGTGGCGCAGCGAGTTCTCGAGGAGCGTGGCCAGCACCTGGGCGAGGGCGCCCGGCGTGGCGAGCACACGCTGGTCGGGCGAGACGTCGATGCGCAGGCGGCGCCCCTCGCGCTCGAACGTCGGGCCCCACTCCTCCTCCTGCTGGCGCACCACGTCGAGCAGGCGGACGGGCTCCGTCGTGCCGCCCTGGGAGCGGCGCGACGCCGCGAGCAGGTCGTCCACCACCGTGACCAGGCGCTCGACCTGCTCCAGGGAGATCCGGGCCTCCTCCTGCACGTCCGGGTCTTTCGACGCCGCCTGGATCTCCTCCAGCCGCATGGTCAGCGCGGTGAGGGGCGTGCGCAGCTGGTGGGACGCGTCCGAGGTGAACTGCCGCTCCGCGGCCAGGCGCGCGGCCAGCCGGTCGCTCGTGCGCGCCAGCTCGGCCGCGACCAGGTCGATCTCCTCGACGCCGCTCGGCTCCAGTCGCGGGCGCACCTGCCCGCTCGCGATCTGCTCGGCCGACGCCGCCAGGTACACCAGGGGCGCGGCCAGGCGGTTCGCCTGCCACACCGCCATCGCGGCGCCGGCCCCGATCGCGACCACGCCCGCCGCGCAGACCAGCAGCACCACCTGGGCGGCCTTGATCCACGCAGACCAGCTCGAGATCGTCAGCGTGACGCTCGCCGACAGCTCGGTCTGCCGGCCCTGCGTGATGACCGGGCCGTCCACCTTCTCGCCGGCCTGGACGAGCGTGCCGTCGGGCAGCAGCACCGTCACGTACGCGGGGATGTCGCCCTCGCGGCCCGTCACGGCACGCTGCATCGACGTGTCAGGGATGGGCGTCCCGCGGTCCTGCGCCAGCTGCACGCTGGTGGTCAGCCGGTCGAGCCGGTCGGACAGCCGCTGGTGCTCGACGTCGATCGCGTACCGCGCCCCGAAGATACCCAGCGGCACGCCCAGCAGAACGACCGCCACCGCGACCGCCGCGATGGTCGCGAGGAGCACCCGCCGACGCACGGCCTAGCTCGCGCCTGCCTCGAAGCGGAACCCGAGCCCGCGCACCGTCGACACGTAGCGGGGGGCGTTCGCGTCGTCGCCGAGCTTGCGGCGCAGCCACGACACGTGCATGTCGAGCGTCTTCGTCGACCCGACGGGGTCGGAGCCCCACACGTCGCGCATGAGGGTGTCGCGCACGACGACGGAGCCCGCGTTGGCCACCAGCACCTTGAGGAGGTCGAACTCCTTGGTGGTCAGGTGCAGCTCGCGGTCGCCCTGGAACGCGCGGTGCGCGGAGACGTCCACGCGCACGTCCTGCGCACGCAGCTCCTCCTCGTCGGGCGTCTCGCCGTGCGTGCGGCGCAGCAGCGCCCGGACGCGGGCCAGGAGCTCGGCGAGGCGGAACGGCTTGGTGACGTAGTCGTCGGCACCGGCGTCGAGCCCGACCACCAGGTCGACCTCGTCGGCGCGGGCCGTCAGCACCAGGATCGGGACGCCCAGGCCGCTGCCCCGCAGCTCGCGGGCGACGTCGAGCCCGTCCATGTCCGGGAGCCCGAGGTCGAGGACGACGACGTCGGCGCTCGCAGCATTGTCGAGCGCTCCTTGACCAGTTCCTTGCACGATCACGTCGTAACCCTCACGCGTGAGGGCCCGGGCCAACGGCTCGGCAATCGCCGGGTCGTCCTCGGCTAGCAACACGTGGGTCATTCCGCCATGGTAGCGGCATCCCGCCAGGTGAACGTCGGACGTTCGAGGGACGGGTCCGACCACGGTCGGACATGGCGCGCGACGAACCGTCCCCAGGGCGGACGCGGCGCTCGAGCCCGGCCTCTAGCCTTCGGGCATGGGTTGGTACGAGCGGCTCGTCCGCTGGAGCGAGAGGCGTCGCCTCGCGGTCGACGCGGTGGTCGCGGCGGCCGCGATCGTGCCGTCCGCCATCCTCGCCTCCGACCCCGTCCGCGGGTTCGGTCATGCAGCGCCGCACGCGTTCTGGACCGTGCTGCTCATCGCACCGCTCGCGTGGCGCCGCGTGCGCCCCGTGGAGTCGACGGCGGCCGTCGTCGTCGTCGCGCTCGCGCACCTGTTCACCGGGACGATCCTGGTGCTGCCCGCCGACCTCGCGATCCTCGTCGCCCTGTACTCCGTCACCGTGCACGGGCCCGTCTGGGCGCACCGCGCCGCCGTCGTCACGGCCCTGGTCGGGTCCGGGCTGCTCGGGGCCGTCGTCGTCGCGCGCGGCGGCACGTACGGCGAGGTGAGCGGCGTCGTCATGCTGGCGGCCATCCTGGCCACCACGTCCTGGGCGTTCGGGCTGGTCCGGCGCTCGCGGCGGGAGATGCTGGAGGCGCTGCGCGACCGCGCGGAGCGCCTCGAGGTGGAGCGCGACCAGCAGGCCCGCATCGCGACGGCGGCCGAGCGCGCCCGCATCGCGCGTGAGATGCACGACATCGTCGCCCACTCGCTGTCGGTCGTCGTCGCGCAGGCCGACGGCGGGCGGTACGCCGCGACCGCCGACCCCGCCGCCGCGGCCCACGCGCTCGAGGTGATCTCGGAGACGGGGCGCGCCGCGCTGGCGGACATGCGGCGGCTGCTCGGGGTGCTGCGGACGTCCGACCCCGCCGACGCCGGACCCGCCCCGCGCGCGCCGCAGCCGGGGATGTCGCCGGGCCGCCTCGTACGGCCCACCGTGCCGGCGGCTCCCGTCGAGGCCACCCCGCTCGCCGAGACGCCCGACGACGCCGACCTCGCCTCCCTGCTCGAGCAGGCGCGCGGCGCGGGGATGAAGGTGTCGTTCGTGCGCGTCGGCGAGCCGCGCCGCCTGCCGCCGGGCGCCGGCCTCACGCTGCACCGCGTATGCCAGGAGGCGTTGACCAACGTGCGCAAGCACGCCGGGCCGTCCGTCTCCGTGACCGTGGTGGTGCGCTGGGGCGTGGCGTCCGTCGAGCTCGAGGTGTCCGACGACGGCCGCGGCGCGGCGGCGGCGTCCGACGGCAGCGGCTCGGGCGCGCCCGGGTACGGGCTGCTGGGCATGGGCGAGCGCGCGGCGCTGTTCGGCGGCAAGGTGACAGCGGGCCCGCGGCCCGGCGGCGGGTGGCGCGTGCGGTTCACGATGCCGCTGCCCGCGGGGACGACGGCCGTCGGGAGCGCGGCGGCCGCAGACGACGAGACGGAGCAGGCATGACCCTGAGCGACGACCCGACCGGGCCGGTGCGCGTGGCGCTGGTCGACGACCAGCAGCTGGTGCGCGCCGGGTTCCGCATGGTGATCGACTCCCAGCCCGACCTCGCCGTGGTGGCCGAGGCCGGCGACGGCGTCGAGGCCCTGCGGGTGCTCGCGCAGACCAAGGCCGACGTCGTGCTCATGGACGTGCGCATGCCCCGCATGGACGGGCTGACCGCGACCGCGCAGCTCACGGCCCTGCCGGGGGCGCCGCGCGTCGTCGTGCTCACCACGTTCGACCTCGACGAGTACGTGCTCGAGGCGATCCGCGCCGGGGCGTCGGGGTTCCTGCTCAAGGACGCGCCGCCCGAGGAGATGCTCACCGCGATCCGCACGGTGCACCACGGCGACGCGGTGATCGCGCCGTCGTCCACCCGCCGGCTGCTGGAACACCTGGTCACCGCTCTGCCGACGCCGGCCTCGGCCGACGAGGAGACCCCCGCGCACCGCGCCCTGGCCACCCTCACCGACCGCGAGCGCGAGGTGCTGGTGCTCATGGCCCGCGGCCGCTCCAACACGGAGATCGCCTCCGACCTGTTCGTGGCCGAGGCGACCGTGAAGACCCACGTGGGGCGGGTGCTGGCGAAGCTCGACGCACGAGACCGGGTCCAGGCCGTGGTGCTCGCGTACGAGACGGGGCTGATCCGCCCGGGGGCGTGAGCGCCCGCCTCGTGTCGTCAGATCCTCGCGGCAATGGGGCGGCGCCAGGTTCTGACACGCCTCGAGCCTCCCCGCGTGTCAGAACCTCGCCCGGCGCGAGTCCGGCGACGTTCTGACAGTTCCCGTGGGCTGGCCCAGGTGGCGGCGGATGATCGCCACCACGCGCTCCGGCTCGTGGCGCGCAGCCATCGCGGGGATCCGGATCCGGACCGTCGTCGGGTCCGCGCCGATCTCAGCGTCGCGGAGCAGGTCGTCGTACCAGCGCTCCCGCTCCAGGTGGCCGACGCCGTCCACCTCGACGACGAGACGCCGGCCGCCGCCCAGCTCCCACACGGCGTCGAGGTACCGCCGACGCCCGCGGGCATCGAGGCGGACGGCCTGTCGTGTCGGCTCGGGGATCGCGGCCACCCGGCACAGGCGGGCGAGGTCGATCTCCGCCAGAGAGTCTGCTCCTCCGGCGATGTCCGCGAGCGCCGCCCGCATCACCTTCCGGTGAGCCACGGCCCCGACGTCGTCGAGCACGGCGTGCATCTTCTCGACGGTGGTGAGCCTCTGTTGGACGACCGCCGCCATGAGCCCGGCCGCGGTGCGCCAGGAGGGCTGCCACGCCGCGGCGTCGACCGCCGCCCGCTCGACGCTGTGGAACGGGAGACCGCGGATCCGCCGGACGTCCGCGTCGCGGAGGCGACGCGACTCGTGGACCACCAGCCAGGGCTGGGGGGCGACCTTCGCGCCGCGGGCGACGACGAGGTGGACGCGGTCGCGCTCCCAGCCGCTCAGGCCAAGCACGGTCAGGGCGGTGTGCGCACCGAGCACGCTGTCCTCCGGCGCCCCCAGGACGGCCAGCCAGTGACGCGCCTCGAGGGTGAGCGGCCCGAGATGGGTGACGACGAGCGTCCCCGAGACCGTGCGCCAGCGACGCGCGGCGATGTGCGAGCGGACGTGGCCGTCAGTGACGCCGAGCGCGGCGAGCTGCGACCGTGAGACGACGCCCGCCTGCCGGCGCACCAGGGCGCGGAGACCTGGGACCTCGTCGAACGCGCGTGCGGAGCCGGACATGCCGCTCAGGTTGGCCTGCGCGAGCGCGGGGCCTCGGTCCAGGGGGCGTGACCTGTGCACGCCGCCGGGGAGGAGAGCCCTGGGGACCCGCTCCGTACTTGTCAGAACGACACCGCCCCATGCCAGATCCTCGCTCTGACACGGCAAAGGATCCCGGAGCCTGTCAGAACGACTCCACAGTGGAGTGCAGCGTCGTTCTGACACGCGCGGGCGGAGCGGGACCCTGTGTACGACCTGGGTATGACACCCGCCCCGCGAGGACCAGCCCCCGGGGCGACGCCCCGACCCCGCCTCGCTCCGTAGCGTCGCTGGTGTTGTCGCAAGTCCCCCGACCCTGAACCGGAGTACCCGTGGACACCACCGTGTTCGTCCCGCTCGACGAGGGCACCGACCCCACCGTCGGCGGCCACGCCGGCGTCGCCGCCGTGCGCGCCCGCAAGCTCGCCAAGACCTACGGCCGCGGCGCCGCGCAGGTGCGCGCGCTCGACGCCGTCGACGTCGACTTCGAGGCGGGGCGCTTCACCGCGATCATGGGCCCGTCGGGCTCGGGCAAGTCGACCCTGATGCACCTGCTGGCCGGGCTCGACTCGGCGACGTCGGGCCAGGCCTTCATCGGCCGGACGGAGCTGACGGGGCTGGGCGACAAGGAGCTCACGCTGCTGCGCCGCGATCGCGTCGGGTTCGTGTTCCAGCAGTTCAACCTGCTGCCGATGTTCACGGCGGAGCAGAACATCATGCTGCCGGTGGAGCTGGCCGGCGGCACCGTGGACGGGGAGTGGTTCGCCACCCTGACGCGCACCCTGGGCATCGAGGACCGCCTGGAGCACCGCCCCGCGGAGATGTCGGGCGGTCAGCAGCAGCGCGTCGCGATCGCGCGCGCCCTGATCGCCCGGCCCGACGTCGTCTTCGCCGACGAGCCCACGGGCAACCTGGACTCGCGCGCAGGCGCGCAGGTACTGAGCTTCCTGCGCCGGTCCGTGCGCGAGCTGGGCCGCACCATCATCATGGTCACGCACGACCCGGCCGCGGCCGCCTACGCCGATCGCGTCATCCTGCTCGCCGACGGACGCATCGCCGGCGAGATCACCGACCCGACGCCGGAGGCCGTGCTCGCGGGGCTCGACGCGCTGCGGTCCCTGGAGGGCCCGGTCGACGGCCTGGACGGCGACGCGACCTCGCAGGCGGGTGCCTGATGCTGCGCCTGACCCTGGCGCAGATGCGCCGCAGCATCGGCCGCCTGTCTGCGGCCGGCGTCGCCATCGTCATCGGGACGGCGTTCGTCGCCGCGACGCTGCTGGGCGGCAACCTCATCACCCGCTCCGCGTTCGACGCGATCTCGGCACAGTACGCCCGCGCCGACCTGGTCGTGTCCACCTCGGCCACGTTCACGCCCCAGACCGTCGACACGATCCGCAGCACGGCCGGCGTCGCGCAGGCGTCGGGGATGGTGCAGTCGTGGCAGGGCCTGGTGGGCGGTGACCGGACGATCTTCCAGCAGGTCATCCCCACCACGCCCGACCCCCGCCTCATGCCGCTCGTGCTGTCGAAGGGCGCGTGGCCCACGGGCGCCGACCAGATCGCGCTGCCGCCGGACGTCGCCACCCGCCTGAGCGTCGGCGTCGGGGACACCATCGGCCTGCAGACCCACGGCTCCGACAGCGAGACGCAGACCCGGCGGCTCACCGTGACAGGCCTGGTCGACGACCCGCGCAACGCCTACGGGGGCGGTGGCGGTGCGGCGGTCATGGACGTCACCGCGCTCGACGCGCTCCAGAAAGCCGACGGCGGCGAGCTCACCTACCGCGAGATCACCGTGCTGCTCGCGGACGGCGCGTCCCTCCCCTCGGTCACCGCGGCCCTGCGCGACGCCGTCCCGCACGCGAGCGTCGTCACCCCGGACGAGCACGCGCAGGCCGTCGCCCAGCGGCTGTCGGGCGGCCAGGACCTGTTCTTCCTCATCTTCGTGCTGACGTTCGCCGCGATCGCGCTGCTCGTGGCCGGCCTGGTCATCACCAACACGTTCCAGGTGCTGGTCGCGCAGCGCACCCGGACCCTGGCGCTGCTGCGGGCAGTCGGCGCGAACAAGCGGCAGGTGGGCGCGGGGGTTCTGCTCGAGGCCGGCATCCTGGGCGTGGTGTCGTCGCTCATCGGCGTCGTGCTCGGGTGCGGGCTGGGGCAGCTCGCCCTGACCATCGCGGGCCACACGTCGGCGGCGGCGTTCCTGCCGCACAGCATCTCGGTGACCTGGGCGGTCGTCGTGATCCCGCTGCTGGTGGGCGTCGCGGTGACCGTGCTGGCCTCGCTCGTGCCGGCGCGCGTCGCCACGCGCGTCGCGCCGCTCGCCGCGCTGCGCCCGGCTGACGGCCCCACGCTCGAGAAGGGCTCCGCCGGGCGCGTGCGCCTGGTGCTGTCGGTGCTGGTCATGGTGCTGGGCTTCGGGCTCCTCGCCCTCGGCGCCGCGCTCGGCACGGTCGGCGGCGACGCCCAGATGGGCCTGCTCGCAGGGATCGCCGGCGGTGCGCTGTCGTTCGTCGGCGTCGCGGTGTCCGCGGTGTTCTGGATGCCGCGCGTCACGTCGTGGTCCGGCCGCCTGGTCGGCCTGTCCGGCCCGACGGCGCGGCTCGCCTCCGCCAACACGCTGCGCAACCCGCGGCGCACGGCGGCGACGTCGACGGCCCTGCTCATCGGCGTCACCCTCGTGGCGATGATGTCGACCGGCGCCGCGAGCGCCCGCACGTCGCTGACGGCGCAGCTCGACCAGCAGTTCCCGATCGACGTCGCGGTCGACGCGCTGGGCGACGCGAACGGCGCGGCCGACCTGCCCGCGAACGTGGTCACGGCGGTCAACCAGGCGTCGGGTGTGCGGGCGGTGGCCCGCCCCAAGTCGGCGAGCCTCGTCGTCGGCGGGATCTACGCCGCTGCGGACGGCAGCATCGGGCTCACGGGCGACGGCACGGTGCCCACGCCGCAGAACCAGGTCAGCACCCCGGTGGTCGGCATCGACCCTGCCCAGGCGAAGGCCGTGCTCAACGACCCGTCGCTGGTCAAGGACGTGGAGGCGGGCAGCGTCGTGGTGCCGTCGTTCCAGGCCTACCAGTGGCACCTCACCGACGGCAGCCGGCTCACGCTGACCGGCCCGACGGGCCCGGTCACGCTCACGGTCGTGGTCGACGACGGCGGCCACGGGATCGGGAGCGTCCTGCTGGTCGACCAGGCCGACCTGCTCCGCGCCGACGCCCACCCCGCGCAGTCGTCGATGTGGGTCGCGCTGGCGCCGGGCGACCTCTCCGCCGTCAGCGCCATCCAGGACGCCGTCGGCGACACCGGCGCCCCGGTCACCGTGCAGGGCGCAGCCGTCGAGCGCGCGTCCTACGAGACCGTCATCGACACGGCTCTCGGGATCGTCGTGGGGCTGCTCGGGGTGGCCGTCGTGATCGCCCTGATCGGCGTCGCGAACACGCTGTCGCTGAGCGTCCTGGAGCGGCGGCGCGAGTCGGCGACGCTCCGCGCGATCGGCGTCACCCGCGGCCAGCTGCGCTGGATGCTCGCGGTCGAGGGCATGCTCATCGCCGGGGTCGGCGCGGTGCTCGGCATCGTGCTCGGCCTGGTCTACGGGTGGGCGGGCTCGCTCGCGGGGCTCGGCGTGATGGGGCCCGTGGTGCTGTCCGTGCCGTGGCGCGACATCGTGCTCGCGGCCGTGATCGCGCTGGTCGCGGGCCTGGTCGCGTCGGTGGCGCCCGGGCGGTCGGCCGTGCGGCCGTCGCCGGTGGCGGCGCTCGCGACGGAGTAGCACGGGGCCTGGCCCGCCCGGCAGCTGCCGGGCGGGCCAGGCTTTTCCACAGGCCCTCCGACTTCGGCGCCGGATCCCGGCATCCTTGCCCGCATGCCCGAACCCGTCCGCGTCACCGTGCACCCCGGGGAGGACGTCCTGCTGCCCGCCGGGACGGCCCTCATGGACCTGCGCGGGCCCCTTGCCGACCTGCTGCGCCGTCCCGAGCTGCGCCACGCCGCGCTGAGCGTCGGCGACGTCGAGCTCGTGCCGGGAACGGTTGCCGGGGAGGGGCCGCTGGTCGCGGGAGCGACGGTGCGGGTCGGGGCCGGTGGCGTGGGGCGTTCCGGCGCCGGCGCGTGGTCCTCCGACGACGGCGGGGTGCTCCGCGCGCCGTGGGTCGTGACCCGCGCGACCGGGGCTGACGCTGGTTCGCTCGCCCCTCTCGTGCCGGGCTCTCCGCTGGTGCTGGGCGAGGGGTTGCGGGCGCGGGCCACCGGTCGCGGCGCCGTGCGGGTGCGGGCGACGTGGGGATCTCCGCAGGCGGTGCTGCGCCGGCCCGGGGCGCGGCGGCGGCTTGTCGGGATCGTCTCCCGGCGCTGGAATCCAGGCGATGTCCTGGAAGCTGGGGCGACGCTTCGGCTGTACCGGGGTGGAGAGCTGGGCTCTTGGCTCCTGCCGGACCAGGCCGTTCCCGAGGCGTCGGCCCGGATCGGAGCGACGGTCGTCGCGTCGGCGCTCCCAGCGCTCGGCGGGGTCGGCCTGGCCGTGGCGCTGCGGCAGCCCACCTATGCGTTGTTCTCGCTGATGGGGCTGGTTGCCACGGTGCCGCAGGTGCTCGCGGCGCTGCGCGGCCGGCGCGGGACGGCGCCCGCTCTCCCCGTGAGGCGTTCCCGTGAGGCTCCGTCGGGGATTGCCGACCCTGCTCGCCTCGCGTTGCACAGCCTGGCGGCGGTTCATGCGTCGGATGGTGTCTGGCGGCGTGCTCGGGGTGCGGTCGCTGCGGGTTCGGGGTCCGGCGCAGCATCCGCTGCCGCTGCCGCAGATGCCGCCGGGGCCGTCCCCGACGGCATGCTCGACGACGGGCCGCTGGCCGTTCGTGGGCGCCCCGACATCGCCCGAGCCGCGACCCGGGCCGTTGTCGCCGAGCTCGTCGCCCGTGGGAGCAGCGTTCAGGTCGCGGGCGGTGGGCGCGGCGAGTGGGCCTGGTGCCGGTGGCTCGATGTCGGGCAGCCGTCGCCTGGCAGGCAAGCCTTCGTGGCCGACCTCCCCGCACCCGCCGACCTCGACCGCGCGAACGCCGCACGCGTGGCGGGCGAGGCCGTCGTGCTCGTTCTCCCTCCAGGCGCACCGGTGCCGCCGTGGTGCCGGACGGTCATCGACGTGGATCCGGGCGAGCCAGCCCAGGGCGCCGGCGCGCGCCGCACCATCCTCACGGTCGCCGCCGAGCGACCCGATCGTCACCACACCGTGCCCCGAGCCCGCCTCGCCAGTCCCGGCGGAGCCTCCGTCCTCACCTCGCTCGTCGGGGTCACCTCGGCCTGGGCGGAGCAGTTCGCGCGCCGGGTGGCGGCCGCCCGAGCGCTGGGCCGCGACGTCGTCGTCCGGCCCGCGACGGGCACCGGCCCGGGCGAGGACGACCCCGCCGACCCCCGCCTCCCCGCCGTGGTGCCACTCGCGTCGCTCACGGGAGCGTTCACCGCCTGGCCCAGCGCCCCCGACTGGGCCGTCCCGCTCGGCGTCGACGCCGCGGGGCGCACCGTCCGGTTCGACCTCGTCGCCGACGGCCCCCACCTGCTCGTCGCGGGGACCACGGGCGCCGGCAAGTCCGAGCTGCTGCAGGCGCTCGTGCTCGCGCTGGCGACGCAGTGCTCGCCGCGCGACCTGGCGCTCGCGCTCGTGGACTTCAAGGGTGGCGCCTCCTTCGGGGCATGCGTCGGCCTCCCGCACGTGGTCGGGCAGGTCAGCGACCTGGACGCCGCCCTCGCGGCCCGCGCCCTGGAGGGCCTGCGCGCCGAGCTCCACCGCCGCAAGTCCGTGCTCGCCGAGCACGCCGCGGCCGACGTCGCCGCGCTCCCACCCGGCACGCTGCCCAGGCTCGTCGTCGTGGTCGACGAGTTCCGCGCGCTGGCCGACGACCTGCCCGAGCTGCTGCCCGGCCTGCTCCGCGTCGCCGCCCAGGGCCGGTCGCTGGGCGTTCACCTGGTGCTCGCCACGCAGCGCCCCGCCGGGGCCGTCTCGGCGGACGTGCGCGCCAACGTCTCGGCCCGCCTCGCGCTGCGCGTCGTCGACGCGGCGGACTCGCACGACGTCCTCGACTGCGCCGCCGCCGCGCGCATCCCCGCGGGCGTGCCGGGCCGGGCGGTGCTGCGGGTCGGTGCGGCCGCGCCCGCCGCGCTGCAGTGCGCCTACGCCGGCGCTCCTGGCCGATCCGAGCCGACGGACGTGCGCAGGGCCCCCGCCTGGTCGGACGAACCGATCGGGCCCGTGCTTCCGGACACGGCCTCGGACAACGTGGCCGCCACGGTCGCGATCCTCGCCGCGGCAGCCGAAGGCGAGCCCCGCTGGCCCGCTCCCTGGCTGCCACCCCTCCCGTCCACGGTCACCGCGGCAGACGTCGACCCCACCCCGCTGGGCACCCTCCCCCTCGCTCTCGGCGACCTGCCCTCCGCCCAGGCCCGCACCACGGTCGCGTGGGACCCCGTCACCGGACACCTCGCGGTCCTCGGCCGCGCCCGCTCCGGCCGCACCACCGCTCTGGTCACGCTCGCGCACGCAGCGCTCGCCCGCGGCTGGCACGTCCACGCCCTCGCCGCGCCCGCGGCCCGGCAGCGCCTGGCCGCACTGGCCCCGCACCCCGGTTTCGGCACCCTCGCCGGCCCCGACGACCCGCGCCGCGCCGCCCGCCTGCTCCGCCTGCTGGCACGCGATCCGGGCGGCCCGCCGACGCTCGTCCTGGTCGACGGCGTCGAGGAGCTCCGCGCGGCCCTTGTGACGCCCACCCAGGACCCGCTCGCCGCCGCGCTGGCCACCGCGCCGGCGGCGTTCGCGATGTCTGCCGAGTCGGCGAGCGTCGGCGGCCTCGCCGCCCGGTGCGGGGTACGGCTCGCTCTCCTGTCCGGCGACAGCGCGGCCGACGCGATGCTCGGCGTCCCGTCACCGTTCGCGGGCCGCGGCCGCGCGCCGGGTCGCGCCGTCTGGCTCGCCGGGGGCGGCCCGGTCGAGTGCCAGGTGCTGCTCCCGCCCAAGGAGCCCCCACTGGCGCTCGAGACGCGAGCAGAGCCGCCGCGACGCATCCTCACGCTGCCGCACCACGTCCTCCTGGCCGGCCTCGGCGCCCCCGCCCCCGGGATGTCGCCGACGATCGGCGTCGGCGGCGACGACGCCGCCCCGGTCCGGCTCGACGTCGCCGCGGGCGCCCTGGTGGTCGGCCCCCGAGGCTCCGGCCGCACCGCCGCTCTCCGCGTGCTGCTCCACGGTCTGGCGGCGGGCATGAGCCGAGAGGAGATCGCCGTCGTGACCCGCGACCGCGACCTGCGCGCCGACGCGGACCGCCTCGAGGTCACCGTCGTCCCACCGACGCCGTCCGCGCTGGACGCGCTCGCCCGGGAGGCCGAGCCGCGTGTGGTCCTCATCGACGACGCCGACGTCGTCGCCCAGACCTATCCCCTGGAGACCGACCGCCTGGCAGAGCGCTGCACCGACGGCACCCTCGCCGTCGTCGCCACCGCCACGACCCTCGCCGCCTCGCTCGCCCACCGCGGCCTGCTGGCGCACCTGCGCGGCGGCCGCACGGGCATCGTCCTGGCGGCGGGCGAGCGCGGCTCGGACGAGGTGTTCGGCACCTCGCTCGTCGACGCCGCCGAGCCGGGAGTGCAGCTGCCGGGCCGCGGCGCGCTCGTGGTCGACGGCCAGGTGCGACCCGTGCAGCTCGCCGACCCGGCGGGACGGGAGGTCAGCTCCGCGTCGTGGCCTCGACCACGCGCGGCATGAGCAGCAGCACCGCGACCGCGACGGCGAGCGCGATGAGCACCACGCCCGCGACGACCGACAACCAGGACTCCGCCCCCACGGCAGAGATGCCGATGATCACCTGGAAGATCTGCCAGGTCATGGCCACGGCCCGGCCGACGCGCCGCCCCGAGCCCAGGGCCCGCGCGGCTGCGACGAGCGCCCATGCGACGCCCAGCGCGCACAGCACCAGGAACGCCGCCATGCCGATCTCCTGCCCGCCGGCACCGCCACGCGCCACGAGGTCGACGACCACGCCCACCCCCGCGGCAGCGCACAGGGCCGCCTCGGCGAACAGGGCACACCGCAGCGCGCGCACGGCACGCGGTGGCGCGGGATGATCGATGTCCGTGCCCGGGTGATCGGGCTCGCGGACCGGCGGGGGCGTCGGGGGCATGACTGTTCAGACTACCTGCGACCTGCGAATTCGTGACAGTGTGAGGAAAACCTCACGGTTCATCGCCCAGAAATCTGCGCTTTACCTCTTGTGCGGCCCGGGGCTTGGTGTGAACCTTGTCGAGGTTCCCACTCACCCGATTCTCCCGGCCCACCTGCGCCTTCACGCGGCTCATCCCAGAGCGCGTGCTGAGCCGCGGTGCCGGATCCCAAGAAAACGCACCCCCGAAACGCAAGGAGATCGACATGGACTGGCGCCACAAGGCCGCCTGCCTCGACGAGGACCCCGAGCTTTTCTTCCCCATCGGAAACACCGGCCCTGCGCTGCTCCAGATCGAGGAGGCGAAGCAGGTGTGCCGTCGGTGCGAGGTCATCGACACGTGCCTCAAGTGGGCGATCGAGTCCGGCCAGGACGCCGGCGTCTGGGGCGGCCTGTCGGAGGACGAGCGCCGCGCGCTGAAGCGCCGCACCGCCCGCGCCCGCCGCGCCGGCTGACACCAGCTCGACCCGAGGC
Organism: Promicromonosporaceae bacterium; assembly: GCA_009783295.1. GTDB lineage: Bacteria > Actinomycetota > Actinomycetes > Actinomycetales > Cellulomonadaceae > Xylanimonas. Next base: position 44,657 of record WRHK01000009.1, read on the forward strand.
CCGGTTCCCGTCAGGGACCGGGCCTCGGTCATGTCCGGGTCAGGCGCGGGCGCCGTCGCGCAGCCGCGCCTTGACCTCCACCTGGGTGCCGCCGCCCTCGCGCTCGGACCACTCGATCGACCCGCTGAGCTCGTTGGTCACGAGCGTGCGCACGATCTGGTTGCCCAGACCGGACCCCGCGGCGCGGCCCAGGGTCGCGACGTCCTTCTCGCCCAGCCCCACGCCGTCGTCGGCCACCCGGACCGTGAGCTCGGAGCCGGACCGCTCGACGTCGATCTGGACCGTCCCGGTCTCGCGCTCGTCGGGGAACCCGTGCTCCACGGCGTTGGTGACCAGCTCGGTGAGCACCAGCGCGAGCGGCGTCGCGTCCTGCGCGGGGACCAGGCCGAACGACCCGTTCTGCACCGTCCGCACGGACGTCCGCGTGGACGCGACCTCCGCCGTCATGCGCAGCGCGCGCTGGAGCATGCCGTCGAGCTCGACCTGCTCGTCGAGGGTCTGCGACAGGAACTCGTGGACCAGCGAGATGGTGGCGACGCGGCGGGTGGCCTCGTCGAGCGCGGCCTTCGCCTCGGGGATCTCCACGCGCCGCGACTGCAGCCGCAGCAGCGCCGCGACCGTGGCCAGGTTGTTCTTCACCCGGTGGTGGATCTCGCGGATCGTCGCGTCCTTGGTCATGAGCTCGCGCTCGCGGCGTCGCAGCTCGGACACGTCGCGGCACAGCAGCACTGCGCCGATGCGGTGCCCGTGGTCGGTGAGGGGCAGCGCGCGCAGCGACAGCGCGACGCCGCGCGTGTCGATGTCCGTGCGCCACGGCGCGCGGCCCATGACCACGAGGGGAAGCGACTCGTCGACCGTCGACGCGTGCTCGATGAGCCCGCTGGTGACCTCGACGAGCGACTGCCCGACGAGCGGCCCGATGACGCCCAGGCGGTGGAAGCACGACAGCGCGTTCGGCGAGGCGTAGAGCACCTCGCCCTCGGAGTTGAGGCGGATCAGCCCGTCACCGACGCGCGGCGCGCCCCGCCGCGGGCCCGTCGCGGCGTTGGGCACGGGGTACTCACCCCGCGCGATCATCGCCATGAGGTCGTCGGCCGACTCGACGTAGTTGAGCTCGAGCCGCGACGGCGTGCGCCCGGACCCGAGGTTGGTCTGCCGCGCGACGACGGCGATCGCCCGCCCGGCGTGCACCACGGGGACGGCCTCCTCGCGCACCGCGTACGCGCCGAACCAGCGCGGCTCGCGCGGGCGCTGGGAGCGCACCTCGCGCAGCGCGGCCTCGAGCTGCGGGCGCTGACCCTCCGAGGCGATGGACCCGACGATGTCGTCGTAGTGCACCGTCGCCCCCGTCGAGGGACGGCACTGCGCGACGGCCACGAAGCCTCCGTCACGCGACGGCAGCCACAGCACGAGGTCCGCGAAGGCGAGGTCGGAGACCAGCTGCCAGTCGCCGACCAGCAGGTGGAGCCACTCGATGTCGCCGGGCGCGAGGTCGGCATGCTGGGCAATCAGGTCACTCATGGCGGACACGGGGTCCAGCGTACGTGGCGCGGCCTGCGGAAAGCCTGATCAACGGCGGCCCCTGAGGATAGAGTGCAGCCACCGGACACCCGGCTTGGAGGGCCCCGTGCACCTGAGCGTCGAGCAGACCTATCCCGCGAGCGTCGAGGACGTCGCGGCGATGCTTGCTGACGAGTCGTTCGTGCGCTGGCGCGCCGAGCGCACCACGGGGACGGGCACGGTCGACCAGGCCGACGTCGACCCCGGCACCGACGGTGGGTTCACGGTTCTGGTGCGGCGCACGCTGCCCACCTCGCTGATCCCCGCACAGGCGCGGCCCTTCGTCGGGGCCCGGCTCGAGGTGCGGCAGGCGGAGGTCTGGGAGGCCCCGCGCGGCGACCGCCGCTACGGCACGGTCGCGCTGGAGATCACGGGGGCGCCGGTGCGCCTCACGGGCACGATCTCGCTGGAGCCCCTCCCCGAGGGCGGGACGCGCCTGGCGTACACGGGCGAGGTCCGGGCGACGGTGCCCCTCTTCGCCTCGGTGGTCGAGGAGGCGACGGCGGGGACCGTGCGGTCGACGCTCGCCGCAGAGGAGCTCGCGGGCCGCGACTGGCTCGCCGGCGTCCGCTGAGGCATCTCCCACGGGGGTCTCGTACCCCTCTGCGGCGCCACCGTCCCATAACGATGTGATCACAGGGCCGCGGCACATATCGCCTCTGACCTGCGAAGACATGTCAAGCCGACGCTCCGCGCCCGTCGCAGCACGACTGGTGACTTGACGCGAATCGACGCGCGGGACCACCATTCACGCATTGACGTGGGAGCGCTACCACAGCCTCGTGGGAGCGCTACCAGGTCAGGAAGTCGGCTGGACCGAGGTTCCATGGCGCACAGAAGCGCCCCATGGACCTCACGGGAAACCTTCACGTCCCGCCATGCCGACCTACAGCCCGCAGGGCCGCCGCTTGGGCGCCCTCAGACAAGGAGGTCACAGTGAAGAACGCGACCAGGAAGGGTCTCGTCGCCGTCGCCGGCGTCGCCGCCCTTGCGCTCACGGTCACGGCTTGCTCGGGGAGCAACGGCGGTTCGGGCAGTGCGTCCGCCGGCGGCCAGGTCACCATCAAGATCAGCACGTTCAACAACCCCGGCTTCGGCAAGTCCACCGCCCAGAAGCCCGGCGCCGACCTGTGGACCGAGTACGAGAAGCTCCACCCGAACGTGAAGATCGTCGAGGACAACGCCGCCTCGTCCGACGACGCTCGCAACGCGTTCAACACCGCCATGTCGTCCGGCACGGGTGCCTACGACATCCAGATGGCCGACATCGACTGGATGCCTTCCATCACCGCGATCGCCGACAAGTTCACGGACCTCGCCCCCTACGCGAAGACCGCGAACGGCGACTGGCTCGACTGGAAGACCGCTCAGGGCACCGTCGACGGCAAGCAGATCGGTCTCGGCACCGACATCGGCCCCGAGGGCATCTGCTTCCGCAGCGACCTGCTCTCCGCTGCCGGCCTCCCCTCCACGCGTGACGCCGTCGCCACCGCCCTCGGCGGCAAGGACGCCACGTGGCAGAAGTACTTCGACCTGGGCAAGCAGTACGTCCAGGCGTCGGGTGGCAAGGCCTGGTTCGACTCGGCCGCCGCTACCTACCAGGGCATGGTCAACCAGGTCCAGTACTCGTACGTGAACAAGGACGGCAGCACCATCGACCCGTCCACGAACACGACGATCAAGAACCTGTACACCCAGGTCACCACCGCCGCCAAGGACGACAAGGAGTCGGCCGGCCTCGGTCAGTGGACCGACGCCTGGGGCGCCGCGATGAAGAGCGACAAGTTCGCGACGATGCTCTGCCCCGCGTGGATCATCAACAACATCAAGGGCAACGCCGGCGAGACCTTCAAGGGTTGGGACATCGCCGACGTCTTCCCGGGCAACCCGGACGTGAAGAACGACCAGGGCCAGCCCGCCACCGGTGGTAACTGGGGCGGTTCGTTCCTCGTCGTCCCGAAGCAGTCGAAGGTCGCCGACGAGGCCGCCAAGCTCGCCGCGTGGATCACGGCCCCTGCCCAGCAGCAGAAGGTCTTCCTCGCCGCCTCGAACTTCCCCAGCTCGCCGACCGCTCAGGCCGACCCGCAGGTGAAGGGCAAGACCGACCCGTTCCTCAACAACGCTCCGGTCGGTACGATCTTCGCCAGCCGCGCTGCTGCGGTGAACGTCGTCCCGTTCAAGGGCGCGAAGTACTTCGACATCCAGACGGCGATGGCCAACGCCCTCAACCGCGTGGACGTCGACAAGTCGCAGTCTGCCGCCGACTCCTGGAACCAGTGGGTCCAGGACGTCAAGGCCCTGGGCTGACGGTAGCCACGCGTCAGGCCTGATCGCCTGACGCACCAGGTCCGGGGGTGTCCGCCCGCGCGGGCACCCCCGGGTCCGTTCCACCCGTCCCCGTCCCTCCTGCCGCCGAAGGAAGTGCAGTGTCTGCCACGCCGGTCGCCCCGAACAAGCCCCCGCAGAGCCCGCCGCCCGCTCGCGACGACGCCTACGAGCGCAAGCTGCGCGCCCGAGGCCGCCGCGGCCGGTTCGACGTCAAGGCCTCGCCGTACCTGTACATCTCGCCGTTCTTCCTGCTGTTCCTGCTCGTGGGCCTGTTCCCGCTGCTCTACACGGGGTGGATCGCGACGCGAAACTGGAACACCCTGACCGGTGACGGCGGCGTCGCCGTCTGCGGCCTCATCTGCAACTCCACCGAGCCGTCGATCTGGGCCAACTTCCAGTGGGTGATGCACCAGCACGTCTTCTGGATCGCGCTGCGCAACACCTTCTCGATCTTCGCGCTGTCGACCATCCCGCAGATCATCATGGCGCTGATCCTCGCGGCGATCCTCGACGCCAACCTCAAGGCCAAGACCTTCTGGCGCATGGGCGTGCTGCTGCCCTACGTCATCGCCCCGTCCGCGGCGGCGATCATCTTCTCCCAGATCTTCTCGGACCAGGGCGGCCTCATCAACACGGTGATCGGCTGGATCGGTCTGGACCCCATCCGCTGGCATGCCAACACCCTGGCCAGCCACATCGCCATCGCGACGATCGTCAACTTCCGCTGGACGGGCTACAACACGCTCATCCTGCTGGCCGCCATGCAGGCCATCCCGCGCGACGTCTTCGAGGCGGCCGTGGTCGACGGCGCCGGCCGGTTCCGGCAGTTCTTCTCGGTGACCATCCCGATGCTGCGCCCGACGCTCATCTTCGTGATCATCACGTCGACCATCGGCGGCCTGCAGATCTTCGACGAGCCGCAGCTGTTCACCCAGGGCACCTCTGGGTACGGCGGCCACAGCAACCAGTTCCTCACGGTGTCCCTGTTCTTGTGGAACCAGGGCTTCAACTCCGTGACGCCCGGCACGCCGAACCTCGGCCGTGCGGCCGCGGCCGCGTGGATCCTGTTCGTCATCGTGGTCATCTTCGCGGTGCTGAACTACGTGCTCACGCAGCGGATCGCGTCCGACGCCGGCCCGAAGCAGCGCAAGAAGAAGAAGGCGGTCGCCCGATGAGCAACGAAGTCTCCGTCGCCACCCTGCGCCAGTACGGCGGCAACGGCGTCGCCAACGCCGCCCAGCGCAAGCGCAAGCTCGCCGTCACGTCGGAGGGCCGCCGTCCCGGCTGGGTCTCCTACACGTACCTGACGATCGCGCTGCTGCTGGTGATCTTCCCGCTGTACTACGCGTTCTCCATCGCGTCGCAGCCGACGCCGGACACGCAGTACGGCCCCCAGGCCCTCAAGTTCGGCTCGGGCCTCTTCACGAACCTCAGCAACGCGTTCGAGGAGCTCGGCTACTGGCACGCGCTCGGCGGCACCTTCATGGTCTCCGCGGTCTGCTCGGTCACGACGGTCCTGTTCGCGACGCTGGCCGGCTACTCGTTCTCGAAGCTCAGCTTCCGCGGACGCAAGGGCCTGCTGCTGTTCGTCGTGGCCACCATGGCCATCCCGACGCAGCTCGCCGTCGTGCCGCTGTTCGTGCTCATGAACAAGCTGCACCTGTTCGGCTCGCTGTGGGCCGTGGTCATCCCCGGCATCGTCACCGCGTTCGGCGTGTTCTGGATGACGCAGTACCTCGAGGGCGCGCTCCCCTACGAGCTCATCGAGGCCGCCCGCATGGACGGCGCGTCGATGATCCGCACCTTCTGGAACGTCGCGATCCCGGCCGCCCGCCCCGCCATGGCGATGCTGTTCCTGTTCACCTTCGTGGCCCAGTGGACCAACTACTTCTGGCCCACGATCATCCTGGGCCCGAACAAGGGCAACATGCTCACCACGGCCGCCGCGGCCCTGAAGGGCGCGCACTTCACGGACTACACGCTGATCATGTCCGGCGTGATCCTGACCGCGGCCCCGCTGATCATCCTGTTCTTCTTCATGGGTCGTCAGCTGGTCTCCGGCATCATGGCCGGCGCCGTCAAGGGCTGATCCGCCCGCACCTGCGACGGCCGGCGGCGGATCATCGCCGCCGGCCGTCGTCGTCCCGGGCCTGAGAAGATGGCCAACACCGCGTGAGAATTCCCACCGAGGAGCATCGATGACGATCGTCGTGCCGGGCGCCGGAGCCCGCCGTCCCGCCCCGGGTAGCACCCTCCCGTACACGCCGAGCACCCCGCTCTCCCCGACGCCCAACGCGACCGGCAAGGTCGCCTTCCCCGACGGCTTCCTGTGGGGCGCGGCCACCGCCGCCTTCCAGATCGAGGGCGCGGCGTGGGAGGACGGGCGCACGGACTCCATCTGGGACGCCTTCGCGCGCGTGCCGGGCGCCGTCGTCGGCGGTCACGACGGCGCGGTCGCCTGCGACCACTACCGCCGCTACCGCGAGGACGTGGCTCTCATGAAGAGCCTCAACCTCGGCACCTACCGCTTCTCGACGTCGTGGGCGCGCGTGCGGCCCGACGGCGGCGCCCCGAACCCGCAGGGCCTGGCCTTCTACGACCGGCTCGTGGACGAGCTGCTCGCGGCCGACATCCTGCCGTGGGTCACGCTGTACCACTGGGACCTGCCGCAGGCGATCGAGGAGGCCGGCGGCTGGCCGGCCCGCGACACCGCGTACAAGTTCGCCGACTACGCGATGACGGTCCACGAGGCGCTGCACGACCGCGTGCGCGTGTGGACCACGCTCAACGAGCCGTGGTGCTCGTCGTTCCTCTCGTACACCGGCGGCCAGCACGCCCCCGGGCGCATGTCGCGCGCCGACGGCGTCGCCGCCGGGCACCACCTGCTGCTCGGCCACGGCCTGGCCGCCGCGGCGATCCACGAGGTGGACCCGACGGCGATCGTCGGGCTGACGGTGAACCTCACGGTCGCCGACCCCGCCGACCCGGCCAACCCGGACGACGTCGCCGCCGCCGTGAAGCACGACGGCATGTTCAACCGGTTCTTCATCGACCCGGTGCTGCGCGGCGAGTACCCCGCCGACGTGCGCGGCTGGGTGGCCCCGTACGGGTTCGACGACGTCGTCAAGGACGGCGACCTCGAGATCATCTCGACGCCCATCGACGCCCTCGGCGTCAACTACTACAACGGGTCGTGCATCGCGGCGTCGCCGCAGGAGCTCGTCGAGGACTCGGCCACCGACCGCCCCGACGGCGTGCGCGACGACGAGAGCGCGACGGTCCGCCACACCGAGCCGCCGACGCCGGCGCCCGAGGGCATCTACCACCACACGCGCGGGCTGCCCCGCACGGCGATGGGCTGGGAGGTGCAGCCGGAGGGCCTGACCCGCCTGCTCACGCGCCTCCACGACGACTACACGGGCCCGCGCGGCATCGCGCTGTACGTCACCGAGAACGGCGCGGCGTACGACGACGAGCCCGACGCGACCGGCTTCGTGGACGACACCGCCGACCGCCTCGCCTACATCGACGGCCACCTGCGCGCCGTCAAGGACGCGATCGACGCGGGTGCCGACGTGCGCGGCTACTTCGCGTGGTCGCTCATGGACAACTTCGAGTGGGCCCTCGGGTACACCAAGCGGTTCGGCATCGTGCGCACCGACTACGAGACGCAGGAGCGCACCGTCAAGGCGTCCGGCCGATGGTACGGAGAGGTCGCCAGGACCGGCGTCGTCCCGGATCGGGAGGGCCAGTGAGCAGCGTTCCCCCCACGCTCGACGACGTCGCGCGCGAAGCCCGCGTCTCGCGCTCGACCGCGTCGCGCGCCATCAACGGCGGCGACCGGGTCTCCCCCGAGGCGCAGGCGGCGGTCGATGACGCCGTCGCGCGGCTGGGCTACACGCCCAACCGTGCGGCGCGCTCCCTGGTGACGCGGCGTACCGACTCGATCGCGCTCGTCGTGCCCGAGCCCGACACGCTGGTGCTCACCGACCCGTTCCTCACGGGCGTGCTGCGCGGCGTCACCGACGGCATCGCGGGCACCGACCTGCAGCTGGTGCTGCTGCTCAACCGGCAGGGCGAGGCGCCGGGCCGCATCGCCCGCTACCTCGGGTCCGGGCACGTGGACGGCGCCATCGTGGCCTCGCACCACCGGCGCGACCAGCTCGAGGCGGCGCTCACGCGCGCGCAGCTGCCCGCAGTGTTCGTGGGGCGGCCCTTCGGCGACGCGACGCACCACTACGTGGACGTCGACAACATCGCCGGCGCGCACATGGCCACGCAGCGGCTCGTCGACGTGGGGCGCAAGCGCATCGGCACCATCACCGGGCCGCTCGACATGTCCGCGGGCATCGACCGGCTCCAGGGGTGGCGCGAGACCCTCGAGGCCGCCGGGCTGCCCACGGACGCGTTCGTCGAGGGCGACTTCACCGCGATCGGCGGCGCCACCGCCGCGGAGAAGCTGCTCGACGAGCACCCAGACCTCGACGCGATCTTCGCCGTGTCCGACCTCATGGCCGAGGGCGTGCTGCACACGCTCCACGCCCGGGGCCTGCGCGTGCCGGAGGACGTCGCGCTCATCGGGTTCGACGACCTGGGCGTCGCCCAGCACACCACCCCCCGCCTGACGACGGTCCACAACCCGGTGGTCCAGACGACGATGGCGGCGACGGCCACCCTGCTGGGCCTGCTGGCGGGAGCACCGGTGCCGGCGGCACCACAGATCTTCCGGCCGTACCTGGTGGAGGGCGAGACGGCCTGAGGGCGCGCGTCTTTGCCGTTGTGGGTCCCTGGGACTCCGCTTATCGCGTGTGATAACCGGAGTCCCAGGGACCCACAACTGTGTTCAGCGCGGGCGCCAGCACGCCTCCTTCAAGCGGGCCGCCACCTCGACGCCCACACGGCCGTGCCACGCGTCGGCTCCCGTGAAGCGCAGCACGGCGCCCCGGTCCGCCAGGAAGTTCTGGCGGACGCGGTCGTGGAGGAGCGCCCGAGGCGTGCTGTGCACGTCCTCGCCGTCGATCTCGACGAACAGCCAGCGGCCGTCGGGGAGGCGCCACGCCATGTCGACCCTCGCGACGACTGCGCCCGACGGGTTGCAAAGCTCCAGCTGGAGGCGGTCGGGGCGGACCCCGTGGTCGAGGCACGACAGGCGCCCCCACGTCTCGGCGGGCGACTCCGAGCCCGGGTCCGAGAGGTCCCACCACTCCCGGGCGAGGACCGCACCCTTGCGCTTGTGCAGCAGCGACCGCGCCTCCCGGAGGCCCTCGTCGTCGAGCAGGCGGCGGGAGCGGACGTCGTCGAGGATCGCGACGGCGCTGCGCCTCCCGTCCCGCCGGCGCGTGAGCTCCAGCAGGCCCTGGGCGAGTGCGGCCGGGAGCGGCGCGACGCGGCATCCCGACGTCGTGATCGCCGTCAGGCCGCGCGGCCGCCGGACTCCGGACGCGGCAGCCGCTCCTCGCGGTGCCCGGGTGGTGTAGCCGACGGCGGGCACGAACTGTCGCGGCAGGCCCCGGACCTCGTAGAGCGCGAGCGCTCCGAGCCCCACGGCTACCGCCAGGTCCCCGCGTTCCAGCAGCGCGAGGCGCGCGGCGCGGCGATGGAGGTGGTCGAAGACGGCGCCGGGCTCGGGCCATCCGCGGTCGCGGGCCCAAGCGGGCGTGCGCTCGGGCGGCGACGTCGGCTCGCAGTCGTACACGCCCGAACCGACACGGACCAGCTCGCGACGTCGGACGCGATCCGCGATCCGCTGGTGACCGACGCCGTGGGCGACGAGCTGCCGCGAGTGGAGAAGCTGCTCCTGCCGCCGCGCGAGCTCGAGGAGGAGGAGGAGGAGGAGGTCAGGCAAGGGAGAGGCCGTCCGCATGGCCCCACCCAAGCGCCCACCGCTGGCCGCAACCCGTCGATCCACAGCCCAACCCGGGCCGGAGACAGTTGTGGGTCCCTGGGACTCCGGTTATCGGGGGCGATAAGCGGAGTCCCAGGGACCCACAACTCACGAGGCAGCGAGGCTCACGCTCAGAGCGTCGCCTCCACGCGGACCGTCGTGCCGGCCGGGGCGTACGGGACCGTGCGGCCCTCGATCGGCTGGCCGTCCACGACCAGGCTCGCGCGCGAGCCCGGCTTGCCGCTGTTCTTGACCGTGATCTCGTACGTCGCGCCGCGGGCCACGCGGGTGACGGTGAACTCCGGCAGGTCGGGGCCGAGCTGCGGGTCGACGACCAGGCCGTCGAAGTCCGTGCGGACGCCCAGCAGGTACTGCGACACCGTGACGAAGTTCCAGGCGGCGGTGCCGGTCAGCCAGGAGTTCTTCGCCTCGCCGTGTCGCACTGCCTCCTTGCCCGCGATCATCTGCGCGTACACATACGGCTCGAGCTTGTGCACGTCGCTGATGTCCTCGCGGTACGCGGGGGTGATGCGCTTGTAGTGGTCGAACGCGCTCGCGCCGTCGCCCGCCACGGTCTCCGCGATGATGACCCACGGGTTGTTGTGGCAGAAGATGCCACCGTTCTCCTTGTAGCCCGGCGGGTACGTGGAGACCTCGCCCATGTGCACCTGGTAGGTGGTGTAGGCGGGGAACTGCAGCACCATGCCGTGCTCGGTGCCGAGCATCTGCTCGACGGCGGTCAGGGCCTTGCCGGCGGGCGAGGCGGCCCACTCGGGCGACGTCGGGTCGGTGGACTCGACGCCTACGCCGGCCATGATCGCGAAGCCCTGCGGCTCGATCCAGATCTTGCCCTCGGGGTCCGCGTCGGTGCCGATCGGGCGGCCGTAGTAGTCGTAGGCGCGCAGGAACCAGCGGCCGTCCCAGCCGTCGGTGAGCAGCGCCGTGCCCATCGCCTCGACGGCCTCGGTGGCGCGCTGCGCCTGGGCGGCGTCACCGCGGTGGGCGGCGAGCTGCGCGAACTGCTTGCCGTAGAGCACGAACTGCGCGGCGATGAAGGTCGACTCCGCGACGCCGCCCGTCTTGTTGCCGGTGGTCTGGAACGACTCGCCGGGCGTCGTCGAGAAGCAGTTGAGGTTGAGGCAGTCGTTCCAGTCGGCGCGGCCGATGAGCGGCAGGCCGTGCGGGCCCAGGTGCGTCAGCACGAAGTCGACCGACTTGACCAGGTGCTCGAACAGCGGCACCTCGGAACCCTCGGCGTTGTCGAACGGCACGGGCTCGTCGAGGATGCCCCAGTCGCCCGTCTCCTTGATGTACGCCGCGACGCCGCCCACGAGCCACATCGGGTCGTCGTTGAAGCCAGAACCCAGGTTGTGGTTTCCGCGCTTGGTCAGCGGCTGGTACTGGTGGTACGCCGAGCCGTCCGGGAACTGCGTCGACGCGATGTCGATGATGCGCTCGCGGGCGCGCTCCGGGATCAGGTGCACGAAGCCGAGCAGGTCCTGCGACGAGTCGCGGAAGCCCATGCCGCGGCCCATGCCCGTCTCGAAGAACGACGCCGAGCGCGACATGTTGAACGTGACCATGCACTGGTACTGGTTCCAGATGTTGACCATCCGGTCGAGCTTCTCGTCCGACGACTTCACCGAGTACGTCGACAGCAGGCCCGTCCAGTGCGCCTTGAGGGCGTCGAGGGCGGCGTCGAACTGCGCGGCCGTGGCGAAGCGCTCGAGCAGCGCGTGCGCCGGCGCCTTGTTGATGACCTGGTGGGCGTCGTCGGCCCACTTCTCGTCCTCGGGGTTCTCCACGTAGCCCAGGACGATGACGACGTCCTTGCTCTCGCCAGGCTCCAGCGTCACGTCGACCTGGTGCGAGCCGATCGGGTACCAGCCCGAGGCCACCGAGTTGGTCGCCTTGCCGGTCTGCGGCACCGTGGCCTCGGCCAGCGTGTTGTAGGCGCCCACGAACGTGTCGCGGTCCGTGTCGAAGCCCGACGTCGGCACGTTGACCGCGTAGACGGCGTAGTGGTTGCGGCGCTCGCGGTACTCGGTGCGGTGGTAGACGGCGGCGCCGCCCGACGGCGTCGTCTCCTCGACCTCGACCTCGCCGATCGACAGGTTGCGCTGGTAGTTGGTCTGGTCGTCCTCGGCGTTCCAGAGGCAGAACTCGACGTACGGGAACGCGGAGATCGTCTTGGCGGCGTCGGACGTGTTGGTGAAGGTGACCTTCTGAAGCTCGGCGGTCTCGCCCAGCGGCACCAGGAACGTCGTGGCGACGCGCAGGCCGCCGCGCTCACCGGTGATGGTCGAGTAGCCCATGCCGTGCCGGGCCTCGAACGAGTCGAGGTCGGCCTTGACCGGCAGCCACGACGGCGTCCACACGTCCCCGCCGTCGTTGACGAACAGGTAGCGGCCGCCGATGTCGGTGGGGATGTTGTTGTAGCGGTAGCGCGTCAGACGGCGCAGCTTCGCGTCGCGGTAGAACGAGTACCCGCCCGCCTGGTGGCTCAGGAGCGAGAAGAACTCCTCCGAGCCGAGGTAGTTGATCCAGGGGTACGGCGTGTGGGGCGTCGTGATGACGTACTCGCGTGCCGAGTCGTCGAAGTGGCCGTAACGCATCCTTGCGCCTCCAGGGCGGTGTCGATCTGCGATGAGAACTGGGGTGTGGGAGCGTTCCCACGGTCGCAAGAATGATAGCGGCTCCGACGACGATCACGGGCGCAGGTGCCCATAGCGGTGCCGGGTGCGGCTGACGGCCTGCTCGCGCACGAAGGCCAGCAGCTCCCGCTCCCCGGACGCCACGACGGGGGCGTCGAGGACCGTCGTGCTGCCCAGGTGCCCGACGGCGGCCGCACGCAGACCGGGGGCGGAGCCGACCACGCGCACGCGGCCCGTCACGGTGCCCGCCGCGACCTGCGCGGCGAACTCCTCGTGGGACGCGGTGGCGTCGATGGGCACGCCCCAGCCGAAGTCGCCCGTGGGCACCACGCGCACCGGCACGCCCGCCCGGGCCGCGGCGGCCACGACACGCTGCACCTCGACGGGCAGGGCGCCGTCGCCCACCCGCACCGTGACGCGGTCGACGGGTCGCAGGCGGAAGGCGTTCTCCTCGCTGGCCAGCCCGGACGGGTCCTGGGGGCGGGACATCGCAGGCCAGGCCCGCTCGTCGTCCGCGGTCGCCCACGCCAGCCAGGCCGCCGGGTCGGCGGTGCGCGACGGGACGTCCGGGGTGTCGGACCAGGTGCCGAGCTGCGCGACGTAGTGCGGGCCGCCTGCCTTGGCCCCGGGTCCCACGGACGACGCCTTCCACCCGCCGAACGGCTGCCGCCGCACGATCGCGCCGGTGATGTGCCGGTTCACGTAGAGGTTGCCCGCCTCGACGCCGTCGCACCATGCGGCCACCTCGTCGTCGTCGAGCGACTGGAGGCCCGCCGTGAGGCCGAACGCGACGCCGTTCTGCAGGGCAAGGGCCTCGTCGAGGTCGCTCGCGGTCATGATCCCGAGCACGGGCCCGAACACCTCGGTGCGGTGGAAGAACGATCCGGGCGCGACGCCCGTGCGCAGGCCCGGCGTCCACAGCCGGCGCGGGTCCAGGCCCGCCGCGGCCGCCTCGGCGTCGAGGCGCCGGGGGCGCACGAGCCACGACTCGCCCTCCTCCAGCCTGGTCAGCGCCCGTTCGAGCTTGCCTGCGGCTTGCTCCGTCAGCGGACCGATGACGGTGGCGAGGTCGGTGGCCGGGCCCACGCGCAGTGAACGGACGGCGTCCACGAGCTGGCGGCGGAACCGCTCGCCCGTGGGGCTCGACGGGTCGCCCACCGACCCCACGAGGATGGCCAGCGACGCCGCCGAGCACTTCTGCCCCGCGTGCCCGAACGCGCTGCGCACCAGGTCGGCGACGGCCAGGTCGAGGTCCGCCGACGGCGTCACCACGATCGCGTTCTTGCCCGACGTCTCGGCCAGCACGGGGCGGTCAGGCTTCCAGCCCGCGAAGAGCTCAGCGGTCTCGATCGAGCCGGTGAGGATCACGCGGGCGACGTCGTCGTGCGTGACCAGGTGGCGGGCGACCGCGCGGTCGGGGACCACGAGGAGCTGCAGCAGCCCGTCCGGGAGGCCCTCGCGGATCGCGTCGACCACCACCTCGAAGCAGCGGGGCGTCGGGGAGGCGGGCTTGGCGAGCACGGCCGAGCCGGCCGCGAGCGCCGCGAGCACGCCCCCGGCGGGGATGGCGACGGGGAAGTTCCACGGGGGCGTCACGAGGGTGACGCCGCCGGGCGTGAAACGGGCTCCGGGGACGCCGTCGAGCGCGTCGGCGGACACGGCGTAGTAGCGGGCCATGTCGACGGCCTCGCTGACCTCGGGGTCGGCCTCGGCGACGGTCTTGCCGGCCTCGTGGACCATGGCGGCGACCAGGTCGCCGCGGCGTTCCTCGAGGCGGTCCGCGGCGGCGCGCAGCGCGGCGGCCCGCTCGGCGGCGGGCACTGCGCCCCAGGCGCGCTGGGCGGCGACGGCGCGGGCGACGGCGTCGTCGACGGTCTCCGTGCTGGTGACCGGTGCCGCCTCGAGGGGCTGGGCCGCGGCCGGGTCCACGAGGCTCGCCGCCCACGCGCGGGTGGGGGCGAGCGCCGGGTCGGAGTCGGCGGCGTTGCCGAAGGGCTTGTCCGGGGCAGGGCGGGGTCCGGACCGCCCTGGCGCGGACGCGTCGGGGTGGGCGCAGGCCTCCCGGAACGCCTGCTCTTGGTCCGCGAGCGCGCTCTGGCCCGCCGCGGCGGCGGCCAGGTAGTTCTGCGGGGCCGCGTTCTCCTCCAGGCGGCGCACGAGGTAGCTGATCGCGACGTCGAAGTCCCGAGCGCGCACCACGGGCGTGTAGAGCACGACGCGCCCACCGTGCGGGGCCACCTCGTCGCGCACCGCGCGGGCCTCGCCCGGGGCCATGCCCTGGAGCATCTCCAGGTCGAGCGCGCCCGTGACGTCCCGCCCGCGGGCCAGGAGCACGGCGAGGGCCAGGTCGTACAGGTTGTGCGACGCCGCACCGACGCGCACGGCCGCGGTGCGGGACGGCGTCAGCGCCGTGTCCAGCAGCCGCACCCAGGCGGCGTCGACCTCCGGCTTGGACCCGTACGGGGCCTGCACCCAGCCGTGCAGCTCGGCCTCGACCTTCTCCATCGCCAGGTTGGCGCCCTTGACCAGGCGCACCTTGATCCGGGCGCCGCCGTCGCCCACGCGCCGCTGCGCGAAGGCGGTGAGCTCGTCGAGCGCGGCGGGCGCCTCCGGCAGGTACGCCTGGAGCACGATGCCGGCCTCGAGCCCGTGCAGCTCCTCGCGCCCCAGCAGGTCCTGGAAGACGGCCGTGGTCAGCGCGAGGTCGCGGTACTCCTCCATGTCGAGGTTGACGAAGACGCCGTGGTCGCGGGCCGCACGGTACAGGGGCAGCAGCCGCTCGACGACGCGCTCGCGCGACCCGGCCAGGTCCCAGGTGACCAGCTGCGCGGCCACCGACGACACCTTGACGGACACGTAGTCGACGTCGGGCCGCCGCACCAGCTCGAGGGTGCGGGCCAGGCGCGCGCGGGCCTCGTCCTCCCCCAGCACCGCCTCGCCGAGCAGGTTGACGTTGAGCGCGAACCCCGCGGCGCGCGTCCGCGCCAGGTGCCCCGCCAGGCCCGGGCCCGCGTCAGCCACCAGATGGCCCACCAGCTGCCGCAGCCGCACGCGGGCCGCGGGCACGACGACGGCCGGCAGCCGCGGGGCGAGCCGTGCGCCTACGCGCAGCAGCGTCCGGTCCACCGGGCTGAGGAACCGGGCGTCGCGGGCCCGGTCGCCCAGGCGGGCCAGCGCCTTCGCCGCCGCCCGCACGTCCCGCGGGCGGGCGACGTCGTCCACGAACCGGACGGCGAGCTCCAGGCCCGCCGGGTCGCTGACCAGGCGGGACAGGCGAGCAGCCTCGGCGGAGGCGCGCCGGCCGCCGCTGTGCGCGGACGAGGCGGACCAGCGATCGGCGAGGGCGACGGCGTCGTCGACGAGGTCGGCGACCGTGGGGTTCACGGACATGACCCCAGAGTGGCCCAGGTCTCGGCACGGGGCGGGTCGAACGTGCCGCGCGCCCCTACGGTGGGGCCATGACTGCACCCACCGTCACCCTGCCCCACGGCCTCGAGCTGCCCACCCTCGGCCTGGGCACGTGGCCCATGGACGACGCCGAGGCCGCCGTCGCGGTCCGCACCGCGATCGAGTCCGGGTACCGCCTGGTCGACACCGCGGAGAACTACCGCAACGAGGCCGGCGTCGGCCAGGGCCTGCGCGACTCCGGCGTCGCGCGCGAGGACGTCGTCGTCACCACCAAGCTGAACCGCAGGTGGCACTCCGTCGAGGGCGTGCGCCAGGCGTGGGAGAACAGCGTGCGCCTGCTCGGCGTGGACTACATCGACCTGTTCCTCATCCACTGGCCCAACCCCGACCAGGACACGTACGCGCAGGCCTGGGAGGGGCTCGGGCAGCTGCTCGAGGAGGGCAAGGTCCGCGCGATCGGCACCTCGAACTTCAAGCCGGCGCACCTGGACCGCATCGTCGCGGCGACCGGCGTGGTGCCCGACGTCAACCAGATCAACCTCAACCCGTACGCCCTGCGCACCGAGTCCGTGGCGGCCAACGCGGCGCACGGCACGGTCACCGAGTCGTGGAGCCCCATCAAGCCGGCGTCGATGCTGGCCGAGCCCGCCATCGTGGCCGCGGCCGACGCGCACGGCGTGACACCCGCCCAGGTGGTGCTGCGCTGGCACACCCAGCACGGCTACGTGCCAATCCCCAAGTCGTCGCACCCGGCGCGACAGGCGCAGAACCTCGCGATCTTCGGCTTCACGCTGACGGACGCGGAGCTCGCGGCGATCGACGCGCTGGACAAGGGCGAGTCGCACGTGACGGACTCGGAGCGCTTCGGCCACTGAGGCCGCACTCTCCTCGTTGTGGGTCCCTGGGGCTCCGGCTATCGCGCTGACAACCGGAGCCCCAGGGACCCACACCATGCCTGGCCGGGCGCGCCGCGGGCCGAACCACGCCGATACCGCGCCCTTCGCCGCCTGCATCGCTACGTTGAGCGGGTGAGCCAGACGCCTCCTGCCGCCAACTCCCCGCTCGCCAACGCACACGCGCAGCTCGCCGCCGCCGTCGACCACCTCGGGTACGACGCCGGCCTGCACGCGCACCTGCAGACGCCGCGCCGCGAGGCGCACGTCGCGGTGCCGCTGCGCACCGACTCGGGCGACCTCAAGCTCTTCCGCGGCTACCGCGTGCAGCACAACATCTCGCGCGGCCCCGCCAAGGGAGGCCTGCGGTACTCGCCCGACGTCGACATCGACGAGGTGCGTGCCCTCGCCATGTGGATGACGTGGAAGTGCGCCGTCGTCGACATCCCCTACGGCGGCGCCAAGGGCGGCGTCGACATCGACCCGGGCGAGCACTCGCAGCGCGAGCTCGAGCGCGTCACGCGCCGGTACACGTCCGAGCTCATGCCGCTGCTCGGCCCCAACACCGACATCATGGCGCCCGACATGGGCACCGACGAGCAGACCATGGCCTGGGTCATGGACACCTACTCGGTGGCCGTCGGGCACACCACGCCCGCCGTCGTCACGGGCAAGCCGATCGCCGTCGGCGGGTCGCTCGGGCGTGCCGAGGCGACGTCGGCCGGCGTCGTGCAGGCCACCGAGGCGGCCCTGCGCGAGCGCGGCGAGAAGATCGTCGGCAAGACCATCGCCATCCAGGGCTTCGGCAAGGTGGGGGCCCACGCGGCCGACATCTTCGCCGCGAAGGGCGCGCGCGTCGTCGCGGTCTCCGACGTCCACGGCGGCGTCCGCGCCGAGGGCGGCCTCGACGTCGCCCGCCTGCTGCTGCACGTGGCCGCGACCGGCACGGTCGTCGGGTTCGACGGCGGCGACCCGTGCTCCAACACCGAGATCCTCGCGCTCGACGTCGACGTGCTGGTGCCCGCCGCCAAGGAGAACGTGCTCGACGAGGTCACGGCCGCCACGGTGCGCGCCCCCCTCGTGGTCGAGGGCGCGAACGGCCCCACCACCACCGCCGGCGACGCGATCCTCACGCGCAACGGCATCACCGTGGTGCCCGACATCCTCGCCAACGCCGGCGGCGTGGTCGTGTCCTACTTCGAGTGGGTGCAGGCCACCCAGTACTTCTGGTGGACGGCGGCCGAGGTGGCGCAGCGGCTCGAGCAGCGCATGGTCACGGCGTTCGGCGCCGTCGCCGAGCTGGCCCAGCGCGACGGGCTGACGCTGCGCGAGGCCGCGAACGTCATCGCGGTCAAGCGCGTCGCCGAGGCGCACCAGCTCCGGGGCCTGTACCCCTGACGTAGCCTCGCCGCATGGCGCAACCCGTTCTCGACGCCCTGGCCGCCCGTCTGCGGGCAGCCGGCTGCGTCTTCGCGGAGGAGGAGGCCGAGCTGCTCCTCGAGGCCGGCGGGTCCGGGGAGCGGCTCGAGGACCTCGTGGCGAGGCGCGTCGACGGGGAGCCGCTCGAGCACCTGCTCGGGTGGGTCGCGTTCGCCGGGCGGCGGTGGGCCGTCGCGCCCGGCGTGTTCGTGCCCCGGCAGCGGTCCGAGCTGCTGGTCGCGCTCGCGACCAGCGCCGCCCCGCGCTCGGCCGTGGTGGTCGACCTGTGCTGCGGCAACGGGGCTCTCGGCGGGGCCGTCGCGGTCGCGCTCCGGGCCGACGGCGCCGACGTCGTGCTGCACGCCGCCGACGTCGACCCGGCCGCCACGGCGTGCGCGGCCGTCAACCTGGCGCCCCTCGGCGGCGTCGTCCACACCGGCGACCTCTACGACCCGCTCCCCGCCGACCTGCGCGGGCGCGTCGACGTGCTGCTGTGCCACGCCCCGTACGTGCCGACGGCCGCGATCGCGCTCATGCCGCCCGAGGCGCGCGAGCACGAGCCGCTCGTGGCGCTCGACGGCGGCGCGGACGGGCTCGCGATCCTGCGGCGGGCCATCGCGGGGGCGCCGGACTGGCTGGCGCCGGGCGGCACGCTGCTGTTCGAGCTCGGCGACGACGCCCAGCTCGCGGCTGCGGACGCGCTGCTGGCGGCGGCGGGCCTGGTCGGACGGGTAGAGGAGGACGACGAGACGGGCGCGACGGTGGTGGTCGCGACGAAGGGGCCGTCTCCGTTGGCGAGATAGAGCGCACGCTCGCGAGATAGAGCCCCGGCCCGCGAGATAGCGCAGGCGAGCGCGAGATAGAGCGGGCGGCAAACGAGATAGAGCCCCAGCCTGCGAGATAGAGCCGGTGAGGGCTCTATCTCGCGAACTGGGGCTCTATCTCGCGCGCGTCGGCGCTAAGTCGCGCTCGCGCGCGCTAACTCGCGGGGGTGTGCTCTATCTCGCGGGGGTGGGAGCCCGCGCTCACGCCAGCGGCTGGCTCGCCGCCCACGTCTCCAGCGTGACGCGCGGGCCCGTGAAGAACGGGGTCTCCTCGCGCACGTGCAGGCGGGCGTCCACGGCGCGCAGGTCGCGCATGAGGTCGACGATGCGGTGCAGCTCGTCGGCCTCGAAGGCGAGCAGCCACTCGTAGTCGCTCAGCGCGAAGCTCGACATCGTGTTGGCGCGCACGTCCTTGTAGCCGGCGGCGGCCATGCCGTGGTCGCGCAGCATGACGCGGCGCTCGTCCTCGGGCAGCAGGTACCAGTCGTAGCTGCGCACGAACGGGTACACGCACGCGTACTCGCGCGGCCCCTCGCCGGCCAGGAACGCGGGCACGTGCGCCTTGTTGAACTCCGACTCGCGGTGCAGCGCCACCACGGACCACACGGGCTCGAGCGCGGCGCCCAGGTCGCTGGCGCGCAGGCGGTGGTAGGCGCCCTGGACCGACTCGACGGTCGGGCCGTGCAGCCACACCATGAGGTCGGCGTCGGAGCGCAGGCCACCGACGTCGTAGGTGCCGCGCACGACGACGTCGCCCGTGGCGCGGGCGGGGTCGCGGTCGGCGACGGGCTGGCCGTCCCAGAGGGCGTCGTCGGCGGCGGCGGCGAGCTCGGCGCGCTCGGCGGCGTCGGCGGGCAGGGGCTGCGTCGTCGCGAACGTAGCGACGAGGGCGTAGCGGATGGAGGCGTTGATCGCGGTGGTGTCGACGGCCTCGCCGGTCTCGCCGTGGATGTGGACGTTCTCGCTCATCGGTGCATGTCCTCGCTGCAGAGTGCCGGGACCCCGCTGGGCTGCTCGTGCACGCGCAGGCAGCAGTCGTTCGGGGTGATGGAAGGGAAGGCCCGGAAGGAGCCGACCACGGCCTCGTCCACGGACTCGCCGCGGGCGATCGCGGCGCGCTCCAGGACCAGGTCGACGAGCTGCTTGACGAACACCTCGCGCGTGCCGACCGTGCCGGCGCGCACCGCCGTCATG
This sequence comes from Promicromonosporaceae bacterium, assembly GCA_009783295.1. Lineage (GTDB taxonomy): Bacteria > Actinomycetota > Actinomycetes > Actinomycetales > Cellulomonadaceae > Xylanimonas. The sequence goes on from WRHK01000009.1 coordinate 64,821, forward strand.
CCGAGGTCGCGGGCCGTGGCCAGGGCCTCGGTGTCGAGGTCGTAGGCGACCTCCATGTGGTCGCTGACGAACCCGATCGGGGAGATGACGACGTCGCGCAGCCCCTCCTCGGCGAGCTCGGCGAGCCGGTCGTTGACGTCGGGCTCGAGCCACGGCTGGTGCGGCGGGCCGGAGCGCGAGCAGTACGCGAGCTCCCACTCGACGGCGTGGCCGAGGCGCTCGCCCACCTGCGCGGCGACGAGCGCCGCGATGTCCAGGTGCTGCTCGGAGTAGGTCGCGTGCCCGACGCCGGACGCGGCCTCCATGACGTCGGGGATCGAGTGCGTGACGAAGAGGAGCTTCGCCGCCGCGGCGTCGCCGCCCGCCGCGGCGAGGTCGCCGAACGCCTCGGTGACGGCGTCGACGTTGCCCTGCACGAACCCGGGCGTGTTGAAGTACGAGCGGATCTTGTCGAACTGGACGCCCGTCGACCCGTTCTCGTCGAGCTGTCCGCGCTTGTCGAGCACCGTGGCGAGGTCCTCGCGGTACTGGCGGCAGCCCGAGTAGCTCGAGTAGGCGGACGTCACGAGCGCGACGGCGCGCTGGGCGCCGAGGGCCTCGAGCTCGTCGATCGCGTCGTTGGTGTACGGGGCCCAGTTGCGGTTGCCCCACACGACGGGGACGTCGAGGCCCCGCGCGGCGAGCTCCTGCTCGAGGGCCGCCTTCAGCGCCAGGTTCTGCTCGTTGATGGGGCTCTTGCCCCCGAACCCGTAGTAGTGCTCGCCGACCTGCTCGAGGCGGGCGTCGGGGATGCCGCGCCCGGCGGTGACGTTGCGCAGGAACGGCACGACGTCCTCGGGCTTGTCAGGGCCGCCGAAGGAGTACAGGAGCAAGGCGTCATAGGGGCGCGCCGACGTCGAAGGCATGGCCGCATCTTCCCACCGCCCGCTGCGCGTCCCGCCCAGGATCCGGCGCTGGCGTTGTGACGTTGTCACGACGTCACGTCAGGTCGGGCGTCAGGCGGCGATACCGTACCGGGCGCGCGTCACCGTCTCACCAGGGGCGACGGTCTCGTCCTCGGGGATGCGCGCCTTGGCCTCGACGCGCGCCTCCTTGCCCAGGCGCACGCCGTTGCCGAGCTGGGCGCGGTCGCCCACCAGGGCGCGCGCGCCCACGTGCACGTTGCGTCCGACGACGACGTCCGTGCCCACCAGGGCGTCGACGTCGATCCACGCACCTGCGCCGACGGTGGAGCCTGCACCCACGCTGGCCCCGGGCTCGACCCAGGCGTCGCGCGCCACGAACGCCGTGGCGGCGACGGTCGCCTGCGGGGAGACGAGCCCGCCACCGTTGCGGTGACGCCGGTACACCACGGTGTGGCCGTGCTCCTCGAACTCGACGCGCGTGCTGCTGCGGCCGGACATTCGGACCTCCTGTCCTCCGGGCCGTCCACGGGTCTCGCCGACGCACCCAGAGGGCATAGCGCGATGCCTGGCCGGGGTATTCCCGAGGTCAGACCTCGGGACCCAGGACCAGCGCGGTCACCGCTGCCGCCACCTCGGTGAGCCGGCGCGGGGCGTCCGCGAGCAGCTCGTCGAGGGTCGCCGGGCCCGACGCCAGGGAGATCGCGGCGCGGAACCCCGAGGCCCGGGTCTGCGACTGCGGCAGGTCGACCTGCCCGGCGACCACCACGACGGGCGGGTGCCGGTCGGAGGCGGCGGCGGCCCGGGCGACGCCGTCGGGCACCTTGCCGTGCACCGACTGCGCGTCGAACCGCCCCTCCCCCGTGATCACCAGGTCGGCGTCCTCGAGCGCGGCCGGCAGGCCCACCGCGCGGGAGACGAGGTCGATCCCACGCTCGACGGTGGCGCCCAGCACCGCGACGAGCGCCACGGGGACCCCGCCGGCGGCCCCGCCGCCGGGCAGCCCGCGCACGGCCCGGCCCGTCGCGCGCTCGAGCACCCCCGCCCACCGGGCGAGGGCCTCGTCCAGGAAGGCGACGTCGCCCGGCTCGGCGCCCTTCTGCGGCCCGAACACCGCCGCCGCACCGTGCTCGCCCGTGAGCGGGTTGGAGACGTCGACCGCCACGCGCCAGCGCACCTCCCGGGCCCGCGGGTGCAGGCCCGAGAGGTCGAGCGAGGCGGCCTCCGCCACGCCTGCGCCGCCGTCCTGCACGGGGACCCCGCGCCCGTCGAGCACGCGCACGCCGAGCCCCGTGAGCAGCCCGGCGCCGCCGTCGGTGGAGGCGCTCCCGCCGAGGCACACGATCACCTCCTCGACGCCCGCCTCGAGCACGGCCGCGGCGAGCGCGCCCGTGCCGCGCGTGTGCGCGGCCAGGGGCTGCGGGGGCTGCACGTCCGCGACGGCGGGCAGGCCCGAGGCCTGCGCCAGCTCGACGACGCCCGTGCGCCCGTCCGGCGACATGGCCCAGTGCGCCGTCGTCGGGCGGCCCAGCGCGTCCACCGTGGAGACCGGCCGCTGCGGCACGCCCCACGCGGCCGCGAGCGCCGCGAGCGAGCCCTCGCCGCCGTCCGCCAAGGGCAGGGACGTCACGCGGGCGGACGGCGCGGCGGCGCGCACGCCCGCCTCGAGGGCGGCTGCGACGTCGGGCGCCGCGAGCGAGCCTTTGAACGAGTCCGGGGCGACGACGACGTGGGCGCTCACCCTGGTGAGCGTACGCACGCCTGCCGCGACCGGCTCAGCCAGCGGCCGGGCGCGCCGGCGGGTCGATCGCCGGCTGGGCGTCCCGCAGCGCGTCGAGCAGGCGGCGCAGCTGACTTTGGGCGTCGTCGTCGAGCGCCTCGCCGACGTACCGCGCGATCGCCTCCTGGTGCCGGGCGCCCACCTCGCGCTGGGTGCGGCGGCCCGCCTCGGTGAGCGTGACCAGCGTGCCGCGGGCGTCGTCGGACGCCGTGGTGCGGGCGACCAGGCCGCGCGCCTCCAGGCGCTCCACCAGCCGGGACAGGGACGACTGGACCACGAACGTCTGCTGCGTGAGCTCGCGCAGGCGCAGCGCGCCGCCGGCCCGGGTGAGCACGTAGAGCACGTCGTACTCGCGCAGCGTGACGTCGTCCCAGATGGGGTCGTCCTGCAGGCGGCGCAGCAGCTGCGCCTGCGTGCGGAACAGCGACTCCCAGGTCGCGACCGCGCGGTGGGTCTCGCCGTGCCCGGCGGACGTCACTTGCCGAGCCTCCGCTCCCGCCGGGTGAAGTCGCGCAGCGCGCGCAGGAAGTCCACGCGGCGGAAGCCGGGCCAGTAGGCCTCGCAGAAGTACAGCTCGGAGTGGGCGGACTGCCACATGAGGAACCCGCCGATGCGCACCTCGCCCGACGTGCGGATCACCAGCTCCGGGTCCGGCTGGCCGGCGGTGTAGAGGTGAGCGGCGATGTCGTCGACGTCGATGCGCTCGGCCAGGTCGGCGAGCGTTGCGCCGGCCTCGGCCTGCTCGCGCAGGTAGGCGCGGACGGCGTCGGCGATCTCGTGCCGGCCGCCGTACCCGATGGCGACGTTCACCTGCAGGCCGCGCACGCCCTCGGTGCGCTCGGCGGCGTGCCGCAGCGCGACGGCCGTGCGCTCGGGCAGCAGGTCCAGGCGCCCGACCACCCGCACGCGCCAGCGCCCCGAGTCGGCCAGTCCGCGGACGGCGTCCTCGATGATGTCGAGCAGGTCGTCGAGCTCGGCGGCCGAGCGGCCCAGGTTGTCGGTGGACAGCATCCACAGCGTGGCGACCTCGATACCGAGGGCCTCGGCCCAGCCGAGGAACTCCGCGATCTTGTCCGCACCGCGCCGGTGACCGGTGGCGGCGGTCTCGCCGAACGACTTCGCCCAGCGGCGGTTCCCGTCCAGGATCACGCCGACGTGACGCGGCACGCGGTCCGGGGTGAGCCCGGCGGCGAGGCGACGCTCGTACAGGCGATAGAGCGTGTGGGGCAGGCGCACGCGACCACCGTACCGGCCCCGGGGCGTGCCTCCGAAGCCGGTGCCTGCGCACGCACCGCCTCTTCACCAACCGCGCACCGACAACGCTGGGCACACGAGGCTACGCTGACGTAACCTACGCAAGCGTAGGTTCCTTTCTCCCCACCCCTGGAGGCCCCCGTGGCGTCACACGCCGACCCCCGCTCCGGTCGCGACCTCGTCCCCGACCCGGTCGACGTCGCCCGCACCGCCGCGGCCCGGACGGTCCAGACGGTCGGCGCCGCCGTCGCGCAGCTCAAGCCGCGCCTGCGGGGCTGGATCCACGCGGTCACGACGCCGCTGGCGCTCGCGGCGGGCATCGTGCTGATCGTCCTGTCGCCGCCCGTGGCAGGCAAGGTCGCCGCGACGGTGTTCATGGTGACGTCGCTGTCGCTGTTCGGCGTGAGCGCCGTCTACCACCGCGGCCGCTGGTCGACGGCGGTCCACGCGGCCCTGCGGCGCATCGACCACGCCAACATCTTCCTCATCATCGCGGGCACCTACACGCCGCTCGCGGTGCTGCTGCTGCCCCCGCACACGGCCACCGTGCTGCTCACGATCGTGTGGGGCGGCGCCCTGCTCGGGCTGCTCGCGCACGTGTTCTGGATGAGCGCGCCGCGCTGGGTCTACGTGCCCGTGTACGTGGCGCTCGGCTGGGTGGCCGTCGCGTACATGAGCCAGTTCTGGGCCAGCGGCGGCCCCGCCGTCGTCTGGCTGATCATCTCCGGCGGCATCGCCTACACGCTCGGCGCGGTCATCTACGGGACCAAGTTCCCCAACCCGTCGCCGCGCTGGTTCGGCTTCCACGAGATCTTCCACGCCCTGACGGTGGCGGGCTTCGCCTGCCACACGGTGGCGATCTTCATCGCGGCGATCGCCGCGAGATAGCGCGCTATCTCGCGAGATAGATCGCTGGCCCGCGAGATAGAGCCCTCGGGCGCGAGATAGAGCTGGTTCTATCTCGCGGACGGGGGCTCTATCTCGCGCGGGTGGGTTCTATCTCGCGGTGGTGGTGTAGCGGCGGTTCGCCAACGACGGGTTCGCCCGTCGCGCCTCCGTGATCGTGGCCGCATCGAGGGTCGTCGTCGCCGTCTCCGGGGCCTCGCCCAGCTCCAGTGCGACGACGCCGTCCGGGCCCGCCACCAGCGAGCGGCCCGTCACCCCGCGGCCGGCCATGCCGACGCCCACGACGACGGCCGTGTTCTCGATCGCTCGGGCCCGCAGCAGGGTGCGCCAGTGGTCCGCCTTGAGCGGGCCGGCCACCCACGCGGCGGGCACCAGGAGCACCTGCGCGCCGGCGTCGACCAGGCGGCGCGCCGACTCGGGGAACCGCAGGTCGTAGCAGGTCATGACGCCGAACGTCAGCCCGCCGACGTCGAACGTCAGCGGCGGCGCGTCGGCCGGGCCGGGCTCGAGCGTGTCGGACTCGCGGGTGCCGAACGCGTCGTACAGGTGCACCTTGCGGTAGAGGCCCGCGACCTCGCCGTCGGCGGCGACCGCCACGACGGCGTTCGCGGCCCGCTCCGCGGACTCCCCGGGCAGCGTCGTTCCGGCGACCACCGCGACGCCGCGCTCCCGGGCGAGCTCGCGCAGCAGGGTCACGAACGGCCCGTCGAGCGGCTCGGCGTGCGCCGGCCCGACGGCCCGCGGGTCGTAGCCCGACGTGTACTCGGGCAGCACCACCAGGTCGCTGCCGTCCTGCGCGGCCGCGCGCACGACGCCCGCCACGACGTCGCGGTTGACCGCGTGGTCGGCCGAGACCTCGACCTGGGCGACGGTCAGGCGCACCGCGGCGCCCTCAGGGCTTGGCGGCACCGTCGTCGGGTGTGGTGCCGGCTCCCTCGAACGGCGTGCCGCCGTCGAGCAGGCCCGGCGGGGCCTCCTCGGGCTCGCGCAGCGGCAGCCGCATGCCACGGCCGACGCGGACGGGCTCCACGACCTCCAGGCCCTGCGCGCGGGCGTTGTGCGCCGTGCGGCGCAGCGACCGCGACATGAGCTGGATGAGCCCGATGGCCACGAGCACCAGCAGGAACGTCGCGATGAAGCCGACGATGCCCGGCGAGACGGAGTTCTCGTCGAGCTGCTGGGCCGGCGACGGCGAGGGGGCGGGCGTCGCCGCCGCGAGCGTCACGGCCAGGTAGGTGATCACGATGCGGCCTCCGTCCCACGGATCCCGGCGAACAGGTCGTCCTCGCGGGCGTCCGTGGGCACGCGCGAGGCGGCGAGCTCGTACTCCTCCCACGGCCAGACGTCGGCCTCGACGTCGCGGGGCACGGCGAAGAAGAACCCCGTCGGGTCGATCTGCGAGGCGTGGGCGGTCAGCGCGGCGTCGCGCCTGCCAAAGTACGCCGCCACCTCGACGAGCGTGGTGACGGGGCGCTCCGGGATCTCCCGGGCCGTGCGCGACTCGATCCAGTCGCCGAAGGGCGACTCGAGCCCCTGACCCTCCATCGACTCGTGGACGGCGCGCAGACGCTCCAGCGAGAACCCGTGGTTGTAGTAGAGCTTGAGCGGCGTCCAGGCCTCTGCACCGCCGTCGACCGCGTAGCGCGACGGGTCGCCCGCGGCCTCCCATGCCTCCATCGACACGGTGTGCGTGTAGATGTGGTCGGGGTGCGGGTAGCCGCCGCTCGGGTCGTACGTGGTGATGACGTGCGGGCGGAACCGGCGCACCGCCTCGACGAGGGGCGCGGCAGCCTGCTCGAGCGGCACGAGGGCGAACGCGTCGTCGGGCAGCGGCGGCAGCGGGTCGCCCTCGGGCAGGCCGGAGTCGGTGAAGCCGAGGAACGTCTGCTGCACGCCGAGCGCGTCGGCCGCGGCCGCCATCTCGAGGCGGCGCACCGAGCGCTTGCCCTCGACGGTGTCGAACTCGTGGCCGGCCGGGACCTCGAACGCCGGGTTGAGCACGTCGCCGCGCTCGCCTCCGGTGCAGGTCACCACGAGCACCTCGGCGCCCTCGTCCGCGTAGCGCGCCATCGCGGCGGCGCCCTTGCTGGACTCGTCGTCGGGGTGCGCGTGCACGGCCATCAGCCGCAGCCGGCCGGGGGTGCCGAGGGGTGCGCTGGTCAAGTCCGACCTCCTGGGACGGGGAACATCACACGGTTCGCGCCCGCCGAGGGGTCGTGACGCGCCGTGCACATCGACCACAATCATGCTCTATGAGCGCAGTCGTCCCACCCAGCCCGCCCACAGACCGGTATGGCCGCTCCGGCGGCGGGCTCACGCGCGGGCGCAAGATCGCGATCGCCGTCGCGCTGGTGCTCGCCGTCGCGTTCGCCGGATGGCTCGCACTCGCGCAGTTCATGGCGTCGCCCGTGCAGGCCGACGTCGTCTCCTTCCGCGTGACGAGCGCCGAGGAGATCCAGATCGACTTCCAGGTGTCGATGAGCCCTGGCACCAAGGCCGTGTGCACGGTGACGGCGCTCGCCTCCGACTTCTCGGAGGTGGGCACCAAGCAGGTGCCCGTCGGCCCGGCCCGCACCGACACCGCCCGGTACACCGTGACGCTGCGCACGTCGCAGAAGGCGGACTCCGGCGTCATCGACGGGTGCACTCGCGGCTGATCGACTTGCCGAGCGCCGCCCCTCCGGGATTAGGCTGAGGGATTCACGCAGTCCTGAACCCAGCCGACACGCGTGCCGACGCCGTCGGTGCGGTCTCGTGCGGCCTGGAGCAGGGATCCGAGCACCATGAAAGGAGAGTCCAAGTGAGCGACACCTCCGCCACCTGGCTCACCCAGGAGGCTCACGACCGGCTGAAGGCCGAGCTGGAGCACCTCTCCGGTCCCGCCCGCGACGAGATCGTGCAGCGCATCGCGGCCGCCCGCGACGAGGGCGACCTCAAGGAGAACGGTGGCTACCACGCGGCTCGCGAGGAGCAGGCCAAGAACGAGGCCCGCATCCTCGAGCTGACGGCCAAGCTGCGCAACGTGCACATCGGCACGCCGCCCGACGACGGGATGGTCGAGGCCGGCATGCTCGTGACCGTCGACCTCGCCGGCGACCCGATGACGTTCCTCCTGGGCTCGCGAGAGATCGCGGGCACCACCGACGTCGACGTCTACTCCCCCACGTCCCCGCTGGGTGCCGCCATCAACGGCCACTCCGTGGGCGAGACGGTGAGCTACGTCGCGCCGAACGGCAAGGAGTTCACGGTCGTGATCAAGGCCGCGAAGCCTTTCGAGGGCTGAACCTCCCCGAGACAGCGACGAGGGCCCCGCACCGGACGGTGCGGGGCCCTCGTCGTGTCGTCAGTGCGTGAGCACCTGGAAACCCTCGGAGCGCAGCCGGTCGACGATCTGCGCGCAGTGCTCCCGCCCCTTGGCCTCGACCTGGAGCGCCACCATCACGTCGAAAACCCCGAGCGCGGCCTCCGTGTGGGAGTGCTCGACGTGCACGATGTTGCCGCCCTCGTCGGCGACGGTCTGGACGAGGATCGCGAGCGAGCCCGGACGGTCGTTGACTCGCACGCTCAGGTTCAGGTAGCGGCCGGCGGCGACCATGCCGTGCTGGATCACGCGCATGAGCAGCAGCGGGTCGATGTTCCCGCCGGACAGCACGGGCACGACGGTGCCCTCGAACCGCGTGGGGTCGGCGAGCACGGCGGCGACTCCGGCGGCGCCGGCAGGCTCGACCACGAGCTTGGCGCGCTCGGCCACGGCGAGCAGCGCCCGCGAGATCTGTTCCTCGGTCACGGTGCGCACCTCGACGCCCAGGCGCTCGAGGATCTCGAACGGCACGATGCCGGGCGTCCCGACGGCGATGCCGTCGGCCATGGTCGGCGAGAGCTTCCGCGGCACGGGGTGGCCCGCCGCGAGGGACGCCGGGTAGGCGGCCGCGTTCTCGGCCTGCACGCCGACGACGCGCACGTGCGGCGCCGCCTCCGCCAGCACCGTCGCGATCCCGGCCACGAGCCCGCCGCCGCCCAGCGGTACGACGATCGTGGCGACGTCGGGCACCTGCTCGAGGATCTCGAGCGCGACGGTGCCCTGGCCGGCGACGACGTCGGGGTGGTCGAACGGGTGGATGAGGATGCGGCCCGACCGGGCGGCCTCGTTGCGGGCCGCGGTCAGGGTCTCGTCGACGCTCGAGCCCACCAGGCGCACGTCGGCGCCGTAGCCGCGCGTCGCGGCGAGCTTGGGCAGCGGCGCGTCGACGGGCATGTAGACCACGGCGTCGATGCCGAGCAGCTGGGCGCCCAGGGCGACTCCCTGCGCGTGGTTGCCGGCCGACGCCGCGACCACGCCGGCCGCCCGCTCGGCCTCGCTCAGGTGGGCCATGCGGGTGTACGCGCCGCGCACCTTGAACGACCCGGCCCGCTGCAGGTTCTCCAGCTTGAGCACCACGGGCGAGCCGACCAGCTCGGCGAGCGCGCGGAACGGCTGGACGGGCGTGCGCGTGGCGACGCCCTCCAGCAGGCGGGCGGCGGCGCGGACGTCCGCGAGGGTCACAGCGGGGGCGGTCATCGAGGCTCGTCTTCGTCGTGCGCAGGGGCGGGGGCGGGGGTGGTGCGGGGGTCGACGTCGTGCTCGGCGGCCAGGACGTCGGCGACGGCGTCGTCGGGCAGGACGGCGTCGTGCTCCGCGCGGCCGCCGAGCCAGCGCGTGCCGGCGCGCACCGGCCCGGGCAGGCCCGGGATCGCGGGGCGGCGCCGTAACAACGGCAGATGGTCGTCGGTGCCGAGCTGGGGGAACTTGTCGGTGCCGTGCAGGTACAGGATCACGGTGTTCAGCACCGCGGCGAGCGGCACGGCGAACAGGGCGCCGACGATGCCCGCCGAGAACGAGCCCGCGGCCACCACGAGCACCACGGCCACGGGGTGCAGCGACACGGCGTGGCCCATGAGGAACGGCTGGAGCACGTGGCTCTCGAGCTGCTGCACCAGCACGAACAGGCCGAGCATGATGAGCGCGGCGACCCACCCCTGCGCCACGAGCACCACCACGGACGAGATCGCTCCGGTGACGACGGCCCCGAGGATCGGGATGAACGCGCCGATGAACACGAGGATCGCGATGGGCAGCGCGAGCGCCGGGACGAAGAACGCGGCCCCGATGCCGATGGCGACAGCCTCGGCGGACGCGACGATGAGCTGCGTGCGCACGTAGGCGGACAGCGTGATCATGCCGCGCCGGCCCGCCTGGTGGACCCGCTCGCGCGCCGACACGGGCAGCAGGTTGACGATCCAGGTCCAGATCGCGCGACCGTCGAGCAGGAAGAAGATCAGGCAGAACAGGGCGATGAGCGCGCCGACCAGCAGGTGCCCCAGCGTGGCCGCGGCCCCGAGCGCACCCGTCACGATGGTCGAGGCCCCCGAGCCGCCAGTGAGGGTGGAGGAGATCTCCTCCCAGTAGCGGTTGAGCTGCGAGCTGTCGATCTGCAGCGGCCCGGTCTCGAGCCACTGGCGCACCTCGTTGAAGCCGGCGACGGCCTGGTCGGCGAGGTTGTTGAAGCCCGTGACCAGCTGCTGCCCGGCCAGCACGATGAGCACCACGACCACGACGACGAGGCCGACGATCGACACGGCGGTGGCCGGCCCGCGCCGGAACCGCAGCCTCCGCTCGAGCCAGTCCCGGAACGGCCGCAGCAGCACCGAGACCAGCACCGCGATGGCGACGGGCACGATGATCGTCTTGAGCCACGCCACCAGCCAGAGCACCCCGCCGACCACCAGGGCGATCAGCAGCAGCCGCCACGACCAGTCCGCGGCGACGCGCACCGAGCGCGGGATCGGATCGGGGTCCGGCGCGCCGGTCTGAGCACTCATGGCACGAGACTAGGGTCCAGGGCCTGCCCGAGGTCGGAGATGAGGTCGTTGGCGTCCTCGATGCCGACGCTGACGCGCACCAGGTCGGACGGGACCTCGAGCGCCGAGCCCGCCACGGACGCGTGCGTCATGCGTCCCGGGTGCTCGATGAGCGACTCCACGCCGCCCAGCGACTCGGCGAGCGTGAACACGCGGGTCCGGGCCACGACGTCGAGCGCGGCCTGCTCGCTGCCCACCTGGAACGAGAGCATCCCGCCGAACCCGCGCATCTGCCGCGCCGCGAGCGCGTGCCCGGGGTGCGACTCCAGCCCCGGGTACAGCACGCGCGTGACGCGCGGGTGCTGCTCGAGGAACTGGGCGACGGCCAGCGCGTTCGCCTGATGCCGGTCCATGCGCACCGCGAGGGTCTTGAGGCCGCGGAGGGTCAGCCAGGCGGCGAAGGGGTCGGCCACCGCGCCGGACGCGTTCTGGTGGAACCGCACCGCCCCGGCCACGTCGCCGGCGCCGTCGGGCGCGGTGCGCCAGCCGGGCACCGGGACCTCGTCGGCGACCACGAGCGCCCCGCCCACCACGTCGCTGTGCCCGCCCACGTACTTGGTGGTCGAGTGCACGACGACGTCGGCGCCCAGCGCGAGCGGGTTCTGCAGGTAGGGGGTGGCGAACGTGTTGTCGACCACGAGGAGCGCGCCGGCGTCGTGCGCGATCGCCGCGAGCGCCGCGACGTCGCTGATGCCGAGGAGCGGGTTGGTGGGCGTCTCGACCCACAGGACGCGCGTCGCGTCCGGGCGGACGGCGGCGGCCACGGCGTCGAGGTCCGTGAGGTCGACGGCGGTGTGCTCGATGCCCCACGCGCCGAACACGCGCGCGATGAGGCGGTAGGAGCCGCCGTAGGCGTCGTCGGGCAGGATCACGTGGTCGCCCGGGCGCAGCACGGCGCGCAGCAGCGTGTCCTCCGCGGCGAGCCCGGACGCGAACGCGAAGCCGTGGGCCTTGACGTCGCCCGGGGACTCGGCGGCCGCGAGCGCCGTCTCCAGCGCCGTGCGGGTGGGGTTGGCCGACCGCGAGTACTCGTACCCGCCGCGCAGCCCGCCGACGCCGTCCTGCTTGTACGTGCTGGTCAGGTACACGGGCGGCACGACGGCGCCCGTCGTGGGGTCCGGGTCCTGCCCGGCGTGGATCGCACGCGTGGAGTAGCCGGCCCCGGTCCAGTCGTGGTTCGTCACGTGCTCAAGACTAGGGTGGCTGCTCGAGCGAAGGGCACGGAAGGCATCCGCTCGACCGGCTGTGGGGGGCCGGGCCTGCTACATTCGGCCCACCCCGGGGCGCTGGCTCCGGCAGCGAAGCCGGGAGCATCGATGCCTGCCCATCACCGTGCCACCGCCGTCCTCGGCGTGCTGGCGGTCGCGTTTGTCGCCGTGTTCGTGGTGCCGGCTCCCGCGCGAGCAACGCCCCTCGCGGGCAACGAGTACTACCTGACGAACGGCACGACGGGTGGGCAGGCGGACGTCACGTTCGCGTACGGCAAGCCCGACGACACGGTTCTGGTGGGCGACTGGAACGGCGACGGCAAGGACACCCTCGGCGTGCGTCGCGGCAACCAGTACTTCCTGACCAACGGCACCACGGGCGGCCAGGCGGACATCAGCTTCGCCTTTGGACGGCCCGACGACGTGGTCCTGGTCGGCGACTGGAACGGCGACGGCAAGGACACCCTCGCGGTGCGTCGCGGCAACCAGTACTTCCTGACCAACGGCACCACGGGCGGGCAGGCGGACGTCAGCTTCGCGTATGGCCGCGCAGGCGACACCGTGCTGGTGGGCGACTGGAACGGCGACGGCAAGGACACCCTCGGGGTGCGTCGCGCAAGCCAGTACTTCCTGACCAACGGCACCACCGGCGGCCAGGCCGACGTCAGCTTCGCGTACGGCCGGCCCGACGACGTGGTCCTGGTGGGCGACTGGAACGCCGACGGCAAGGACACCCTCGGGGTGCGTCGCGCAAGCCAGTACTTCCTGACCAACGGCACCACCGGCGGCAACGCCGACATCACGTTCGCCTACGGCAAGGCCGACGACATCGTGCTCGTGGGCGACTGGAACGGGGACGGTAAAGACACCCTCGGCGTCCGCCGCTCGGAGGCACCCCCCGCGACGTTTGCGGGGTCAGGGACATTTGCCGTGGGGTCGCAGATTCCTCCGGGTCGCTATCGGACCACGGGCCTGTACCCCGCCAGCTACTGCAACCTGGTGCGCTTCAGCTCCACGGCGACGACCCCCGAGAACGCTCTCGGGGGTAGCCAGATCGACTCCGCAGGCCAGATCTATGTCGACGTGCTGCCCTCGGACGTCATGGTCCGGACCAGCGGATGCAACACGTGGACCCAGGTCTACCCGGACGACCTTCCAGCACTTCGCACGTCGTTCCCCGACGGCCAGTACCGGGTAGGAAAGGACATCGCTCCGGGGTTCTATCGCGGGACGTCCATCGTCGACACCACGTCCGGCGCTCCCCGTGCCTGCGGGGCTACGGCGGTCCGCGACTTCGCCGACGTCCCCCTGGTGGGCACGTCGTCGGTGGTGGCCGCGGCCGGGAGCGACAACGGAGGACCCCTCGTCTTTCAGGTGCTTCCCTCCGACGCGGGCCTCATCCTCACCGGCTGCGACACATGGACCGCGATCTCACCGAGCGATCCGCCGGCCCTCCAAGACCCTGTCGACGGGACCTATCGCGTCGGCATCGACATCGCACCGGGCACCTACGAGACAGCGGGCAAGCAACCGCCCAACGGCAGCTGCACGGTCGTGGCGGTCTCGAACTTCCGGGGCGGCACCGCTTCGTGGATCTCCGGCTCCGGCTCCGATCCGGGGGCACCGGCGGTGTTCACGGTCCTTCCCACGGACGTCGGGTTCACCTCCAGCCGCTGCGGAGCGTGGCACCGCGTCACCGCCAACGATCCTCCACACTTCGTCGCTCCGACGGACGGCGTCTACCGCGTGGGGTTCGACGTCGCACCGGGGACCTACGTCGCCACCGTCCCCAACAACCTCAATGGCTGTCGGTACGAGGCGCTCCGGGACTTCCGAGGGCTCGGCGGTCCGAGCATCATCCGTAACGGCAACGCCTTTCAGGGCGAGTCCGCGACGTTCACCATCCTCGCCTCCGACACCGGGTTCATGTCCTCGGGCTGCGGTTCGTGGGTCAAGCTGTCGTGATCAGCGGTTCAGACGTCGCCTGACCGGGCGTCGAGCGCACGCCTCTGGGGGTAGACCGTCTCACCCCGCTCGAGCATCGCGACGAACTTCTCGGCGTTGCGCGTGCGGGTCTCCGCCCGCTTCGCGTGCGTGAGGCGGAACAGGATCGCGAACCGGTTCTGGGAGGTGAGCAGCTCGAAGTTGGCGGCCGCGCGCGGGCTGGCGGCGAGCGCCTCCGTCCACTCGGCGGGCACCGCGATGTCCTGCGTGCCGCCGTAGGCGCGGTCCCAGCGGCCGTCGGCCTTGGCCCGGTCGATCTCCGCCTGGCCGCGCGGGCGCATGCGGCCCTCCTCGATCAGGCGCGCGACGTGGCCCACGTTGCGCTGCGACCAGATGCTGCGCGTGCGGCGTGGGGTGAACTTCTGCAGGCTGCTGTCGGCGTCGCGGCCGCGGCCCTGCCCGTCGATCCAGCCGCTGCACAGCGCCTCGTCCAGAGCCGTGTCGTAGGTCAGCGTGGTGGGCGCGGGCCGGTTCTTCCGGGCGAGCACCAGCCAGACGCCGTCGGGGTCGTCCTCGTGGGCGTCGAGCCAGGCGCGCCAGGCGGCGACGTCGGGCAGGATCAGCTCCTCGTCGGGCGGGCCGGAGACCATACGCGGACCGTACGCCGGGGCGCCCACACACGCGCGGAACACCTGTGGACGGCCGCCGGTTCACACCTGCGGGAGCACCATCGGGTGCCCCCGAGGAGGGAGTGACAGTGAGCTCGATGTTCGACCGTCTGTTCGGCTCCGCGAAGCAGACCATGGTGGCCCCCGAGGACGCCCTGCCCGGGCGGGTCTCGCCGATCCTGACCAACCCCGCGCCGCACACGGTGCTCGGGACGTCGATCACCGGCCCGTGGCCGGAGGGGACGCGCGTCCTGTACCTCGCGATGGGCTGTTTCTGGGGCGCCGAGGAGGTCTACTGGCAGGTGCCGGGCGTGGTGAGCACCGCCGTCGGGTACATGGGCGGCACGACGCCGAACCCCACCTACGAGGAGGTGTGCACGGCCCGCACGGGCCACGCCGAGACGGCGCTGGTCGCGTACGACCCGACCGTCGTCACGGAGGAGCAGCTGCTGCGCACGTTCTGGGAGCGCCACGACCCGACGTCCGGCTACCGCCAGGGCAACGACGTCGGCACGCAGTACCGCTCGGCCGTCTACTGGACGACGCCGGAGCAGGAGGCCGCCGTCCGCGCGACCGCTGCGGTGTACGGCGACGTGCTCGCCGCGCAGGGTTACGACCCCATCACCACGGAGCTGGCGCCGGCCGAGCAGGCCGGGCCGTTCTACTTCGCCGAGGAGTACCACCAGCAGTATCTCTCCGACGCGAAGCACCCGAACGGGTACCGGTGCCACGCCACCACCGGCGTGCCCTTCCCCGCCGCGGCGTAGTCCCGGCGGCAGTGGCAGCATCGGACGCGTGCTGCTCGCCGACGTCGTAGGCACGTCCGCCGCCGTGGCCGCGACGCGGTCGCGGACGGCGAAGCGCGACCTGCTCGCCGGCCTGCTGGGCGCGGCGGCCCTCGACGGTGGCGACACCGTCGAGGTGGCCGCCGCGTTCCTCTCGGGCCGGCCGCGGCAGCGCCGCACCGGCGTGGGCTGGCGGTCGCTCGCCGACCTGCCCGCCCCCGCGGCCGTCCCCAGCCTGGGCCTGCTCGACGTCGACGCCGCCCTCGACGCGCTCGCCGCCCTGTCCGGGTCCGGTTCCCAGGCCCTGCGCGCCTCGGCGCTCGCAGGCCTGCTGGGCGCCGCCACCGCCGACGAGCAGCAGTTCCTGCGCGGCCTGATCCTCGGCGAGCTGCGGCAGGGCGCGCTCGACTCGCTGCTGCTCGACGCCGTCGCCGCCGCGGCCGGGGTGCCGCTCGCGACCGTGCGGCGGGCGGCCATGTTCAGCGCGCCGTCCGGGCCCGTCGCCCGGGCGGCGCTGTCCGGCGGCGCGGACGCGCTCGCGGCGTTCCGGCTCGAGGTCGGGCGGCCCGTGCGGCCCATGCTCGCCTCCCCCGCCCCCGACGTCCCCGCCGCGCTCGCCGGGTTCGGCGACGGCCGGCCCGTGGCCGTCGAGGCCAAGATCGACGGCATCCGCGTGCAGCTGCACCGCCGCGGCGACGACGTCGCCGTCTACACCCGGTCGCTCGACGACGTCACCGACCGCGTCCCCGAGCTGGTCGCCCTGCTGCGCTCGCTGCCCGCCGACGCCGTGGTGCTCGACGGCGAGGCGATCGCCCTGCGCGACGACGGCCGCCCGATGCCGTTCCAGGACACCGCCGCCCGGACGGGCAGCGAGGACGCCGGCGCATCGTCGCGGGTGCCGCTCACCGCGTTCCTGTTCGACGCGCTGCACGTCGACGGCGTCGACCTGGTCGACGCGCCCGAGGCCGACCGGTTCGCCTCGCTCGCGCGCATCGCGCCGCCGTCGGCGCTGGTGCGGCGCACCGTGACCTCCTCGCCCGCGGAGGCGGCGGAGTTCTTCGCGGACGTGCTCGCGAGCGGGCATGAGGGCGTCGTGTTCAAGAACCTCGACGCGCCGTACGACGCCGGGCGGCGCGGCGCCGCCTGGGTCAAGGTCAAGCCGCGGCACACGCTCGACCTGGTGGTGCTCGCCGTCGAGCGCGGGTCCGGGCGACGGCAGGGCTGGCTGTCCAACATCCACCTCGGGGCGCGCGTGCCGGGCGGCGGGTTCGTGATGCTGGGCAAGACGTTCAAGGGGATGTCGGACGAGATGCTCAGCTGGCAGACGGCACGCTTCCGCGAGCTTGAGGTCGCCGACGACGGCTGGGTGGTGACGCTGCGCCCCGAGCAGGTGGTCGAGATCGCGTTCGACGGCGTGCAGCGGTCCACGCGGTACCCGGGCGGGGTGGCGCTGCGGTTCGCGCGGGTGCTGCGGTACCGGGACGACAAGACGGCGGACGAGGCGGACACACTGGAGGCGGTGCGAGCGCTGGCGCTGCCGGGAGTGAGCCCGTCGAGGCCACGTTCAGGTCGGCGGTTCGGGATCACGTCGGCGGTTCCGGGCCACCGATCTGATCCCGAACCACCGACCTGACCGTCGCCTCACCACGCGTGCGGCGCCTCAGCGCGGGCGGCGGCCCTTCCCCCGCCCCGCGCCGCCCTTGCTCGCCGCCGGGCGGCCGGTCGCCGCGCGGCGGGCCGCCGCGGCTCGCGAGGCGGCACGCTTCGCGGCCCCGGCGCCCCTGACCGCCCCCCCCCCCCTCCCCCCCGGCCCCCTCCGCGCCGCCCCC
>WRHK01000010.1 GCA_009783295.1 Promicromonosporaceae bacterium
TGCGCGTCGAGCGCGCCAACGCGAACGCGGCGGTGCTCGCCGAGCGCCTCGCGGCCCACCCCGCGGTGGCCGAGGTGCGCCACCCGTCGCTGGCCGCCGACCCCGGCCACGCGCGCGCGGCCGCCCAGATGCGCGGCTTCGGCGCGATCATCGGCCTGCGTCCCGTCGGCGGTGTCGAGGCGGCCGACGCCGTCGTCGCCGCACTGGACCTGTGGGTGCCGGCGACGTCGCTGGGCGGCGTCGAGTCGTCCCTGGAGCGCCGCCGCCGGTTCACCACGGAGTCCGTCACGGTGCCCGAGGACCTGCTGCGCATGTCGGTGGGCGTCGAGGACGTCGAGGACCTCTGGGCCGACCTGGAGCGGGCGCTGACCAGCGTGCTTTGAGTGTCATCCTCCCGGCGGGAGGAGCGGCAGCCTACGGTGTCCTCAGGAGGTGCACCGTGCGGACCAGAACCCTCACCACGGCCCTGATCGCAGGGGCGCTGCTGCTCGCGGGGTGCTCCTCGCCGCAACCCGCGACCACACCGTCGCCCACGTCGCCGACGGAGACGACCGGGTCGTCGCCGTCTCCCACCGGGACCGGCTCGCCCGCGGCCGAGTCGCCGGCGAGCCCCGTCCCCACCGACCTCCCCGCGGGCCCGGAGTTCACCGCCCCGGGGACGCCCGCGACGGGCAACCCGAGCGACGGCGCCGCGCTCACCGTGACCGACATCCGCGTGGGGCACCAGGACGGGTTCGACCGCGTGGTGTTCGACCTGGGCGGCAAGGGCACCCCCGGCTGGCGGGTCTGGTACGTGGACGCGGCCACCGACGACGGCTCGGGCAACCCCGTGGCCGTGCAGGGCAACGCGATCCTGCAGGTGGTGATCTCCGGGACGGGCATCCCCGCCGACACGGGCCAGAAGGAGTTCGCCGGCTCGCCCGTCGACGTGAGCGGCGGCACCGTGCAGCAGGTGGTCTACCGGTTCGTGTTCGAGGGGTACACGACGTCGTTCGTCGGCGTCGACGCGCAGCGGCCGTTCCGGGTGTTCATGCTGCAGAACCCGACGCGCCTGGTCGTCGACGTCCAGAAGGGCTGACGCGGGTGCCCGCGGCGATGGCGGGGCCGCTCTGGGCGGCGCAGTCCGGCACGGGCGACCCGCTGGTGCTGCTGCACGGCAACAGCGGCTCGCACCGCGACTTCGACCGGATGCTGCCGCTGCTCGGGGCGCACCACCGGGTGGTGGGGCTGGACTCGCGCGCCCACGGCGCCTCGCCCCGCGGCGACGGCGACCTGACCATCGCGCGCATGGCCGACGACGTCGACGCCGCCCTCGAGGCGCTCGGCCTGACGGGCGTGGACGTGCTGGGCTTCTCCGACGGCGGGAACGTGGCCCTCGAGCTGGCCCTGCGGCACCCCGGGCGGGCGCGCTCGCTGGTGCTCGTGGGGGCGAACCTGTTCCCCGCCGGGGTGCGCGGACAGGTGCGGCGCTCGGTGGCGGTGCTGCACCGGCTGGCGGCCCTCGCCGGGCGTGCGTTCCCGTCCGTGCGCACCACCGCGGAGCGCCTCGACCTGATGGTCCACGACCCGCGGATCGACCCCGACGACCTCGCACGGGTCGACGTGCCGGTGCTCGTCGTCGCGGGCGAGCGCGACGTCATCCTGCCCGAGCACACGCGGCTCATCGCCGACAGCCTGCCGCACGGGCGGCTCGCGATCGTGCCCGCGGCGGGGCACCTGCTGCCCCGCACGCACCCCCGCGAGCTGGTCGACCTGGTCGAGGAGCACCTGCGCGGGGCCTGAGGCGCGGCGTGCTCAGCCCGCGAGCAGCGCCTGACTCAGACGCCCTCGGCCTTCTGCGGCCGCGACAGCAGCATCGGCCCGAGCTCCGCCACGGGGATCTGTCCGGTGACGACGGCGACCACGCCAGCGGTGATGGGCATCTCGACGCCGTGCTTGGTCGCCAGCTCCAGCACCGACTGGGACGACTTCACGCCCTCGGCCGTGCCGCCGGTGGCGGCGATCGCCTGCTCCAGCGTCAGGCCCTTGCCGAGGTGGCTGCCGACGGTGTGGTTGCGGCTCAGCGGCGAGGCGCACGTGGCGACCAGGTCGCCCATGCCGGCCAGGCCCGCGAACGTCTCGGCGCGCGCGCCCACGGCCACGCCCAGGCGCGTCATCTCCACGAGCCCGCGGTTGATGAGCGTCGCGGCGGTGTTCCAGCCGTAGCCCATGCCCTGGGCGATGCCCACGGCCAGCGCGATGACGTTCTTCACGGCGCCGCACAGCTCGATTCCGACGACGTCGTCGTTGGTGTACGGGCGGAAGTAGGCGTTGCCGCACGCGGCGGCCACGGTGCGGGCGGCGTCCTCGTTCGTGGAGGCGACGACGGTGGCCGTCGGCTGCTCCACCGCGATCTCCTTGGCCAGGTTGGGCCCGGAGACCACGACGATGCGGTCGTCGGGAACGCCCAGCGCCTCGCCCACGACCTCGCTCATGAGCCGGTCGGTGGACAGCTCGACGCCCTTCATGAGCGAGACCACCAGCGCGTGCGGCTCGACCAGCGGCGCCAGCGGGGCGAGCGCCGTGCGCGCCACCTGCGAGGGGATCGCCACGACCACGATGTCCGCGCCGCTCAGGGCGGCGGCCGGGTCGCTGGTGCCCGTGACGGCGGCCGGCAGGTCGATGCCCGGCAGGAACTGCTCGTTGCGGTGCTGCTCGTTGATCGAGGCGGCCACGGCCTCCTCGCGGCTCCACAGCCGCACCTCGCGGCCGGCGTCGGCCAGCACCTTGGCGAACGTGGTGCCCCAGGCACCGGCACCGAGAACGGCGACGTGGGCTGCTGCGGTCGTCATCAGGGGCGCTCCACCGGGGGGTAGACGGTCTGCTTCTTCTTGTGCTCCGGGTGCAGGCGCAGGTCGAAGCGGGCGGCGGGCGCCTTCTCGCCGCGCAGCGGCTCGAGCTCGCGCGTGATGGCGTCCATGACGCGCGTCGTCGCCTCGCGCAGCGTGACCGAGTCCAGCGGGCGGCCGTACAGGTCGGACAGGTCGACGACGGGCCCGACGGCGACCTGGACGCGCTTGCGCGGGAACGGGTGCAGCACGCGCCCGTATCGGGCCAGGATCGCGCCGGCACCCCACTGGGCGATCGGGACGACGGGCTGGCGCGTGCTCAGCGCGAGGCGCGCCAGGCCCGTCTTGCCCTCCATGGGCCACAGGTCGGGGTCCCGCGTGAGGGTGCCCTCGGGGAAGATCGCGACGCACGCGCCGCCCTCGAGCTCCCGCTGCGCGGCGTCGAGCGACCGCTGCGCGTCGGCCGTGCCGCGGTCCACGGGGATCATGCGCGTGGCGCGCAGCAGCGACCCGATCACCGGGGTGGTGAACAGGCCGCGCTTCGCGAGGATGCGCGGCTCGTGCCCCTGGTCGAACAGGAAGTGCGCGAACGTCAGCGCGTCGATCTCGGTCGCGTGGTTCGCGGCGGCGATGAAGCCACCGGACGTGGGCAGGTTCTCCGTCCCCGTCCACTCGGGCTTGGAGACCGCGAACATCAGGTGACGGACGATCCAGGCGATCACGCGGTACGCGCGGGACTCGGGACGGGCTTTGGGCACGCCCGAGAGGATACCTGCGTCAGTCGCGCGAGACGTCGGCGCCGAGCGCGACGAGCTTGTCCTGGAACGACTCGTACCCGCGGTCGATGAGGCTGATGCCCCGCACGGTCGACGTGCCCTTGGCCGCGAGCGCCGCGATCAGGTGCGAGAAGCCGCCGCGCAGGTCCGGCACCTCGATGTCGGCGGCCGCGAGCGGCGTCGGGCCGGAGACGACGGCGGAGTGGTGGAAGTTGCGCTGCCCGAACCGGCAGTCGCCGCCACCCAGGCACTCCTTGTAGACCTGGATGGTGGCGCCCATCTGGCGCAGGGCGTCGGTGAAGCCGAAGCGGTTCTCGTAGACCGTCTCGTGGACGATCGACAGGCCGGTGGCCTGGGTCAGCGCGACGACCAGCGGCTGCTGCCAGTCGGTCATGAACCCGGGGTGCACGTCGGTCTCGAGCACGATGGAGCGCAGGTCGCCGCCCGGGTGCCAGAAGCGGATGCCGTCGTCCTGGACGTCGAACTGGCCGCCGACCTTCCGGAACGTGTTGAGGAACGTCATCATCTCGGGCTGCGTGGCGCCCTTGATGGTGACGTCGCCGCCCGTGGCGAGCGCCGCGGAGGCCCACGAGGCGGCCTCGATGCGGTCGGCGAGGGCCGTGTGGTTGAAGCCCTCGAGCCGGTCGACGCCCTCGATGCGGATCACGCGGTCGGTGTCGACGGAGATGATCGCGCCCATCTTCTGCAGGACGGCGATGAGGTCCATGATCTCGGGCTCGATGGCGGCGTTGCTGAGCTCGGTGATGCCCTCGGCGCGCACGGCGGTGAGCAGCAGCTGCTCGGTGGAGCCGACGGACGGGTACTCGAGGCGGAACTTGGTGCCCTGGAGGCGGCGCGGTGCTCGCAGGTGGATGCCGTTGGGGCGCTTGTCCACCTCGGCGCCGAACTTGCGCAGGATCTCGAGGTGGTAGTTGATCGGCCGGTCGCCGATGCGGCAGCCGCCCAGGTCGGGGATGAACGCCTCGCCCAGGCGGTGCAGCAGCGGGCCGCAGAAGAGGATCGGGATGCGGCTGGACCCGGCGTGCGCGTCGATGTCGGCCATGTGGGCGGACTCGACGTTCGAGGGGTCGAGGTCGAGGATCCCGGCGTCCGTGTCGTACTTGACGTTGACGCCGTGGAGCTCCAGGAGCCCGGAGACGACGCCGACGTCGCGGATCTGCGGCACGTTGCGCAGGACGCTCGGCGTCTCCCCGAGGAGCGAGGCCACCATCGCCTTGGAGACGAAGTTCTTGGCTCCGCGCACCGTGATGGTGCCCTCGAGCGGGTTGCCGCCGTTGACGTACAGCAGGTCGTTCATCGGTTCGTGTCGTCCTGTCCTCGGAAGTGAGCCAGCCGGTGGGTCGGCGCGGTCGATCCTCCCCCTGGGGATCGACCGGTGCCAACACGCTGGCACGTCCGGTTGTTTCCGTTCACCACACTTTCACTCCGTCTGCGCCACGGCGCCCGAGATGACACGCCGTCAGCGCCACGTCCCACATGCTGGGCATCCTTCCGGTTGGCAGGACGAATGCTTAGCGTTCACCGTATGCCGCGACCGCTGCCTGGGGCATCGACATCGATGTCGCACGCCCCGGCCCGGCGGCAGAGTGATCGCCTCGCGCCAGTGCCTCCCGCCGGTGGCGCACCAGGCATACCGTGCGGGCGTCGGAACCGAACGAAGGAACGAGATGGATTCCCAGCTGCAGTCGGTCTATGACACGGTCCTGCGACGGAACCCGGGTGAGGCCGAGTTCCACCAGGCCGTCCGCGAGGTCTTCGAGTCGCTCGAACCCGTGCTGCGCAAGAAGCCCGAGTACGTCGAGGCGGCCGTCCTCGAGCGGATCTGCGAGCCGGAGCGCCAGATCGTCTTCCGCGTGCCGTGGGTCGACGACGCCGGCCACGTGCAGATCAACCGTGGTTTCCGGGTCGAGTTCAACTCGGCTCTCGGCCCGTTCAAGGGCGGCCTGCGGTTCCACCCGTCGGTGTACCTGGGCATCGTGAAGTTCCTCGGCTTCGAGCAGGTCTTCAAGAACTCGCTCACCGGCATGCCGATCGGCGGCGGCAAGGGCGGCTCCGACTTCGACCCGCGCGGCAGGTCCGACGGCGAGGTCATGCGGTTCTGCCAGTCGTTCATGACCGAGCTCTACCGCCACATCGGCGAGTACACCGACGTCCCCGCGGGCGACATCGGCGTGGGCGGCCGCGAGATCGGCTACCTCTTCGGCCAGTACAAGCGCATCACCAACCGCTACGAGTCGGGCGTGCTCACGGGCAAGGGCCTCACCTGGGGCGGCTCGCTCGTGCGCACCGAGGCCACCGGCTTCGGCGCCGTGATGTTCGCGGAGGAGATGCTGCGCCTCAAGGGCCAGGACTTCGACGGTCGCCGCGTCACCGTGTCCGGGTCGGGCAACGTGGCGATCTACGCCATCGCCAAGGCCCAGCAGCTCGGCGCGAACGTCGTCGCGTTCTCCGACTCGTCCGGTTACGTCGTCGACGAGGCCGGGGTGGACCTCGACCTGCTGCGCCAGATCAAGGAGGTCGAGCGCGCCCGCGTCACCGAGTACGTCGCCCGCCGCCCCGGCGCGCAGTTCGTCTTCGGCGGCTCCATCTGGGACGTCCCCACCGACGTCGCGCTCCCCTGCGCCACGCAGAACGAGCTCACCGAGGCCGACGCCAAGCAGCTCGTCGCCAACGGTGTCGTCGCCGTCGCCGAGGGCGCCAACATGCCCACGACGCCCGACGCCGTCGCCCTGCTCCAGGACGCCGGCGTGCTGTTCGCGCCCGGCAAGGCCGCGAACGCGGGCGGCGTCGCGACGTCGGCGCTCGAGATGCAGCAGAACGCCTCGCGCGACGCCTGGTCGTTCGAGTACACCGAGAAGCGCCTCGACGCGATCATGAGCAACATCCACCACCAGTGCCTCGAGACGGCCGACGAGTACGGCGCGCCGGGCAACTACGTGGTCGGCGCCAACATCGCCGGCTTCACCAAGGTGGCCGACGCGATGATCGCCCTCGGCGTCGTCTGACGCAGCCACGACGCAAAGGGGCCCCGGCAGCAGACGCTGCCGGGGCCCCTTCGCGCTGCCCGCGGTCAGACGGACGCGGACTCCTGGGAGGCGGCCGCGAGGCGGGCGGCCGTGCCGTACTTGGACAGGAACACGTCGAGCTTGTGCGCGGCGGTCTCCGTGGGGGGCTCGGTCGCCTCGTCGTCGGCCGGCTTCTCGGCGGCGTCGTGGGCGGGCTCGTCCGCGGCGGGCTCGTCGTCCTTGACCAGGTCGAACACCTCGACGCGGCGGGTCAGGCCCGTCTCGGGGAGCTTCGGGGTGTGCACGACGGGCTCGTCGGCGGGCTCGGGCGCGTCCTTCGGCTCGGCGTCCTCGTCGGCGTGCAGGGCCGCCTCGAGCACCTCGGCGAAGGGCTCGGCGTCCGCCTCGGGGGCCTCCTCGACCTCGACCTCTGCGTCGGTCACGGGCGCCTCGGCGACGTCGTGCTCGGCCTCGATCTCGAGGACGTCGTCGGTCGCCGCCACGGGCACCCCCGCGGCCTCGAGCACCATCGGGACCGCACCCGTCAGCGCCGGGACCGCACCCGTCAGCGCCGGGACCGCGCCCGTCAGCGCCGGGTAGGCGCCCGTCTGCGGGGCGAGGCCCACGCCGCCGCCACCGATGCCGCGCTTCGCGGAGCTGGCACCCAGCTGCTCGAGGCGGCTGCCGTGCCGCTCGGCCGACTCGAGGCGCTCGACCCACGCCTGCATGCGCCCCTCGAAGTCCTCGACCGTCAGGATGCGCAGCGCGCTGTCGCGGGCGGCGAGCTGACGGCGGTGCGCGGCGCGCACGCGACGGAGCCCCGCCCGGTCGCCGGCGCTGTCGACCTGCGCGTCGCGCCACAGCTCGAGCGCCGTCACGTACTCGTGCACGCGGCTCTCGCGGCGGCGCTCGTCGAGCGTGTGCCCCGTGACCAGATGCCGCTCACCCACCAGCGCGAGGTGCCACATGAGGGCCGCGACCAGCGGCGGCACGAACCGGAACGCGACCATGTAGGGCGTGCTCGCGTCCGGCACGGCGATCTGGTGCAGGGCCGCGAACAGGCCCGACGTGCCCGACAGGATCCACGTGAGCACCAGCAGCACGCCGTACGGACGCCCCTCGAGGGCCGCGTTGCGGGCCATCAGGGCCACGGCCACGAGGCTCACCTCGAGGAAGCCCGCGAGCGCGTAGGCCTCCGGAGGGGTCATGTGCGCGACGTCGAGGCCGAACAGGACCATGCCGCTGTAGGCGAGGGCGGTCGCGATCGTCGCGGCGATCACGACGGCCACCATGGGCAGGTGCCGTCCCCGGTAGAGCACCTGGGGGCGGGCCAACCGGGCGGGTTCGGCCGTCGTCTCTGACAAGGTCACTGCGTCCTCCGAATCGTTGCAATCGCGGCACATACCACCATCGCAACGAACCGCATGTCAATCGGCCGCGGATGCCCCGTGACCTGGCCGTTCAGCGGAGGGTTCGCACCACCCGCGCGGGGTTCCCGACGGCGACCGAACCTGGCGGCAGATCGCGCACGACGACGGCCCCGGCACCCACCACGGAGTCCTCGCCGATCGTCACGCCGGGGCACACGACCACACCCCCGCCGAGCCACACGTTGTCACCGATCGTGATGGGCTCGGCGGCCTCCAGCTTGTCGCGCCGCGGCTGCGGCTCGACCGGGTGCGTGGGCGTCAGCAGCTGCACGCCCGGCCCGAGCTGGCAGTCCTCGCCGATCCGGATGGGCGCCACGTCGAGCGCCACCAGGTTGTAGTTGACGAACGTGCGCGCGCCGATGTGCACGTTCTCGCCGTAGTCGACGAACAGGGGCGGCTTGACGAACGCGCCCTCCCCCAGCGTGCCGAGCAGGTCGGCGAGGATCGCGCGGGCGCCGTCGTCGTCGGCGACCACGGCCCGGTAGTAGTCGTCCGCGAGGCGCATGGCCCGCTTCGCGAGGCGCTCGCTCTCGGGGTCGTCGGCGATGTAGAGCTCGCCGGCCAGCATGCGCTCGCGGTTGGTGCGCGGGTCGCTGGCGAAGTAGTCGGGGGTGGCCATGTCGAGACGCTACCGCCGCGACGTCCCGCGCTCAGGTCGTGGCCGGGACGGGGGCGCCCGGGAACAGGGTCCGGTACACCTTCTCGAACTGCCGCCGGCCCACCAGCCGGTACAGCACCCGCACCGGGGCGGGGGCTCCCCCGAGGAACGCCTTGCGGTCCTCGGGGCTGGAGCAGGCCAGCAGCATGCCGAGGACGGGGAAGATCCGGGAGCGCGGGATGGACCCCATGCCGTGCTCGCCGAGGGCGTTCCACTCGGGCTGCGTCAGCACCCGCTCGGCGATGGGCACCACCTCGACCACCTCGCGCCGCAGGTGCACCGTGAGCACCGCGAGCATCCGCGCGTAGCCGTTGGCGAGCCTCTCGCCCACCGCGGGGTCCGCCGTCAGGGTCCAGTCGTCGCGCAGCGGGGCGACGTCGTCCAGCAGCGCGGCGACCTGCGCGTGGTGCGCGCGCATCTGGCCCACGTGCAGGGCGCACGCCGGGGCGCGCTGCTCCAGCCGGTCCCACAGCAGCGTGTCCTCCGCCTGGTGGTGCACGTGGAGCGTCGAGTCGAGGTCGGCGAGCCAGGCGCCCACGAACGCGCTGCGCTGCGTGTCGTCGGCGAGCACCCCGCGCACCAGGTCGGGCGCCTGCTCGTACGCCCACAGGAAGGCGTTGTGCACGACGCGCATGTCGTTGCCGCTGCACAGCATCGGGCCTGTGGGCACGGGTGGGCGCGTCTCGCCGGGGGCCGAGACGTAGAAGTCGGTCGTCATGCGGACAGGGATGCGCGGACGGACTCCCTGATACGAGATTCCGCTGATCGTCCCCGGAGAGACAGCCGGACGTCAGCCCCAGGCCACCGGTGCGCCGGCCGCCAGCGACGCGCGGACGTCGAGCACGCGCTGGTTGGCCGAGCCGCGGAACCGCAGCGTCAGGTCCTTGAGGTCCTGCCGGAACGGGCCGTCCACCAGCACGTCGAGCTGCTCCAGGAGGGCCCGCTGCTGCGGGTGCCCGGCGGCGACGATGTGCTCGAACGTGAACCCCGTCCAGCACCAGACGTCCTTACCCGGCAGATCGGCGCGGACCCGCTCCAGCAGCCGCAGCGCGACGGGCGTGTTGAGCATCGGCTCGCCGCCCAGCAGCGAGAGCCCCTGCACGTACGACTGCGACAGGTCGCCGAGGATGCGCTCCTCGAGCGCGTCGTCGTACGGGGTGCCCAGGCGGAACGACCAGGCCGCCTCGTTGAAGCAGCCCGGGCACTCGAAGAGGCAGCCGGACAGGTAGAGCGCGCAGCGCACGCCCTCGCCGTCCAGGGCCGTGAAGGGCTTGTAGTCGGCGACGTGCGACTTGGTCACCACGGTCGGGTCCCACTTCGCCGACGGGGCCAGCGGGAGCGCCTGCGCGGCCGTACGACCCCGCACGGCGGAGAGCGCCGGGGTGAGCAGGCCGGGCAGGCCGCGGTCGAGGGGGGCGTCGGTCATGTCTCGTCCTCCTGAGGCACGACGACGTCGCGCACGTATCGCGTCTTGCCGGCGTCCCACACGCGGTGCAGGCCGTTGCGCTCCGCGGCGACCGCCTCGGTCCAGGACTCGTCCCACACGAGGTCGGGGTCGTCGCGGAACCGGCGGCGCTGGTAGGACTCCTTGGGCTGGCGCACCCAGCGGGTCGACGGGCCCGCGTAGCGGTAGTCGGGCGCGAGCCGGCGATCGGCCACGAACCCGGTGCGCTCGTACAGCGCCCCGTCGCTGATCATGGCGTCCGCGAAGGTCACCCATCGGGTCAGGTCGCCGGCGAGGGCGCGCTCGGCGTGGGCGAGGAGCCGGCTGAAGGCGCCCGGCACGATGCCGCGGGTTGCGAACCGGACGATCTCCCACTCGCCCTCTGCGCGGCGGCTGCGCGCTCCCCCGCGGGCCGACCGCAGGGCGAGCAGCGCGCGGACGCGGCCGGCGTCGTCGACCAGCGCGAACCTCCGCGAGCACGTGACCGGGCCCTGGAGGTGGTTGCCGGCGAGGAACTCGTTGGCGACCCGGCCGGTGACCTCGCGGACCGTGAGGGACCGCGCGCCGACCCGCTCGGAGCACTCCGGGGCGAGCTCCGGTCGCGTCAGGCGCAGCCCCGCCGTCACCCCCAGCCGGGCAGCGAGCGCCCGCACCACGATCTCGCGGCGGGCGAGCCAGTCGTCCTCCCAGACGGTGACGAGGCGGATCCCGGCCGCCCTCGCCGCCGCCAGCTTGGACGCGTGCGCGTCGCGGGAGCGGAACTGCTCGCGGTGGTAGTAGACGCCGTTGTACTCGACGGCGACCGCGAGGTCGGGCAGGTAGGCGTCGAGCTCGTGACCGGGCACGGCGCGGCGGTCGTTGGCGCGGATCTCGATGCCCGGGACGAGCGTGGCCAGCACCGCGCGCAGGTCGGCCTCGCCGCGCGACCTCGGGCGGCACACGGGGCAGCCCGTGCCGGCCGACCGGTTGCCGACCGTGGCGCGCCAGCGATGGCCCTCGTCGCAGCGCCACAGCGCCAGGTAGTCGGAGAACGGGCCGACGTCGGCGGCGCCGAGGTCGGGGTCGGCCCACTCGGCGGCCAGGGCGGGCGACACCACGGCGAGCGAGGCGCCGGCGGCGGGGACCATGCGGGCGCGGCCGCGCGTCGCGTACGAGCAGGCGGGGCAGCCGGTGGAGTAGAACGTGCGGTCGCCCGGCGCCGCCTGCCAGGCGTGGTCGCAGTCCGGGCAGAGCCACCAGACCCTGCGCCGGGACGATGCCGCCACCTCGCCGGGCGCCGCGGAGTTCCGCGTCGGGTGCCACAGCGCCGCGACGTCGGGGAACAGCTCCACGAGGGAGCGGCCGGGCTTCGGCAGCGCACGCCGGTCGGCGCCCGCGCGGCGGCCGCACTCGGGGCAGCCAGTCCCTGCATGGGCGCGCGAGACGACGGTGGCGCGCCACCGGTGGCCGCAGGATCGGCACTGCCACGCCACCTTCCGGCTGGAGCCCGAGGTCACCGAGCCGGCGGCGAGCGTCGGCTCGTCCCACTCGCGCGCGAGGTCGGGGTGGGTGGTCGCGAGGTCGTTGACGCCCGACGTGGTGAACCGGCGCGAGCAGTAGGGGCACCCGTGGCCGCCGGTGAGCGTGCTGACCGGCGCCTCCCACTCGTGCCCGTCGTCGCAGGTCCAGCGCACGCGCCGGTTGGAGCGCGGGCCGATTGCCGTGGGGTCGACGTCGTTGCCCGGGTGCCACAGCGCGAGCAGCTCGGGGTGCAGCGTGGCGAAGTCGTTGACGCCGGGGATGCGGCGTCGCCCGGAGCAGTACGGGCACCCGGACACGCGGACGGTGCGGCCCACGATGCGCGCGGACCACTCATGCCCGGCGTCGCACACCCACCAGCCCTGCTCCCCCGACGACGCCGGGACCTCGGAGGCCGCGAGCGCGTTACGGGGTGACCACTGGTCGGCCACGTGCGTCTCCGCGACGGTCCGTCCCCCGGGCATCGTCCACCTCCACTGCATCAAACCTGTGCCGCGGTCGCGCAGCTCGGTCTGAAACCTAGCGAGCGCCGCCGACAAGGTCGCTCGACCCAGCCGTGTGGTGCACGCGCGACGCGAGCTCGTGCTGCCGGCCGCGGACGACACCGCGGGCGACGGGCTCCGAGAGGTACCCGCACACGCGGCGGATGACCTCGACCGAGTCCGGGTCGTGGCCGTTCTCGGCGCGGCCCGTGTTGCCGCAGCTCGGGCAGGCGAAGCCGTCGTTCGTCGCGGTGAACTCGCCCTCGTACCGGCACGCCAGGCAGCGGTCGATGGGCACGTTGACGCCCATGTAGCCGATCTCGTGGTCGTAGGCGTAGTCCCACACGGCCTCGACGGCCTTGGGGTTGTTCCGGACGTTCGGCCACTCGGTGTAGTGGATGAACCCGCCTGACGTGAGCGGCGCGTACGGCGCCTCGAAGTCGAGCTTGCGGAACGGGGTCCATCCGTCGGCCTCGCCCAGGCGCACGTCGACGTGGAAGGAGTTCGTGTAGTAGACGCGGCCGTTGCCCTTGTCGGTGATGTCGGGGACGGCGCCGAACTTCTCGCGGTCCATCTTCGCGAACCGGTCGGTCAGAGACTCCGACGGGGTCGAGTACACAGAGATCGACGCCCCGGGAACGATGCCGCCGGTCCCCGACAGGTCGGCGTCGTTCCACTCTCCGCACTTGGCCTTCATGTGGGTCAGGATGTCGAGAGTGAACTGCTTGGCCTCGGAGTTCTCCTCCCAGCGCCGCCCGTAGAACGCGGCGGCCACCTCGTACAGGCCGATGTAGCCGAGCGACAGCGTCGCGCGCCCGTTGTCGAAGAGGTGCCCGACGGACTCACCGTCGGAGAGCCGCGCGAAGCCGCCGGACTTGTACAGGATCGGGGCGTTCTCGGGCACCGCCTGGCGCACCCGCGCCTCGCGGAAGCGAAGGCCCTCGTGGACGATCTCGAGCCGCTCGTCGAGCAGAGCCCAGAAAGCGGCCTGGTCGCCGCGGGTCTCGAGCGCGATGCGCGGCAGGTTGACCGTGACGACGCCCAGGTTCATGCGCCCGAGCGTCTCCTGCTCCCCCGTCGCCGGGTCGACGTACGGCGACAGGTGCGACCGGCAGCCCATCGACGTCTTGTAGGACCCGGTGATCTTGACGATGTTGTCGTACATGACGACGTCGGGGTACATGCGCTGCGTCGCGCAGGCGATGGCCTGCTGCTTGATGTCGTAGTTCGGGTCGCCGGCGTCGAGGTTGACCCCGCGCTTCAGCGTGAAGATCAGCTTGGGGAAGATCGGCGTGCGCTGCTCGGCGCCGAGACCGCGCTGCTGGACGGCGAGCACCGCCTTCTGGATCTCCCGTTCGAACCACGACGTGCCCAGACCGAGGCCGATGGACACGAAAGGGGTCTGACCGTTGGTGCTGCTCACGGTATTGATGTTGTGCAGGAGCGCCTGCGCCCCGTCGTAGATCTCCTTCGACGTCCTCTGCCGCGCGTACTCCACGCGGTCGTGCGCGTCCGGGATCCATTCCGTCGCCACGGCCAGGTGCTTGACGTACGACTTCTCCGCGTACGGCGCCAGCAGCAGGTCGATGGTCTCGACGGTGACGCCGCCGTACTGCGCCGAGGAGATCGCCGTGATGATCTGCGAGAGCACCGACGCCGCCGTCTCGAACGACCGGGGCGTCATGATGCTGGCGTTGCCCATCGTGAACCCGTTGGCGAGCATGTCCGCGAAGTTCGGCAGGTCGCAGTTGTTGAACGGCGTGTACGGCGAGTAGTCCAGGTCGTGGAAGTGGATCTGGCCCTTGACGTGGGCGTTCGCGACGCGCGGCGGCAGCATCGCCAGCCCGCGCGCCTTCGCGACGGACCCGGCCATGCGGTCGCGCTGCACGTGGAACACGCGGGCGTCCTTGTTGGCGTTCTCGTTCGCCACCTCGTCGTCGGTGAGGCGGCCCACCTGGTGCTCGACGCTGAACGCCTGCTGGCGGCGCAGGTCCTTCTCGAGGCGGTAGGTGGTGTAGATCTCGGCGACGTCGCCGTGGCCCAGCTCCATGAGGGCCTGCTCGACGACGGCCTGGATCTCGTAGACCTTGACGTCGACGGCGAAGCGGCGCAGCAGCTCGCGGTCCACGGCGTCCACGACGGCGCCCAGGGCGGCCTCGTCGACCTTGTCGTCCCAGGCGCGGCTCCACGCGGGGCGGATCGCGTCGCGGATGCGGCGCAGGTCGTAGGTGGTCCGGGTGCCGTCACGCTTGATGACCGTGGGCGCCGTCACCAGCAGGGCGGGCGTGGTGACGGTGGGGTCGACGTCGAGCTGAGTCACTGTGCGGGTACCTCGGACGGTGGTCGGGGCGGGTGGGCGAGGCAACGCTACCCACGCCGCGAGGGCGCTCGACGCCGGTTTCCGACCCTGATGCACAAGACGCCGCGTGAGGTCCGCGACATGGTGCCGGGGACCTCACGCGACGTCATGACGTGCTGTTCAGGCAGCCCCGCGGGCCTGGGTGACCCACTTGGAGACGGTCGCCCCGGTGGTGCCGAGGGTGGCCGCGATCTCCTTGCTGGCGACGCCCGCCTCGACGGCCTCGAGGGTGGCCTGGACGGTCGCGGCGCGCAGGGCGTCGGTGAGCTCGTTCAGGCGCGCGAGGCGCTGGACGTGCTCCTCGGGCTGGGCGGGCGTACCGGCGACCCAGTCGTGGGTGAGGCCGGTGAGGGCCTCGGTGAGACCCAGGCCGGGCGTCTCCTGGCGGTCGACCCAGGATGCGACAGCGGGGACGAGCTTGATGGGGGCGGGAGTGGACACGGAACCTCCGAACGTTCGACGACGGACCCAGGCTCGCGCGCGCGGCCTGGCACGGGCAGTCTCTGGCCCGCACGGGAGTGTCGCCAGGCGTTGATCGGACGTCCCATGCCGCGGACTGCGGGATCGGCCGTGGGAGGATTCCGGCGTGCGGATCACAGCCAAGATCGACTACGCCGTCCGGCTCTCGGTCGAGCTCGCGGCGCGGTACGACGGCGGCGCCCACGCCAAGTCGGAGGACCTGGCGGCGGCGCAGCAGATCCCGGCCGCGTACGTGCTCGGCCTGCTCAACGCGCTGAAGCAGGCAGGTCTGGTGGTGACGCGCCGCGGCGCCGACGGCGGCGCGCGCCTTGCCGCCCCGCCGCGGGAGATCGCGGTGGCCGACGTGATCCGCGCGATCGACGGGCCGCTGGCCACCATCGGCGACCGGCACGTCGAGACGGTCACCTACCCGGGGTCGTCGGCGGCCGTGCGCGACGTGTGGGTGGCGCTGCGGGTGGCGATGCGGTCGGTGCTCGACGTCGTGACGCTGGCCGACGTCGTCGCCGGCGAGCTGCCCGCCGAGGTCGCGGCCCTGCTGGGCAAGGACGACGCCTGGACCACCCGCCCGAGCGGCCGCTCGGTGGTGCGCGCGTCGGCGCGCGGCGAGGCCTGATCTCACCACGTAAGACGACCACGCTTTCTGGAGCGAATCACTCTGGTTAGCCGTAGCGTCCTCGCCATGCGCACCTCGCGTCGCTTCGTCTCCGCCCGCCGCCGGCACGTCGCCGCCGGCTGTCGTCGTCGCCCCTGACCCGACGACCCCGGCCCCTCGCGCGGCCTCCCCCTTGTGTCCCTGGAGCTGATCCCATGCGCTCGCTTCGCCCTGCCCCCGTGCGGTCCGACGTCGTCGTGCTCGTCGGCAACCCGCGCCCCGCCTCCCGCACCCGCGCCGCCGCCGAGGCGGTCGCCGCGCAGGTCGCCCGGCACCGCCAGATCGACGGCGACGCCGTCACTATCGAGCTCGCAGACCTGGCCGGCGACCTCTTCGCCCCCGACGCCCCCGCCGTCGACGCCGCGCTCGCCCAGGCCGCGAGCGCCCGCCTGCTGGTGGTCGCGACGCCCGTCTACAAGGGCTCGTACACGGGGCTGCTCAAGGCGTTCCTCGACCGGTACGGCCCGGGTGGCCTGGACGGCGTGCCCGTGGTCCCGCTGGTCGTGTCCGCCAGCCCGGCGCACTCCGCGGCGGGCGACGTCCACCTGCTGCCGCTCCTGGCCGAGCTCGGCGCGGACGTGCCGGCGTCGGCGCTCGCCCTCCTGGAGCCGGACCTGCCGGACGCGGCCGCCGCCGCCGACCGCTGGGTCGACGCCGTCCGCACCGCCGCCGTCCGCGCCACCGCGGAGGTGGCGTCGTGACCGCGCTCGCCGAGCACCGGGACACCCTGAGCGCCGACGCGTTCAGGTCGGTGTTCCGCGGCCACCCCGCGGGGGTCGCCGTCGTGACGACGCTGCACGCGGGGCGACCGGTCGGGTTCACCGCGACGTCCGTCATCTCGGTGTCCGCCGACCCGCCGCTGCTCGCCTTCTCGCTGCACTCGACGTCGTCCTCGTGGCCCGCCCTCTCCGCCGCCGGCTCGGTGGCCGTGAGCTTCCTGACGGCCGGCCAGGAGGAGGTCTCGACCCGGTTCGCGACCAGCGGCATCGACCGGTTCGCGGCAGGCGGCTGGCACGCGCTCGAGACAGGCGAGCCCGTGATCGACGGCGCCGCCGCGTGGATCCGGGCGCGCGTCGTCGACCGGATCCAGGCCGGGCCGAGCCATCTCGTGACGGTCGAGGCCGTCTGGCACGCGCGGTTCGGGGAACCCGAGCCGCTCGTGTTCCACGACCGCCGCTACCACCGCCTCCGCTCGGCCTCCTGAGGCGCGGTCAGGCCAGCCGCCACACCCCGACGGCTGGGCCCTCGCCACCCACGCGCGCCCCCGCCTCGACCACGTCGAGCGCGGGGGTGCCCACGAGCGCGCCACCGTGGACGAGCTCGGGCTCGCCGTCGCCGAGGATCCGGGCCGGGAGCGTGGCGCCCGCCCACGGGGCCCGCGCCACGACCACGAGCAGCCGCTCGCCGGCCGACTCGCGCACGTAGACGAGGGCGTCGTCGTCGACCACCGCCCACCGCAGGCCGCCGTCGCGCAGGGCCTCGGAGCCGCCGCGCAGGCGCGACAGCGAGCGGAACACCTCGAGCGTCGCGGTGTCCCACCGCGGGCCGCCCGACGCCGCCTGGTCCCACGCCATGGTGACCCGGGAGTGCTCGCCGGTCTCGCCGCGGGCGCCCACCTCGTCGCCCGCGAACACCATGGGGACGCCCGGGTACGTGAACAGGAGCGCGGCGGCGAGCTCGACCCGCTCGGGCGACCCGACGGCGGTGCGCAGCCGGGCCGTGTCGTGCGAGCCCAGGTTGTTGAGCTGCACGCTCGCCACCTGCCACGGCACGCGGGCGCCGAAGTCGCGCATGGCCGCCACGGCCGTGCGGCCGGGCACCGGTCGGCGGGCCACCGGCACGCTGACGAAGTCCAGCCCGGAGCCGGCGTCGGCCAGCCAGCCCCACACCGGGCGCGAGAACCCGGAGTAGTTCATCGCGGAGTGCCAGCCGTCGCCCGGCAGGTCGCCCGTCCAGTCGAAGAAGTGCTCGCCGACCAGCGCCGCCTCCGGGTTGATGCCCGTGGCCCGCTCGCGGACGCGGCGGGAGATCTCGACCGTGCGGTCGGCCACCCCGTACCGCCCTGTCATGTTCGCGACGTCGACCCGCCAGCCGTCCAGGTAGCCCGACCCGTCGGGGCGCCGCAGCCAGCGCGGGATCGCCGCGGCGTCGTCGTCCACCATGCGCTGCCACACCAGGTCCTGCGACCAGTCGAGCTTGGGCAGCGACGAGAACCCGAGCCAGGAGACGTAGCCGGGCCGCACGCGCGGGTCGACGTCGAGCGCGCCCGGCGTGTCCTCCCACAGGTAGAGCTCGCGCTCCGGGGCGGCGGGGTCTGCCTGGGCGCGCACGAACCACTCGTGGCCCGCGCCCGTGTGGTTGGGCGTGATGTCGCCCATGAGCCGCATGCCGCGGGCGTGCACCTGTGCCGCGAGCGCCGCGAGCGCGTCGTCGCCGCCGAGCAGCGGGTCGACGTGCTCGAACGTCGAGGCGTCGTACCGGTGGCACGACCGGCCGGGGAAGAACGGCGTCAGGTAGAGCGTGCGGACGCCGAGCGACTCCAGGTGGTCGAGGTGCTCGGCGACGCCCGCGAGGTCTCCTCCGTAGAGCTGCTGGCCGGTGAGGGCCCCGAAGCGGGCCGGCTCGGCGTCCCAGTCCATCGGCACGGCCCAGTCGGGCGTGGGGTGCGTGTCGGCCTGCGCGGAGCGCGCGAACCGGTCGGGGAACACCTGGTACACGGTGCCGTCGGCGAGCCAGCCGGGCGGCGGCGGGGCGGTCAGCAGGCGGAAGTCGTGGGTGTCGGCGACGTCGCGCTCGTGCACGCCCTCGCCGTCGAGCCACAGGTAGCCGGCGGGTGCCGCGGGCACGTCGAGCAGGAACCGGTACGACGTGGAGGGGTGGTGCACCACGACGTCGGCGACGTACGCGTCCTCGCCGCCCTCGTCGACGGCGGCGGTCTCCCGCCGCGCCTCGGTGATGCGCGGCTCGCCGTCCAGGACGGTGCGCAGCCAGACGGTGCGCACCCCCGCCGCGCGGGGCACGGCGACGCGCACGGGCACGACGTCGCCCAGGGCGTGCGGGCCGGGCGGCACGTAGCGGGCGGAGCCGTCGTGGTGGGGCTGGTCCAGCAGGGTCACGCGCTCTCCCGGGGGACGTGTGTGGCGGGCAGCAGAACGGTAGCGGTCGCCGCGCCGTGGGCTCAGAGGTTCTCCACAACCACGTCGTCGCCGGCCCGCCGCCAGTCCGCGCGGCCGGGCGCCGTCGTGCTGGTGCGCACCAGCAGCCCGAACGACAGCGGGTCGGGCGAGTGCACGCGCCCCAGCCCGAGCGCCGAGGCGGCGACGGCAGTCTCCGCCGCCCGGTGGCCCTGCTCCTGCGGGTGCACGTCGATGGTGGTCAGCCCGAACGCCTCGCCCGCGGGGTGCCCGCCGAACCCGACGACGGAGAGGTCCGACGGCACCCGGATGCCGAGCTCCTGGGCCGCGTGCAGGGCGCCGAACGCGAGCTCGTCGCTCGCGGCGAACACCGCGGTCGGGCGGCGGCGTGGGTCCCCGAGCAGCAGCCTCGCCTCGCGGTACCCGCCCACCGCGGTCGGGTCGGTGCGGTGGTCCCGGCCGCTGGGGTCGAGCCCGGCGTCCCGCAGGGCCGCGCGGAAGCCCTCGAGCCGCAGCGCCTGCGGCGACAGCCCGTGGCCCGTCGCGCCGGTCAGGTGCGCGATGTCGGTGTGCCCCAGGCTGAGCAGGTGCTCGGTGGCGACACGGGCGGCAGCGGCGTCGTCGGCGGCGACGGCGATCAGCCCCGGCACGACCCCGCCCACGGACACCGCGCGGATGCCGAGCCGCGCGATCGTCTCGACGTCGGCCGGTTCGGGCGCCGCCTCGACGAACACGATGCTGGCGAACCGCGCGGGGTCGGGCAGCAGCGACGTCAGCGGCGGGATGGTGGGGCCCGTCCCGGCGGACTGGATCACCACCTCGGCGCCCACCTCGCGCGCGAACCGCGTGATGCCGTCCACCACCGACCCGGCGTACCAGCCCGCCGTGGCGGGCGTCAGCACGGCGAGCTGCGCGTGGGGGCGGGTGCCGTCGTCGTGGGCGTCCGGGCCGGCGCCGGCCGCGGGGAGCCGCACCTGCGGGTTGGGCGCCGAGGTGCTGGACCGCTTCACCAGGAGCACCGGCAGCCGCACCGCGCGCTTCGCGGTCCGCCTGCCCTCGAGCTGGTCGAGCACCACGCGGGCGGCCATGGCGCCCTGCCGGCGCGGGTCCTGCGCCATGGTGGTGAGGCCGAACATCGCGGCCGACGGGTGGTCGTCCACCCCGACCACCGAGATGTCCGCGGGGACGCGCAGGCCGTGGTCGGCGATGGCCAGCATCGCCCCGACCGCCATCTCGTCCGACGCCGCCAGCACCGCCGTCGGGGGCGCCCCACGGCCGTCCAGGAGCTCGTTCATCCGCCGCCGCGCGACGGCCGTGGAGAACTCGCCCTCGAGGGGCGGGCGGGCGTCCACCGGGACCCCCGCCGCCCGCAGCGCGCGCTCGTAGCCGACCCGCCGCTCGTGGGGCACGCGCGCGCCGCGCCCG
The DNA here is from genome assembly GCA_009783295.1 of Promicromonosporaceae bacterium. Lineage (GTDB taxonomy): Bacteria > Actinomycetota > Actinomycetes > Actinomycetales > Cellulomonadaceae > Xylanimonas. The sequence continues at coordinate 20,213 of WRHK01000010.1, forward strand.
TCCTGCGGCTCCCCGCCGATGAACAGGATGTCGCGGTGCCCCAGGTCGAGCAGGTGCTGGGTGGCCGTGCGCGCGAGCGCCACCTCGTCGACTCCCACGGAGCGCACGTCCCGCGCGGGCGCGCCCACCACCACCGAGGGCACCGCCGCGGCCTGCAGCGCCTCGTGCTCGTCGTCCGTCAGGTCGGCGCAGAGCGCCACGATGGCGTCGCTGCGCCGCCGCAGGATCGCCTCGCGGAACAGGCGGTCGCGCTCGCCGCCGTCGTCCCCGATGCTCACGAGCACGACGTCGTACCCGGCCTGCCGCAGCTCGCCGTCGACGCCGTCGAGCACCGACGAGCAGAACCAGCCGTCGACGCGCGGCACCACGACGGAGACCGCCATCGTGCGCCCGGTGGCCAGCCCGGCAGCGCTCGACGACGGCACGTAGCCGAGCGCGGCGGCGTGCTCGAGGATCAGCTCCCGGGTGTGGCCCGTGACGTGGGGCAGGCCGCGCAGGGCGCGCGAGACGGTCGCCGTCGAGACGCCGGCTGCCTTGGCCACATCCCTGATCCCCGCCATGGCGTCAGTCTGCCAGTCCACATCAGCTTTCCAGCGGTTTCACGGCCGAGCCTCAGCCCTTGGTGGCCCCCGCCAGGAGCCCCCGGACGAAGAACCGCTGCAGGGCGAAGAAGACGACCAGCGGCACGATGATCGCCAGGAACGTGCCCGCCGAGAGCAGGTACCACTGCTGCCCGTACGTCCCCGACAGGTCGGTGAGCAGCTTGGTGATCGGCGCGTTCGACCCGGGCGCGAAGATCGTGGCCACGAGCAGGTCGTTCCACACCCACAGGAACTGGAAGATCGCGAACGACGCGATCGCGGGCATCGCCAGCGGCAGCACGAGCCGCAGGAACGTGTGCCCGTGCCCGGCGCCGTCGACCTTCGCCGCCTCGATCACGTCCCGCGGGATCGCGGACACCGAGTTGTGCAGGATGAACACGGCCAGCGGCAGGGCGAAGATCGTGTGCGAGATCCACACCTCGGCGAAGCTGGAGCTGAGCGAGTTGAGGTTCAGGCCCGGGAACACCTGGACGCCGAAGAGGTTCAGCCCGTTCGAGTACAGCCGCAGCAGCGGCACCAGGGCCATCTGCAGCGGCACCACCTGCATCGCGAACACGCAGATGAACAGCAGGTCCTTGCCCCGGAAGTCGATCCACGCGAAGGCGTACGCAGCCATCAGGGCGAGCGTGATCGGGAACAGCGTGGCCGGGATCGTGATCGTCAGGGAGTTCACGAACGACTGCCACACCGTCAGCGTGTCGGTGAACTTCAGCGTGTTGACGTAGTTGGCCAGCGTGAACTGCGGGTTGGCGAAGGCGGTCCACCACCCGCTCGTCGTGATGGCGTCCGGGGGCCGGAACGAGGAGACGAGCAGCCCGAAGCTCGGGATGGTCCACAGCACGGCGAGCACGATGGCGGCCAGGGTCGCCCACGGGCTCGAGAGGCGGATCCGGGTGCGGCGCAGCGTGCCGCCCTCGGAGCGGTGCCGGCGCGCGGTCGTGGCGCTGGGCGAGGCGATCGTGGCCATCACTGCTCCCTCTGCTTCCTGAGGTTGCGCGCGTTGTAGATGATGAACGGCGTCACCAGCACGAAGATCAGCAGCGCCAGCGCTGCGGAGTGCCCGGACTGGGGCGGCAGGATCTCGATCTGCTTGACCATCTCGTACCCGAGCACCGTGGTGTGGTTCTGCCCGGCGGTGGTCGTGGCGATGATGTCGTAGACCTTCAGCGACGTGATCGAGATGGTGATCCAGACGACGATGATCGTCGGCCGGATCCCGGGGACGGTGACGTTCCGGAACTGCTGCCACGCGTTCGCGCCGTCGAGCTGGGCGGCCTCGACCTGGTCGACGGGGATGCCCTTGATCGCGGCCGAGAGCAGCACCATCGCGAACCCCGTCTGCGTCCAGATCAGCACGACGATGAGCAGCAGCATGTTGAGCGGGTAGTGCTGCAGGAAGCTGACGGGCTGCCCGCCGAACCACTCGACGATCTGGTTGAGCAGGCCGATCTGCTTGCCCTGCTGGTAGGCGAAGAAGAACTTGAAGATGATCGACGCGCCGACCAGCGAGATCGCGACCGGCATGAAGATGAAGACCTTGAGCACCTTCTCGGCGCGGCTCCGGTCCACGAACACCGCGTAGGCGAGCCCCAGCACCGTGGTGACGACGGGCGCGATGACCACCCACACGATCGTGTTGACGAACGCGATGAACCCCGTGCTACCGCCAGAGAACACCCACGCGAAGTTCTGCAGGCCCACGAACTGGGTGCCGTCGTTGCTGAGGAACGCGTTCACGATGGTCCGCAGAGCCGGGTACACGAGCCCGATGACCAGCAGCAGGAGCGCCGGCGACAGGAACGCCGCGAGCTGCAGCAGCGAGCCGTTGCCCTTCCGGGCGCGCAGGTCGAGCAGGAACATCCCGCCGCCCAGCACCGCGCCGAGGATCAGCACCCAGGCGGCGGCGGCCTGCACGCCCAGGACGCCGATGACGGCCACCGGCACCAGCACGGCGACGGCGAGCCGCATGATCGAGTAGCCGCGCCCGGCCCGGGGTGCGACCTCGATGAAGAACACGATCAGCCCGACGACGACCCCGAACACCGCGATCACGACGGGCACCTGGGCAAGCGGTGGCAGGCCCGCGAGCCAGACGAAGAAACCAGACACTGGGGACGCACTTCCTCTCAGGCGCGAGCGTCAGCCGAGCACCTCGTCCCGCGGGCGCCGCCGCCGGGGTCGGCGGCGGAGTCCGGAGGCGTGGGTGTGCCGGCTGCTACTTCGAGGGCCAGGACGCCTGGATCTGCTTCTCGACGTCGGCCTGGGAGGTGCCGTTGACCCAGTCGACCATGCCGGTCCAGAACGCCGTCTCCACGACGTTCGGCATGGCGTCGTCCGCGCCGAACCGGAAGGTGGTGCTGGAGTTCTGCAGGGTCTCGATCGCGGACTTCAGCAGCGGGTCGGTCTCCTTGGAGGAGTCGACGCCCTTGTTCGCGCTGATGAACGACGCGTTCTTGACGGTGATCAGGCTGTTCGCCCAGTCGGCGCTCGAGAGGTACTCCATGACCTTCTGGGTCGCCGCGTTCGAGTTGAATGCGGCCGCGAAGTCGCCACCGCCGGTCACGGCGCTCTGGCCGGCGCTCGGGCCGGGCAGCGGGAACGCCCAGATGTCACCGTTCGGCCCGACCTTCGGCACCGCGCCGGAGGCCGTCTTCGTGGTCGAGAAGCTCGCCTCGAGGAACGTGGCCTGGTTGGTCATCGCGCACGTCCCGTTCGCCAGCGGGATGGCGACGTCGCCGAACGCCGTCGAGTTGATCGACGGCACGGCGCCGAAGCCGGCGTTGACGTACTTCGGGTCCTTCAGGATCTTGCCGAGCTGCGTGAACGCGTCGTCGATCTTCGGGTCGGTGAACTTCACGGTGCCCTTGACCCAGCCGTCGTACGTCGACGCGCCGGCGTCGGCCAGCACCATCTCGGCGAGCTGGTCAGCACCCGGCCACCCCGAGGCGTCGCCCGAGTTGAAGCCCGCGCACCACGGGGGCTTGCCCGTCTTCTGCTCGATCGTCTGCGTGAGGCTGAGGAGGTCCGCGTAGGTCTTCGGCACCTGCACGCCCCACTGGGAGAACTGCGACGGCGAGTACCAGACGAAGCCCTTGACCGATGCGTCCAGCGGCGTGCCGTACATCTTGCCGTTGACGGTCACGTAGCCGATCCAGTCGGTGGAGAAGTTCTTCTTCACGCTCGACTCGGTCGCGGAGTCCACCTGGGCGACCTTCCCCGTCGCCACCGCGCTCGACAGCAGGCCGGGCTGCGGGAACATGGCGATGTCCGGCAGGGCGTTGCCCTGGATCTTGGTCGCGATGTTCGCCGTGAAGTTCTTGTCGCCCGTGTACTTGATCGTGATGCCTTCCTGCTTGGCCCACGTCGCCCACGACGCCTCGAGCTCGGTGGCCTCGGTGCCCGTGTCCGCGCCGTAGATGGTGACCGTGGACCCCTTGACGTTCCCAGAGCCGGACGACGCGCCCGACGGCGAGGTGCACCCGGTGAGGGCGAACGCGGTGGCAGCGACCGCCACGACCGGCAGAAGGGACTTTCGGACCAGAGAAGCGGCCATGACTGCTTCCTCCTCAGTGAGCTGCCCGCGCCACGGGTCGGTGGCCGCGGACCTTCCCGCCCGCCTCGTGTGCGGCGGGTGCACGATCCGGGCTCGGTGAGGCGCTGCTTCGGGCCTCTGTCACGAGCCGGAGCCGGGTCGCGTGGACGGCTCCTCGAGCCGTCGGAGTGCTGCAAACAGGTGCAGCAAGCGGTTACATCTCATGTAAGCGCCGCCCCCGACGAGTGGCCAGCGGAGCCCGGGAGTCTGCGGGAACCGAGACCTGAAAGTGATCGTGGCGTTACTCGGTGGGGCCCAGAACCCAGGGTTCGGACTTCAGCAGGCGCCGCCGCACGGCCTCGCCGCCGATGCGCTCGACGTCGGCCCGCGCCCCGACCACGACGAGGAGGGACTTCGCGCGGGACATCCCGGTGTAGAGCATCGAGCGGGCACGCTCGGCGTTCTGGAACCCGTTGACGGCGAGCACGACGACGGACCGCTCCAGGCCCTTGAAGTTGAGCACGTGCCCGTAGAAGACGTCCTCGGCCGCGAAGAAGTCCGACCAGTACGCCCCGTACCCCTCGAGCTCGATGGTGTTGCGCTGCTCGGGGTGCCGGCTGCCGGTCGTGATGAGCGCGATGTGCCCCGGGTGCCACCCCTCCTCGACGAGCGCGTCGACGGCCTGGTCGGCGGCGTCGACGGCCTCCGCGGCGGGGACGTCGACCACGCGCACGGGGGCGCCGTCGAGCCCGCGCGGCTCGACGCGCGTCGCCGTGAGCGCGCCGAAGGTCTGGGCGATCTGCTTCGTCGAGCGCAGGTTGGCGTTGAGCTCGTACGGCGGCAGGCCGATGGGCGGGCGGCCGTCGCGCGGGAACAGGGTCTGGTCGTCGTCCATGAAGACGAAGACGCCGCCCTTCTCGGGGTCCTTGAGGCACGCGAGCAGCGCGGGCCACCAGTCCGCCCCGAAGTCCTGCGCCTCGTCCACGACGACGGAGTCGAACAGCTCGCCGGGCGGCTGCTGGGCCGCGAGCCGGCCGAGCTCGGCGGGCAGGCCGGTCTCGTAGTAAGCGGCGCGCACCTCGGGCGGGGCCGTGTCAGGCGGCGGCTCCGAGGCGCCCCAGGCCAGGGGCAGCTCGTGGAAGAGCCCGACGTATCCCGGCTGCTCGTTGCGCCTCCACCCGGCGACGGTGCGTCGGAAGCTCAGGCCCAGCCCGCGGGAGTAGCACAGCAGGGCGACCCGGTGCCCGTCGCGGGCGAGCCGCCGGGCCTGCTCGAGCGCGAGCCAGGTCTTGCCCGACCCGGCCCCGCCGACGACGCGGACGCGACGCTGGTGCTTGAGCAGGTCGAGGATCGACCTCTGGTCGGACGTGAGCTGTTCGAGACGGACCTCGTGCGCAGCCGCGGCGGCGAAGGCGTCGGCCGCCGGGCGCAGCCTGGCCTCGACGACGTCGACCAGCGCCTCGAGGCCGCCCGCCTCGAGGGGCGCGTGGCCTGCCCCGTACCTCTCGATCGCGGTGCGGAGCCGGTCGCCCACCCCGAGCCCGCGCCGGAGGTCCGACTGGTCGACCACCATCGTGCGCGGCAGGTCGAGGGCGTCCCACCGGTCCGGCAGCGTCAGGAAGGGGAACGCGACCATGTGCACCGCCCGCGCGTACGCCGCCGCCAGCCCGCGCGCCGCGAGCAGCTTCTGGAGCGCGTGCCGGGAGGTCTGCGCCTGCCGGGCCGGGTCGATCCGATGGGCCACGCCGTCACGGCCCGACTGCCGCCACCCGTCCCCGTCGCGCGTGACGTGGCCGCCCTTGACCTCGATCACCGCGAGCCCGAAGCCGGGCCACGCGACGAGCAGGTCGATCTCGTGCTCGGCGGCCTCGTCCTGGAGCCGCAGGCCGTGGAAGAGCGCGGCGTCGTCGGGGAGCTGCTCGACGAGCGCCTCCCACACCGCGCGCTCGGCGCCCGAGTCGTCGGGCCACACGGGTTCGGACGGGAACAGGCGGGGCACAGCTCATGCAACCACGCGCGCGCTCGCGGGCGGAGGGCGAAGTGCCGCGAGCATCGGGTCAGGCGGGTGAATGTCGGGCCGTCGGGCGCCGCCCGACGCGAAGAGGGCCCGGACCTGCGCCGACGCGCAGGCCCGGACCCTCCGGCCTGAGAGCTTCTCAGAAGTTGATCATGTGCCCCGCGATGCCGTGGATGGCCTCCTGGATGGCCTCCGACAGCGTCGGGTGGGTGTGCACGTTGCGGGCGACCTCGTCGGCCGTGAGATCCCACTTGGCGGCGAGCGTGAGCTCGGGCAGCATCTCGGAGACGTCCGGACCGATCATGTGGGCGCCGAGCAGCTCGTTGTACTTGGCGTCGGCGACGATCTTGACGAAGCCCGTCGGGTCGCCGAGGCCGTGCGCCTTGCCGTTGGCCATGAACGGGAAGCTCGCGACCTTGACGTCGTAGCCCTCGTCCTTGGCCTGCTGCTCGGTGAGGCCGAACGACGCGACCTGCGGGGAGCAGAACGTGGCGCGCGGCATCATGCGGTAGTCGCCGAGGGTCATGGTCTCGGCGCCGGCGATGGTCTCGGCGGCGACGACGCCCTGGGCCTCGGCCACGTGGGCGAGCATGAGCTTGGCGGTGACGTCGCCGATGGCGTAGACGCCCGGCACGTTGGTGCGCATGTGGTCGTCGATGGCGATGGCGCCGCGCTCCGTGAGGGCCACGCCGGTGTTCTCGAGCCCGTACCCGGAGACGTTGGGGGCGAAGCCGACGGCGCTGAGCACCTTGTCGACCACGATCTCGCCCGGCTTGTCGTCCTTGACGCCCTTGTAGCTGACGGTGACGGAGCCGCCGTTGTCCTTGATCGTCTGGACGGCGGTCGACGTCAGGATGGTGATGCCGAGCTTCTTGTACTGCTTGGCGATCTCCTTGGAGACGTCGGCGTCCTCGTTCGGCAGGGCACGGTCGAGGAACTCGATGATCGTGACGTCCACGCCGTAGTTCTTGAGGACGTAGCCGAACTCCATGCCGATGGCGCCGGCACCGACGATGGCGATCGACTTCGGCAGGTCACGGGTCATGATCTGCGACTCGTAGGTCACCACGTTGTCGGACAGCTCGACGCCCGGCAGCAGGCGGACGGCGGAGCCGGTCGCGATGATCACGTTGTCCGCGGTGACGGTCTCGGTCGTGCCGTTGCTCAGCGCGACCTGGATCGTCTTGGCGTCCACGAACGTGCCCCGGCCGTCGTACTCCGTGATCTTGTTCTTCTTCATCAGGAAGTGGACGCCCTTGACGCGGCCGTCGGCCACCTCGCGCGAACGGTCCCACGCGCGGCCGAAGTCGAAGCTGACCTCGCCGGACATCCCGAAGAAGTCCTTCTGCGTGTGGAAGATGTGGGCCAGCTCCGCGTTGCGCAGGAGAGCCTTCGACGGGATGCAGCCCACGTTGAGGCAGACACCACCCCAGTACTTCTCCTCGATCACCGCAACGGACTTGCCGAGCTGAGCAGCACGGATGGCGGCGACGTAGCCACCAGGTCCGGCCCCGAGGAGGACGACGTCATAGTGAGAAGCCATGGCGCAAGCCTATGGCTCCGCGCCACAGATGCTGACGCGACGTGTGTCACAGCCTGAACCTAGGTTGGGTCCATGAGGATCGGGCTGGTGGGTTCGTACGGTTCGCCGCGCCAGATGGTGGCGCTCGCACGTGAGGCGGAGCAGCACGGCTGGGACGGTTTCTTCACGTGGGACGGCGTCAGCCTGGACGAGCCAGGCATGGACACGGTCCCCACCTACGACCCGTTCTCCATCCTCGCCGCGGTCGCGACCGTCACCGAGCGCCTGACGCTCGGCGCGATGGTGTTCGCTCCCCCGCGCCACCGCCCGTGGGAGCTCGCCCAGCGCGCGCTCACGGTCGACCATCTGTCCGGCGGCCGCCTGGTGCTCCCGGTGGGCGTCGGCGTCCCGGTGGACCGCGCGTTCACGTCGGTCCACGGCCAGCCGACGGCGCTGCGTGACCGCGCTGAGCTGCTCGACGACGTGCTCGGCTGGCTCGAGCGCGCGTGGTCCGGCGAGGAGTTCTCCTACGAGGGCGAGCACGTGTCCACGGGCCCGTTCCGCTTCCCGGAGCGCCCGGTCAACGGCCACATCCCCGTGTGGCCGGTCGCGGTGTGGGACGCCGCGAGGCCGCCGCTGCGCTCGCTGCGCCGCGCGCTGCGCTGGGACGGCGTGGTGCCGCAGGTGCGCGCGGCGAACCCGGAGGAGGCCGAGGCCGGCCCCGAGCACATCGCGCAGCTGGTCGCCTGGCTCGCGTCACACCGCGCCCCGGAGGCCGCCCCGCTCGAGGTGGTGATCCAGGGCCGCCTGTCCCCCGACGACGGCGAGGCGCGCGAGCAGCTCGCCGCCGCGGCACAGGCGGGCGCGACGTGGTGGGTCGAGAGCTGGTGGGACCCGGCGACGGTAACGGCGGAGCACCTGCTCACACTGGCCCGACGCAGGCTCCCCAGGCCGTGAGAGGCGGCAGCGAAAAGCGGCCGGGTCGAGGCTCCGTGCTCGGGTCGAGGGCTTGAACCCTCGACCCGATCCGGAAACCTCGACCCGGCCGCCGCCGTCAGGCAACCGTCAGGCGTCGACCGGGCGTGCCGGCTCGATCGGCACGGTCGGCAGGTGCTTCGCCGGCAGGGTCTTGGGGCGCCACGCCTCGCGCTTCGCCTCGAACTCCGTGATGGCCCCCTCGTTCTGGAGGGTCAGGCCGATGTCGTCGAGGCCCTCCATGAGGCGCCAGCGGGTGTAGTCGTCGATCTGGAACGGCACGGTGATGTCGTCCGCGTGCACGGTGCGGTTCTCGAGGTCGACGGTCACCTCGGTGCCTGGCTTGGTCTCGAGGATCTTCCACAGGAGCTCGATGTCCTCCTGCGCGACGACGCCCGCGACGAGGCCCTGCTTGCCCGAGTTGCCGCGGAAGATGTCCGCGAAGCGCGAGGCGAGCACCACCTTGAAGCCGTAGTCCTTGAGCGCCCAGACGGCGTGCTCACGCGACGAGCCGGTGCCGAAGTCCGGGCCCGCGACCAGCACGGAACCGGTCTTGTACGCGTCCTGGTTCAGCACGAACGACGCGTCGCCGCGCCACGCGGCGAACAGCGCGTCCTCGAAGCCCGTGCGGGTGATCCGCTTGAGGTAGACGGCGGGGATGATCTGGTCGGTGTCGACGTTGCTGCGGCGCAGCGGCACCCCGACGCCGGTGTGGACGGTGAACTTCTCCATGAGTCTCTGCTTCCGGGTCAGACGAGCGAGGGGGCGGCGAGCGGGGCGAGCGGCGTGCCGTCGAACGTCGTCAGGTCGACGTCGCCGGGCAGGTCGAGGTCGCTCAGCGAGGACAGCGTGCCGCGCACGGCCGTGGCCGCCGCGACGAGCGGCGACACCAGGTGGGTGCGGCCGCCCTTGCCCTGGCGCCCCTCGAAGTTGCGGTTCGACGTCGACGCCGAGCGCTCCCCCGGCGCGAGCTGGTCGGGGTTCATGCCCAGGCACATCGAGCAGCCGGCGTTGCGCCACTCCGCACCGAAGTCGAGGAAGATCTTGTCGAGGCCCTCGGCCTCGGCCTGCAGGCGCACGCGCGCCGACGCCGGCACCACGAGCACGCGGACCGACTCGGCCTTCTTGCGGCCGTTGAGCACCTTGGCGACCGAGCGCAGGTCCTCGATGCGGCCGTTGGTGCACGAGCCGATGAACACCGTGTCCACCTTGACGTCGCGCAGCGGCACGCCGGGCTCCAGGCCCATGTACTCGAGGGCGCGCTCGGCGGCGACGCGCTCGTTGGCGTCCGCGATCTCGGACGGCACGGGCACGTTGGCCGACAGGGGCAGGCCCTGGCCGGGGTTGGTGCCCCAGGTGACGAAGGGCTCGAGGTCGGCGGCGTGGAGCACGACCTCGGCGTCGAACGTGGCGTCGTCGTCGGACTTGAGCGTGGACCAGTACTCGACGGCGGCGTCCCAGTCGGCGCCCTCGGGGGCGTGCGGGCGGCCCTTGAGGTACTCGAACGTGGTCTCGTCCGGCGCGATCATGCCGGCGCGGGCGCCGGCCTCGATCGACATGTTGCAGATGGTCATCCGGGCCTCCATGGAGAGCTTCCGGATGGCCTCGCCGCGGTACTCGAGCACGTAGCCCTGGCCACCGCCGGTGCCGATCTTGGCGATGATCGCCAGGATGATGTCCTTCGACGTCGTGCCCGGGGGCAGGTCGCCGTCGACCGTGATGGCCATGGTCTTGAACGGCTGCAGCGGCAGCGTCTGCGTGGCGAGCACGTGCTCGACCTCGGAGGTGCCGATGCCGAACGCGAGGCCGCCGAAGGCGCCGTGCGTCGACGTGTGCGAGTCGCCGCAGACGACGGTGAGGCCCGGCATGGTCAGGCCGAGCTGCGGTCCCACCTGGTGGACGATGCCCTGGTCGGAGTCGCCCAGCGAGTGGATGCGGACGCCGAACTCCTTGGCGTTCTTGCGCAGCTGGTCGATCTGCGTGCGGCTGGTGAGGTCCGCGATCGGCAGGTCGATGTCGAGCGTCGGGGTGTTGTGGTCCTCGGTGGCGATCGTCAGGTCCGGACGGCGGACGGGACGGCCGGCCAGACGGAGGCCCTCGAATGCCTGCGGGCTCGTGACCTCGTGAAGGAGGTGCAGGTCGATGTAGAGGAGGTCCGGCTCTCCGTTCGAGCCGTGGCGCACGAGGTGTGCGTCCCAGACCTTCTCTGCCAGGGTGCCGGCCATACTCACGATCCCTTCTTGGGCCCCGTCCTCGGGGCTCGGTTACCTCGAACTTGCAATCTCACGTGCCGAGACGGCAATATCGCCCTATGGACGATACTAGCGGAGTCGGCGTACTTGACAAGGCCGCGTCCGTGCTCGGCGCTCTGGAGTCGGGTCCGGCAACTTTGGCCCAGCTCGTGGGCTCCACCGGCCTCGCACGGCCGACCGCCCACCGCCTCGCCGTGGCGCTCGAGCACCACCGTCTCGTAGCCCGGGACATGCAGGGCAGGTTCATCCTCGGACCGCGCCTCAACGAGCTTGCCACGGCCGCCGGCGAGGACCGCCTCCTCGCGGCCGCAAACCCCGTGCTGATCGCCCTGCGCGACCACACCGGGGAGAGCGCGCAGCTGTACCGCCGCCAGGGCGACCACCGCGTGTGCGTCGCCGCCGCCGAGCGGCCCGTCGGCCTGCGCGACTCGATCCCGGTCGGCGCCACGCTCACGATGCACGCCGGCTCGGCCGCCCAGATCCTGCTCGCCTGGGAGGAGCCCGACCGCCTGCACCGCGGCCTTCGCGACGCCGTCTTCACGGCCACGATCCTGTCCGGCGTGCGCCGGCGCGGGTGGGCGCAGTCCGTCTCGGAGCGGGAGCTCGGCGTCGCTTCGGTCTCGGCCCCCGTCCGCGGGCCGTCCGGGAAGGTCGTCGCCGCCGTGTCGGTGTCGGGCCCGGTGGAGCGCCTCACGCGCCAGCCCGGCCGCCTGCACTCCGCGGCCGTCGTCGCCGCCGCCAACCGGCTCACCGAGGTGCTGCGGCGCGCCGGGGAATGATCCCGGCGTTGTCCCCGCAGGTCACTACGCTGCGGGGACAGGTGCGACCGTCGCGCCGTTACCGACCTGCGTGAGGACCCGGATGCCTGCCAAGGTGAAGACCGCTTTCGTCTGGCTCGTCGTGATCTTCCTGGTCTATGCGATCGTCCAGAGCCCAGACCGGGCGGCCGAGATCGTCAAGGCGCTCGCCGACGTCATCGTCAACGCCTTCACGAGCATCGGCCAGTTCTTCGGCAACCTGCTGAGCTGACGCCGTGCTGCCCGAGCCGCGCCCGAGCGTCCGAGGCAACCACGACCTGAGCCGCTACATCCTGCCTACGGAGCGGGTCGTGGTGGCCACGCGCCGCCACCGTGCTGCGCTGCTCGAGCCTGCCGTGACGGCCGTCCTCGTGTTCCTCCTGATCGGCGCGATCGTCGCCGTCGTCCCGGCGTCCGCGAAGGACGCCGCGGGCTGGCTCTGGGTGCTCTGGGTCGCCGCGCTCGTGCGGTTCCTGTTCCGGTGGGTCGAGTGGCGTCACGAGTGGTTCGTGTCCACCGACAAGCGGCTGCTGCTGCTGTACGGCCTGGTGATCCACAAGGTCGCGATGATGCCCCTCACCAAGGTGACCGACATGGGCTACACGCGCACGCCCCTGGGGCAGCTGCTCGGCTACGGCCGGTTCGTCATGGAGTCGGCGGGGCAGGACCAGGCGCTGCGGCAGATCGACTACGTGCCGAGCCCCGACGAGACGTACCGCACGCTCTGCGCGGAGATCTTCCGCGCCCCCACCGGCGCCCGCCCACCGGCGCCCGAGGGCCCGCAGGCTCCCGGCGAGGTCGCCCCGGTCCCCGGCGGCCCGACGCGCCCGCCGGTCGTCATCGTGCCGGGCCGCGCAGGCACTCCGGAGCACCTGCCCTCGACGCAGCCGATCCCCGTGGCCGGGTCGAAGCCGGCGCCCGTCCCCGTGGCGCCCGCCCCCGTGCCTGTGGAGCCCGCGACGCCGCCCTGGAAGCCGACGGAGTGGGTGCGGCCCGCTCCGTACGACCCGCACCCGCACTGAGGCTGCCCCGGGAACGACAAAGGCCCGGTCCTGATGGACCGGGCCTTCTGCGATGTACCCCCAGCGGGATTTGAACCCGCGTTACCGCCGTGAGAGGGCGGCGTCCTAGGCCGCTAGACGATGGGGGCCTGTGACTTCCGTTCATGATGGAACGGTGCGTACCCCCAGCGGGATTTGAACCCGCGTTACCGCCGTGAGAGGGCGGCGTCCTAGGCCGCTAGACGATGGGGGCCGGGACTTGCTGTGCTGCGCTGGGGTACCAGGACTCGAACCTAGACTAAGTGAACCAGAATCACTCGTGCTGCCAATTACACCATACCCCATGGTGGTATCAGCCCCGGTGGTTTCCCTCAGGGCCAACAGCCGAGAACACTACCCGACGCACGGCCGGTCCACCAAAACGGCCGAGGGGTGTCCTGTGTCACGCCCGGCGACCGGGCAGGATCGGACCATGACCACGCCTGACCCGCACGATCACGCCACCCGCGCCGCCTCGTTCTCGCACGGCGCCGACGTCTACGCGGCCGTCCGGCCCACCTACCCGGACCCCGTCGTCGCGTACCTGGTGCCGCCCGGCGCTCGCCGGGTGCTCGACCTCGGCGCCGGCACCGGCAAGCTCACGTCGTCGCTGGTCGCGCAGGGTCTGGACGTCGTCGCCGTCGACCCGTCGGAGCCCATGCTCGAGCAGCTGCGGGCCGCGCTCCCCGGGGTCGAGGCGCACGTCGGCACCGCCGAGAGCATCCCCCTGCCGGACGGGTCCGTGGACGCCGTCGTCGTCGGGCAGGCGTGGCACTGGTTCGACCATGCGGCAGCATCCGCCGAGATCGCGCGCGTGCTGCGCCACGGCGGCACGCTCGGCGTCGTGTGGAACGACCGCGACACGTCCGAGGACTGGGTCGCGCGGTTCGGCGAGATCCTGCACCGCGGCGACCGCCTCGAGCCGGTTGCCGACCACGTCACCCCCGTGCTCGGCCCGATCTACGACGACGTCGAGGAGGCGAGCTTCCGCTGGGCGGACGAGATCGCGACGGCGTCGCTGCGGCCCCTCGCCGGTTCCCGCAGCTTCCTGCTCACGCTGCCCGCGCAGGACCGCGACGCGCTCCTGGCGGCCGTCGACGAGCTCGTCGCCACCCACCCCGACCTCGCCGGCCGCGAGCGCGTCGCGCTGCCCTACGTCACGCACGCCTACCGCGCGCGGCTGCGCTGACCCGCGGTCGCGACCGCGGCGAGGCGTCGGGCCGACCCCGACAGGCTGGCGCCGTCCTTCCACACCATCCGGAGGCGGCGGCCCAGGTCGATCCCCTCGACCGGCACGCGGATCAGCGTGCCGCGCTCGACGGCGTCGGCCACGCTGAGCGCCGAGACCACGGTGACCGCTCCCCCGTGCACGACGGCGGACGTCAGCGCGACCGTGGAGCCCAGCGTGGGCAGGTGCGGGGGCAGCGCCTCGCCGACGCGCGCCAGGGCGGCCTCGAGGACGTCGCGGGTGCCCGACCCGGCCTCGCGGATCACCAGGCGCGCGCCGAGCAGCTCCGGCACGCCGACGGACCGCCTCCGGGCCCAGGGGTGACCGGGCGCGACGACGGCGACGAGCTCGTCGTCGGCCACCGTGCGGCTGCGCAGGCCGCGGCGCACGCCTGAGCTCTCGACGAAGCCCAGGTCGGCCTCGCCGGACAGCACCAGGTCCATGACCTCGCGGGAGTTGCGCACGGCCAGCTCGACGTCCGGCGAGGCGCCCCGAGCGGGCGACGCAGCGAGCTGGGCGAGCCAGCGCGGCGCCAGGTGCTCGGCCACCGTGAGGCTCGCGGCGACGCGCAGGCGTTCGTGCGCGGTGGTGCGCAGGGACGCCGTCGCGTCCTCGAAGCGTGTCGAGGCGTCGACGACGTCGGCCGCCCACGCCGCCACCACGCGGCCCGTCTCGGTCAGCGACGTGCCGCGGGACGAGCGGGCGAGCAGGTCCAGGCCCAGGCGTCGCTCCAGCGCGCGCAGGCCCGCCGACGCCGTCGGCTGCGCGACTCCGAGCGTGCGGGCCGCGGCGCTGATCGACCCGTGCTCGTCCAGGGCGACCAGCAGCTCGAGCAGCGCGAGCGTGGTGCGCTCCCCGCGCCGGACGCCTGACGGGTCGGTCATAGAGTCACTCTATGGTTCCATCCGGGACTCGGCCTGGTGCGCGGCGCTCGCCGCACGTCACGCTCTCCGGGTGACCCTTCTGCCCGGCCTCGCACTCACCGCCCTCGCGACCGCTGCGCTGCTCGCCGCGTCCCAGCTCGCGCCCGCGGTCTCGCCGCTGGTGATCGCGCTGGTGCTCGGGGCCGTGGTCGGCACGCTGGGCGGGGCGTGGGTGCGCCGGTCGCCGTCGGAGCGCGAGCCCCGGTGGGCCCGGCTCGCGCCCGGCACCACCCTGGTGGCCAAGCGCGTGCTGCGCGTCGCCGTCGTGCTGCTGGGGCTGCGGCTGTCGGTGCCCGACGTGCTGGCGCTCGGGTGGCGCGGGCTGACCGTCGTGGTGGTGACCCTCGCCGCGACCTTCTTCGGCACGCAGTGGGCCGGGCGGCGCATGGGCGTGCCGCGCGAGGCGGCGCTGCTGGTGGGCACCGGTTTCGCTGTGTGCGGTGCCGCGGCCGTCTCGGCGATGGCCGGCGTGGTCGAGCGCACGCGGCCGGCCGGCGCGAAGGCGGCGCGCGAGTCGGCCGACGCCGTCGCCGCGGCGCTCGCCCTCGTGACCGTCTACGGCACGGTCGCGGTGTTCGTGCTGCCGCCGCTCGCTCGGGCGCTCGGGCTCGACGACGCGCGCGCCGGGCTGTGGATCGGCGCCTCGGTGCAGGAGGTCGCGCAGGTGGTCGCCGCGGCGGGTGCCGTGTCGTCGGCCGCGCTCGCGACGGCCACCGTCGCCAAGCTGGCGCGCGTCGCGCTGCTCGCCCCGCTGGTGGCCGGGACGGGGGCGGTGCGCGCACGCCGCACGGCCGCCGCACGGCTGCCCGGCGCCCGGCGCACGCCGCCCGTCCCGCTGTTCGTGCTCGGGTTCCTCGCGGCCGTCGCGGTGCGGTCGCTGGGCGTGCTGCCCGACGGCGTGATCGCGGGCGCCAACACGCTCACGACGGGCCTGTTCGTGGCCGCCATGTTCGCCCTGGGGCTGGGCGTGGACGTGCCCCGGCTGCTGCGCACGGGGCGCCGCACGCTGCTGCTCGGCGCGGTGTCGGCACTCGTGGCGACCGGCGTCTCGCTCGCCGGGGTGCTGGTGCTGGCGTGAGCCCGCTCTAGAGGCCCAGCGCCTCCGGGAGGGCCTCGAGGCCGGCGATGCGGCGGGTGCGCGGGCCCTCGGCGAACGTGTTCGCGTGCACACCGTCGCGGCGCGTTCCCGGGCGGTCCAGCCAGATGCCGATGAGGCCGGCCTCGGCGGCCGCGCGCGCGTCGACGTCGGGCTCGTCGCCCACGTAGGCCGTGCGCGCCGGGTCGGTGCCCAGGCGGCGGCAGCCCTCGAGGAACACCTCCGGGCGGGGCTTCCCGTAGCCCAGCGTGTCGACACCCACGAGCACCGGCAGGCCCTCGACCTGGGCCGCGGCGAGCTTCGACTCCTGGAGCGCCACCCGGGCGTTCGTCACCACGCCGACGGGGATGCCCGCCTCGCGCAGCAGCTTGAGCGCGGGCGCGACGTCGTCGAACGCGCGCCACGCCCGCTCGAACGCACCCCAGAACACCTCGACCCAGGCCGGGTAGGACGCCTCGTCGACGGGCGGGCCGCCGAACGCCGCGTGGAGCTCGTCGGCGCGCAGGCGGCGCTGCTCGTCGAAGCCGAGCTCGCCGCGCGTGTAGGCGCGGTAGTGCCCGCGAGGGTCGCTGCGCCACAGCGCGAGCATCTCGGGCTCGCGTCCTGCGGGGACGTCCGGCATGAAGGCGCAGCGCACTGCGGCGACCGCCTCGCCGAAGCCGCCGGCGGTGTCGACCACCGTGTCGTCGACGTCGAACAGGACGCCGTCGACGCGCCTCGGATCCGTCATCGTGGGCTCCGCCATCCGGAGCTCAGGCGGCCAGGCGGGCGATGGCGGCGTCGACCCGGGCGAGCGTCTTCTCCCGGCCCAGCACCTGCAGCGACTCGAACAGCGGCAGGCCCACCGTGCGGCCCGTGACCGCGACGCGCACCGGCGCCTGCGCCTTGCCGAGCTTGAGGCCGTGCTTCTCGCCGACGGCGGTCACGGTGTCCTTGAGCGGCTCCGCCTCCCACGGCTCGAGGGCCGCGAGCGCCTCGCGGGCGTCGGCCAGCAGGGCGGCTGCGGGCTCCTTCATAGCGCGCGCCCACGACTGCTCGTCGTCGACGGGGGTGTCGAGGAACAGGAAGTCGACGTTTTCGGTGATCTCGGCGAGCGTCGCGACGCGCGTCTGGGCGAGGGGCGCGACGGCGGCGAACGCCGCGGCGTCGAACTGCTCCTCCGCCCAGGGCGCGTGCGGGGCGTGCAGCCACGGGCCGACGGCGGCGGTGAACCCGGCGACGTCCATCGCGCGGATGTACTCACCGTTGAACGCCGTGAGCTTCTTGATGTCGAAGAACGCGGACGACGAGTTCACGTCGGCGATGTCGAAGCGCTCGACGAGCGTCTCGAACGGGAGGATCTCCTCGTCGTTGCCCGGCGCCCAGCCCAGCAGCATGAGGTAGTTGACCATCGCGTCCGGGAGGATGCCGTCGGCCAGGTAGTCCTCGAGGGCCACCTTGTCGCGGCGCTTGGACAGCTTCTGCCGCTTCTCGTTGACGATCACCGGCAGGTGCGCCCACGTGGGCGGCGTCGCGCCGAGGGCCTCCCACAGCAGCTGCTGCTTGGGCGTGTTGGGCAGGTGTTCCTCGCCGCGGATGACGTGCGTGATGCGCTCGTCCATGTCGTCGACGACGTTGGCGAGCAGGAACACGGGCGAGCCGTCGCCGCGCGCGACGACGAAGTCCTCGATCGCGCTGTTCGGGAACGTCGGGTTGCCGCGGATCAGGTCGACGACGCTGGTCTCGCCCTCGTCGGGGGTGCGGAAGCGCAGGGCGCGGCCGGGCTCGTAGGCGAGGCCGCGGTCGCGGCAGAAGCCGTCGTAGCCGGTCTGGGCGTTGCCGGTGCGGGCCGCGACGTCGTCGCGCGTGCAGTCGCAGTAGTAGGCGCGGCCGGCCGCGAACAGCTGGGCGGCGGCGTCGGTGTGCAGCGCGACGTTCAGCGACTGGAAGTACGGGCCCTCGAACGTCGGGTCCTGCTCGTGCATGCCGAGCGACGCCATGGCGCTGAGGATGCCTTCGGTCCACTCCGGCTTGTTGCGGGCCGCGTCGGTGTCCTCGATGCGGAGCACGAAGGTGCCGCCCGTGTGCTTGGCCACCGCCCAGTTGAACAGGGCGGACCGCGCGCCGCCGACGTGGAACATCCCCGTGGGCGAGGGAGCGAAGCGGACGCGGACGTCGGACGAGCCGGCAGCAGGAAGAGTCACGCGGCCAAGCGTAGTTGGCGGCGCGGGGCGGGCGGGGCGGGCCGTCGGGTCGAGGCTTCCGGCTCGGGTCGAGGCCCCGAGCCCTCGACCCCAACGCGAACCCTCGACCCGCCCGCGCTCCGGCCCGTCACAGGCGCCCGCCCCGTCATGCCCGCCCCGGCGGCGACCACGGCGGGAGTGCCGGTAGGCGCCGGTCCGGGCGGAGTGCCGCGCGCACGTCCGCCGGGAACCGCGCCGTCAGCCGCGCGACCACGAGGTCGGGCCGGCGCGCGTCCGTCGCCATGAACCGCACGGGCCGAACGCCCAGCGCCTCGGCGATCGCGTCCTCTCGGCGCTTCTCGGCGACGAGTGCCCTCCGCCCGTCGTACCCGGCGCCGAACGCGCCGTCCGTGTACTTGACCGCGCCGTCGAACTCGGCGAGCACGCCGTACGCCGGCCAGGCGAGGTCCACCCGCATCGGGCCGAGGTGCGTCTCGACGGGGAGCTGCGTCGTCGCCGCGGGCAGCCCCGCCCGGAGCGCCACGTAGCGCAGCCACGTCTCCCACTCGGACTCCGCGCCCCGGTCGGCAAGGCCGAGCAGCGTCGCCGCACGCGCGCGCCCGTTGCGCTGCCGCCGGTCGGCGAGCTCCGCCAGGGCGGCCGCGCGGTCGAGCCCGGCGGCGAGCGCCGAGTCGGCCACCACCAGGCCGTCCAGAGGCGGGAGCCACGTCAGGCAGTCGAGCACCGTCTGCTCGAGCGTCGTCACGGGCAGCCCGTCGATCGAGACGGACGACGCCGGCAGGCCCCGGTGGCGTGCGATGTCGGCTTAGCTGTCCCCGGCACAGCGGGACGCCTGGCGCACGTGGGTCTGGGTGGGCGGCGCCCACAGGCGCAGGTTCCACAGCAGCGCGGCGCTCGGTCCGGCCAGGACGTGGTTCGTCCGGAGGGCGGAGTGGACGGCTCGGATCCGATCGCGCTCCCTCGCCCGCCACGCGTCGGCGCCATCGGCGTCGGACCTCGCGAGGTAGGCGCCGCGTCGCAGGCGCACCAGGGCGCCGTCGGCCACGCCGCGGCGCAGCGACGTGGGGTCGTGGTCGGCGGCGAGAAGGAGTCGGTTCACGCCGCGAAGCCCGGCGCAGGCGCCCGGCCCGCCGCGGGGGTGCTGTGGACAAGGCGAGCCGGTCGAGGCTTCCCGTCCGGGTCGAGGCCCGAAGCCCTCGACTCGTGCCCGAAACCTCGACCCGCCGCCCGCCGCCGCCCCGCCGCCCCCGTCACCCCCGCTGCAGCACCGCCAGCCGCCACACGCCGCCCCGCTCCGTGCGCGTCACGCTGAAGCCCTGCGCCTCCAGCGCGCCGAGCAGCTCGCGCTCCGGGTGGATGTGGAAGCGCCAGTCGCTGCGCCGCCACCGGCCCACGAGCGCCATGCCCCGCGCCCCGGCGCGCAGCCACCAGGCGTCGCGCGGGTACCTGAGCACCACGTGCCGTCGCGCCAGGCCGCCCGCCACGGCCAGCAGGCGGCCGGCGTCGGCGTAGCAGCACACCACCTTCATGAGCGTGACGACGTCGGCGGGCCCGGCGAGCTCCGGGTGGGCGGCGACGTCGCCGATCACGCGCCGCGACCGCTCGCCGAGCCCCGCCTCGGCCAGCAACGACGCGGCGGCGGCGTCGTACCCCGGGGACATGTCGACACTGGTCGCTTCACCCATGCCGGCGCGCAGCAGCTCGAGGCCGAGGTCGCCGATGCCGGCGCCGACGTCGAGCACGCTGTCCCCGCCGATGGTGCCGTCGCGGTACAGGTCGACCACGCGCTGCGGGTCCCAGGTCAGGCCCGACTTCCGGTACCGCGCGGCGTCCAGGCGCGCCTGGCGGCCCGTGAAGACCCGGTCGTAGCCCTGGGGCTCGCAGCAGGCGTCCACGGGCGGCTCAGCGGTAGAGCCGCAGGTCGGCCACGCTCCACCACGAGCCCGCGGTGCCGGTCTGGGTGACGCGCAGGTACCGCGCGGTCACCTGGCCGACGTCGATCGTCGTGAGCTGACCGGTGGGGGTGCCTGTGGCGACGGTGCTCCAGGCGGTGCCGTCCTTGCTCACCTCGACGCGGTAGCCGCGGGCGTAGTCGCCGACGTTGCCGCCGGCGTCGAGCGCGACCTGGTCGAAGTGCGTCGCACGGCCGAGGTCCACCTGGATCTGCTGGCCGGGCGTCTGGGCGGCGTCGGAGGTCCAGCGGGTCGAGGCGTCGCCGTCGACGATGGCCGCGGGATCGGTGCCCGTGCTCGCCGTCGCCGTCGCGCCGGACAGGTCGAGCAGCGTGCGGTCGTCGCGGAGCCGGGACGACGCCGGCCACACGAACGTGGCGAGCGCCCCGCCGGGCAGCTCGTACTCGAACCGCTGCCCGCCCACGGCGACCGCGAACGACCGCGGGTCGTCGTTCTCGTTGTGCACCACCAGCGCGGTGGACCCGTCGGGGTTGCGGAAGGCGACGTCCATGATCTGGCCGTTCCAGCCCGTGGTGCCGAACGACGTCGACGCGATCCGCACGGCGCCGGGCTTCACGAACTTCGCGAGGTGGCCGATCGTGAAGTACTGCGCGTCCTCGCGCACGGTGCCGTCGGGCAGCAGCGTGAGCAGACCGTCGCACGTGTCGCAGCCGCCCAGGTGCGGGCCGCTGTCCTCGCGCAGCATGACGTTCCAGTTCACGACCGACTTGGCCCAGTTGCGCGTCGTGCCGATCTCGAGCGTCCTCGCGTGCCACGTGAGGGTGCCACGGAAGGTCTGGTCGGGCGTGTCGCCGGCGCCGTGCGAGCCGGAGCACTCGGTGAACCAGATGCCCTTGCTCGGGTACTGGTCGTGGAGCACGGTCTGGGCGCTGGGGTCGCCGTAGTAGCAGTGGTAGGCGGTGCCGGCCACCCACTTCGCGGCGCTGCTGGCCAGCACCTCGTACGGGTAGTCGGTCTCCGGGTCCTCGCCCGGAGGCGTGTTCGCGATGTCGTTGGGGTGCTCGGACCAGTTGTGGTCGAACGCCAGGATCCGGGTGTGCGGCGAGGCCTCGCGCAGCTTCGGCCCGAGGGCGTTGATGACCGCCACCTCCGTCGCCGGTGGCATGTCCGTGCCCGGGTAGCCCGACGGCGTGCGGTTCTGCGGCTCGTTCTGCACCGACAGGTAGTCGATCGGCACCCCCGCGGCCGCGTACGCCTGGACGAACCGCACCAGGTAGCGCGCGTAGGCGTCGACTGTCGCCGGGTCGTCCTTGAGCCGGCCGCCGATCAGCGAGTCGGTCGTCTTCATCCAGGCCGGCGGGCTCCACGGCGTCGCCATGACGGTGAGGCTCGGGTTCAGCGCCTTCGCCTGCCGCAGCAGGGGCAGGATCTGGGCCTGGTCGTGCGCGATGGAGAAGTGCGCCAGCGGCATGTCCGTCTGGCCCGGTGCGACGTCGTCGTATGTCCAGTGCGTGGCCGCTGCCGTGAAGTCGCTCGAGCCGACCGGCTGGCGCAGGAAGCTCACGCCGATGCCGGCCTGCGGGTCGAACAGCGACCGCATGACCTGGTCGCGCTGCGCCGCCGGCATCGGGGCGATCAGGCTCGCCGAGGAGTCCGTGATCGACCCCCCGAAGCCGTCCATCGCCTGGTACGTCGTGCCCGGGTCGACCTCGATGGTCGGCAGGTCCGACGTGCCCGGCGTGAACGTCACCGGCGCTCGCTGGTGCAGCAGCTCGGCGCGGTCCGGCGTCGTGACCCAGACCTGGGCCTGCGGTGGACCGCCGGGCTGCGGGCCGGCGGCGGCCGCCGCCATCGCGGGCATCGTCAGCGCCGCGGCAAGACAGCCTGCGGCGGCACCGGCCAGGGCACGGTTGCGGGTCATGGCGCACTCCCTCGTCGTCGAGCGGTGGGTCCGCGGGGGACGCTACCCGCTTCGACGACGCAGGCAAGCGGGCGTCAGCGGCGGCGCAGCACCGGGTTGCTCATCGCGCCGATGCCCTCGACCTCCACCTCCATGCGGTCGCCGTGGTCCACGCGGCCCACGCCCGCGGGCGTGCCGGTCAGGATCACGTCGCCGGGCAGCAGCGTCATCGCCTCGGAGATGTAGGAGATGAGGAACGGGACGTCGAAGACGAGGTCGCGCGTGCGGCCGTCCTGCTTGAGCTCGCCGTTGACGCGCGAGCGCACGGCGAGGTCCTCGGGGTCGACGTCGGTGTCGATCCACGGGCCCAGCGGGCACGACGTGTCGAAGCCCTTGGCGCGGGCCCACTGGCCGTCGGTGCGCTGGGCGTCGCGGGCGGTGACGTCGTTGGCGACGGTGTAGCCGAGCACGTACGACAGGGCCGACTCGGGCGTGACGTCCTTGCAGACCTTGCTGATGACGACGGCGAGCTCGGCCTCGTAGGAGACCTCCTGCGTCCAGTCGGGCAGCACCACCAGGTCGTCGGGCCCGACGACGGCGGTGTTGGGCTTGAAGAACAGCATCGGCGACGTGGGCAGCTCGTTGCCCATCTCGGCGGCGTGGTCGGCGTAGTTGCGCCCGACGCACACCACCTTGGAGCGCGGGATCACGGGCGCGAGCAGGCGGACGCCGTCGCCCAGCTCGACGCGCTCCCCCGTCGGCATCGCCGGCATGTAGAGGGGGTCACCGCCCAGCACGGCCAGGTAGGTGCGGTCGCCCTCCTGCTGGACGAGGGCGAAGCGGGGGTCGTCTCCGGTGGTGAATCTCGCGATGCGCACGCGCCCACCTTAGACGCGGGCGAGCACCTCACCGTGAAGGATGGCGAACCAGCCGTCGGGCGCCTGGGCCCACGCCAGCCAGTCCTGCGCGAGCTGCTCGAGGGCGACGTCGTCGGCCAGGCCGGACTCGCGCGCCTGGACCGCGAAGTTGGAGGCGACGCAGCGCTCGGCCCACACCTGGCCCCACCACTGGCGGTCGGTGGGCGTGGCGTAGCACCACGACGACGCCGACGGCACCAGGTGCGCGACGTCGAACCCGGCCTGCTGCACCCAGGAGAACAGGCGGCGGCCGGCGTCGGGCTCGAACCCGTACGCGTGCGTGACCTCGTGGTAGAGCGTGTTCCACTCCTCCAGGCCCGCCGACTCGGGGTACCAGGCCATGGCGGCGTAGTCGGCGTCGCGGACGGCGACCAGCCCGCCCGGCTTGGCGACGCGGCGCATCTCGCGCAGCGCGCCCACGGGGTCGGACAGGTGCTGCAGCAGCTGGTGGGCGTAGACGACGTCGAACGTGTCGTCCTCGAACGGCAGCTCGTAGGCGTTGGCCTCCTCGAACCGCACGTTGTCGTAGCCGAGGGCGTGCTCGCGGGCCGCCTCGAGCACCTGGGGCGCGGCGTCGACGCCCACGACGTGGCCGCCGGCCAGCACGCGGGCCAGGTCGACGGTCACGGTGCCGGGCCCGCAGCCGACGTCGAGCAGCGACATGTCGTCGCGCAGGTGCGGCAGCAGGAACCCGGCGGAGTTCTGCGCGGTGCGGGCGCGGTGCGCGCGCAGCACGGACTCGTGGTGGCCGTGCGTGTAGGACTCGGACTCCTTGCTCGGCACGGTGTGGTGCGAGCTGGGCGCCTCGATCGCGTCGGTGAGATCGGCGCCGGCGGGCGCCTCGGAGGTGCGCTCGGGCGCGCCGGCGGGGAGCCAGGTCTGGTCGCTCATGGCTCCACGCTAGACGGCCGCGCGCGGCGTCTCACCCGGGGTCCCACGGTGCGGACGGATCACGTCCGCCCTGGCCCGCTCAGAGGGTCGCGCGACCCTTGAAGACGGTCGTCGTCACGCCGCCCACCCAGACCCGGCCGTCGCGCGCGAGCTCGACGTGCACGCGGCCGCGCCGCTGCATCGCCGTGCCCTGCGAGGCCACGTACTGCGCCGGGAGCACGGTCCCGGCCAGCCACTGGCCCAGCCCGGCGTTGAGGCTCCCCGTGACCGGGTCCTCCCAGCCGTCGAAGAAGGCGCGCACCTCGACGTCGGCGTCGCCGGGGGCCGCCGGGTCGTCGTCGGCCCACTCCCCCACGACGCCGAGCTTGAGCCCCTGCATCGCCACCGTGTCGGGGGTGACCGCGAGCACCGCGGCGGCGTCGCGCAGCCGCAGGCCCAGCCAGCCCGGGCCGTTGTCCACCCACGTCGCGTCCACCACGTCGCCCGGCGCGATCGCCAGGCCGCGGCACGCCCGCTCCAGCTCCTCGCCCGTCGGGGCGCCCGTGCGCAGCAGCGGCGGCGCCGCGAACGCGAGCCGCACGCCGCCGTCGGGCGTGGGCGTCTGCCGCACGGTCACGAGCCCGGCGCCGCACTGCTGCACGACGTCGGTGCCGGCCGGCGCGGCGTGCGGGGCGTGGCCAGCCTCGAGCCACGCGTGGGCCGAGCCCAGCGTCGGGTGCCCGGCGAACGGCAGCTCGCCCGACCCGGTGAAGATCCGCACGCGGTAGTCGGCGCCGTGCACGGTCGGGGCCAGCAGGAACGTGGTCTCGGAGAGGTTGGTCCAGCGCGCGAGCGCCGCCATCTGCTCGTCGGTGAGGCCGTCGGCGTCGTGGACCACCGCCAGCGGGTTGCCCAGCAGCGGGCCGGAGGCGAAGACGTCGACCTGGCTGAACGGGAGGGTGCGCGTCACGGCCTCACGCTAACGTGCCTTGCATGGGCGCGACCACGCACAGGCCACTGCACGTCGGCATCGTCGGAGCGGGGATCTGCGGGCTCACGCTCGCGGCCGGGCTGCGGCGCCACGGGCACGACGTCACGCTCTACGAGCGAGCCCCGCGCCTCATGCCGGTGGGTGCGGGCATCTCGATCTCCCCCCAGGCGGTGCGGGCGCTCACCTCGCTGGGGCTGGCCGAGCCCGTGCTCGGCGACGCCCGCTCCCGGCACACCACACGCCGGGCCGCGCTGCTGCGCCCCGACGGTTCGGCCGTGCTGCGCGCCACGGCGGCGCACATGCCGCTCCTGCCGATGACCCGCTCGGCGCTGCACGCCGCGCTCGCGGAGCAGGCCGGCGACGTGGTGCTCGGGGTCGACGCCCAGGTCTCCGCCTCCGGTGCGCCCGTCGTCACCGTGGACGGCGTCGAGCACGAGTTCGACGTCGTGGTCGCGTCCGACGGCGTGCGGTCCGCCGCCCGCGAGCGCCTGGGCCTCGACCCCGGCCTGCGCTACGCGGGCTGGACCACCTGGCGCGGCGTCACCGCCGAGCCCTTCGACCTGCGCGGCCAGGCCAGCGAGACGTGGGGGCCCGGCGCGATGGTGGGGCTGGTGCCGCTGCTCGACGGCCACGCCTACTGGTTCGCCGCCCAGCACGCGCCGCCCGGCACCACCGTGCCGGACCCGCGCGGCGACGCCCTCGGCCGGTTCGGCGACTGGCACCTGCCGATCCGCCTGGTCATCGAGGCGTGCGACCCGCAGGCCGTCGTCCGCACGGACGTCTACGACCTCGCCGAGCCCCTGACCACGTACGTGCGCGGCCGCGTGGCGCTCGCCGGCGACGCCGCCCACCCCATGACCCCGAACCTGGGGCAGGGGGCGAACCAGGCGATCGTCGACGCCGCCTCGCTGGTGCGGCGCCTCGAGAGCACCGGCGTGGTACCCGCGCTCATGGCCTACGACAACGAGCGCCGCCACCGCTCCCAGCGGGTCGCGCGGGCGTCCCGGGCGATGGGCCAGGTGGCCCTTGCCGAGGGGATGGGGAGGCAGGCCCGCGACAGGGTGCTGGGGGCGATGGCCGCCGTGACGCGCGCGGTCGGCGGCTAGCGTCGGCGGCTAGCCTGGGGGCGTGCCCACGCCCCTGCTCGACGCCGTCCCCGCCGCCGCCTGGCGGGCCGACGTCGCGGCGCACGAGGCGCGCGCGGACGCTCTGACCGCGGTGTGGCGCGAGGCGCACGACGCCGGCCGCAAGCACGCCGTCGAGGACTTCCTCTTCACCTACTACCCCACCCGCCTGGGCACGCTGCGCCGGTGGAACCCCGGCGCGGGCGTGGTGCTGTCCGTCGCCGCCGACGACGAGCGCCACGGGTGGCGCTGGCACCGCACCCTGCCGCTGCCCGACGGCGGCACGGGCGTCACGCTCGACGTCGAGGCGTTCCTCGCCGAGCGCGGCGACGCCGTGCGGTGGGTGCGCGGCTTCGTCGCGGCGACGGGCGGCCGGGCGGGCTCGTTCGGCTGCTTCGGCCTGCACGAGTGGGCGATGGTCTACCGCGACGGTGCCACGGGCCGCGACCACCGCCACCCGCTGCCGCTGCGCCTCGGCGCGGACGGCACCGACGACGTGGTTGCCACGCACCGCCTGACGTGCACGCACATCGACGCGTTCCGGTTCTTCACGCCGGACGCCCGGCCGCTCAACGCCCTCACGCCCACGCGCGCCGACCAGGCGGAGCTCGACCAGCCCGGCTGCCTGCACGCCACGATGGACCTCTACAAGTGGGCGCTGAAGCTGGGCCCGGCCGTGCCCGGCGACCTGCTGCTCGACGCGTTCGAGCTGGCGCGCGACGTGCGGTACACGGACATGCAGGCCAGCCCGTACGACGTGTCGTCGTACGGGCTGGAGGCCGTGGCGATCGAGACGCCCGCGGGGAAGGCCGAGTACGTGCGCCGTCAGCGCGCGTTCGCCGAGCGCGGCCAGGCGCTGCGCGCCCGGCTGGTCGAGGCCTGCGACGCCGTGCTCGCGCTCGCCGAGCGCTAGCGCGCTAGGGGGCGGTGCGCTCCCCGGCGCTCGCCAGCGTCTGCCGCAGGTCGGCCACCAGCGCGGGCATGCCCAGGCTGGAGACGTCCTTGTAGCCGTCGCTCGCACGCGTGACCAGGTACGACGGGTGGCGCATCGGCCGCCCGGCCTCCTTGGCGCGCGCGTCCGCCCACCGCTTGCCCACGCCGAGCGCCACGGCCCAGGGCAGGTTGGACGCGTCGGCGTGCGGGTCCGCGGGCCCGACGTCGGCGCTGCGCAGCGACCCGTCGAGGCGCCCGGCGAACGCCCGCACCTCGGCCTGCGCGCGCAGTCCCGACGTGGTGCGCAGCACGCCCGCCTGGGGGCTGAGGCACGGGAGCGCCCCGGCCAGGAAGGCCCCGGGGATCAGCGCGACGACGGAACCGCCCGGGTGCCAGATCGCGAGGCCGACGGTCGCGAGCGCCGCGACGACGACCGCCAGGATCAGCCACAGGCGCAGGTGGGGCCCCTTGACCCCGCCGGCGTCGCGCAGGGAGCCGTGGGTGGCGTCGGCGGCCGCCGCGCGGGCGGCGCGGAGCACCTGGCCCGCGGACGGGTCCTGCGGGCGGATGAGCGTGGTCTGCTGCCCGAACGCCTCGACGACGGCGAGCGTCACGGGGTCGAGCCCGGCAGCACGCACGGTGGCGTCGTCGGCACGGTCGACGGCCCAGCCGCGGTCCACCGCCCGGATCAGCACGACGCCGCGCGCGGCGGCCTCGAACAGCGACGCGAGCACCGTGTCCTCGGGGAGCTGGCCCGTGGCGAGGTAGGCGCCCTGGACCGGCCCGAGGCCCGCCGGGCGACCCGAGTACCGCCGCACCCGGGCGGTGCGCCAGCCGCCGACCCACCAGGTCAGCACGATGCCCCCGGCGAGGGCCGCGAGCGCCAGCACGACGATGAGCAGCAGCGGCACCAGGCCGGTGCCGAGCACCGGGTCCCACCGGCTGGCCCACGGGGTGCCGGCGCCGGTGCCGGGCACCTGCGTGTCGACGTCGGCGTGGAACGCGATCGACGCGAACGGGGCGAGGTTCGTGGCGGACGCGTCGAGCGTGGCGGCGCCCTCGCCGTCGCTGGTGGCGCACGCCTTGCCGCCCGCGGTGCAGTGCAGGCCGGACGCCTTGCCCGGCAGGGTCACGGTGACGGTGGCGTTGACCACCTGCTGCGGCCAGCCGGCGGGCAGGGCGTCCCAGTCGAGGCGCGCGCCGTGGTCGCCGGGCTGGAGCACGCCGTCGATCGTGTAGCGCAGCTGGTAGACGTAGACGCCCGGGTCGAGCTGCGTCGCCTCGTCGCCCGTGCGCAGCGCCGTCGTGCGGCCGCCCTGCTCGGAGGTGAGCTCGACGTGCGCGGCCGGTGCGTCGGCGCCCAGGTAGGCGGCGCGCGCGTCGTCGACGCGCCATGTGGCGTCGGCGCTGGCCGAGATGATCCGGGCGCTGACGTCGCGCGGCTCGCGGCGGACGCCGTCGGCACCCTCCGTCGCACGCGGGAAGTACTGGACCAGGCCGATCTCGTTCTGGCCGGTGACGTGCACCTTCACGCGCTCGCCCACCTCGGCGGAGCCGTCGTGGTCGACGGTCACGGTGATGTCGTCCGACTGGATGGTCACGCCCGCCTGCATCTCCGGACGCGACGACGCCTCGGTCCAGGAGATGCCCGGCAGGGCGAGGCCCACGACGACGAGGGCGAGGACGGCGACCCGGGCCGTCCACCACGCGATGGCGCTGTTCACGCCGCGAGGGTAGGGCACGCGGCACCGGGTGCGAAATGGGCTGTTCGCCCTGTGGAAGAGACGCCGCGTCAGGCGCGCGCCGCAAGCGCCCCGTCGAAGAACGCGAGCACGCTCGTCCAGGCGGCCGAGGCGGCCTCGGGCGTGTACGCGTGGGAGTTGGTGTCGTTGAAGAACGCGTGGCCCGCGCCCTCGTAGACGGTCGCCTCGAACGCGACTCCGGCGTCGGCCATCGCCTTCTCGACGTCGGGCAGGCCGTCCATGAGCCGGGCGTCCTGGTGGCCGTAGTAGGCGTGGACGGGGCAGGCGATCCGGGCGACGTCGGCGCTCGCGGGCGGCGAGCCGTAGAACGGCGCGGCGGCCTGGACGCGGGGGTCGGCGGCGGCGAGCGCGAACGTGTACGAGCCGCCGAAGCAGAAGCCCAGGGCTGCGACCCGGCCGTCGACCCCGGGCTCCTCTTCCAGGGCGTCGACCACGCGGCGCAGCGCGCCGACGGCCCACACGCCGTACTCGGGCTGGTTCGCGGCGGTCATGGCCTCGCGCATCATCGGCTGCATGCGGGTGCGCTCCGCCTCGTCCGCCGACTCGCGCAGGCGCTGCAGCTCGGCCCCGACCTCCGGGGTGACGCCGCCGTGGCTCAGGATGTCGGGCGCGTAGACGACGTAGCCCTGCGCGGCGAACCGGTCGGCCACGTCCTTGACGTGGTCCACGAGGCCCCAGATCTCGTGGACGACGACGAGGCCGCCCTTGATGGCGACGCCCTCCGGCGGGGTGCTGCGGTAGGCGGCGAAGTCGCCCAGGTCGACGGTCGTTCCACGCAAGGTGCTCATGCGCCGCATGATGGCACCCTCGCCTGAGCGGTTACCCTCGGCGCCATGACCACCCTGGCGCTCGGGCGCGCCGACGCGCGCGCGGCCGGGCTGGCCCTCGCGGTGGCGTCCGCGATCTCGTTCAGCCTCTCGGGCGCGCTCGCGAGCGGCCTGCTCGAGACGGGCTGGTCGCCGGGCGCGGTGGTGCTGGTCCGGATCGCGCTGGGCGCGCTGGTCGTGGCCCCGGCCGGGGTGCGGGCGCTGCGCGGGCAGTGGTCACTGGTGCGGCGCAACGCGGGCCGCGTGCTGCTGTACGGCGCGCTCGCGGTGGCGGGCGCACAGCTCGCCTACTTCTACGCGATCCAGCGCATGCCCGTCGGGCCCGCGCTGCTGGTCGAGTACACGTCCCCCGCGGCCGTCGTGGCGTGGATGTGGGCACGGCACGGGCAGCGGCCCGGGCGGCTCACGCTGGGCGGCGCGGCGGTCGCGGCCGTCGGGCTGCTGCTCGTGCTCGACCTGCTGGGCGGCACGCACCTCGACCCGGTCGGTATCGCCTGGGCACTGGGCGCCATGGTGGGCGCTGCCACCTTCTTCGTGGTCGGGTCCAGCACGTCGGGCGGGCTGCCGCCGCTGGCGCTCGTGGCCGGGGGCCTGACGGTGGGCGGCGCGCTGCTGGGGCTGGCGGGCCTGGTCGGGGTGCTCCCGCTCACCGCCACCGCCACGTCGCCGGTCTACGGCGGCGCGGCCGTGCCGTGGTGGCTGCCGCTGCTGGGGCTGGGCGTCGTGACCGCCGGGCTCGCCTACGTGACCGGGGTGCTGGCGGCCCGGCGGCTCGGGGCCCGGCTGGCGTCGTTCGTGGGGCTGCTCGAGGTGGTGGCCGCGGTGCTGTTCGCGTGGCTGCTGCTGGGGCAGCTGCCCACGCCCGTGCAGCTGCTGGGCGGCGTGCTGGTGCTGGCCGGCGTCGCGGCCGTCCAGGCGGGCGAGCGATGACGCCGCTGGCGGCCCCGCCGCCCGGGCCCGTCCCCGTGCCGGCCGCCGTCCGCCGGGCCGCCGGGGCGGACGCCGTGGCGCCCGTGTGGCGCAACGAGCTGGGCGGCCTCACGTTCCGCCTGCTCGCGCACGACGGCACGGCCCGGTTCGCCAAGTGGTCGCCCGCGAGCGCCGGCATCGACCTCGCCGCCGAGGCCGCCCGGCTGCGCTGGGCGTCGCCGTGGACGCCGGTCCCGGAGGTGCTCGACCTGAGCGACGACGCCGACGGCGCCCAGCTGCTCGTCACGCGCGGCCTGCCGGGCCGCTCCGCGGTGGACCCGCGCTGGCTGGCCGAGCCGGCGACGGCCGCTCGCGCCCTGGGCGAGGGCCTGCGGTCGCTGCACGACGCGCTGCCCGCGGACGCGTGCCCGTTCGACTGGGGCGTCGAGGCCCGCCTGGCTCGGCTGCGCCCCGACGTCCGCCCCGAGGTGCGAGCTGCGCTGGCCGACGCGCCCGACGTCGAGCGCGCCGTCGTCTGCCACGGCGACGCCTGCGCCCCAAACACGCTCCTGGCCGACGACGGCCGCTGGACGGCGCACGTGGACCTGGGGACGCTGGGCGTCGCCGACCCCTGGGCCGACCTGGCGGTCGCGGCGATGAGCACGGGCTGGAACTACGGCCCGGGCTACGAGGGCGCCGTCTACGAGGCGTACGGCGTCGAGCCGGACGCGGAGCGGATCGCGTACTACCGGATGCTGTGGGACGCGGGGTGAGCCGTACGGGAGAATGGGCGGCGATGACCACCACCACGCCCACGACCCCTCGCCCGGCGGGCACCCTGATCCCGTACCTGCCGCCGCCCACCGGCAAGGCGCCGGACGCCGACACCCTCTTCGAGTCGTACGCGCAGTGGGCCGCCGACGGCGGCCGCCCGCTGTACCCGCACCAGGAGGAGGCGCTCCTGGAGGTGATGACGGGCTCGCACGTGGTGCTGGCGACCCCGACGGGCTCGGGCAAGTCGCTCGTGGCGATGGGCGCGCAGTTCGCGGCGCTGGCAGCGCACCGCGCGGGCCGCGGCGGGCGCACGTTCTACACGGCGCCGCTCAAGGCGCTGGTGAGCGAGAAGTTCTTCGACCTGGTGGCGGCGTTCGGGTCCAAGAACGTGGGCATGATGACGGGCGACTCGGCGGTCAACGCCGACGCCCCGATCATCTGCTGCACGGCCGAGATCCTGGCCAACCTGGCGCTGCGCCGGGGGGCGGGCACCCCGGGCGACGAGGACGGGATCGCCCAGGTGGTCATGGACGAGTTCCACTACTACGGCGACCCGCAGCGCGGGTGGGCGTGGCAGGTGCCCCTGCTGGAGCTGCCGCACACGCAGTTCCTGCTCATGTCGGCGACGCTCGGCGACACCTCCGCGCTGCGCGAGGACCTCGAGGAGCGCACGGGCCGCCCGGTGGCCGAGGTCGCGGGCGCCGAGCGCCCGGTGCCGCTGACGTTCGCGTACTCGGTCGAGCCGCTCACCGAGGTGATCGAGGAGCTCGTCACCACGCACCGCGCGCCCGTCTACGTCGTGCACTTCACGCAGAAGGACGCCGTCGAGCGGGCCCAGTCGCTGCTCTCGATGAACGTCGCGAGCAAGGCCGACAAGGACGCCATCGCCGCCGAGCTCGGCGCGTTCCGCTTCGGCACGGGCTTCGGCAAGACGCTCAGCCGCCTGGTGCGGCACGGCGTCGGCGTGCACCACGCCGGGATGCTGCCCAAGTACCGCCGCCTGGTGGAGCGCCTCACGCAGAAGGGCCTGCTCAAGGTGGTGGCGGGCACCGACACGCTCGGCGTGGGCATCAACGTGCCCATCCGCACCGTGCTCATGACGGGCCTGGTGAAGTTCGACGGCGAGCGCATGCGGCACCTCACGGCGCGCGAGTTCCACCAGATCGCCGGGCGCGCGGGCCGCGCCGGGTTCGACACGGTGGGCGAGGTCATCGTCATGGCTCCCGAGCACGTCATCGAGAACCGCAAGGCCCTGCAGAAGGCGGGCGACGACCCGAAGAAGCTCAAGAAGATCGTCCGCAAGAAGGCCCCGGCCGGGTCGGTGAACTGGACCGACGCGACGTTCGAGCGCCTGCGCGACGCCGACCCCGAGCCGCTCACCTCCCAGTTCCGCGTCTCGCACGCCCTGGTGCTCAACGTGCTCGCCCGCCACACCGACCCGGTCGAGGCGATGCGCCACCTGCTCACCGCGAATCACGACACCGAGGGCGCGCAGCTGGGCCACGTGCGCCAGGTGTTCCGCATCTACCGCTCGCTGCGGCAGGCGGGCGTGGTCGAGCGCGTGCGCGTCCCGGACGCCACGCGCGCCACCGGCTGGCGGCCGTCGGTCCGCCTCACCGTGGACGTGCCCCGCGACTTCGCGCTCAACCAGACCCTGTCCCCGTTCGCGCTCGCGGCGATGGACCTGCTCGACGTCGAGGGCCCCTCCCACGCGCTCGACGTCGTCTCCGTCATCGAGGCGACCCTCGACGACCCGCGCCAGATCCTCTACGGGCAGCAGAACGCGGCCCGGGGCGAGGCCGTCGCCGCGATGAAGGCCGAGGGCATCGAGTACGAGGAGCGCATGGCGCTGCTCGAGGACGTCACGTGGCCCAAGCCTCTGGCGGGGCTGCTCGAGCCGGCGTTCGTGATCTACAAGCAGACCAACCCGTGGGTCGCCGACGCCGAGCTCGCCCCCAAGTCCGTGGTGCGCGACATGGTGGAGCAGGCGATGACCTTCCCGGAGGTCGTCAGCCGCTACCAGCTCGAGCGCACCGAGGGCGTGGTGCTGCGCTACCTCGCCGACGCGTACCGGGCCCTGCGCCAGGTGGTGCCCGAGGAGCACCGCACCGAGGAGGTCGCCGAGATCGTCGAGTGGCTGGGCGAGCTGGTGCGCGGCACCGACTCGTCGCTGCTGGACGAGTGGGAGCGGCTGGCGAACCCCGTGGACGACGACGTCGCCCCGCCCGCGCCCGCGGACGACCTCGACGAGCCGCCCGCCCGCCCCGTCACAGGCAACCCGCGCGCGTTCCGCCGCCTGGTCCGCAACGCGATGTTCCGCCTGGTCGAGCTCGCGGCGCGCGAGCGCTACGAGGCGCTGGGTGCGGCGTCGGGCACAGCGGCGTGGGACGCCGACGCCTGGGAGGACGCCCTCGACGACCTGTTCGTGGAGCAGGGCGACGACGCCATCGGCGTGGACGCCCCGGCCCGCGCGTCGGCGCTGCTGACCATCCTCGAGCCCGGCGCGGAGCTGCCCGCCGGCGGCCGCGTCGAGCCCGGCACGTGGTGGGTGCGCCAGACGCTCGACGACGACGACGGCAACCACGACTGGGCGATCACCGCGCTCGTCGACCTGGCCGCCAGCGACGAGGCGGGCGCCGTCGCGCTCACCGTGCTGCACGTCGGCCCGATCGCCTGACATGGGCTTCCCCGCCCGCCGGGCCCTGACCGCCCCGCTCGCCGCCGTCGTGGTGGCCGGCGGCCTCGCGGCGCACGCGTGGCTGCCGTCCGCCGCCGCAGGCCCGGTCGGCGACGCCCTCTACGCGACGCTCGTGGTGCTGCTGGTGGCGCTCGTCCGCCCGCGCACCCGCACCTGGGTTGCCGCCGCAGTCGTCTGGGGCATCAGCGCCGCCGTCGAGGCGCTCCAGCTCACGGGCCTGCCCGCCACCGTCGTCGCGCACGTGCCGCTCGCGCGCTACGCGCTCGGCACCACCTTCGCCGCCGTCGACCTCGCCTGGTACGCCGTCGGCGCGGCGCTCGGCGGGCTGCTCGTGGCCTTCGCGCGCTCTGACCTCGACGCCATCCAGGTGCGGCACACGCGCACGGCGAACCGCCGGCACCGCGTGCTGGTCCCGGCCATCGTGGCGGGCGTCCTGGCCGTCGCCGTCGCCGTGACGGGCACGCTCGCGTGGACCGTGCGCGGCGAGGCCCGCGACCTGCGCTCGACGCTCGGCTCCGCCCGCACCGCGCTCGCGCAGTCGAAGGGCCAGGTCGCCGACGACGCCACGCGCACCGCGCTGAGCGCGTCGATCGCCGCGGCGGAGTCCCTGCTGCGCGAGACGCCGATCCTGCAGCGCGGCCCGCACGACGCCGTCCGCGCGGGCGACCTCGTCACGGCCGACGTCGACGCGGTGGCCGCGTCCCGCCTGACGAAGGCGCGGTCCGACGCCGACGCCGCACTCACCGCCCTCACTCCCGTGACGGCGCGCGCCACCCAGGTGCTCACCGCGACCGACGGCCTGGCCGTCCCGGCCCCGCCCCGCACCGCCCTCAGCACGGCACTGGACGCCGCGAAGTCCGCGACGGCGGCCGCCGCGGGCCTCGACAAGGCGACGCCCGCGCAGGCCGCCCAGGTCGAGGAGAAGGCCGCCGACCTCACCGCCGCCGCCCGCACGGTGCACCAGGCGACCGTCGCCCTGCTGACCGCCACGGACGCCGCCCTGTGCCCCTACCCGGACCAGGTCTGGTTCCCCGAGGACGGCAAGATCCCCGACGCCGACCTCGCGCCCATCCCCTGGGCGCCGCAGTTCCGGCTCCGCAAGGACGTGCTGCCCCGGTTCGTGGCCATGGACGCGGCCTTCAAGGCGCAGTTCGGCCACGACCTGGTGGTCAACTCCGCGTACCGGTCCGTGGCCGACCAGCAGGCGGTCTACGGCGACCCCGCGCACCCGAACCCCGAGGCCGCGCCGCCCGGATGCTCCAACCACGGGCTCGGCACGGCCATCGACATCAAGGGCATCACCACGCCCGACAACGCCCAGTACGCGTGGCTGGCGGCGCACTCCCAGGAGTACGGCTGGTACCACCCGGCCTGGGCAGACCCCACGGGGCGCCTGCCGGAGCCATGGCACTGGCAGGCCGACGAGACCCCGACGGGCTACTGACCGTGGCCGCGAAGAAGCCGCACGGGGGCACCCTGGCCGTCGTCGCGCTCGAGCGCGCAGGCGTCGCACACACCGTGCACCCCTACGTGCACGACGCGGCGTCCGACGTCGGGTACGGCCTCGAGGCGGCCGCCGCGCTCGGCGTGCCGCCCGCCCACGTGTTCAAGACGCTGCTGGCCGACGTCGACGGCCGGCTCGTGGTCGCCGTCGTGCCCGTGGACCGGCAGCTGGACCTCAAGGCGCTCGCGCGCGCCGTCGGCGGCAAGCGGGCGGGCATGGCGCAGCCCGCCGCGGCGGAGCGCGCGACGGGCTACGTGGTGGGCGGCATCTCGCCGCTCGGCCAGAAGCAGCGGCACGCCACCGTGGTCGACGCCTCGGCCGAGGCGTTCGACGTCGTCTACGTCTCGGGCGGACGCCGCGGGCTCGACGTCGGCCTCGCGCCGGCGGACCTGGTGCGGCTCACCGGTGCGACCGTGGCGGACGTCGCCCGCTGAGCGCTCAGGCGCGGACGATCACCTTGCCGAGCGGCATGAGCGACACCGGGATCATCTTGAGGTTCGCCCACGCCATCGGGATGCCGATGATCGTGCACGCCAGCGGGATGGCGGTGGCGAGGTGCGCGAGCGCCAGCCACCAGCCGGCCAGCAGCAGCCAGATGATGTTGCCGAGCGCGCTGCCGACGCCGGCGGACGGCGACTCGACGACGGTGCGGCCGAACGGCCAGAACGCGTACGCCGCGATGCGGAACGACGCGATCGCGAACGGGATGGTGACGATGGGCAGCAGCAGGAGGACGCCCGCGAGCAGGTAGCCCAGGCCGAGCCAGAACCCCGCGAACACGAGCCAGATCAGGTTGAGGAGAGTCTTCATCGTGCTGCCATGGTGACGGATCAGAGCCCCCGGGTCATCAAGGATGACCCTGATCCTGACCCTGATCCGGCCGCACCTAGGATGGTCGCCGTGAAATCCCGGATCTCCGCCGTGCTCGCGCGCGTCGAGTCGGCCGCCCGCGCCGCCGGCCGCAACCCCGACGAGGTCAGGGTGCTGCTGGCCACCAAGACGCAGGACGCCGCGACGGTGCTCGAGGCGGTCGAGGCCGCCGGC
This sequence comes from Promicromonosporaceae bacterium, assembly GCA_009783295.1. Lineage (GTDB taxonomy): Bacteria > Actinomycetota > Actinomycetes > Actinomycetales > Cellulomonadaceae > Xylanimonas. The sequence goes on from WRHK01000010.1 coordinate 56,547, forward strand.
TCCCTGCTGCCGGCCCCCGTGCTGATCGGCGAGAACCGCGTGCAGGAGCTGGTGGCCAAGGCCCCCGCGCTCGCCGGTCTCGTCGCCGCCGGCCAGGTCGAGGTGCACCTCATCGGGCACCTGCAGTCCAACAAGGTCAACCAGGCCCTGGCGACGTCGTCGTGCGTCGAGTCCGTGGACTCCCTCGACATCGCGACGGCGCTCGCGACGCGCTGCGTGCGCGACGGGCGCACGCTCGACGTGATGGTCGAGGTCAACGTGTCGGGCGAGGCCACCAAGGCGGGCGTCGCACCCGACGACGCCCCCGCGTTCGCCCGCGCCGTCGCCGCCCTCGACGGCCTGCGCCTGCGGGGCTTCATGACGATCGGCGCCCGGTCGGACGACGACGCCGTGGTGCGGGCCGGCTTCGCTCGCCTGCGGGCGATCCGCGACGAGGTGCTGCCGGGCGGCGAGCTGTCGATGGGGATGACGGGCGACCTGGAGCTCGCCGTCGCGGAGGGCGCCACGATCGTCCGCGTGGGGACGGCCGTGTTCGGCCCGCGGGCCCCGCAGGCCTGACGGGTCCGGGTCACGGCACCCGCGCGATCCACTCCGGCGTCGCGAACTTGGTCTCGACCAGCTTCTCGGCCCGCTCGAGCTCGTCGGGGCGCAGCTCGGAGTCCTCGGTCTTGTAGAGACGCTTGAAGCACGCCTCGAACGCGTCGACGATCGCCTCGCGCGGCATGCCGGTCTGCGAGCGCAGCGGGTCCACGCGCTTGTTGGCGCTCTTGGTGCCCTTGTCGCTGAGCTTCTCGCGGCCGATGCGCAGCACCTCGAGCATCTTGTCGCTGTCGATGTCGTACGCCATGGTCATGTGGTGCAGCACGGCGCCGCCCGCGAGGCGCTTCTGCGCGGAGCCGGCGAGCTTGCCGGCGGGCGACGCGACGTCGTTCATGCCGGAGAAGAACGCCTCGACACCGATGCTGCGCAGCGCCTCGAGCACCCACGCGTCGAGGAACGCGTAGGACTGCTCGAACGTCATGCCGTCGACGAGCGAGCCGGGCACCACCAGCGAGAACGTCACGCAGTTGCCGGCCTCCATGAACATGGCCCCGCCGCCGCTGATGCGGCGCACCACGGTCACGTCGTGCTTGGCGACCCCCTCGGGGTCGAGCTCGTTGGAGAGCGACTGGAACGACCCGATGACCACCGCGCGCTCGTCCCAGTCCCAGAACCGCAGCGTGGGCCCGCGCAGGCCCTCGGCGAGCTCCTCGGTGAGCACCTGGTCGAGGGCCGCGAGCGTCGGCACGGGCAGGGGCCCGGGACGCAGCACCTCGAACGTGTGGTCCTCCCACGACGTCGCGAGCCCGAGCGCGCGCCGCACGGCGACGGCGACGGCCCACGCGTCGAACCCGACCAGCGCGACGGGGCCGACGAGCGTCCCGGCAGCCTCGGCGGCCTGGAGGGCCACGTCGACCGCGGCGGCGATCCCCGACGTCGAGGTGTCGGCCGCAAGGCCGTCGAGGGCGCCGTCGATCACCTCGAGGGCGTCGTCCGGCTCGAGGAAGAAGTCGCCCGACAGGTGGGCGTCGCTCAGCCGTCCGTCGACGACGTCGAGCTCGACGGCGACCAGCTTGCCGCCCGGGACCTTGTACTCACCACGCACGGCCCCACCGTACGACGGCGTCGGCCTGCGGCGGGGGTGAGCCGTCTCACGCTGCGCCGCTCACCCCTCCAGGAGCGCCCCGACGCGCCGGGCGGTCCTGCGGTCGGCGAGCATCCCAGCGGCCAGCTCGCGCAGCGCATCGCCCGTCGGGCCGGCCGACTGGAGGTCGTGCTGGAGGCGGGTCAGAGCGAGGGTGCGCTCGTTGGCCGCGTGGCGCCGCGCCGCGTAGCCGTCGAGGTCGCCGCCGCCGTCGCCGCGGAACGAGGCGGCGAGCGTCGCGGCGAGGTCCACGGCGTCGAGGATCCCGGCGTTGATGGCGCTACCGCCGGCCGAGAACACGTGGGCGGCGTCGCCGGCGAGCAGCACGCGCCCGTCGCGGTAGCGCGTCGCGTGGCGGCTGTTGCCCACCACGCTGCGGGCCGACGTCGACTCGGTGTACGGCAGGTCGGCGCCGAGCACGCGGCGCAGGCTGGCGCGCAGCTCCTCGTCGGGGAGCTCGTCGGACGGGTCGGCGCTCCCGCGCTCCTCGTGGGTGCTCACGATGTACTGGTCGTCGGGCGCGCTCGGGTCGAGCGACCGCATGGGGGCGAGCGTGACCGAGCCGCGGCCCGTGAGCACGGGCTGGAACATGGGGACGGTGCCGACGCCGGGCAGGTCGACCTGGTCGCGGGTGCGGGCGATCGTCCCGGCGGGGAGGGTGACGCGGGCCTGGCGGGAGATGCCGTCGCTCGTGATGCCCGGGAAGTCGATGCCGAGCGCCTTGCGCACCGGGCTGTGGGAGCCGTCGCAGCCCACGAGGTAGCGGGCGCGCACGTCCACCAGCATTCCGTCGGCGGTCGCGTGGACCGTCACGCCGTCGTCGTCCTGCTCGAAGCCCGTGACGTCGTGGCCGCGCCGGACGACGGCGCCCCGCGCCACGGCCCAGCGCTCGAGGAGCTCCTCCAGCCGCCTCTGGGGCACGGGGAGCAGGTGCAGCGGGCTGCGCAGCAGCCCGAGGTCCAGGGTCAGCGGCCCGAACCGGAACCGCGGCGTGCGCACGACGCGCAGGCCCGCACCGTCGAGGACCCCGCGCCGCTGCAGCTCGACGGCCGCCCGGCCCGCGACCCCGTTGCCCTGGGGCGAGGTCACGGGGCTGGGCACCCGGTCCAGCACGACCGTGGGCACGCCGGCGTCCGCGAGCTCGCCCGCGAGGAACAGCCCGGTGGGCCCGGCACCGACGACGACCACCCAGGGGCCGTCAACTTGAGTTGACATGCCCTCAGTGTCGGCCGCGGTCCGGCGGTCGTCAACCCATGTTGACGGCTCGCGTCAGCGCGGCTCGACCCCGGACCGGAGCAGGCCGAACACGTGCGCGTCGAGCAGCGCCTCCCACGACGCCTCGATGATGTTCGGGCCCACGCCGACGGTCGACCACGTCTGCTCGCCGTCGGTGGTGACCACCAGGACGCGCGTGATCGAGTCGGTGCCCTGCTCGCTCTCGAGGATGCGCACCTTGAAGTCCGTGAGCTCGAACCGGTCGATCTCCGGGTAGATGCGGGTCAGGGCCGTGCGCAGCGCCTGGTCGAGGGCGTTGACCGGGCCGTTGCCCTCCCCCGTGCTGACGAACCGCTCGCCGCCCGCGCGCAGCTTCACCGTCGCCTCGGCGAGCGCGACCGCGTTGCGGCCCTGGCCGCTGCCCGGCGTCGTCTCGACGATGGTGCGCCACGACTCGACCTCGAAGTACGACGGGCGCTCGCCCGTGAGCTCCTCGCGGAGCATGAGCTCGAACGACGCGTCGGCGGCGTCGTACGTGTACCCGTCGGCCTCGGCGGCCTTGACGCGGTTGGTGACGCGCGACAGCAGCTCGGCCTGGCCCGTGAGGTCGAACCCGAGCTCGCGGCCCTTGAGCTCGACGGCGGCGCGGCCGGCCATGTCGGACACGAGCATGCGCATGTCGTTGCCGACCGTCTTCGGGTCGACGTGCTGGTACAGGTCCGGGTCCACCTTGATGGCTGCGGCGTGCAGGCCGCCCTTGTGGGCGAACGCGCTCGCGCCCACGTACGGCTGGCGCTGGAACGGCGTGATGTTGGTGATCTCGGCGATCGCGTGGGCGATGCGGGTGGCCTCGCGCAGGCCACCGTCGGCCAGCAGGTCCATGCCCAGCTTGAGCTCGAGGTTCGCGACGATGGCGATGAGGTCGGCGTTGCCCGTCCGCTCGCCGTAGCCGTTGACGCAGCCCTGCACGTGGCTCGCGCCGGCGTCGACGGCGGCCAGCGAGTTCGCGACCGCGCAGCCGGTGTCGTTGTGGGCGTGCATGCCCAGGCGGGGACCCTCGCCCAGCACGGCGCGCAGCGCGCCGACGACGTCGGTCACGCGGTCCGGCAGCATGCCACCGTTGGTGTCGCACAGGGTGACCACCTCGGCGCCGGCGTCGAAGGCGGCGAGCGCGGCGTCGGTGGAGAACTGCGGGTCGAACCGGAACCCGTCGAAGAAGTGCTCGGCGTCGAGCACGACGCGGCGGCCCTCGCCCACCAGGAACCGCACGGTGTCGGTGATCATCGCCAGGCCCTCGGCCCGCGTGGTCTTCAGGGCCCGCTCGACGTGCCGGATGTCCGACTTCGCCACGAGCGTCAGCACGGACGCCTCGGAGTCGAGCAGCGCTCGCACCTGCGGGTCCGCGTCGACGGCGACGCCCGCCTTGCGTGTGGAGCCGAACGCGGCGAGCACGGCGTTCTTGAACGTCAGCTCGGTGCGTGCGCGGCGGAAGAACTCGGTGTCCTTGGGGATGGCGCCCGGCCACCCGCCCTCGATGTAGCCGACACCCAGCTGGTCGAGCAGCGGCGCGATCGCCAGCTTGTCCGCGACGGTGAGGTTCATGCCCTCCTGCTGGGCGCCGTCGCGCAGCGTCGTGTCGTACACGTCGAAGGTCACGTGGGGGTCCCTCTTCCTCATGCTGGTTCTGCTTGCTCCGCCAACAAAAAAGACCTCCCGGGTACGGAAGGTCTGCGCGTCCGGCGTGGGTGGGGCCGGACGCGCTAGCTAATGAAGGCGCGGGTGTGCTGGGAGGTCACCAGGCCATGGTGCCATACCGGATGATCACGCCGGCAGGCGTATCGCCCACCGGAACCGGACAAAGGTCGCAGAAAGTCCACCCCGGCACGTGCATCTCACCGGGATCCGTGTTCAGGTGGAAGGACGAGCACGGGAGGAGCCCATCATGAGCGACCCGAACCGACCGTACGAGAGCGCGCCGGAACCGGCCGGCGGCTACGAGGCACAGCCCGCCAGGCAGCCCGCGTACGAGCCCCAGCCGGCCACGCGGCCGGTGTACCAGGCCCAGCCCGCGGCACGGCCGGCGTACGAGGCCGAGCCCGCCGGCCAGCCCGCCTACGAGCCGCGGCCCGACGTCACCGAGACCGCACCCACGCGGCCGGAGCGGCTCCAGCTCGACGTCGGCCGCTACTGGGGCGGTGCGCTCGCGACCGTGCTGGTCTGCGCGCTGATCGGCCTGGTGGCGTGGTTCGTCGTGGACCGCGTGGCGAGCGAGGACCTGCGCAACCCGCCGTTCGGCGGCTCCGCGGCGGCGTCGTGGGCGGTCGCCGGGGCGATCTTCGCGCTGCTCGCGGCGATCCTGCTGAACCTGCTGGTCGTCGCGACGCCGCGACCGGCGTCGTTCTTCGGCTGGATCGTGGCGATGGCCACCATCATCCTGGCGGCCATCCCGTTCACGGGCCGCAGCATCGACCTCAGCGCGGTGCTGACCGCGATCGTGTGGGTGGTGCTGGGCGCGGCGGTCTGGTCGCTGCTGACAGGCGTGCTGTCCAGGACCGTCGTCCGCCGCGCCCGCACCGTGTGAACATCCGGCGGCGCCTCAGGCGAGCCGGCGAAGCCACCCGTGACGGTCGGGGAGCCGGCCGTACTGGATGTCCGTGAGCTCCTCGCGGATGGCCATCGTCAGCTCGCCGGGGGCGCCGCCGCCGATCTGGGAGTCGAAGGTCTCTCCCGCGAGCCGGCCCACGGGCGTGACCACGGCGGCCGTGCCGCAGGCGAACATCTCGACGATGCGGCCGGTGCGCAGGCCCTCGACGACCTCGGCCAGCGGGATGCGGCGCTCGACCACCTCGCGGCCGCGGTCGGCGGCCAGGCGCAGGATCGAGGAGCGCGTCACGCCCTCGAGGATCGACCCGGTGAGCTCGGGGGTGTGGACGGAGCCGTCGTCCATGACGAAGAAGACGTTCATGCCGCCGAGCTCGTCGATGTAGGTGTTCGACCCGCCGTCCAGGAAGCACACCTGGTCGAACCCCTTCGCCGCGGCCTCCTCCTGCGGGAGCAGGCTCGCGGCGTAGTTGCCGCCGCACTTGGCGGCGCCGGTGCCGCCGGGGCCCGCCCGGTGGAACTCGGCGTCGACCCAGATCGACACGGGCTTCACGCCGCCGGAGAAGTACGCGCCGGCGGGCGAGGCGATGACGAGGAACTCGACCTGGTCGGACGGCCGCACCCCGAGGAACGGCTCCGACGCGAACGTGAACGGCCGCAGGTACAGGCTCGAGTCGGGCGCCTTCGGCACCCACGCCAGGTCGGTGCGCACCAGCGCCGCGCACGCGGCGATGAAGTCGTCGACCGGCAGCGCGGGCAGGGCGAGGCGGTGGGCGGAGCGCGCCATGCGCGCCGCGTTCTCCTCCGGGCGGAACGTCCAGACGGAGCCGTCGGCGTGCCGGTAGGCCTTCATGCCCTCGAAGATCTCCTGCCCGTAGTGCAGGACGGCCGTGGCCGGGTCGAGCTGGAGCGGCCCGTACTTCTCGACGCGCCGGTGCACCCAGCCCTCGTCGCGACGCCACGAGATGCGTGCCATGTGGTCGGTGAACACCGTGCCGAACTTCGGGCTCTCGAGCTTGGTCGCCCGCTCGGCGTCCGAGGTGGGGGTGTCCGTCGGGGTGACCGCGAAGAGCTCGACGATCTCCTCGATGTCCTGCGACAGGATGGTCTGGTCAGTGGTGCTCGACATCTTCGGTCCCGGCCTTTCCGTGTGAACTTTCGTAGTGTTCCACGCCTGCCGCGACCGTGCGGGCAGACGGGGGAAACGGCGACGGGGCCCCCGCCTGTCGGCGAGGACCCCGTGGCGGAGGTGGCGCTGTGTGCTCAGCCGCGCACGCGCGCGGCGAGGTCGGCGCCGACCTCCGCCGTCGTGCGTACGACGCTGCCCCGCTCGGCGAGGTCCGCCGCGACGGCGGCCTCGACGCGGCGCGACTCCTCGGTGAGGCCGAGGTGGTCGAGCATCATGCTCACGCTGAGCACGGTCGCGGTGGGGTCGGCCTTGCCCTGGCCGGCGATGTCGGGGGCCGAGCCGTGGATGGGCTCGAACATCGACGGGTACGTGCCGTCCGGGTTGATGTTGGCGGAGCCGGCGAGGCCCATGCCGCCCGTGATCGCGGCGGCCTCGTCGGTGATGATGTCGCCGAACAGGTTGTCGGTGACGATGACGTCGAAGCGCGACGGCTTGGTGACCAGGAAGATCGTGGCCGCGTCGACGTGCAGGTAGTCGGTGGTGACCTCGGGGAACTCGGCGTTCACGGCCTCGACCGTGCGGCGCCACAGGTGGCCGGCGTTCACGAGCACGTTGTGCTTGTGCACCAGCGTGAGGTGCTTGCGGTCGCGCTTGGCGGCCTTCTCGAACGCGTAGCGCACCAGGCGCTCGACGCCGAACGCGGTGTTGAGCGACACCTCGGTGGCGACCTCGTGGGGCGTGCCGGTGCGGATCGAGCCGCCGTTGCCCGTGTACGGGCCCTCGGTGCCCTCGCGCACGACGACGAAGTCGACGTCGCCCGGGTTCGCGAGGGGTGAGGTGACGCCCTGGTACAGCTTGTTGGGGCGCAGGTTCACGTAGTGGTCCAGCGCGAAGCGCAGCTTGAGCAGCAGGCCGCGCTCGAGCACGCCGGACGGGACGGTGGGGTCGCCGATCGCGCCGAGCAGGATGGCGTCGTGGCCCTTGATGGCCTCGAGAGTCTCGTCGGTGAGGGTCTCGCCCGTGGCGTGCCAGCGGCGCGCGCCCAGGTCGAACTCGGTGGTGCCGACCTTCGCGTCCGAGCCGGCCAGCGCCGCCTCCAGGACCAGGAGGCCCTGCTCGACGACCTCGGTGCCGATGCCGTCACCCGCGACCACTGCCAGCTCGATGTTGCGCGTCATGGCCCGAGACTACGCCGGATGCGTCACGATGCGGGACGCGTGTCTCGCAGGCTGGACCCCGCCGGCGCCGTTCGTCGCGCGCCGGCGCGCGGCCGTACCTAGCGTGAGCCCATGCCCGACGACGCCGCCGCCGCGGAGCTCACCGACGCCCTCGCGGACTGGCTCCTCGACTCCGACCCGGCGCTGCGCTGGCAGGTCGAGCGCGACCTGCTCGGCGAGCCGGACGCCGTCTGGCAGGCCACCCGCGCCCGCGTCGCGACCGACGGCGTCGGCGCCCGGCTCCTGGCGCTCCAGGACCCGGACGGGCAGTGGGCCGGCGGCGCGTTCTTCCCCAAGGACTTCGACTTCCACGGGCCGGAGGCCGGCCCCGGTGCGGGGCAGCCGTGGACGGCCACCACGTGGTCGCTCGCCAGCCTGCGGGAGTGGGGACTCGACGCCGCGGCGCTGGCAGGCACCGCCGAGCGGCTTGCCGCGAGCTGCACGTGGGAGTACGACGACCTGCCGTACTGGGACGGGGAGGTCGACTGCTGCATCAACGCCTTCACCCTCGCCAACGGCGTCTGGCTCGGCGCCGACGTCGCGGGCATCGCTGACTGGTTCGTCGAGCACGCCCAGGCCGAGGGCGGCTGGAACTGCGGGTGGGTCGAGGGCTCCGTGCGGTCCTCCGTCGTCTCCACCCTCAACTCGGTGCGGGGACTCCTCGCGTGGGAGCAGGCGACGGGCGGCTCCGACGCCGTGCGGGCGGCGCGCCACGCGGGTGAGGAGTACCTGCTCGAGCGCCGCCTGCTGCACCGGCTCACGACGGGTGAGCCGATCCTGCCGGACGCGCTGCACGTCGCGTACCCGTTCCGTGGTACCTACTCGGCCCTGAAGGCCACCGACCATTTCCGCGCGGCGGCCCTGCACGACGGGGTCGCGCCCGACCCGCGGCTGGCGGAGGCGATCGAGGCCGTGCGCGCCCGGCGGCGGCCGGACGGCACCTGGGTGCAGGAGCGACGTCACCCCGGCCGCGTGTGGTTCGAGGTCGACGTCGAGCCGGGCGAGCCGTCGCGGTGGCTCACGTTCCACGCCACCCGCGTGCTCCGGTGGTGGGACGCCGCGCGGGGCGCCGTCGTCGGCTAGCGGTCAGAACATGCGCGGCGGCCTCGGGTAGAGCAGCTCGAACCGCTCGCACACGACCTCCATGCCGCGCGCGAACTCGTGCCCGACCTGCGGCAGCGTGCGGCGCCAGTAGGCCTCGTGCGCGGCACGCCACTCCTCGAGCGACCGGTTGCCCTCCCCCTCGAGGAAGGCGTGCTCCTCGCTCACGTCGTCGAACGCGACACGCGCGACCGCCGTCGTGCGGATGAGCGCGCGCGGCTCGCCCCGCCCGTCGAGGATCACCGCAAGGTCGCCCTTCGTGGGCAGCGGCTCGTCCTGCGCCTGGTACTCCCACACGGCGCCCGCGGTGGCGGTCTTGACCCCGCCGAGCACCAGCGCGAGCAGCTCGTCGGCCAGCTCCGGCGTGTCGCCGAACGACCACGCGGGCGGCGGCACGGTCTCCGTCCACCCCACCCCGACGACGGCGCCGGCACGCGCCATGCCCGCCCGCGCCCGGGCCAGCTCCCAGAACTGCTGGATCCGCCGTGCCTGCTCGACGTCGTCGGCGGGCGGCTCGGCGGCGTCGGGTGCGAAAAGGTCGTCGTCCACGCACCCATCCAACCAACAATCCCCGTCGCAGGGAGGACGTCGGCCCGGTCCCGCGGACGGGACCGGGCCGACGTCGTCCCTGCGACGGAGCGGGGTCAGCGCGCCGCGGAGCCCTCGGTGTAGTCCGCGTCCTGCTGCTTCCACGCGAAGTGGGCGCGCAGCTCCTGGCCGGTCTTCTCGATCGGGTGCTGGGCCTCCTTCTCGCGCAGCTCGAAGAACTCCTTGCCGCCGTTGTCCTGGTCGGCGATGAAGCGGGTCGCGAAGGCGCCCGACTGGATGTCGGCGAGGACGGCCTTCATCGAGTCCTTGACGGCCGGGGTCACCACGCGCGGGCCCGAGACGTAGTCGCCGTACTCGGCGGTGTCGGACACCGACCAGCGCTGCTTGGCGATGCCGCCCTCCCACATGAGGTCGACGATGAGCTTGAGCTCGTGCAGCACCTCGAAGTAGGCGATCTCCGGCTGGTAGCCGGCCTCGGTCAGCGTCTCGAAGCCCGCCTGGACGAGGTGCGACACGCCGCCGCACAGCACGGCCTGCTCGCCGAACAGGTCGGTCTCGGTCTCCTCGGTGAAGGTCGTCTTGATGACGCCCGCACGCGTGCCACCGATGGCCTTCGCGTACGACAGGGCGACGTCCCAGGCGGCACCCGAGGCGTCCTGCTCGACGGCGATGATGTCCGGGATGCCGCGGCCCGCGACGTACTCGCGGCGCACCGTGTGACCCGGGGCCTTCGGGGCGACCATGATGACGTCGATGCCGTCGGCCGGCTTGATGTAGCCGAAGCGGATGTTGAAGCCGTGGCCGAACACGATGGTGTTGCCGGCCTCGAGGTTCGGCGCGATGTCCTCGGCGTACAGGTGACGCTGGTGCTGGTCGGGAGCGAGGATGACGACGACGTCGGCCTCGGCGGCGGCCTCGGCCGGCGTCAGCACGCGGAAGCCCTGCTCCTCGGCCTTGGCGCGCGACTTCGAGCCCTCCTTGAGGCCGATGCGGACGTCGACGCCCGAGTCGCGGAGGTTCAGCGCGTGGGCGTGACCCTGGCTGCCGTAGCCGATGACCGCGACCTTCTTGGCCTGGATCAGCGACAGGTCGGCGTCGTCGTCGTAGAAAAGCTCAGCCACTTGGTGCTCCTAAAGCGTAGGTCGGTACTAGGCGGAGGTCCGGACGCGCTCGAGCGCCCGGTCGGTGATGGACCGCGACCCGCGCCCGATGGCGATGGTCCCGGACTTGACGATCTCGCGGATGCCGTAGGGCTCGAGCGCGCTGACCAGCGCGTTGAGCTTGGCGTCGGTGCCGATGGCCTCGACCACGACGGTGTCGGTCACGACGTCGACGACGTGGGCGCGGAACAGGTTGACGACCTCGATCACGCCGGACCGGGTCTCCTTGTCCGCGCGGACCTTGACCAGCAGCAGCTGGCGGCCCACGGACGCCTCGTGGTCGAGCTCGACGATCTTGATCACGTGCACCAGCTTGTTGAGCTGCTTGGTGACCTGCTCGAGCGGCAGCTCGTCGACGTCGACCACGACGGTGATGCGCGAGATCTCCTCGTGCTCCGTGGGCCCGACGGCGAGCGAGTGGATGTTGAACGCGCGGCGGGCGAACAGGCCCGCGACGCGCGTGAGCACGCCGGGCTTGTTCTCGACCAGCACGGACAGGGTGTGGCGGGTCATCGTGCTCAGTCCTCTCGGTCCCACGACGGCGAGATGCCGCGCGCGTACTGGATCTCGTCGTTGCTCACGCCCGCGGCCACCATGGGCCACACGAGCGCGTCGCGCGAGACGGTGAAGTCGACGACGACGGGGCGGTCGTCGATCTCGTTGGCCCGCTTGATGGCGTCGTCGACCTCGGCCGGCGACTCGACGCGGATGCCCACCGCGTCGTACGCCTCGGCGAGCTTGACGAAGTCGGGCACCCTGCGCGTGCCGTGGCCCGTGTGCAGGTCGGTGTTGGAGTAGCGCTGGTCGTAGAACAGCGTCTGCCACTGCCGCACCATGCCGAGCGAGCTGTTGTTGATCAGCGCCACCTTGATGGGGATGTCGTTGATCGAGCAGGTGGCCAGCTCCTGGTTGGTCATCTGGAAGCAGCCGTCGCCGTCGATCGCCCAGACGTTGGCGTCGGGGCGGCCCACCTTGGCGCCCATGGCGGCGGGGACCGCGTAGCCCATGGTGCCGAGGCCGCCGGAGTTGATCCAGGTGCGCGGGTGCTCGTAGGTGATGAACTGCGAGGCCCACATCTGGTGCTGGCCCACGCCGGCCACGATCACGGCGTCGGGGCCGTTGATCTCGCCGACGCGCTGGATCACGTGCTGCGGCGAGAGCAGGCCGTCGTCCGTGGGCGTGTAGCCGAGCGGGTAGGCGGCGCGCCACTCGTCGATCTGGTGCCACCAGCCGGCCAGGTCGGGCAGGCCGGAACGCTCGTGCTCGGCCTGCAGCGCCGGCACCAGGTCGGCGAAGACCTCTCGCAGGTCGCCCACGATCGGCACGTCCGCGGTGCGGTTCTTGCCGATCTCGGCCGGGTCGATGTCGGCGTGCACGACGGCGGCGTGCGGGGCGAAGCTCGAGAGCAGGCCCGTGACGCGGTCGTCGAACCGGGCGCCGAGGGCCACGATCAGGTCGGCCTTCTGCAGCGCGGCGACGGCAGGCACGGTGCCGTGCATTCCGGGCATGCCCAGGTGCTGCGGGTGCGTGTCGGGCACGGCTCCGCGGGCCATGAGCGTCGTGACGACGGGGGCGCCGGAGACGTCGACGAGCTTGCGCAGGCCGTCCCACGCCTGCGCGCGGATCACGCCGCCGCCGACGTAGAGCACGGGCCGGCGCGCCGTCGCGAGCAGCCGCGCGGCCTCGCGCACCTGCTTGGCGTGCGGCTTGGTCACCGGGTGGTAGCCCGGCAGGCGCGTGTCGGTGGGCCACGTGAAGCGGGTCTGGCCCTGCAGCGCCGACTTGGCGATGTCCACGAGCACGGGGCCGGGGCGGCCGGTCGAGGCGATGTGGAACGCCTCGGCGATGGTGCGCGGGATGTCGTCCGGGTTCGTCACCAGGTACGAGTGCTTGGTGACCGGCATCGTGATGCCCACGATGTCGGCCTCCTGGAAGGCGTCCGTGCCGATCATCGACGCGCCGACCTGACCGGTGATCGCGACCATCGGGATCGAGTCCATGTTGGCGTCGGCCAGGGGCGTCACCAGGTTGGTGGCACCGGGGCCCGACGTCGCCATCGTGACGCCCACGCGGCCCGTGGCGTGCGCGTAGCCGGACGCGGCGTGGCCGCCGCCCTGCTCGTGGCGCACCAGGATGTGGCGCAGGCGGGTGGAGTCGAGCAGCGGGTCGTACAGCGGGAGGATGGCGCCGCCGGGGAGGCCGAAGATGACGTCCGCACCGACCTCCTCGAGCGAGCGGACGACTGACTGCGCGCCAGTCATCGCCTCGCCGGCCGCGGTCGAAGCCGCCTGCGTGCCGGGGAGGACGACGGAGCTGCGCGCGGCGACCTGTGCGGGACTGGGGGTCGGCGTAGCCATCGGTGTCTCCTGCCGTTCAGTGGGACTCGGGGCAATGAAAAACCCCCCGGATCCCAGGGATGGTGCTGCTGGGACGATCGAGGGGTGAGCGCGCTGACGATGCCGTCGGAACGTCTGGGGTTAGCCAGCGCGCCCGGGGAGTACTACGAGGCGGATCGTCTGCATGCACGGAAACCTACGCCTCGGCGGCGCGCGATGTCACGCCGCGTGGCGCTCTTCCCACATCCTGGGATCGCTGATCGGCTCTCGGACGCCGCCGGGCGCGACGTCACGCGACGTCGCGCCGCCGGAACACCAGGTACGCGGCGAGCGAGAGCACCGCGGTCACGCCGAGCAGGAACAGGCCGCCCTGGACGGGCGTGACCAGGTGCTCGACGGTGGTGCACGACATCCCGGTGTCCGACGGGACGCAGCGGTCGGTCGTGTAGACCTCCCCGCCGTGCAGCCACGCGGAGAGGTTGACGGAGAAGAGCCAGCGCTGCAGGTCCCCCATCCCCCAGCGGAAGATCGTCTCGGCGCCCAGCCACGCGGCGGCGACGCCGATCGCCGCCGCCGCGTGCCGCAGCAGCATGCCGAGCGCGACGCCGGCCAAGGCCACGGCCGCCCCGGCGACGGCCAGCCGGCCGGTGAACGCCGCGATGTCGCCGACGACGCCGTCGGGCGCGCTGCCGACCGTCCCGACCACGGCGTACGCGGCGTAGGAGCCCGCCGCCGCGAGCGCGAACGCCACCACCACGAGCGGTACGGCCCACGTCGCCGCCGCTCCGGCCTTCGACCAGAAGACGCGCGTGCGCCCCGGGACGAAGGTCAGCCAGAGGCCGATCGCGCCGGACGCGAGCTCCGCCGTCACGAAGCTCACCGCGACGAGGAACACGGCGAACAGGAAGACGGGGGCGAGGTCGTCGAGCGCGGCGAGGCCGCCGAAACGCCGCCACATCGATGTGTCGACCTGCCGGATCGCCGGGTCGACGGACCCGCCGTCGGCGCTCGCGCCGGTCACGCTGGACGGGTCGGCCGGCGGGAAGAAGTGCTGAACGGCCGGCAGGAACTGGTCGAGCGTCGGAGCCAGCTGGTCGCAGCCGTGGTCGGCGTCCGGGTTCGGGTCGGCCTGCTGGGACGCCAGGCAGTCGGACACGATCTGGTCGCCGTCCGTCGCCCACTGGGCCGCCTGCTGCTGGTAGGACACGCGCGCCTGCCGGATCGCCGCGGCGCTCGGCGGCCGCGCGTCGAACCCGGCCACCACGGTGCTGAGCACCACGACGCCCACGAGCCCGATCCCCACCCAGAGCGCGACGCGGCGAGCACGGTACCGGCGCAGCTCGACGCGCAGCAGGCGGCTCATGCGGCCGCCCCCGCCGTCGCGCGGGCGCTCTCGCCCTCGGTGAGCCCCAGGAACACCTGTTCCAGGCCTTGGTGCTCCTGGACCAGCTCGCTGACCCACAGGCCCTGCACTCCGAGCGCCCGGGACACCACGGCTGGGTCGGCGACGCCGTCGACCACGAGCGAGCCGTGGTCCGCGCGGACGGCGAAGCCGGCGGCGTCGAGCACCTTGCGTGCCGCCTCGGCGTCGCCCACGCGCACCCGCACCGACGCGCCGCCGGCGCCGACGATGTCGGCGACCCGCCCCGACGCGAGCAGCCGCCCGCGGGCGACGATCGACACGGTGTCGGCCACCTGCTCCACCTCGGCCAGGATGTGGCTCGACACGAGCACGGTGCGGCCCTGGTCGGCCAGCGACCGCATCGTCTCGCGGATCTCGCGGATGCCCGCGGGGTCGAGCCCGTTGGTGGGCTCGTCGAAGATCAGCAAGTCTGGGTCCTTGAGCAGCGTGGCCGCCACGGCCAGGCGCTGCTTCATGCCCAGCGAGTAGGTCCGGTACCGGTCCCGGGCCCGGTCGGTCAGCCCGACGTGCTCCAGCACCTCGCCGACGCGCGTCGACGGCGCGTCGATGGCCTGCGCGAGCAGGTCGAGGTTGCGCCGCCCGCTGAACGCGGGGAAGAACTTGGGGCTCTCGACGATGGCCCCTACACGCCCGACCACCTCGTCGAGGCGCTCGGGCACCGGGGTGCCGAAGATCCGCATCGTCCCGGCGTCGGCCCGCACCAGCCCGAGCAGCATCCGGATGGTCGTCGTCTTGCCCGACCCGTTCGGCCCGAGGAACCCGTGGACGCCCCCGGCGGGGACGACCAGGTCGAGGTTCTCGACCCCGACCGTGCGCCCTCTGCGGGTGCGGTAGACCTTGCGGAGGCCCGCCGTCTCGATCGCGGGGACGTCGTCGTCCAGTGGCATGGCGCAGACAGTAGGGCATCCCAGGTACCGGGCAGAAGACCCCCAGGAGTTTCACCCGCTGCGCGGAGCGTCCTACTCGAGCACGGCGCCCCGCGAGGCCGACTGCACCAGCTTCGTGTACTTCGACAGCACGCCCCGCGTGTACCCGTGCGCCAGCGGCGCCCAGCCCTCGCGGCGGCCGGCGAGCTCCGCGTCGTCGACCAGCAGCTCGAGCGTCTTGTTGCGGACGTCGAGGCGGATGCGGTCGCCGTCGCGCACGAACGCGATCGGCCCGCTGTCCACCGCCTCCGGGGCGATGTGCCCCACGCACAGGCCCGTCGTGCCGCCCGAGAAGCGGCCGTCGGTGATGAGGAGGACGTCCTTGCCGAGCCCGGCGCCCTTGATGGCGCCGGTGATCGCGAGCATCTCGCGCATGCCCGGCCCGCCCTTGGGCCCCTCATACCGGATCACGACGACGTCGCCCTCGGTGATGGTGCCGTCCTCGAGTGCGTCGAGCGCGGCACGCTCCCGCTCGAACACGCGCGCGGTCCCCTCGAACACGTCGTCCGTGAACCCCGCCGACTTCACGACGGCGCCGTCGGGCGCGAGCGAGCCGTGCAGGATCGTGATCCCGCCCGTGGCGTGGATGGGGTTGTTCATCGCGCGCAGGATGTTGCCGTCCGGGTCCGGCGGGTTGATGTCGGCGAGGTTCTCGGCGACCGTGCGCCCGGTGACGGTGAGTGCGTCGCCGTGCAGCAGCCCGGCCTCCAGCAGCGCCTTCATCACCACGGGGACGCCGCCCACCCGGTCGACGTCGTTCATGACGTACCGGCCGAACGGCTTGAGGTCGCCCAGGTGCGGCACCCGGTCGCCGACGCGGTCGAAGTCGGCGAGCGTGAGGACGACGTCGGCCTCGTGCGCGATCGCCAGCAGGTGCAGCACCGCGTTGGTCGAGCCGCCGAACGCCATGACCACCGCGATGGCGTTCTCGAACGCCTCCTTGGTGAGGATCTGCCGGGCCGTGATCCCCTGCTTGAGCAGGTTCACCACGGCCTCGCCCGAGCGGTGCGCCCAGGCGTCACGACGCCGGTCCGCCGACGGCGGCGACGCGCTGCCCGGCAGCGACATGCCGAGCGCCTCGGCCGCCGACGCCATCGTGTTGGCCGTGTACATGCCGCCGCACGCGCCCTCGCCCGGGCAGATGGCCCGCTCGATGCGGTCGACGTCCTCCTCGCTCATCAGCCCGCGCGCGCACGCCCCGACGGCCTCGAACGCGTCGATGATCGTGACCTGCTTCTCCGACCCGTCGGTGAGCTTGACCCAGCCGGGCATGATCGACCCGGCGTAGAGGAACACGCTCGCGAGGTCGAGCCGCGCGGCCGCCATGAGCATCCCGGGCAGCGACTTGTCGCACCCGGCCAGCAGCACCGAGCCGTCGAGCCTCTCGGCGGACATCACCACCTCGACCGAGTCCGCGATGACGTCGCGTGACACGAGCGAGAAGTGCATCCCCTCGTGGCCCATCGAGATCCCGTCGGACACCGAGATCGTCCCGAACTCCAGCGGGTAGCCGCCCCCGGCGTGCACGCCCTCCTTGCACGCCTGGGCGAGCCGGTCGAGCGAGAGGTTGCAGGGCGTGATCTCGTTCCACGAGCTGGCGACGCCGATCTGGGGTTTGCCCCAGTCCTCGTCCCCCATGCCGACGGCGCGGAGCATGCCCCGCGACGCCGTCGCCTCGAGTCCGTCGGTGACCTGCCGAGACCTCGGCTTGATGTCAGGCGCGCTCATGGGGCGAGCGTCCCACCTGGACGCTCGCCCCGCTAGAGGACGCGCTCAGCGCCGCTTGATGAGCGAGACGTCGCGCACGGCGCCGCGGTCGGCCGACGTCGCCATCGCGGCGTACGCCTGGAGGGCCGGCGACACGTAGCGGTCGCGGTCCTTCGGCTGCCACGGGTTCTCGGACGACTCCATCTTGGCGCGGCGCTCCGCGAGCACCTCGTCCGGCACGTTGACGCGGATGACGCGCGTCTCGACGTCGATCTCGATCTCGTCGCCGTCCTCGACCAGGCCGATGGTGCCGCCCGCGGCGGCCTCCGGGGACACGTGGCCCACGGAGATGCCCGACGACCCCCCCGAGAACCGGCCGTCGGTGATGAGCGCGACGACCTTGCCCAGGCCGCGGCCCTTGATGAACGACGTCGGGTAGAGCATCTCCTGCATGCCCGGCCCGCCCGCCGGCCCCTCGTACCGCACGACGACGACGTGCCCGGGCTCGACCTGCTTGTTCAGGATCTTCTCGACGGCCTGCTCCTGCGACTCGACCACCAGGGCCTTGCCGACGAAGTGGAAGACGTCGGGGTCGATGCCCGCGGTCTTGATGATGGCGCCGTCCACGGCGAGGTTGCCCTTGAGCACGGCCAGGCCGCCCTCGACGGTGTAGGCGTGCTCGACGTCGCGGATGCAGCCCTCGGCCGCGTCGGTGTCGAGCGAGTCCCACACGTTCGACGTCGAGAACGCCTGCGTGGTCCGCACGCCGCCGGGGGCGGCGTGGAACAGCTGCAGCGCGCGGTCCGTGGCCTTGCCGCCGCGGATGTCCCAGGCGTCCAGCCATGCGCCCAGCGTGGGCGTGTGCACGGAGGTGACGTCGCGGTCCAGCAGCCCGGCGCGGTCCAGCTCGCCCAGCAGGGCGGGGATGCCGCCGGCGCGGTGGACGTCCTCCATGTGGTAGTTCGGGTGGTTCGGCGCGACCTTGCTCAGGCACGGCACGCGGCGCGAGATCGCGTCGATGTCGTCGAGCGTGAAGTCGACCTCCGCCTCCTGCGCGGCGGCGAGGATGTGCAGCACCGTGTTGGTGGAGCCGCCCATCGCGACGTCGAGCGTCATCGCGTTGGTGAACGCCGCCTTGGTGACGATGCCGCGCGGGGTGGCCGTGTCGTCCTCGTCCTCGTAGTAGCGCTTGGCGAGGTCGACGATGGTGCGGCCCGCCTCGAGGAACAGGTCCTTGCGCGCCGTGTGCGTGGCCAGCGTCGAGCCGTTGCCCGGCAGCGACAGGCCCAGCGCCTCGGTGAGGCAGTTCATCGAGTTCGCGGTGAACATGCCGGAGCACGACCCGCACGTGGGGCAGGCGTTCTCCTCGACCTTGCCCAGCGCGTCGTCGGTGACGTTGTCGTCCGCCGAGTAGTTGATCGCGTTGATCAGGTTGAGCTTGGTCTGCGCGACGCCGTCGACGACGATCGCCTTGCCGGCCTCCATCGGGCCGCCGGACACGAAGATCGTGGGGATGTTCAGGCGCAGCGCGGCGTTGAGC
This sequence comes from Promicromonosporaceae bacterium, assembly GCA_009783295.1. Taxonomy (GTDB): domain Bacteria; phylum Actinomycetota; class Actinomycetes; order Actinomycetales; family Cellulomonadaceae; genus Xylanimonas. The sequence goes on from WRHK01000010.1 coordinate 75,135, forward strand.
ATGCCCGGCGTGATCTTGTCGCAGTTCGAGATGCACACGAGCGCGTCGGCCGTGTGCGCGTTCACCATGTACTCGACCGAGTCGGCGATCAGGTCGCGGCTGGGCAGCGAGTAGAGCATGCCGCCGTGGCCCATCGCGATGCCGTCGTCGACGGCGATCGTGTTGAACTCCTTGGCGACGCCGCCCGCCTCGCGGATCGCGGAGGCGACGAGGTCGCCCATGTCCTTGAGGTGGACGTGCCCGGGCACGAACTGGGTGTAGGAGTTGGCGATCGCGATGATCGGCTTGCCGAAGTCCTCGGAGCCCATGCCGGTGGCGCGCCAGAGGGCGCGCGCACCAGCCATGTTGCGACCGTGAGTAGAGGTGCGGGAACGCAGGGGCCGGCTCATGGCGTCACCCTACGCCGGTGTCCACGGACCGGTCCCCATCCGTCCGCGGGCTGACCCTAGTCGCCCGACGTGTGCACGCCCTCGACGGCGTCGGCCGAGCGCATCCGGCGCAGCACCCACGGGCCGAGAGCCGCGACGAGGCCCGCGAACACGAGCGCGACCCCGCCGATCCCGCCGAAGAACGGCGTCGGCGCGACGTTCTCGGTCGCCTGCACCAGCTGCGCGGTGATGGCCTGGCCCGCCGCGGGCGCCAGGAACCAGAGCGCCATCGCCTGCCCACGGAACGCCCGCGGGGCGAGAAGCGTCGTGGCGGCCAGCCCCACGGGCGACAGGCACAGCTCGCCCAGCGTCTGGATCACGTAGACCAGGCCCAGCACCCATGCCCCGGTCTTGGCCTCGCCCGACGCCGCCGACATGATCGCGAGGAACAGGAACGACAGCGCCGCCAGCGCGAGGCCGATCGCGAACTTGTACGGGGTGGCCGGCCGGTCCTTGGTCTTGAGCCAGATCCACGCGAACACGGGCGCCAGGACGATGATCCCGAGCGGGTTGATCGACTGGAACGTCTCCGGGCTGAAGTGGTGCCACCACAGGAAGCTGAGCGTCGTCTCGTCGCGGGCGTACGTCGACAGCGTCGTCGCCGCCTGCTCGAAGATCATGAAGAAGAGCATCGCTGCGACGAACAGCGGGATGTAGGCGAGCAGGCGGCTGCGCTCGGCCCCGGTCACCTTGGGCGACCGGTAGATGACGATGAAGAACAGGATCGGCGTCACGAACGCCAGGTAGCTCAGGGCGTCGATGATGGCGTTGAGCCCGAACGTCCCGTCGATCGCCGCGACGATCGCGTAGAGCGCCGCGACGCCGACGACGATCCCCACGAGCAGCCGCACGACCTTCGGCCGCTCCTCGGCGCTGATCGGGTTCTCGATCCAGGACCCGGCCCCCGCGAGCAGCCGCCGCCCGCCCACGAACATGACCAGCGCGAACGCCATGCCGATCGCCGCGACGAGGAACCCTGCGTGGTAGCCCCAGGCGTGCCGCACCGCACCGACGATCAGCGGGCTGAAGAACGAGCCGATGTTGATGCCCATGTAGAAGATCGAGAACGCCGACTGCCGCCGCGTGTCCTCCCGGCTGTACAGCTCGCCCACCATCGACGACACGTTCGGCTTGAGGAACCCCGTGCCCAGCGCGACGAGGCAGATTCCGAGCCAGGACGACGCCGGCGTCGGGATCGCCAGAGCCACGTGCCCGGCGGCGATGATCACGCCGCCCAGGAACGTCGCCCGGTACGCCCCGATGACGCGGTCGGCGAACCAGCCACCCACCACCGACAGCAGGTAGACGCCCGTGCCGTAGATGGAGACGACCGCCACGCCCTGCGACTCCGGGATCCCGAGCCCCCCGTGGGCCAGGGTGTCCGTGATGTAGAAGACGAGGATGGCCCGCATGCCGTAGTAGCTGAACCGCTCCCACAGCTCGGTCCCGAAGAGCGTGAAGAGGGCCAGCGGGTGACCGAAGAACCGGCGATCGCCGGCGACGGCCGCCGCGGGAGTCGGGCGGTTCAGGTCAGGCGTGCTCACCGCACGATGCTCGCACCGTCGGCCGCCCCCCGCCGGGCCGGGGACGATCGATCGCCCGCGTCACGCGCCGGCGGCCGCCCGGAACTCGTCCTCGAGGATGCTCATGACGATGGCGTCGGCCCAGCCCTCGCCGTCGCGGTAGACGTCGCGGAGGCGGCCCTCCTCGCGGAACCCGAGCGACTCGTAGAGCGCCTTCGCGCGCGGGTTGATGCTCAGCACGTCGAGCCCCACGCGGTGCAGCCCGGGCCCGGGCTCGCGCTCGCCGTCCACCCGGACGCCGTCGAACGCGAAGCGCAGCACCTCCCAGATCGCCTCGCGGCCGTAGCCGCGCCCCCGGTAGTCGGGGAGCATCTGCAGGCGCAGGTTGGCGCCGCCCGCGACCTCGTCGATCTCGTTGAGCACGATCTCGCCGATCAGCTCGTCGCTCACCGGCGCACCGTCCCGGACGGCTCCGGGCGTGATCGCCCAGTCGTACCGCCCGGGACGGTCGCTGACCGTCGCCGCCCACTCGTCGATCTCGGTGCGCGAGAACGTCGCCGTCGTTCCCGTCTGGCGCCGGCCCTCGGGGTCGTGCAGCGACTCCCAGAGCCGCTGGGCATCGCGCGCCTCGATCGGCCGCAGCCGCACCATCTCACCGTGCAGCTCCGGGCCGCGCGTCATCGGGGTCTCCGTCCGTCCGGGCCGTCAGGCGCCGATGCGCTCGAGCACCAGCTCGCGCACGCGCTGGGCGTCCGCCTGGCCCTTGGTGGCCTTCATGACGGCGCCGATGATCGCGCCGACCGGCCCGAGGTTGCCCCCGCGCACCTTCTCGGCGATGTCCGGCTGCGCGGCCAGCGCCGCGTCGACCGCCTCGAGCAGGGCGCCGTCGTCGGACACGACCTCCAGGCCGCGCGCGACGACGACGGCCTCCGGGTCGCCCTCGCCGACCAGCACGCCCTCGAGCACCTGGCGGGCGATCTTGTCGTTGATCCGGCCGGCGTCGATCAGCTGCTGGAGCTGGGCGATCTGCGCGGGCGTGATCGCGACCTCGTCGAGGCTGACCTCCGCCTGCTTCGCCTTCCGGGCGAGCTCGCCCATCCACCACTTGCGGGCCGCGGCGGGCGTGGCGCCCGCGGCGACGGTCGCCTCGATGAGGTCGACCGCACCGGCGTTGACGACGTCGCGCATCTCGGCGTCGGCGTAGCCCCACTCCCCCTGCAGCCGGCGACGACGTGCGGCGGGGAGCTCGGGCAGGCCGGCGCGGATCTGCTCGACCCACTCCCTGCTCGGCGCCACCGGCACGAGGTCCGGCTCGGGGAAGTAGCGGTAGTCCTCGGCGTCCGACTTCACGCGGCCCGACGACGTCGTGCCGTCCTCCTCGTGGAAGTGACGGGTCTCCTGGATCACCCGGTCGCCCGCGTCGAGCACGCCCGCCTGACGCGAGATCTCGAAGCGCACCGCCCGCTCGACCGAGCGGAACGAGTTGACGTTCTTGGTCTCCGTACGGGTGCCGAGCTTGTCCTGCGGCGTCGGGCGCAGCGAGACGTTGACGTCGGCGCGCACGTTGCCGCGCTCCATGCGGGCCTCGGACACGTCGAGCGCACGGAAGATGTCGCGGAGAGTCTGCACGTAGGCACGTGCGACCTCGGGCGCACGGTCGCCCGCACCCTCGATCGGGCGCGTGACGATCTCCACCAGCGGGATGCCCGCGCGGTTGTAGTCGACCAGCGAGTACTCGGCGCCGTGGATGCGGCCGGAGCCGCCGACGTGCGTGTTCTTGCCGGCGTCCTCCTCCATGTGGGCCCGCTCGATGTCGACGCGGAAGATCGTCCCGTCCTCCAGCTCGACGTCCACCCAGCCGTCGTGGGCGATGGGCTCGTCGTACTGCGAGGTCTGGAAGTTCTTGGGCACGTCCGGGTAGAAGTAGTTCTTCCGGGCGAAGCGGCACGTCTCTGCGATCTCGCAGTTGAGCGCCAGTCCGATGCGGATGGCGTACTCGACGGCCTTCCCGTTGACCACCGGCAGGGCGCCGGGCAGGCCGAGGCTCACCGGGGTGGTCTGCGAGTTGGGCTCGGCGCCGAAGCTCACCTCGGCCGCGCAGAACATCTTGGTGCGGGTGCCGAGCTCGACGTGCACCTCGATGCCGAGCACCGGGTCGTAGCGCTTGACGGCGTCGGCGTAGTCGACCAGTTCAGTCACTTTCGTTCTCCGTCTTCGTCTCAGGCCAGCTCGGGTGCGGTGCTCAGCAGCGGGGCTCCCCACTGGTTCTCGAGCAGGTGCTCGAGGGCTGCGCCGACACGGTAGAGGCGGTCGTCGGCCTTCGCCGGAGCGAGGATCTGGAACCCGACCGGCAGGCCGTCGTCGGACACCCCGTTGGGCACCGAGATGCCCGGGACGCCGGCGAGGTTCGCCGGGATGGTCGCGACGTCGTTGAGGTACATGGCCAGCGGGTCGTCGAGCTTCTCGCCGAGCTTGAACGCCGTCGTCGGGGCCGTGGGGCTGACCAGCACGTCCGCCTGGGCGAACGCGTCCGCGAAGTCGCGCTGGATGAGCGTGCGGACCTTCTGGGCGCTGCCGTAGTAGGCGTCGTAGTAGCCGGCGCTCAGCGCATAGGTGCCCAGGATGATGCGGCGCTTGACCTCGTCGCCGAAGCCCTGGCCGCGCGTGGCGGCCATGACGCGCTCCGCGGTGACCGGGCCCTCGGAGGGCTGGACGCGCAGTCCGAACCGCATGCCGTCGAACTTGGCGAGGTTGCTGGACGCCTCGGCGGGCATGATCAGGTAGTACGCGTCGAGCGCGTACGGGAAGTGCGGGCAGGACACCTCGACGAGCTCGGCGCCGGCCTTCTCGAGCAGGTTCAGCGACTCCTGGAAGCGCGCGAGGACACCGGCCTGGTAGCCCTCGCCCTGCAGCTCGGTGACGACGCCGACCTTGACGCCGGCGAGGTCGCCGGTCGCTCCGTGGCGGGCCGCGTCCACCAGGGACGGCAGGGCCTCGGGGATCGACGTCGAGTCGCGCGGGTCGTGCCCACCGATGAGCTCGTGCAGCAGCGCGGAGTCGAGGACGGTGCGGGTGACCGGGCCGGCCTGGTCAAGGCTCGACGCCATGGCGATGAGGCCGTAGCGGGAGACGCTGCCGTAGGTGGGCTTGACGCCCACGGTCCCGGTGACGGCGCCCGGCTGGCGGATGGAGCCGCCGGTGTCCGTGCCGATGGCGAGCGGGGCCTCGAACGCGGCGACCGCCGCGGCGGACCCGCCGCCGGACCCGCCGGGGATACGGTCCAGGTCCCACGGGTTGTGCGTGTTGCCGTACGCCGAGTGCTCGGTGCTCGACCCCATGGCGAACTCGTCCATGTTGGTCTTGCCGAGGATCGGCAGCCCGGCCGCCTTGATGCGCTCCACGAGCGTCGCGTCGTAGGGCGGGATCCAGCCCTCGAGGATCTTCGAGCCGGCCGTCGTCGGCAGACCCTTCGTCACGACGACGTCCTTGACGGCGATGGGCACGCCCGCGAGCGGGTGCAGCTCCTCACCGGCCGCACGGCGCTGGTCGATGTCGTGGGCGGTGGCGAGAGCCTCGTCGCTGCTCACGTGCAGAAAGGCGTTGACCTTGCCATCGACGGCGGCGATCCGGTCGAGGTGCGCCTGCGTGGCCTCGACGCTGCTGACCTCGCCCGCGGCGAGGTGGTCCGCCAGGGCCGCGGCGGACAGGCGGGTGACGTCGGTCATCTCACTCCTCACCGAGGATCTGCGGGACGAGGAACTTGCCGTCCTCCGAGTCGGGGGCGGCCGCGAGCACGTCGGCCACCGGCAGCGCCGGCACAGGGACGTCCTCACGGAACACGTTCGTCATCGGCAGGGGGTGGCTGGTCGCAGGCACGTCGGGGGTGGCGACCGTGTTCACCTTGGCGATCGACTCGACGATGACGTCGAGCTCGCCGGCGAGCCGGTCGACCTCCTCGGGCCGCAGGTCGATGCGGGCGAGTGCTGCCACGCGCGCGACCTCGTCACGGGAGATGGTGGACATGGCCGTCAGTCTAGTGTGCGCGCCGCGCGGGGCGACAGGAATGGCAGTTTCTGGGTATGCGAAAGACCCCGCACCGTGGGTGCGGGGTCTTTCGTGAAGGGTGTCCGGCGGCGTCCTACTCTCCCACCCCGTCTCCAGGGCAGTACCATCGGCGCTGTAGGGCTGAGCTTCCGGGTTCGGAATGGGACCGGGCGTTTCCCCTACGCTATGACCGCCGTAACTTTATCGAGTTGTTGGGTTTTGTGGTGCCCGTTTCTCGGGAACCGCACAGTGGACGCGAAGCACTTTGAAGAGTGTGTGTTGTGAAGTTGTCGGCTGATTAGTACCGGTCAGCTGCGGCAGTCTTTAGTCCTGCCTTCCACATCCGGCCTATCTACCCAGTGGTCTCGCTGGGTGCCTCTCCCCCTTGCGGGGTTGGAAACCTCATCTTGAAGCAGGCTTCCCGCTTAGATGCTTTCAGCGGTTATCCTTCCCGAACGTAGCTAACCAGCGGTGCACTTGGCAGTACAACTGGCACACCAGAGGTTCGTCCGTCCCGGTCCTCTCGTACTAGGGACAGCCCTTCTCAAGTTTCCTGCGCGCGCAGCGGATAGGGACCGAACTGTCTCACGACGTTCTAAACCCAGCTCGCGTACCGCTTTAATGGGCGAACAGCCCAACCCTTGGGACCTACTCCAGCCCCAG
>WRHK01000011.1 GCA_009783295.1 Promicromonosporaceae bacterium
ATGTGGGCGACGGCGGCCGCGGTACGACTCGAGGACACGAACGAGGAGGAAGCCGTCATGGTCACCGACGCGACGGTGCAGGGCGGGTCCGGTGCCGGCGGGGGCGCACCCGCCGACGACCTGATCCTGCAGATGCGCGGCATCAGCAAGGAGTTTCCCGGCGTCAAGGCACTGAGCGACGTGACGCTCGAGGTGCGCCGGGGCGAGGTACACGCGATCTGCGGCGAGAACGGCGCCGGCAAGTCGACGTTGATGAAGGTGCTGTCGGGCGTGTACCCGCACGGCACGTACACCGGGGACATCCTGCTCAACGGCGCGGAGGTCCAGTTCAAGGGCATCCGCGACTCCGAGGAGGCGGGGATCGTCATCATCCACCAGGAGCTCGCGCTGGTGCCGCGGCTCTCGCTCGCCGAGAACATGTTCCTCGGCAACGAGCGCAGCACCAACGGCGTCGTCGACTGGAACAAGACCCGCGCGGAGGCGGCGAGGCTGCTCCAGCGCGTGGGTCTGCGCGACAGCCCCGACGTGACCCCGCTCGACATCGGTGTGGGCAAGCAGCAGCTCGTGGAGATCGCCAAGGCCCTCTCCAAGAAGGTGGACCTGCTCATCCTCGACGAGCCCACCGCGGCGCTCAACGACGAGGACAGCGCCCACCTGCTCGACCTGATCCGCGGGTTCCGCGACCAGGGCATCACCTCGATCATCATCAGCCACAAGCTCAACGAGATCGCCGCGATCTCCGACCGCGTGACGGTGATCCGCGACGGGCAGACCATCGAGACGCTCGACTTCCACGGCGCCGAGCCCGTCACCGAGGACCGGATCATCCGGGGCATGGTGGGGCGCTCGCTCGACAACCGGTTCCCCGACCACGAGCCGAAGATCGGCGAGGAGTCGCTCCGGATCGAGGACTGGACCGTCCACCACCCGGTCGACACCGAGCGCCTCGTCGTCGACCACGCCGGCATCTCCGTCCGCAAGGGCGAGATCGTGGGCCTCGCGGGCCTCATGGGCGCCGGCCGCACCGAGCTCGCGATGAGCGTGTTCGGCCGGTCGTACGGCAGCAACATCTCCGGCCGGATCTACAAGGACGGCAAGGAGATCCACATCAGGTCGGTGGGCGACGCGATCCGGCACGGCCTCGCGTACACCACCGAGGACCGCAAGGCCCTGGGCCTCAACCTCATCCAGACCATCCGCGAGAACGTCTCGGCGTCCGCGCTGGGCAAGGTCGCCAACTGGTGGGGCGTGGTGCGCGGCGGAGCGGAGGAGGTCGTCGCGGAGAAGTACCGCAAGGACTTCCGCATCAAGGCGCCCAGCGTCGAGTCCGTGGTGGGCAAGCTCTCGGGCGGCAACCAGCAGAAGGTCGTGCTGTCCAAGTGGGTCAACTCCGACCCCGACGTGCTCATCCTCGACGAGCCCACGCGCGGCATCGACGTCGGCGCCAAGTTCGAGATCTACGGGATCATCAACGCCCTCGCCGACGCCGGCAAGGCCGTGATCGTGATCTCCTCCGAGCTCCCCGAGCTCATCGGCGTGTGCGACCGCATCTACGCGATGAGCCAGGGCCGGATCACCGGCGAGGTGCCGCGCGCGCAGGCGACCCAGGAAGAGCTCATGCGCTACATGACCATGGAGAAGGCCCCCGCCGGTGCGGCTGCGGGCACGGAAGGGACCAACTGATGAACGTGCTGAGGGAGGCCTTCGGCCGCAACGTGCGCCAGTACGGCATCGTGCTGGCCCTCCTGCTGATCGTGGCGCTGTTCTGGGTGCTGACGGACGGTCGTCTGCTGCGTCCGGACAACGTCGCCGCGCTCTTCCAGCAGAACGCCTACGTGATGATCCTCGCGATCGGCATGGTCGCCGTGATCGTCGCCGGGCACATCGACCTGTCGGTGGGCTCCGTGGTCGCCTTCATCGGCGGGCTCGTGGCGATCATGATGCACAACTGGGGCTGGCCGGTGGGGGTCGCGATCGTCGCGGGCATCGCCATCGGCGCCCTCGTGGGCGTCTGGCAGGGCTTCTGGATCGCGTACGTCGGCATCCCGGCGTTCATCGTGACGCTGGCCGGCATGCTCATCTTCCGCGGCCTCGCGATCGTGCTCGTGGGCCAGACGGTCGCCCCGCTGCCCAACGCCTTCAACCAGATCGGCAACGGCTCGCTGCCCAACTTCCTCGGGTTCATGGGCCAGGTCGACGTCGTGACCATCGTGATCGGCGCCATCGCGATCGTCGGCCTCTTCGTGTCGTCCGTGCGCACGCGCCGCAACCTCGTCGCCCACGGCCTCTCGGTCGAGGCGACCGGCGTGTTCATCGGCCGTGCCGTGGTCATGGCGCTGCTCATCGGGGTGGTCACCTACTGGCTGTCGCTGTCGCGCGGCGGCACGCCGATCATCCTGCTCGTCGTCGGTGCGCTGGTGCTCGGCTTCTCGTTCCTCATGAACCGCACCGTGTTCGGCCGCCACATCTACGCCGTGGGCGGCAACCGCAACGCGGCCGTCCTGTCGGGCGTCAACTCGCGCCGCACCGACTTCATGATCTTCGTGAACATCGGCATGCTCGCGGCCGTCGCGGCCATCGCGACGACGGCGCGCGCCGGTGCGGGCGTCGCGGCGGCGGGCCAGAACTTCGAGCTCGACGCGATCGCCGCCTGCTTCATCGGCGGCACCGCCGTCTCGGGCGGCGTGGGTCGCATCTCGGGCGCCATGGTCGGCGCGCTCATCATGGGCGTGCTCAACATGGGCCTGTCGATCCTCGCGGTCGACGCCGCGTGGCAGCAGGCCATCAAGGGCCTGGTGCTGCTGCTCGCCGTCGCGCTCGACATCGTGTCGAAGCGCCGGGGTGCGCTGAGCTGACACGGCCGCTGTGGTGGTTCCGACAGGCTCGACCGCTGCCGGTCGAGCCTGTCGAAACCCTCGGCTGCGTTACCCTTTTCGGGTCGCGACTGGCGCAGCCCCACGGGGCAGGTGGATCAACCACCGGGGAGCGGCAACGCTGTAACGACGACGGGTCGTTCGCCTGGGCCCTGTGTCATCGACCGCCGTGTCGAGTCCATCGTCCGAACGCAGCCAGGAGACGCTCATGAGCCACACTCCCGACCCCCTCCTCACCGGCAACATCGCCGACGTCGACCCCGAGATCGCCGCCGTCCTCGACGGGGAGCTCGCGCGCCAGCGCGACTCGCTCGAGATGATCGCGTCCGAGAACTTCGTGCCGAACGCCGTCCTGCAGGCGCAGGGCTCGGTGCTCACCAACAAGTACGCCGAGGGCTACCCCGGCAAGCGCTACTACGGCGGCTGCGAGCAGGTCGACGTCGCGGAGAACCTCGCGATCGCCCGCGCCAAGTCGCTGTTCGGCGCCGAGCACGCCAACGTCCAGCCCCACTCGGGCGCGCAGGCCAACGCCGCCGTACTGCACGCGCTGGCCACCGCCGGCGACCGCATCCTGGGCCTCGAGCTGGCCCACGGCGGCCACCTCACGCACGGCATGAAGATCAACTTCTCGGGCCGCCTGTACGACGTCGCCTCCTACGGCGTCGACCCGCAGACCTACCGCATCGAGATGGACGAGGTCCGCAAGAAGGCCGTCGAGCACAAGCCCGAGGTCATCATCGCGGGCTGGTCGGCCTACCCGCGCCACCTCGACTTCGCGGCGTTCCGCGAGATCGCGGACGAGGTCGGCGCCAAGCTCTGGGTGGACATGGCCCACTTCGCCGGCCTGGTCGCCGCGGGCCTGCACCCGTCGCCCGTGCCGTACGCCGACGTCGTGTCGTCCACGGTGCACAAGACCATCGGCGGCCCCCGCTCCGGCTTCATCCTCGCCAAGGAGGAGTGGGCCAAGAAGATCGACTCCGCCGTGTTCCCGGGCCAGCAGGGCGGCCCGCTCATGCACGTCGTGGCCGCCAAGGCCGTGGCGTTCAAGGTCGCGGCGTCCGACTCGTTCAAGGACCGCCAGGAGCGCACGCTGCGCGGCGCGCAGATCATCGCCGAGCGCCTCCACGCGGCCGACCTGCAGGAGGCCGGCGTCAGCGTCCTCACCGGCGGCACCGACGTGCACCTGGTGCTCGTCGACCTGCGCCACAGCAAGCTCGACGGCCAGCAGGCCGAGGACCTCCTGCACGACGTCGGCATCACCGTGAACCGCAACGCCGTCCCGTTCGACCCGCGCCCCCCGCGCGTCACCTCGGGCCTGCGCATCGGCACGCCGGCGCTCGCCACGCGCGGCTTCGGCGACGCCGAGTTCACGGAGGTCGCCGACATCATCGCGATCGCCCTGCGCGACGGCGCTGCCGCCGACGTCGACGCGCTGCGCGCCCGCGTCACGGCTCTCACGGCCGAGTTCCCGCTCTACCCGGGCCTGGTCCAGTACTGATGGCGGCGCAGAAGCTCGACGGCACCGCCACGGCGGGAGCCATCAAGGCGGAGCTGCGCACGCGCGTGGCGGCGCTCGCGGAGAAGGGCGTCGTGCCGGGCCTCGGCACGCTGCTCGTCGGCGACGACCCGGGCTCGCAGTGGTACGTCGCGGGCAAGCACCGCGACTGCGCCGAGGTGGGCATCGCGTCCATCCGCGAGGACCTGCCGGGCACCGCGACGCAGGACGAGATCGAGGCGGCCGTGCGCCGGCTCAACGAGGACCCGGCCTGCACCGGGTTCATCGTGCAGCTGCCCCTGCCCAAGGGCATCGACACCAACCGGGTGCTCGAGCTGATCGACCCCGAGAAGGACGCCGACGGGCTGCACCCGACCAACCTGGGCCGCCTGGTGCTGCGCGTCAACGAGGCGATCGACTCGCCGCTGCCGTGCACGCCGCGCGGCATCGTCGAGCTCATCGAGCGGCACGGGGTGTCGCTGGCCGGCAAGCACGTCGTCGTCCTCGGGCGCGGCGTCACCGTGGGCCGGCCCATCGGGCTGCTGCTCACGCGCCGGGCGGTCAACGCGACCGTCACGCTCACGCACACCGGCACCGCCGACCTCGCGTCGCTGGTGCGGCAGGCCGACGTCGTCGTGGCGGCGGCGGGCGTGCAGGGCATCGTCTCGGCCGACATGGTCAAGCCGGGCGCGGTGCTGATCGACGTCGGCGTCTCGCGCGAGACCGACCCCGAGACGGGCAAGTCGCGCGTGGTGGGCGACGTCGCGCCGGAGGCCCTGGAGCTGGCCGCCTGGTACAGCCCCAACCCCGGCGGCGTGGGCCCGATGACCCGCGCGATGCTGCTGGCCAACGTGGTCGACACGGCGGAACGCCAGGCGAGCTGACACCGGGCCCCCGCGGGGGCCCGCCGGGAGCCCACCGGGAGCCCCCGCGAGATAGAGCGAGAGCCCGCGACTTAGAGTGGTCGGACCACTCTAAGTCGCGGGCTCTCGCTCTATCTCGCGATGAGTTGTGGGGGGGCGGGGCGTCAGTACCTTCGAAGTTGTAGTTGTGGTTGCGACGACGGAGGGCTGAACGATGGGCATTGTGAAGCCGAGCCTCTGGTTTGCCTCGGGCGCCAAGGAGGCGGCGGAGTTCTACGCGAGCCTGATCCCCGGGTGCACCATCACCAGCGTGGTGTCGGGCCCCGCTGGTGTGCCGGGGGTCGAGGAGGGGCAGGCGTTCCTCGTCGACATCGACATCGACGGGGTGCCGCTGCAGCTCATGAACGCGGGGCCGGAGTTCACGCTCGACGAGGCGTTCTCGCTGGTGCTCGAGTGCGACGACCAGGCCCAGATCGACAAGTACTGGGACGCGCTGACTGCCGACGGCGGCAAGCCCGGACAGTGCGGGTGGCTCACGGACCGGTTCGGGGTGTCGTGGCAGGTGGTGCCCAAGCAGCTCGGGGAGATCTTCGGCGACTACTCGACCGAGGGCTCGAAGCGGGCCATGGCCGCCATGTTCACGATGACGAAGCTCGACCTGGCAGCGCTGGAGGCGGCCGCCGCCGGCTGACCGGGGGTGTCGGGGGCGGATGGCACAATCCCCGGCGTGACTCTCCTCCAGGTAGCGACCGCCAACGTCAACGGGATCCGCGCCGCCATGCGGCGCGGCATGGACGGGTGGGTCGCCGAGCGGTCACCCGACGTGCTGCTGCTGCAGGAGGTGCGGGCGCCCGACGCCGTCCTGGACGGGTTCTTCGACGGCTGGCACGTCGCCCACCAGGCGAGCGACATCAAGGGGCGGGCCGGCGTCGCCGTCGCTTCGCGGCTCCCCGTCCACGCCGTGCGGGTGGGGCTGGAGGCCCACGGCCCGCACGGTGAGCCCGAGCCCGCCGTCGACACGGGTCGGTGGGTCGAGTGCGACCTCGAGCTGCCGGGCGGCGGACTGCTGACCGTCGTCTCCGCGTACATCCACTCCGGGTCCACCTGGCCGGCCGACAACCCGGTGAAGATGGTCGAGAAGTACGCGTACCTCGAGAAGGTCACGGCGCGGCTGGCCGAGCTGGCGGCCTCCGCGACGCCGGCGCTCGTCGCGGGCGACCTCAACATCGCCCACCAGAACGTGGACATCGCGAACTGGAAGGGCAACCTCAAGAACGCCGGGTTCTTGCCCGAGGAGCGCGCCTACCTGGACCGCTGGTTCGGCGCGCTCGGGTGGACCGACCTGGGGCGCGCGCACGGCGGCGAGGGCCCCGGCCCGTACACGTGGTGGACGTGGCGCGGCCAGGCGTTCGACAAGGACACGGGCTGGCGCATCGACTACCAGCTCGCCAACCCCGCCCTCGCGCCGGCGGCGGTCAAGGTCGAGGTCGACAAGGCCCCGACCTACGACGAGCGGTGGAGCGACCACGCCCCCGTCGTGGCGACCTACGACCTCGAGGCGCTGCGCTAAGACGACCTCATGAGCTCGACGAGTCCCGGCAACCCCGCGGCGCGCGGCCTCGGCCCCGCGATCGTGACGATCGCGTTCCTCGGCGCGGTGATCGGGGGTGTCGGCGCGCCCCTCATCACGTCGGTGGCCCTCCGCCTGCACGTGCCGCTCGACGCCGCCCAGTGGACGCTCACGGTCACGCTGTTCGCCGGGGCTGTCGCCGCACCCGTGCTCGGGCGGCTCGGCACGGGACCCCACCGCCGCCGCACGACCCTCGTCACGCTGGGCCTGGTCGCCGCCGGCGGGCTGCTCACGGCAGTCCCGGGGCCGTTCGTGGTGCTGCTCGTGGGGCGCGCGCTGCAGGGTCTGGGGCTCGGCGTCCTCGCCCTGCTGATGGGCGTGGCCCGCGACCACCTGCCCGCCGAGCGCGCCCACGCCACGATCGCGACCGTCTCGGTCGCCTCGACGGTGGGCATCGGCGTGGCCTACCCGCTCATGGGCCTGGTCGACGAGCTCGCCGGGCTCCGCGCCGCGTACGCCGTCGGGTTCGTGCTGTCCCTCGTCGCCGTCGTGATCGCCTGGCGCGCCCTCCCCGCGGACCCGGCCCGCCCGCCCGTCAGCGTGGACGTCCCCGGAGCGGTGCTGCTGGGCCTGGGCACGCTCGGCGTGCTGCTGGTGGTCGCGCGGCCGTCGGTGTGGGACGCGCCCGGTGTCGGGGCGGCGATCCTCGTCGCGGCGGGCGTGGCGCTGGCGGCCTGGGTCGTGGTCGAGCGCCGCGCGGCCGCGCCGCTCGTCGACCTCGCATTGTTCGCGAGGGGCGGGGTGCTGCGCGCGAACGGGGCCATGCTGACCTCGGGCGTCGGCATGTACCTGCTGTTCTCGCTGCTGACCCGCTACGTGCAGACGCCGTCCGCGGCGGGGTACGGCTTCGGGCTGTCCGGTGTGCTCGCCGGGGCGGCGCTCATCCCGTTCGCCGTGCTGGGGTTCGTGGCCGGGCGGCTCACGCCCTGGCTGACGGGCCGGGTGTCGTCGCGGTGGACGTTCGCCGTCTTCGCCGGGTTCGTCGTCGTCGCCGCCGCGGTGTTCGCGGGCGTCCGGGGCTCGCTCGTCGCGACCCTCGTGGCGATGGCCGTGCTCGGGTTCGGGGTCGGCGGGGTCTCGGCGATCATGCCGCGGCTGGTGCTCGACGGCGTCCCCGCGCAGGAGACCTCGAGCGTCGTGTCGATGAACCAGATCGTCCGCAGCGTGGGGTTCAGCGTCGGCAGCGCCCTCGCCGGCCTGCTGCTCGCCACCGCGACGCCCGCCGGGGGCCTGTTCCCCCGCGAGCACGGGTACACGACCGCGGCCGTCGTCGTCGTGCCGCTGCTCGTGGTCAGCGCCGTCGTCGTCCTCGCCCGCGGGGTACGCGGCGGCGGCAGGGGCTGAGCCCCCGCCGCCGGCCGGGAAGCGTCAGGCGTCGCGCCCCGCGGCCGCCGACGGCGGCGCCGCGAGGAAGCCCGGGGCCGTGAGGCCCTGGGCGGCGAACGCCTCGGCGACCGCGGCGGCCACCGTCTCGACGTCGCCCGCGCGGACCAGCGCGATGGTGGACCCGCCGAACCCGCCGCCCGTCATGCGGGCGCCGATCGCGCCCGCCGCGACGCAGGTGTCGACCGCGAGGTCGGTCTCGAGCACCGTGACCTCGTAGTCGTCGCGCAGCGAGGCGTGCGACGCGTTCATGAGGGCGCCGGCGCGCGCGGCCCGCTCCTCGTCGACGACGCCGTCGGCGCCCAGGCCCTCGCGGACCAGCGCGGCGAACTCCGCGGTGCGCTCGATCTCGGTGACGACGTGGCGTACGCGGCGGCGCAGCGAGTCCTCGACGTCGAACGGCGCGAGGCGATCGAGGGTCGCGTCCAGGTCGGCCGGGTCGATGTCGCGCAGCGTCTCGAGGCCCAGGTACGCCTCGGCGGTGTCGCACGACGCGCGGCGGTCCGCGTACTGGCCGTCGACCAGCTGGTGCGGGGCGCGCGTGTCCACGACCAGCAGGTTCAGCCCGGCGGAGGCCAGGTCGAAGGGCACGTGCTGGGCGAACGCGTCGGCCGGCAGGCCCGGGCGGAAGTCGAGCAGCAGCGCCTCGCCCTCCGTGCACAGCAGCGACGCCGACTGGTCCAGGCCGCCCGTGGGGGCGCCCGCGATCTCGTTCTCCGCGCGGCGCGCGGCGGCCACGAGCTGCGCGCGGCCCAGGTCGGAGCCGCCGAGGCCCAGCCCGAACACGTCGTCGAACGCGACGGCGAACGCGCACTCGATGGCGGCGGAGCTGGACAGCGACGCGCCGAACGGCACGCACGAGTCGATGACGGCGTCGAAGCCGCGCACGGCGTGGCCGGCCTCGCGCAGCGCCCACGCGACGCCCGCGACGTACACGCCCCAGCCGCTCACGGAGCCGGCGCGCACGTCCGCCAGGCGGATGGTCCACGGCTCGTCGGTCTGCGCGGAGGCGATCCGCACGACGTCGTCCTCGCGGGGGCGCAGCGCCACGTAGGTGCGGTGCGGCAGCGCCGTGGGCAGGCACAGGCCGGAGTTGTAGTCGGTGTGCTCGCCGATGATGTTCACCCGGCCCGGGGCGGACCAGACGCCGGCGGGCGTGCCCGGGACGGGGCCCGTCTCGCCGTCGTCGTGGAAGGTGCGGCCGAAGAGCGCGCGGACGCGCTCGGCGCCTTCGTCGCGCGACCAGGCAGGCAGCCACTGGGGTGCGGGCATGGGGGTGTGCTCCTTGAGGGACGGTGAGGAGGTCAGTCTTCCAGCAGTGGCCGCGCCGTGGCGGGTTCCGTGCTCCCGGGCGGCGTGCACCAGAGTGCACCACAGCGCCGCTCGCTGCGAAGAGCGGCGTCTCAGCGCTGGACGGGGCTGACCCCCAGTCGCATCCCGGCGAGGCCGCGCTTGCGGCCGGCGAGCGAGCGGGCGACGTCGCGCAGCACGCGCGCGGCGGGGGAGCCGGGCGCGGTGAGCACCACGGGGGTGCCGTCGTCGCCGGCCTCGCGCACCGCCGGGTCGAGCGGCACCCGGCCCAGCAGCGGCACGTCCGTGCCGAGCGAGGCGCCCAGCGACCCGGCGACGCGCGCGCCGCCACCGCTGCCGAACACCTCGAGCCGCGTGCCGTCGGCCTGCTCCAGCCACGACATGTTCTCGACCACGCCCACGACGCCCTGGTGCGTCTGCTGCGCGATCGACCCGGCGCGCTCGGCGACCTCCGCTGCGGCGGCCTGCGGCGTCGTCACGACGACGATCTCGGAGCCGGGCAGCAGCTGCGCCACCGAGATCGCGATGTCGCCCGTGCCGGGCGGCAGGTCGAGCAGCAGCACGTCGAGGTCGCCCCAGTACACGTCGGCGAGGAACTGCTCGAGCGCGCGGTGCAGCATGGGGCCGCGCCACACGACGGGCTGCCCGGCCGGCACGAACATGCCGATCGACACGACCTTGACGCCGTGCTCGATGGGCGGCAGCAGCATCGAGTCGACCTTGGTGGGCTGGCGGTCCACGCCCAGCATGCGGGGGATCGAGAACCCGTAGATGTCGGCGTCGACCACCCCGACGTTCAGACCCTCGGCGGCGAGCGCCACGGCGAGGTTGGCCGTCACGGACGACTTGCCGACGCCGCCCTTGCCGGACGCGATCGCGTACACCTTGGTGAGCGAGCCGGGCTGGGAGAACGGGATGACGGGGTCGCCGTTGCCGCCGCGCAGCCGCGAGCGCAGGCGGCCGCGCTGCTCGGGCGTCATGACGCCGAGGTCGACGTCGACGCCGGTCACCCCGTCGACGGCGGTGACGGCGGCGGTCACGTCGCGCACGATGGTCGACTGGAGCGGGCAGCCCGCGACGGTCAGGTCGATGCCGACGCGCACGTGCGCGCCGTCGTCGGCGGGCGTGCCGACGTCGACCGAGCGCACCATGTCGAGGTCGGTGATGGGGCGCCGGATCTCGGGGTCGATGACGGTGGCGAGCGCGGCGCGGACCTGGTCGGCGAGCGTGGTCATACCGCGATCCTAGGGCGCTGCCGCGGTGGCCCTGCCCGAGCGTGACGCAGTCCTCACGGCCGCGCGCTCAGTCCTCCTCGGCGGTCGCGCGCTGCTCCTCGAGCTCCTCGAGCAGGTTGCGGAGCTCGCCGCGCACGAAGTCGCGGGTGGCCACCTCGGACAGCGCGAGGCGCAGGGCCGCCATCTCGCGGGCCAGGTACTCGGTGTCGGCGAGGTTGCGCTCGGCGCGCTGGCGGTCCTGCTCGGCCAGCACGCGGTCGCGGTCGTCCTGCCGGTTCTGCGCGAGCAGGATCAGCGGCGCCGCGTAGCTCGCCTGCACGGAGAAGCACAGGTTGAGCAGGATGAACGGGTAGGGGTCCCAGTGCAGCCCGAACAGCCCGATCACGTTGATGGTGATCCAGACGATGATGAACACCGTCATGTAGAGCAGGAACGTGCCCGTGCCCATGAACCGGGCGAAGGCCTCGGCACCCTTGCCGATCGCGTCCTGGTCGATGTGCGGGCGTCCGATGACGCGGCGGTTCTCCTTGGGGGTGTCGAGCCGCTCAGCCACGGGCCGCCTCCTGCCCCTCGTCGGTGCCGAGGCTCTCGTCGTGGGACTCGCGCCAGTCGTCGGGCAGCAGGTGGTCGAGCACGTCGTCGACGGAGACGGCGCCGAGCAGGCGCTTCTCGTCGTCGAGCACCGGCAGGGCGAGCAGGTCGTAGGCGGCGAGCAGGCGCGTGACGCGGCCGAGCGGGGCGTCCGGCGTCAGCCACTCGGTGTCCGTGCTGATCACCGACCCGACCGAGGCGTGCGGAGGCTCGCGCAGCAGCCGCTGGAAGTGCGCGACGCCGAGGAACCGGCCCGTGGGCGTCTCGAGCGGGGGCCGGGCCACGAACACCACGGACGCGAGCGCTGGCGCCAGGTCCTGCTTGCGGATCTGCGCGAGGGCGGCGGCGATCGAGGTCTCGGGGCCCAGGATCACGGGCTCGGTGGTCATCATGCCGCCGGCCGTGTCCTCGTCGTAGGCGAGCAGGCGGCGCACGTCCTCGGCCTCGTCGGGCTCCATGAGCTCGAGCAGGCGGGCGGCCTGGGCGTCGGACAGCTCGTGCAGCAGGTCGGCGGCGTCGTCGGGCTCCATGACCTCGAGGACGTCGGCGGCGCGGCTCGTGTCGAGGCCGGAGAGGATGGCCACCTGGTCGTCCTCGGGGAGCTCCTCGAGCACGTCGGCGAGGCGCTCGTTGTCGAGGGCGCTGGCGATCTCGAGCTGGCGGGTGCCGCCCAGCTCCTGGAGGGCGTCGGCGAGGTCGGCGGGCCGCATGTTCTCGAACGTCTCGAGGAGCGCCGCCGCGCCCTGGCCGCGGGCACCCGTCGCGAGCGTGGAGACGGAGTCGATGCCCACCACGAGCGTGGCGCCCCGCCGTCGCAGCCCCAGCGTGCGGCCCGCGTCGCGGCGGCGCACGAACAGCTGGTCGACCAGCCAGTCGCCGTTGCGCTGCGGCGCGATCGACACGTCCTCGACGGTGACCTCGCCGGACCCGTCGCGCATCGTCACCGTGCGGTCCAGCAGCTCGCCCAGCACCAGCGACTCCATGGCGCGCTGCTCGAACCGGCGCAGGTTCACCAGCCCGGTGGTGATCACCTGACCCTTGTCGATGCTGGTCACGCGGGTCATGGGCAGGAACACGCGGCGCCGGCCCGGCACCTCGGCCACCAGCCCGACGGCCCGCGGGGCGCCCTTGGCGCGCACCAGCACGACGACGTCGCGCACCCGGCCCACCTGGTCGCCGATCGGGTCGAAGATCGGCGTCCCGGCCAGCCGTGCGACGTAGACGTGGGTTCCGGCGCTCACGCAGGTCAGCCTACGCGCGGCCCCCTGGGGTGCCCTCTCGGACGGCGTGGTGGTGGCGCCCAGGTGATTAGGACAGACTGAGGCAATGAGCTTCACCCGACCGCAGCCGGTGCCCCGCATGCCCACCCCGCCGCAGGGCGACGAGGTGGCCGCGTACGCCACCTACCTCGAAGCCCAGCAGGCCGTCGACTACCTCTCGGACCACAAGTTCCCCGTCCAGGCGGTGACCATCGTGGGCACCGACCTGACGATGGTCGAACGCGTGACCGGCCGGCTCACGTACGGGCGCGTCGCGCTCGCCGGGGCGGGGTCGGGCGCCTGGTTCGGTCTGTTCGTCGGGCTCCTGCTGTCGTTCTTCGGCGGCAGCGGCGCCACGAGCGGCGTGTGGCTGATCGGCGTCGCGCTCGGCGCCGGGTTCGGCCTGCTGTTCTCCGTGCTCTCGTACTCCCTCACGGGCGGCCGGCGCGACTTCACGTCGCAGTCGCAGATCGTCGCGACGACGTACGCGATCCTCTGCGCGTCCGACTCCGCGGCGGAGGCCCGGCAGCTGCTGCTCAAGTCCCCGAACGGGCTGGGCAAGGGGCGCACGGGCAGCTCGGGCACGCAGGCGTCGCCCGTGGGCCCGTCGTTCGGCCGCTTCGGCGCGCAGACGCCGGCGGCGCCGCCCGCACCGACGCGCGCGCCCGACCCTCGCTGGACCACCCCGACGGGCGAACCGCGCTACGGCGCCATGCTCCCGGGCACGCAGCAGCCCGCGCCCCAGCAGCCCGCCGCCCCGCAGCAGCCCGAGCCGCAGCAGCCGGCGCCGCCCACGCAGCAGCCGCCGACGGGCCAGCCGCCGGCGACCCCGCCGTCGGACGACCCGTCGGTGACCCCGCCGACCGACCCGTACGCCCCGCCGCGCCGGGACTGACGCGGCGCGTCAGCCGCGCTGCTCGGCCATCCACCGCTCCACGGCGGCGGGGTCGCGGGGCAGCGCGGCGGACAGGTTCTCGTTGCCGTCCGCGGTGACCAGCACGTCGTCCTCGATGCGGACGCCGATGCCGCGGTACTCCTCCGGGACGGCCAGGTCGTCGGCCTTGAAGTAGAGGCCCGGCTCGATGGTGAACACCATGCCCGGCTCGAGCGTGCCCTCCTGGTAGAGGTCGCGGCGCGCCTGGGCGCAGTCGTGCACGTCGAGGCCCAGGTGGTGCGACGTGCCGTGCACCATCCAGCGGCGGTGCTGCTGGCCCTCGGCCGTGAGCGACACCTCGGCCGTGACGCCGTCGGGCAGCAGGCCCCACTCCGCGAGCCGCGCGGCGATCACGCGCATCGCGGCCTCGTGCACGTCCAGGAACCGCACGCCGGGGCGGGCCACCTCGAAGGCGGCGTCGGCGGCGTCGAGCACCGCCTGGTAGACGCGGCGCTGCACCTCGGTGAACGTGCCCGAGACCGGCAGGGTGCGCGTCACGTCGGCGGTGTACAGCGACTCGACCTCGACGCCGGCGTCGAGCAGCAGCAGGTCGCCCTCGTGCACCTCGCCGTCGTTGGTGATCCAGTGCAACGTGGTGGCGTGCTCGCCCGACGCCGCGATGGTCTCGTACCCGACGGCGTTGCCCTCGAGCCGGGCGTGGGCGTCGAACGTGGTCTCGACGACGCGCTCGCCGCGACGGTGCGCGACGGCGCGCGGCAGGGCGTGCACCACCTCCGCGAAGCCCTCGATGGTGCGGTCCACGGCCTCGCGCATCTGGGCGACCTCGACCTCGTCCTTGACCAGGCGCAGCTCGCTCGCGGCGCGCACCAGGTCCTCGTCCGTCCTCTGGTCGGCCTCGGCGGCCTCGTCCGACGACGCCTCCGCGCGGATCGCCTCGACCAGCGTCTCGACGGCCTCGTCGGAGCCCGTGACCACGAGCAGCAGCACGCCCGCCCCGACGTCCTTGGCCAGGGCGTCGCGCAGCTCGTCGACGTGCCGCGCCTCGATGCCCGTGAGGGTGGTGACGTCGTCGAGCGACGGGCGGGCGCCCACCCAGAACTCGCCGTAGCGCGCGTCGGCGAAGAACTCCTCGGTGTCGCGCGCGGCGAGCGGGCGCACGTACAGCACCGCGTGGTGGTCGCCGCCACCGTCGCCCGTGCCGGCCTCGACGGGGTGCAGCACCAGCACGGCGTCGGGCTCCTGGTCGGTGCCCAGGCCCGTGAGGTGCGCGAACGCGGAGTGGGGGCGGAACCGGTAGTCGGTGTCGTTCGAGCGCACCTTGAGCGAGCCGGCCGGGACCACCAGCCGCGCGCCGGGCAGCTGCTCGGCGAGACGCGCACGACGCGCGGCCGTGAAGGGGACCGCGGGCGAGGGCGTCACGCCGAGGTCGGGACGGTCGCCCCACCCGGACGTGATGAAGTCGACGAACGCCTTCGAGCTGGGGCGGTTGCGGTGGTCCTTCTGGTCGGAGGCGCGGGGGGTGGTCTGGTCGTCGCTCATGAGCCCCAGTCTCGCACCGGCGCCGGTGCTCAGCTGCGGGCGAAGTCGTGCAGCGCCCGCGTCAGCACGCGGTTGAAGGCCTCGGGTGCGTCGGTGTTGACGTCGTGCCCCGCACCGGGCACGACGACGAGCGCGCCCTGGTACGCGGCCGCGAGGTGCCGGTGCTCCTGGAGCCGCAGGTGGTCGCGCGAGCCGTTGACCAGCCACACCGGCACCCGGGCCGCGCGGATGTCGGCCACGGACGAGTGCCCTGCGAGGTGCGTGAGCGCGTCCGTGACCACCTGCCAGCCGGGCCGGAAGGGGCCGGCCACGGCGGTGCCGCCGAGCAGCGCGGCCACGTCGCCGCCGCCGGAGCGCGCGCCACGACCCGCGACGGCGGCGCGCCACCGCGTCGACGCGCCCCGGGCCGCGCGGCGGGCCCCGTCCATGCCCTCGACGGTGACCTGCGCGATGTCGCGGAACAGCGCCACGGGCTTGCCCTTGGGGTCCGAGCTGCACCCGGCCGCGAGCACGCCCGCGAGCCGGCCCGCCCGGTGCGGCGCCCCGGCGATGGCGCGGGAGGCGTCGCGCGCGGCGTACGCGAGCGCGGTGTACCCGCCCAGGCTGAGGCCCACGAGCGCCACGGGGACGTCGGGCCCGAACGACTCGATCGCCTCGTCGATCGCCGCGAAGGCTCCTGGCAGGCTGAACCGCTCGTCGGGGCGGCTGCCGTGCCCGGGCAGGTCGACCGCGAGGGCCCGGTACCCCGCGGCGTGGACGTGCTCGAGCTGGCGATCCCAGATCGCCGACGAGGTCCGCATGCCGTGGACGAAGACGACGGCCGGTCGGGTTCCCACCCCCGCATCGTCGCGCGCCCGGCGGCGGCTCGCGCGGCGCGGCGCTGGCAGATCTGTGAAGGGCAGTGAGGATCCTGTGACGGCTACTGTGGCCTCGTGATCGACCTCCATACCCACTCCACGGCGTCGGACGGCACGGACACCCCGGGGCAGGTCGTGGAGGCCGCGGCGGCGGCCGGGCTGAGCGTCGTCGCGCTGACGGACCACGACTCGGCCGCGGGCTGGGACGAGGCCGCCGAGGCCGCGGCCGGCGCCGGCGTGGCCCTGGTGCGCGGCGCCGAGATCTCCACGATCAGCGACCGCGTGAGCGTCCACCTGCTCGCCTACCTGCACGACCCGACGCACCCGGCGCTGGTCGCCGAGCTCGAGCGGACGCGCGCCTCGCGGCTGACGCGCCTCGAACGGATGGCGGAGCTGCTCGGCGAGGACTACCCGATCACGTGGGAGGACGTGCTCGCGCAGACGGGTCCCGACGCCACCGTCGGCCGTCCCCACCTGGCCGACGCGCTCGTCGCTGCCGGCGTCGTCGGCACGCGCGACGAGGCGTTTGCGACCATGCTGCGGCCCGGCACCCGCTACTACGCGCCGCACCTGGCCCCGGACACGGTCGACGCCGTGCGGGCCGTCCGCGCGGCGGGCGGCGTCCCCGTGTTCGCGCACCCTGGCGCCTCGCAGCGGGGCCGCGTGGTGCCGCCCGAGACGATCGAGGAGCTCGCCGCGGCGGGCCTGGCCGGCCTCGAGGTGGACCACCGCGACCACGACGCGCCCACCCGGGCGCGGCTGCGCGACCTCGCGCGGGCTCTGGGCCTGCTGGTCACGGGCTCGAGCGACTACCACGGGGCGGGCAAGCCCAACCGCATCGGCGAGAACACGACGGACCCGGCAGTGCTGGCGCAGATCGAGGAGCAGGGTGAGCTGGCGGTGCTCCGCCCGTGAGCGCCGTGATCGACGTGGCCCTCTTCACCGAGGTGTTCGTGACGCTGTTCGTGATCATGGACCCGCCCGGCACCGTGCCGGTGTTCCTCGCGCTCACGTCACGCATGACGCCCCGGCAGCGCAACCGCGCCGCGCGTCAGGCGATCGTCGTCGCGTTCGGCGTGATCGTGGTGTTCGCCGCGTTCGGGCAGCAGCTGCTCACCTACATGGGCATCTCGCTGCCGGCGCTCCAGGCGTCGGGCGGCCTGCTGCTGCTGTTCGTCGCGCTCGAGCTGCTGACGGGCAAGGCCGAGTCGCCCGAGCCGGCCAAGGGCGGCGCCGTCAACGTGGCCCTGGTTCCGCTCGGGACGCCGCTGCTCGCGGGGCCGGGCGCCATCGTCGCCACCATGGTGTTCGTCCAGCGGGGCCTGACCCAGGGGGAGTCGCTCGTCTCGCACTGGGTGGCGATCGCCCTGGCCGTCATCGCCGTGCACGTGTGCGTCTACCTGGCCATGCGGTTCGCGAACGTCATCCAGCGGCTCCTGAAGGAGTCCGGCGTCACGCTCGTGACCCGCATCGCCGGCCTGCTGCTCGCGGCGATCGCCGTCCAGATGGTCGCGACGGCGGTCACGGAGTTCGTGCGCGCGGCCTGATCACCGGACCGGTTCGAGGACGACGTCGATCGTGGCGCCGTCCGCGATGCTCTCGGCCTTCCGCACCGCCTTCTTGACCGGGAGCACGTAGCCCTGCTGCTCGTCGCTGGGGAACACCGACGTCTCCCAGCGGGTGCGGCCGACGGTCACGCGGACCTTGATCGAGCCGAACCCGCGCGGCGGCAGCGGGAGCTCGGCGAGCTCGTCGGAGAGCTCCGGCGGGACGGTCACGAACCACCACGAGTCGGTGCGCGCCTGCCACTGCCAGAGCCGTGCGGAGAAGGTCAGGCGCATGCGGGAAGGCTAACCGTTGCCCTCGTCGCCGCGACGGGCCCGCGGGACGTGGTCTGACGCAGAAAACCCACAGCACACAGTGGTGGTAACTGCCGTGTGCTGTGGGTTCTCCGCGCGATGTCCGTCCCCGAGAGGGTCAGCCCTCCGACGCCGGCTGCTGGGCGTCGCCCGCAGGCCGGCCGCCGCGCGTGCGGCGGCGGGTGCGCGAGCGGTTGCGGGACGCGCCGTCCGACGCCGTGCCCGGCGCCGTCGCCTCGCCCGCGGGTGCGCCCTCGGCGGGCTTGTGGTCGCCCGCCGGGCGGTCGCCCGAGCGGGTGCGCGTGCGGCCGCGGCCGCCGTCACGCGAGCCGCCGTCGCGGGAGCCGCTCTCGCGCGAGCCGCCGTCGCGACCGGAGCGGCCACCGTCGCGCGGACCCTGGCCGCGCGAGGACGACGACGTGCGCTTGCCCGTCTCGCCGAGGTCCTCGATCTTCTCGGCGTCGAGGCCCGCGAGCGTCCGCTTCTCCTGCGGCAGGCGGCCCTTGGTGCCCTCGGGGATGCCCAGGTCGCTGAACAGGTGCGGCGACGTCGAGTACGTCTCCACCGGCTCGGGCAGCCCCAGGCCGAGCGCCTTGTCGATGAGGCCCCAGCGCGGCAGGTCGTCCCAGTCGACGAAGGTGACGGCCGTGCCCTTGTTGCCCGCGCGGCCCGTGCGGCCGATGCGGTGCACGTACGTGCGCTCGTCCTCGGGGCACTGGTAGTTGACGACGTGCGTGACGTCCTCGACGTCGATGCCGCGGGCGGCGACGTCGGTGGCGACCAGCACGTCGATGTTGCCGTGGCGCAGCGCGCGCAGCGCCTGCTCGCGGGCGCCCTGGCCGAGGTCGCCGTGGATGGCGCCCGCGGCGAACCCGCGCTCGCGCAGCTCGTCGCTCACCTTCGCGGCCGTGCGCTTGGTGCGCGCGAACACGATGGTGCGGCCGCGGCCCTCGGCCTGCAGCAGGCGGGCGAGCACCTCGATCTTGTCGAGGGCATGCGCTCGGTAGGCCACCTGGGTGGTGTTCTTGACGGTCGCGCTGTCGTCGTCCGGGTCGGCGGCGCGGATGTGGGTCGGCTGCGACATGTAGCGGCGGGCCATGGCCACGACCGGGCCGGGCATCGTCGCGGAGAACAGCATGGTGTGCCGCTTGGCGGGCAGGCGGGACAGGATCTTCTCGACGTCGGGCAGGAAGCCCAGGTCGAGCATCTCGTCTGCCTCGTCGAGCACGATCGTCTCGGCGCGCAGCAGGTTCAGGTGGCCCTGGTTGAGCAGGTCGACCATGCGGCCCGGCGTGCCCACCACGACCTCCGCGCCCTGGCGCAGCTGCTCGATCTGCGGCTCGTAGGCGCGGCCGCCGTAGATCTGGATGACGCGCAGGCTGGGGCGGTTGGCGCTCGCGGTGGCGAGGTCGCCCGCGACCTGGACGGCCAGCTCGCGCGTCGGTGCGACGACGACGGCCTGCGGCTTGCCGGGCGCGACCAGGTCGTCCCAGCCGGGCTCGCCCGGCGCGACGACGCGGTTGAGCAGCGGCACGCCGAAGCCCAGCGTCTTGCCGGTACCGGTCTTGGCCTGGCCGATGATGTCGTGCCCCTGGAGCGCGACGGGCAGGGTCATCGCCTGGATGGGGAACGGGTGGGTGATGCCCACGGCGGCGAGCGCGTCGACGATCTCGGTCTTGACGCCGAAGTCGGCGAACGAGACGTCCTGCCGCTGGATCGAGGAGGCCGCGTGGTGGGCCTTGGTGGCGTTGGGGGAGGCGAGCGCGGAGGCCGCGCTCGTGGTCTCAGGAATGGTCACAAGTGCCTTCGGTCAGTCGTCGGTGCGGCGCGCTGCCGGTGGGTCGAGCCTGTCGAGGCCACCGTGCGTCGGCGCGCACCGTATGGACGGCAGCCGATCGCGGAAGGACGCGCGAGGCCTTTGGATCGACGGGTAGGACCCGGATCCGCTGGCCGTCGCAGGAGAACTGCACGAGAACGACCGGGCAACCGTGGTACGGCGGCAGTCTACGCGACGGGCTGTTACCGGACCGTATCCTGGCCGCATGAGCGATCAGCCCGGCGCGCCCGAGTCCTCCCTGCTGGAGGTCGCGGGGCTCGCGGCCTACGTGCGGCTCGGGCTGTTCGGCCTCATCGGCGAGCACACGTGGGACGCACCCGACCTGGCCTCGGCGCAGCGCATGGTCGCGATCGCGCGGCGCGTCAGCGAGCAGCAGGACGTGCTGCTCGCGATCGGCGCCTCGCACGGGCTCGACGCCGTGACCCTGATGCAGCCGTTCGACGGCGTGCTCGACGCCTTCGAGGCGCGCACCCCCGAGTCCAGCTGGTGGGAGGGGCTGCTCAAGGGGATCGTCGGGCACGGCGTGTCCTCCGACCTGTGCCGCCTGCTCGCGCGCGGCCTCACCGGCCCGCAGGCCGCCGAGGTCGCGGACGCGATGCGCTACTCCGACGACGACGACCGCGCCACGGCGATCGTGCGCGCCGGCGTCGACGCGGACGGCCGGCTGGGCTCGCGTCTCGCCCTGTGGGGGCGGCGCGTGGTCGGCGAGTCGCTGTCGCTCGCCCAGGAGCTCATGACCACGCGGCCCGCGTTCACCGCGCTGGCCCGGGCTGCGGCGTCGGGCGCCGGCGTCGAGGGCGACGCCGTCGCCTGGGTGCTCGGGGAGCTGACCGCCGAGCACACGCGGCGCATGGACCGCATGGGCCTGGCGGCCTGACGGCTCAGAGCGAGCCGAACCCCACCCGGCGCGTCTCCTCCGGGCCCACCTCGACGTAGCCGATGGTCGACGTCGGCACGTACACGCGGCGGCCGCGGGTGTCGGTGAGCTCGAGCACGCCGCCGTCGGCGAGCGCCTTCCTGAGCGTCTCGGCGACCTGCTCAGCCGTCAGGTCCGTCTCGATGGCCAGCTCGCGCGGCAGGTTCTGCACACCGATCGTGACTTCCACGTTCACTCCTTTGGCGGCGCGCTGGTGCGCGCGAATGCTTGCGGACGCCCGGTGACCCGGGGCCTCCGTCGATCCTAAGCAGCGCGTACGCGCTGCCGGGCCAGCGGGGACCGGGTTTCGCCGAGGGCCGATCCGGGCGGGCGGGGCGCGGCTCCGCCCGCCCGGTCAGTGCGCCTCGGGCGCGACGAGCTCGACCTTCGCGCCAGCCGGGAGGGCCTGCACCAGCCGCAGCCGGGCGAGGGCCGGGTGGTCGTCGAGCAGCCGCGCCCCGTTCGCCAGGGAGCGGAGCGCCGCCGTCTCGGCCCGGGCAGCCTCGAGCTGGGCGGCGCCGTGCAGCCGCGCCGTCGCGAGGGCCGCGTACGCCGAGCGCACGTCGGACGGCAGGATCACGTCCTTGACGACGACGTCGCGCACCTCGATGCCGACGGTCGACGCCGCGGCGGCGGCCGGGGCGACCGCGGCCGCCGCGAGCAGCCGCCGGCCGCCGCGCACGACGGCCTCGACCTCGGCGTCGGCGAGCGCGTCGCGCAGCGCCACCTGCGCGGCGAGGTGCACGACGTCGAACGCGTCGGCCGCGGACTCGAGGAACGTGCGCGGCTCCGCGACGCGCCACCGGACCGCGAGCGTGACCCGCACGGTGAGCCCGTCGGCGGTGGGCACCTCCTGCGGGGCGAGCGTGGTGACGCGGTCGAGCATCGGGACGCGCACGTGGCGCGTGCGGCGGCCGTACGGGTGGCGGCCGGGCGGGAGCACGCGGGCGAAGCGGCCGTCGACGTACTCGACGGCGTTCTCGGTGGCGTGCACGGTGATCTTGCGGAACAGGGACATGGGTGGCCTCCTCCCGGCTGGCCGGGCGCTGCGTGGTGGGTGGTCGGTGGGGCGGGCGGCGTCGCGCCGGGGTGCGGGGCTGCGGCCGTCGTCCTGACCGGCCGGGCCGCTGGCACCCGCGGCGCCGGTGACGCCACCCGCCCGCACGCTGGAGAAGGGATTCGAACCCCGGGCGCGGTACAGGCGCTGTGACCTGGAGTGCGCGAGGTACGACGCGCAGGACCGACGCCGGCACACCGGGTCGGCTGCTGATCTCGCGCGCCGTGGACGCTACGCGCGCGCAGCGCCGCAGGTCCACCGGTTTTGAGGCCGTGTCGGTGGCCCATGGTCTGATGCGGCCATGACGTCACGCCCCGCGCCCCGGCTCGTGCCCCCCGCACCCGTCGCCGGGTCCGGGGTGGACCTCGACCCCACGCAGCGGGTCGCCCTGGAAGAGGCGCGTACGGCGCCGGCGCTGCTGGTCGCGGGCGCGCCCGGCACGGGCCGCACCACGGTCGCGGCTGCGGTCGCCGTCGAGGCCGTCACCGCCTGGGGCCTCGACCCCGCGCGCGTGCTGGTGATCGCCGCGTCCCGCCGCTCCGCCGCGCGGCTGCGCGACCAGGTGGCCGCCGCGTCCGGGCGCACGCTCGGCGCGCCGATGGTGCGGACGGCGTCGTCGGCGGCGTTCGCGGTGCTGCGCACCCGCGCGGCGGCGCTGGGGGAGCCGACGCCCACGCTGGTCTCCGGTCCGGAGCAGGACCTCGTGCTCGCGGAGCTGCTCGCCGGCCACCTCGAGGGAGAAGGCGCCCCGCTGCTGCTGCCCGACGGCCTGCCGGAGGACGCCCTGGGCCTGCGCGGGCTGCGGCAGGAGCTGCGCGACCTGCTCATGCGTGCCGCGGAGCGCGGCGTCGGGCCCGTCGACCTCGCCGACCTGGGCCGCCGCCACGCCCGCCCCGAGTGGCGCATGGCCGCGCAGCTCTACGAGGAGTACCTCGACGTCACCGCGCTGCGGCTCGGCACGCCCGACGCCGGCCCGCGCTACGACCCGGCCGTCGTGGTCGACGAGGCGGCGCAGTCGATCGCCGCGTGGGACGACGAGGTGCCCGGCGCACCCCGGCCCACGTGGGACCTCGTGGTGGTCGACGACTACCAGGAGGCGACCGTCGCCACCGCACGGCTGCTGCACGTGCTCGCCGACGACGGCGCGCGGCTCGTGCTGCTCGCCGACCCCGACTCGACCGTCCAGGGGTTCCGCGGGGCGGCGCCCGGGCTGGTGGGACGGGCCGCGGCGCCCGGCCGTTCCCGCGGGGAGCGGTCCGTCGGGGCGTTCGGCGCCGACGTCGTGGTGCTCGGCACGGTGTGGCGCCAGACGCAGGAGCTGCGAGAGGTCACCCGGGCGGTGACCTCGCGGATCCCGACGGTCGGCGGCCCGTTCCAGCGCGCGGCGACGGCGGCGCCGACGCCGTCGGTGGTCGAGCCCGTCGAGACCAGGCCGGAGGCCTCGACGCACGAGACCATCGACGGCGCCGCCGTCGCCGTCCTGGCGGGCGCCGCCCAGGAGGCCGCGCACATCGCCCGCGAGCTGCGCGCCGAGCACCTGCTGCACGGCACCCCGTGGGAGCGCATGGCCGTGATCGCCCGCACCGGCGACCGGCTGGCCGCGCTGCGCCGGGACCTGGTCGCCGCGTCGGTGCCGGTCGCGTTGCTCGGCTCGGACGTGCCGCTGCGCGAGGAGCCCGCCGTCGCGCCGCTGCTCGCCGCCGTGCGGGTCTGCGCCGGCGCCGTGCCCGGCAGCCTGGACGCGCTGCTCGAGGACCTCGGCGAGGAGGCGTCGCCGTACCCCCTGCTCGACGCCGCGACGGCGGCCGCGCTGCTCACCTCCCCGGTGGGCGGCCTCGACGCCGTCGCGCTGCGGCGGCTGCGCCGAGCGCTGCGTGCGGAGGAGCTCGCCGGCGGGGGCGGCCGGTCGTCGGACGCGCTGCTGGTCGAGCTGCTGGGCGACCCGGCCCGCACGGCCACGCTCCCGGCGACGGTGAAGCGCGGCCCGACGACGGTCGCGCGCGTGCTCGCCGCCGGGCGCACCGCCGCCGCGGAGCCGGGCGCGACGGCGCAGACCGTGCTGTGGGCCGTCTGGGACGCGACCGGCCTGGCCGCACGCTGGCGGGACGCGGCGCTCGCGGGCGGCCCCGCCGGCGTGCGCGCCGACCGCGACCTCGACGCGGTGCTCGCGCTCTTCCGGGCTGCCGAGACGTACGTCGACCGCATGCCGGGGGCGCCCGTCGCGGCGTTCGTCGACTACCTGGCCTCGCAGGACCTGCCCGCGGACTCGCTCGCGGCCTCCGCGTCGGGGGCGCACGCCGTCGAGGCGCTGACGCCCGCCGGGGCCGCGGGACGCGAGTGGGACGTGGTCGTGGTGGCGGGCGTGCAGGACGGCGTGTGGCCTGACCTGCGGCTTCGCGACTCGCTGCTCGGGTCGCAGGCGCTCGTCGAGCTGCTCGCCGGCCGCTCGCAGGACGCCTACGCGCTGGGTCCGGAGGCGCGCGCGCAGGTGCTCGCCGACGAGCTGCGGGCGTTCGCCGTCGCGACGTCCCGGGCCCGGCGTCGGCTGCTGGTGACGGCGGTCGAGGACGCGGAGGACGCCCCGAGCGTCTTCTGCGACCTCGTGGTGCCGCCGGGGGAGGACGACGGCGAGGGCGCCCGGGACCCGCGACGCGTCGACGCCGGCGCCCCGCTGGACCTGCGCGGCGTCGTGGCGACGGCCCGTGCGGTGCTGGTGCGCGCGGCGGTGGCCGAGTCGCCTGCGACGGACGAGAGCGCCGTCGCCGCGGCGCTGCTCGCCGACCTCGCCGCCGTGGACGTCCCCGAGGCCGACCCGCGCACCTGGTACGGCGTCGCGGGCGCCTCGAGCGACGCCGCGCTGTGGGGCCCGGACGACGTCGTGCCGGTGTCGCCGTCCAAGGTCGAGACCGTGACCACGTGCGCGCTGCGCTGGTCGTTCGAGGCGGCGGGCGGCACGGCCGCCGACGACACGACCCAGACGCTCGGCACGCTCGTGCACGCGATCGCCGAGGCGCTGCCCGGCGGCTCGCTGCACGAGCTCAAGGCGGAGCTGGACCGGCGCTGGCCGCAGCTGGCGCTGCCGCCCGGCTGGCCCGCGCGGCAGCTGCGGGAGCGGGCGGAGCGCATGGTCGAGAAGCTCGCCGCCTACCTGGCCGACTCCGGGCAGGTGCTCGCGGTGGAGGCGTCGTTCGACCTGGAGGTGGGCCGGGCGCGGCTGCGCGGCACCATCGACCGCGTCGAGGACGCCGGAGAGGGCAAGGCCGTCGTCGCCGACCTCAAGACCGGCCGCAGCCAGCCGACCGTCGAGCAGGCGCTGCAGCACCCGCAGCTCGGCGCCTACCAGCTCGCCGTCGAGGGCGGCGCCCTGGACCTGCCCGAGCGTACGCGCGCGGCGGGCGCCCGCCTGGTGTTCGTGGGCACGGACGCGGTCAAGCCGTCGCTGCGCGTGCAGCCGGCGCTCGCCCCGGAGCCGGACGGCTCGAGCTGGGCGTCCGCCCTGGTGGAGCAGGCCGCGGACACGATGGCGGCGGCGCGGTTCGGCGCGCACCGCAACGACCTGTGCACGGTCTGCCCGGTGCGCCGGTCGTGCCCCGTGCAGCCCGAGGGAAGGGGTGTGGTCGCGTGACCGCCGACGACGAGCAGCTCGGCTTCGAGCTGCACCTGGCCCCCGAGGCCCCGCTGGACGACTGGGCGGCGCTCGAGCCGGCGCCCCCCGCCCCGGAGCCGACCCTCTCCGCCCGCGAGATCGCCCGCCTCATCGGCCGCCACGAGCCCACCGACGAGCAGGTCGCCGTCATCGAGGCCCCGCTGGAGCCCACGCTCGTGGTGGCCGGCGCGGGGTCGGGCAAGACGGAGACGATGGCCGCCCGCGTCGTGTGGCTCATCGCCAACGGGCTGGTCGAGCCCGACCAGGTGCTGGGCCTGACGTTCACCCGCAAGGCGGCCGGCGAGCTCCAGACACGCGTGCAGTCGCGCCTCGCGCAGGTGGCGCGCGCCCGCGGCCGCACGACGTCGGGCGCCGACGCCGCGATGGACCTGCTCTCCCGACCCACGGTCGCCACGTACAACGCGTACGCGGCGTCGCTGGTCACCGACCACGGGCTGCGGCTCGGCGTCGAGCCGGGGTCGAGGCTGCTGGGCGAGGCGAACCAGTGGCAGCTCGCCGCCCAGCTGGTCGAGTCGTGGGACGGCGACCTCGGCACGGACCGGTCGGTGTCCGGCGTCGTCGGTGCGGTGATCGGGCTGTCGGGCGAGCTCGGGGAGCACCTGGTGGCCGTCGACGACGCGAAGCAGGCGCTCGACGCGATGCTCGAGCGCCTCGGCTCGCTGCCGCTCGGCAAGGGCAAGCGCACCCGCGGCGTCGACGTCGAGAAGCTGCTGCGCAGCCTGGGCGAGCGCCGCGCGCTGCTCGACCTCGTGGCCGCGTACCGGCGCAGCAAGCGCACCGCCGACGCGCTCGACTTCGGCGACCAGATCGCGTTCGCGGCCGACCTGGCCCGGACCGTGCCGCACGTCGGGGAGGTCGAGCGCGCGCGGTTCCGTGTGGTGCTGCTCGACGAGTACCAGGACACCTCGTACGCGCAGGTGGAGCTGCTGGCGGGGCTGTTCGGCGGCGGGCACGCCGTCACGGCCGTGGGAGACCCGCACCAGTCGATCTACGGCTGGCGCGGCGCGTCGG
Source organism: Promicromonosporaceae bacterium (assembly GCA_009783295.1). Classification (GTDB taxonomy): domain Bacteria; phylum Actinomycetota; class Actinomycetes; order Actinomycetales; family Cellulomonadaceae; genus Xylanimonas. Next base: position 26,279 of record WRHK01000011.1, read on the forward strand.
CATCGGGCCTGGCCCGGTTCCCGGACCGGTTCCGTCACGTCGACGGCGCCCCGGCCGGCGTGCGGTACCTGTCGACGTCGTGGCGCAACGACGCCGCGGTGCTCGCGGCGGCGAACGTGGCCTCGGCCCCGCTGCGCACGCCCGCTGCGCTGCCGGCCTCGGCGGCCGGGCCCAGCACCGCCGTCCACGTCCCCCCGCTCGACCTGCGCCCCGGCGCGGGCACCGGCACCGTCGCCGCGCACGTGGCCACCACGCTCGAGGAGGAGGCCGAGGCCGTCGCCGAGTGGGTCGCCGCGCGCTGGCGCCCCGGCTCGCACCCGGAGGGCCGCACCACGGCGGCGGTGCTGTGCCGCGCCCGCTCGCAGTTCGCGGCCGTCGAGGTCGCGCTGCGCCGGCGCGGGCTGCCGGTCGAGGTGGTCGGCCTGGGTGGCCTGCTCTCGACGCCGGAGGTGGTCGACGTCGTCGCGCTGCTCGAGGCCGTGCACGACCCGTCGCGCGGCGACTCGCTGCTGCGCCTGCTCACGGGACCGCGCGTGAACCTCGGCGCCGCCGACCTGCACGCCCTGGGCTCGTGGGCCCACGACCTGGCCCGCCTCGACGACCCGCGCCGCGCGGCCGAGGCGGCCCGTGCCTCGGCGGTCGAGTCTGTCGAGACCTTCGAAGACGCCGTCGTCGAGGGCGACGTCGTCGACCACCGTTCGCTGGTCGACGCGCTCGACGAGCTCCCTGCCCCGGGCCGCCCCGCGCGTGACGGCCGAACTCTCACGGGTGAAGGTCGCACCCGCCTCGCCGCCCTCTCGCGCGTGCTGCACGGCCTGCGCGGACTCACCTACCTGTCGCTGCCGGAACTCGTGGTGCAGGCGGAGCGCGCGCTCGGCCTGGACGTCGAGGTCGCCACGGCGGACGCCCTCGCGGCACTGATCCCGGGCGCGGGGGAGCGCGTCAGCCTGCGCGGCCGCGAGCACCTCGACGCGTTCCGCGACGTCGCGGCCACGTTCGCGCAGTCGGCGGACGTCGCGACCCTGGGCGCGTTCCTCGCGTGGCTGGGCGTCGCACAGTCCCAGGAGCGGGGTCTCGACCTGCCCGTGCGTGAGCCCGACCCGGACGCCGTGCAGGTCATCACCGCGCATGCCGCCAAGGGCCTGGAGTGGGACGTCGTCGCCGTCCCGGGGCTGGTGGACGGCGTGTTCCCGACGATCGAGGAGACCTCGGCCGGGCGCGTCGACAGCGGCTGGCTCACCGACGTCTCCGCGCTGCCGTACCCGCTGCGCGGCGACGCCGCCGACCTGCCGCGCTTCCGCTGGGACGAGGCGGCGGACGTCAAGGAGCTCGACGAGCTGCGCAAGGCGTTCCGCAGCGCGTGCGGCGAGCACGCCCTGGCCGAGGAGCGGCGCCTCGCCTACGTCGCGTTCACGCGCGCCCGTCGTGAGCTTCTGCTCGCGGCGCACTGGTGGGGCACCGCGTCCAAGCCGCGCCGCCTGTCGCCGTTCCTGGTCGAGCTGGCCGAGGCGGGCCTGGTGCGCGCCGACAGCTGGACGGCCGCGCCCGCCCCCGGTGACACCAACCCGCGCGACGAGAACGAGGACACGGGCGTCTGGCCGGCCCCCGACGCCGACGAGGCCGGGTCCCCGCGGGACGTGCTGCGCGCGACGGCGGCGCAGGTCGACGCCGCGGTGCGGGCCCGCGCGGCAGCAACCGAGCAGGTGGCACCCGGCGAGCTCACCGCCGAGCCGGGCGTGCTGCGCGACGCCGCCGGCCACGACGTCGTCGAGCTCGCGCGCATGCTGCTCGCCGAGCGCGACGAACGCGTGGGCCACGAGGTCAGCCTCCCCGCGCACGTGAGCGCGTCGGGCCTGGTGCGGCTGGCGACGGACCGCGACGAGTTCGCCCTGCAGCTCCGCCGCCCGGTCCCGGCCCAGCCGACCGTCCACGCCCGCCGCGGCACCCGCTTCCACGAGTGGGTGGAGCGGTACTTCACGTCGTCGTCGCTGGTCGACGTCGACGACCTGCCCGGCGCCGACGACGTCGAGACCGACGAGGCGCTCGACGCCCTCCAGGAGCGGTTCCGGGCCAGCGAGTGGGCCGGCCGCACGCCGGTGGCCGTCGAGCAGGACGTCGAGACGCCGCTCGCCGGCGTCATGACCCGCTCGCGCATGGACGCCGTGTTCCCCGACCCGGCGAACGGCCCGGACGCGGTGGTGGTCGTCGACTGGAAGACGGGCCGCCCGCCCGCCGACGCCGCCGCCCGCGCCGCCCGCGAGGTCCAGCTGGCCGTGTACCGGCTGGCGTGGTCGCGCTGGACGGGCCTGCCGCTCGAGCAGGTCAGCGCTGCGTTCTGCTACGTCGCGACGGGGGAGACGGTGCGCCCGGAGCGGCTGCGCACGGAGGAGGAGCTGGAGGCGCTGATCCTGGGCCGGGAGTGAGCGTCAGGTCGGTGGTTCGGGATCGGATCGGCGGTTCCGGGCCGCCGACCTGATCCCGAACCACCGACCTGATCCCCGGGACCAACCCCACGTCAGGACGCGTCGTCCTCGCGCGTCGCCTCGTCCAGGTCGGCCAGCATCGCCTCGGCGTCGGCCACGATCTCGGGCAGGTGCTGCCGCACGCCGTGCAGCAGCCAGCGCGCGAGCGCGAGCTCGCCCACCAGCAGCGCCCGGTCGACCAGGCGCGGGTCCTGGAGCTCGGTGCGGCGCAGCTGGTAGGCCTCCATGATCGAGTCGACCGCCTCGGGCGGGGCCGCCACCAGCAGCCAGGCGAGGTCGTCGGCGGGGTCGGCGACGCGGGCGTCCGACCAGCCGGTGATGGCGGCGACGCGGCCGCCGGCCACGAGCACCTGCTCGGCGGCGAGGTCGCCGTGCACCACCACGGGCCGGAACCGCCACAGGGCGACGTCCTCGAGCGCGGCCTCCCAGCGGCGCAGCAGCGCCGTGGGCACGCGCCCGGTGGCGGCGGCCTCGTCGAGCTCGACCAGGCGGCGGTCGCGGTACACCTCGGCGGTGTACGACGGCAGCCCGCACGCCTCGACCACCGACGCCGGCAGCTCGTGCACGGCGGCGAGGGTGCGGCCCAGGTCGGCGGCGAGCCCCGGCCCGGGGTGCAGGGCCTCGATGTCCAGGGGCGTGCCGACGATGTGCTTGTGGACGACGGCACGCCCGCCCTCGGGCAGCAGCGCGGACCCGGCGATGCGCGGCACCGCGAACGGCAGCACTCCCGCCTCCTGGTACAGCGCGAGCGACTCGAGCAGCTCCATCTCGGCCTCGAGCGCGGCCCCCGCCATGGTGGTCTGGGGGGCCCGCACCTCCCACTGCGTGCCGTCGGCGGCGGTCACGACGGCGACGTCGTACTCGCCCACGGCGTCCTCCGCGCGGACCGACCGGGCGTCGAGGCCCGGCACGGCCGCCGTCGTGAGGGCGGCGAGGGCAAGGGGAGAACGGGGCACGTGACCACCGTAACGGCGCCCTGCTCGGGCCCGGCGCTGCGGCGCGCGTGTCGGGTACGTTCGGGAGGTGCTGAACCCGCTCCCGCCGCTGGACCTCCCGCTCGCCCGCGCCCTGCACGACCGCGCCGCCGAGCGCCGCGACGACCCCGGCCTGCTCGCCGCGCTCTACAAGGACCCCGCCACGCGGGTGCTGGTGCTGCACGGAGACCGCCTCGCCGTCGGCGGCGAGGGCCGCGGCGCGCACCTGGCGCTGCTGGCGCCGGCCGGCCTGCCGGCCCCCGCGGAGGCCGGCCCGACGCCGCCCCCGCACTACGACGCCGCCGACGACCCTGTGGACGTGCGGCACGACGTACCCGTCCCCCCGCCGCCCCTGTGGTTCTGGCTCGGGGAGCACGACGGCGTCCATTACGTCGCGCTCGCAGGTGCGGCCGGCGACGAGCGGCCCACCGCTGCCGGCGCCTGGGCCACCCTGCGCGAGCTCGACGCCCTGGACCACCTGGAGCAGGGGCTGGCCACGCAGGCCGTCGCGCTGGCGGGCTGGCACGCCGTCCACGGCTTCTGCCCCCGCTGCGGCGCGCCGACGCAGGTGCGCAAGGCGGGCTGGGTGCGCTGGTGCCCCGTCGAGGACCGCGAGCTCTACCCGCGCACGGACCCCGCGGTGATCATGACGGTCGTGGACGACGACGACCGCCTGCTGCTGGGCCACGCCGCCCACTGGCCCGAGGGCCGGTTCTCGACCCTCGCGGGGTTCGTCGAGCCGGGGGAGAGCCTCGAGCAGGCGGTGCGCCGCGAGGTCGCCGAGGAGGTCCACGTGCACGTGGCCGACGGCCTCGCCGACGTCGTGTACCGCGGCTCGCAGGCGTGGCCGTTCCCGGCGTCGCTCATGGTGGGCTTCCGCGCGCACGTGACGGGGCACGGGATCGAGGCCAGGACGGACGGCGTCGAGCTGACGGACGCCCGCTGGTTCACGCGCGAGGAGCTGCTCAAGGCCGTCGAGACCGGCGAGGTCAGGCTGCCGACGCGCCTCAGCATCGCCCGCGCACTCATCGAGGAGTGGTACGGAGGCCGGCTGCCCGGCGAGTGGTGAGGCCCGCGGGTGTCAGGCTCAGGCCGCGAGCGCCCGCTTGACGTCGGCCAGGCTCGGGTTGGTCGCCGCCGACCCGTCGGGGTAGACGACGGTGGGGACCGTCCGGTTGCCGCCGTTGACGCTCTCCACGAAGGCGGCGGCCTCCGGGTCCTGCTCGACGTCGATCTCGGTCCACGCGATCCCGTTGGCCTTGAGGGCCGTCTTCAGGCTGCGGCAGTAGCCGCACCAGGTCGTCGTGTACATCGTCAGCGTCTCGGCTGCCATCGGGACCTCTCGTTCCGCTCGGGGTGTTCGTTGGGGCAACGGGTGTGGCGACGGGCTTGTTCCGCGCCGGCGCTCAGGCGTCAGCGGGGACGACGGCACCGGCCAGGAACCCGCGCAGCGTCTCACGGCTCGCGGACAGGCAGGCAATCCGTTCGTCGAGGGCGGCCAGCTCCTTGCCGAGCATCTGGGCGAGCTCGGCCGTGCACTCGCGGGTCCAGGTGGGCTTCTCCATGTCGAGCACCGCGCGGATCAGCCGGGTGGGCACGCCCGCGGTGACGTGGTTGCGGATGCGGCGCACGCGGTCGACGTCGGCCTCGTCGTACACGCGGTAGCCGTTGGTGCCGCGCGTGGGCTCGAGCAGCCCCTGGGACTCGTAGTAGCGGATCATCCGGGTGGCCACCCCGGTGCGCTCCGCGACGTCGCCGATCTTCACATCTCCACCGTCCTTGACATTGACATCAATGTCAATGTCTACGGTCGGGACCATGACCATCTCGACCCCGCGAGCCGCCTGGGTGCCCGTGATCGCCCTGGCCGCCGGGACGCTCTGGACCGTCACCGCCGAGCTGCTCCCCGCGGCGCTGCTGCTGCGCATCTCCGCCGGCACGGGCGCCCCCCCGGGCGCCGTCGGCGTGCTCGTCACGGCCTGGGGCGTGACCATCGCGGCGCTGAGCCTGCCCCTGGCGCGCGCCACGCGACGGGTCGACCGGCGCACCCTGCTGGTCGCCTCCCTGGTCGCGACCGGGGTGGCCACGGTGCTCACCGCGCTCGCGCCGTCCTACACGGCGCTCCTGGTGGCCCGGACGCTCGCCGCGGTGGGGCACGGGCTCTTCTGGGCGCTCGTGGTGGTGGCCGCCGGGTCCCTGGTGCCCGAGAAGGACGTGCCGCGGGCGGTTGCCGTGGTCGTCGCAGGGCCGGCCGTCGCCACCGTCGCCGCCGTCCCGGCCGCGACCGCGCTCGGCGAGGCCGCCGGCTGGCGCCTCGCGTTCGGGGCCGTGGGCGCGCTGACGGTCGCGACGGGCCTCGCGCTGCTGCCGCTGCTGCCGCGCATGGCGCCGCCGCCCATGGTGCGCGGGCGGCGCGACCCCAGCGCGGTCCCGGTCGTGCGCGTCGCGGTGCTGGGCGGGGTGGTGCTGGTCGCCCACTTCGCCGTGTTCACGTACCTGGGGCCCGCCCTGGCGGCGGCGGGCGCGCTCGCGCGTGGCCGCCTGAGCGTCGTGCTGCTGGTATTCGGGGTCGCAGGGCTGCTCGGGCTGGCCGTCGCCCCCGCCGCGGCGCGCCGCCTGCCCACGCTGGCACTGCCGGTCACGGCGGCGGTCGTCGCCGTCGCGCTGCTCGCCCTGGGTGCCGCCGGGGGCAGCCACCCGGCGGTGCTCGCCGTGGTGGCGGTGTGGGGCGTCGCGCTCGGCGCCCTGCCCGTGGTGTTCCAGACGCGCCTGCTGGCCCTGGCCTCCGCGGCGTTCCGTCCGACGGCGGGGGCCGTCATGGTGGTGGCGCTGAACCTCGGGATCGCTGTCGGCGCTGCCGCGGGCGCCGTGGCCGGGGGCGGGGACGGGCCGCTCCCGCTCCCGGTCCTGGGCGCCGCCGTGGCCGCGGTCGCGGCGGTCGGCCTCACGACGGCGGCGCTCCGCCGCACGGACGCCGGGCTGGTCGCCGCCGCACGGCCATGACCCTGGGGACGACGGGCCCCGGCTGTCGGCCGCGGCTGCAAGAATCGCGGCGATGCCCAGCCACACCACCCCCGACGCGATCCTCGCCGCCCTCGACCCCGAGCAGCGCGAGGTCGCCTCCGCGCTGCGCGGCCCCGTCGTGGTGCTGGCCGGCGCGGGGACGGGCAAGACGCGCGCGATCACGCACCGCATCGCCTACGGCGTGCGCACGGGCGTCTACGCGCCCACCACGGTGCTCGCCGTGACCTTCACCGCGCGCGCCGCAGGGGAGATGCGCACGCGCCTGCGCGAGCTCGGCGTGGCCGGCGTCCAGGCCCGCACCTTCCACGCGGCGGCCCTGCGGCAGCTCGGCTACTTCTGGCCGCGCGTCATCGGCGGCGCCCCGAACCGCATCCTCGAGCACAAGGCCCCGCTGGTCGCGGAGGCCGCCCGCCTGGTCGGTGTGAACGTCGACCGCGTCGCGGTGCGCGACCTCGCGAGCGAGATCGAGTGGGCCAAGGTCAGCCTGGTGGCCCCCGACGACTACGAGCGCCGGGCCGCCACGGCGGGCCGCCCCGCCCCGGCCGGTTTCGACCATCAGCAGGTGGCCCGCCTGGCCACCGCGTACGAGGACGTCAAGAGCGAGCGCGGCGTCATCGACTTCGAGGACGTGCTGCAGATCCTCGCGGGGATCCTCGCGGAGAACCGCGCCGTCGCGGACGAGGTGCGGTCGCAGTACCGGCACTTCGTGGTCGACGAGTACCAGGACGTCTCGCCGCTCCAGCAGTTCCTGCTCGACCAATGGCTCGGCGACCGCAGCGAGCTGTGCGTCGTCGGCGACCCGTCCCAGACCATCTACTCCTTCACCGGCGCGACGCCCGGCTACCTGCTCCAGTTCCGCAAGCGGTTCCCGCAGGCCCACGAGGTGCGGCTCGAGCGCGACTACCGCTCCACGCCCCAGGTGGTGCACCTGGCCAACGAGGTGCTGCGCCACGGCCGCGTGGCAGGCGCGCTCGAGCTGCGCGCCCAGCGCAAGCCTGGCCCCCCGGTCGGCTTCACCGCGTACGACGACGACGAGGCCGAGGCCGCCGGGATCGCCGCTCGCGCCAAGCGCCTCGTCGCCGCGGGCACCCGGCCCAGCGAGATCGCCGTGCTCTACCGCACCAACGCCCAGTCGGAGGCCTTCGAGGCGGCGCTCGCCGAGGCAGGGGTCGGCTACCAGGTGCGCGGCGGCGAGCGGTTCTTCCAGCGCAAGGAGGTGCGCGACGCCGTCGTGCTGCTGCGCGGCGCCGCCCGGTCCGCCGACCCGGACCAGCCGATGCCCGAGCAGGTGCGCGACGTGCTGACCACGGCCGGCTGGCAGGAGAAGGCCCCCGCGGCGCGCGGAGCGACGCGCGAGCGGTGGGACGCGCTGCAGGCGCTGGTCGCGCTCGCCGACCAGCTCGCCGCGACCGCGCCCGACGGGACGGCGCCCACCATCGCCACGCTCGTCGCCGAGCTCGAGGAGCGCGCCGCCGCCCAGCACGCCCCCACGGTCGAGGGCGTGACGCTCGCGTCGCTGCACGCGGCCAAGGGCCTGGAGTGGGACGCCGTCTTCCTCGCCGGGATGAGCGAGGGCCTCATGCCGATCTCGCTCGCGGAGACGGACGACGCCGTCGCCGAGGAGCGCCGCCTGCTCTATGTCGGCGTCACGCGCGCCCGCGAGCACCTCGAGGTGTCGTTCGCACGTGCCCGGCCCGGGGGGCGTCCCAGCCGCAAGCGCACGCGGTTCCTCGACGGCCTGTGGCCCGAGCCCGACGGCGCCCGCCGGTCGACCGCGCGCGCCCGCACGGTCGGCAACGGCCGGTCGCACGCCCTGCTGACGGGCGAGCCCGACCCCGCCCTGTTCGAGGCGCTCCGCGAGTGGCGCCGCCTCACGGCCGCCGCGCTCGACAAGCCCGCCTACACGGTGCTCACCGACCAGGTGCTCGCCGCCGTCGCCGAGATCCGCCCCACCTCGACCATGCAGCTCGCGCGGATCCACGGCATCGGGCCCGCCAAGATCGACCGGTTCGGGGCCCAGGTGCTGGCGGTCGTGGCCGCCGCGGGCGGCCCGGAAAAAACTTCTCGGACATATCCCGAATAAAAGGTGTGGCGCCCGGGGGTGGTCGGTCTATCCTCGGAGAGTCCCTGCTGGAGGAGGCGCGCGCCGCGAGGCGTGGGCCCGAGCGTTCGAAGGAGGTGGAACCCGTGGAGAGCATCAACACGACGACGGTCTTTATCGAGCCGACGTATGCCCTGACGCATGCGCTGGTCATTGATATGCCGTCCCGTCTGCGTGGGCACAAGTCCGTCGTCGCACAGCCTCGTTGGCTCCGTGGCGACCGCCTCGCTCTCGCCCCAGACTCCGCTCCCCGGAACCATCCGGCGTAACACACGCCAGATCTCCAGGCCGCGGAGTCCTCCCAGGACCCGCGGCCTTCGTTTCTCTCCGATGAGAACCGTAGGAACCGCAGGTCCTGAAAGAACGAAGACGACTTTCAGAACCTGACGGAGGACCTCGTGCGACTCGCGCACCTGCTGGACGAGCGTTACCTGGAGATGGCTCCGGGCAACGCCGCCTGGACCCCCCACCAACCCATCACCGCTGACGCGACGGTCGACCAGATCGACAGCGCCTTCGAGACGTTGCTCAGCGGAGTCCTTCCTTGCCGCACCCACGACCCGGAGCTCTGGTTCGCCGAGCACACCGCCCAGGTCGAGGAGGCCAAGGCCCTCTGCCGCACCTGCCCTCTGATCGAGGGCTGCCTGGCCGGCGCGATCGATCGCGCCGAGCCGTGGGGCGTCTGGGGCGGCGAGGTGTTCGTGGACGGCGTCGTCGTGGCCCGCAAGCGTGGCCGCGGCCGTCCCCGCAAGAACGAGCCTGCGCTCGCGGAGCAGGCTCCTTCCGCTGCGGCGGTGCGTTCGCGCACCGCCGCAGCGTGACCCTCACGCGGCCCCGGCCGCGCCCGGCCGCGTGAGGGTCACGCAGCCGCACCTCGGGTGCGGCGCCAGCTCGCGCACGCGCGGCAACGCGTGCGGCAGCGCGAGCTCCACCACGGCCCCCGCCGCAGCGGGCCGCATCCCGTCGAGGTGCGCCAGCACCTGAGCGCCGGCGAACGCCGCCGCGCTCGCCACCAGCGTCGTCTCCTGAGGCAGGTGCACCGCGTCCGCCCGCAGCTGGGCAGCCATCGCCGGCCAGGCCGGGTCGTCGTCCGCCAGCGTCAGGTCCGCGCACCGCGCGCACGCCGTGCGCCCCGGGAGCACGAACGGGCCGACCACGACGTCGGCCTCCCGCACTGTCACCGACAGGTGCGCCACGCCCTGCCCCATGAGCCGGGCGCAGCGCCCTGGCCGCCTGGCGTGCGTCTCGACCAGCACCACCACGTCGACGGTCCCGTCGGCCTGCACGCGCACGCCCGGCGCCGCCCGTCGCAGCACGTCCGCCATCGCCCCGGCCCGCGGCCGCCCGACGTCGGCGCGCGCGAACGCACCGAGCCCCACGTCGGTGGTCTGCACGGGGGAGGTGTCGGCGAGCACCAACGTGCCGACGCCGGCCGTCGCCAGGTGGAGCGCGACCTGCGCCCCGAGCCGCCCCAGCCCGTCGACCGCGACGGCCGCGCGCGCCCGCGCGGCGAGCGTCGCCCGGCCCGCGCCGTCCGGCCGCAGGGCGCCCAGCGCGGGTGCGTCGGCGGCGCCGTCGGCCGCGGCCACCACGGCACCGGCTCGCACCGCGGGGCCGGGCTGCAGGAACCCTCCGAGCCGTAGCACCCGGACGATCTCGTCCTGCCGCGCCGCCCCGACCCCGTGCCGCGCGGCGGCCGCCGCCGGCGAGGTGTGCCGCCGCAGCGCGAGCTCGCGCAGCCAGGCCACCTCGCCCGCATCCAGGCCGGCAAGGCGCAGCGCCCAGCGCGGGTCGGTGCCGAGCTGCAGCTCGCCGTCCCCGCGGTCGAGCACCGGCATGCCGGCGCGCATCCGCAGCCGGTCGACGTCGTGGTCCGTCACGGCCGTCAGCGTGCCAGGGCGGCGCCGACGGCGTCGGGCGTCGTCCACAGGCTGCCGGACGGGCGCGGAACGGTGTGTGGGGGACGTCTCAGTGTGAAGTGTTCGGTACCGTCATCTCGTGGCCCATGACGCGCTGACGTCCGTCGAGGTCCGTCGCAGCCGACGACGGACTGCCACGGTGAGCGCCTACCGCGACGGCGATCGCACGATCGTCGCCATCCCGGCACGGTTCTCGCGTGCCCAGGAGCGCGAGTGGGTCGCCAAGATGCTGGAGCGCCTGGAGGACAAGGAGCGGCGCCGCCGCCCGTCCGACGACGAGCTCATGGCGCGGTGCCGCGACCTGTCCGAGCGGTACCTCGACGGCCGGGCCGTGCCCTCCAGCGTGCGCTGGTCCACGAACCAGGGGCGGCGCTGGGGGTCCTGCACGCTGGGCGACGCCTCGATCCGCGTCTCCACCCGGCTGCAGGGCATGCCCGCCTGGGTGCTCGACTACGTGCTGCTGCACGAGCTCGCCCATCTGCTGCACGCCGGGCACGGCCCCGAGTTCTGGCGCCTGCTCGAGGCCTACCCGCGCACGGAGCGCGCGAAAGGGTTCCTGGAGGGCGTCTCGTTCACCACGGACGACACGGCCGCGGACTGAGACCCCCGCCCTACTGCTGGTCGTTGAGGAAGTCCGTCAGCGCCGCGTCGAACGCCTCGTCGGCGACCTTCTGCAGCTCGCGGCGGGCCAGGTAGCCGGCCGGGTCGTCGAGGTCGGCGGCCGTGGGCAGCAGGTCGGGGTGGTCCCAGACTGCGTCGCGCCCGTCGACGCCCCCGGCCGTGTACACGTGCGCGAAGAGCGCCGCGGCGTCGCGCGAGCGGCGGGGCCGCAGCTCCAGGCCCACGAGCGACGCGAACGTCTGCTCCGCAGGCCCGCCCGCGGCCCGGCGGCGCCGCAGCATCTCCCGCAGCGGCACGGCGTGCGGCAGGTGCGGCAGCGACGCCTGGGCGCTCACCTCGTCCACCCAGCCCTCGACCAGCGCCAGCGCCGTCTCCAGCCGCAGCAGCGTGGCCTTCTGCTCCTCGGTGGGCTGCACGCCGAACACGCCGCCGCCCGAGAGCGCCTGCCGGAGCTGGTCCGGGTCGGACGGGTCGACGTCGCGCACCTGCTCCTCGAGCGTGTTGAGGTCGATGGTGATGCCGCGCGCGTACTGGTCCACGAGCGAGAGCAGGTGGGCGCGCACCCACGGCACGTGCGTGAACAGGCGCGCGTGGGCGGCCTCGCGCACGGCCAGGTAGAGCCGCACCTCGTCCAGCGGGGCGTCGAGCCCCTCGGCGAACGCCTGCACGTTGGTGGGCAGCAGCGCGGTGCCCGGCCCGGGCAGCAGCGGCAGCCCGACGTCGGTGGCGCCGAACACCTCGCGCGAGAGCGTCCCCGCAGCCTGGCCCACCTGCATGCCGAACGCCGCGGCCCCCAGGCGGCGCAGCAGCTGCGCGGGCTCCAGCCCGCCCAGGCCCAGCTTGTCGAGGTCCAGCGCGGCCGGCGTGCCGGGCAGCTGCAGGCTCACCTCGGCGCCGTCGGGCATCTGGTCGCCCAGCACCGTGGCCAGCGCGTCCGCCATCGACGCCGCCACCGGCGCCACGAGCTTGTTCCACGCCGGCAGCGTGGCCTCGACCCATTCCGACCGGCTCCAGGCGTGCGCCTGCCCGCCCGACGGCGGCAGCGTCGTCGCGGCGTCGAGCCACAGCTCGGCCACGCTCAGCGCGTCGGTCGCGGCCTTCGACTGTGCACCCGTGAGCGACGGGTCTCCCTCGGCCACGGCCACCTGGCGCGCGAGGTCGTGCGCCACGGACGTGTTCACCGGGCCGTCGCCAGGCGTCGAGAGTAGGCGCTGCACCTGGGCGAGCGCGTGCTGCAGCGTCGCCGGGTCGGGCAGTCCGCCCTCGCCGAGCATCGCCGACGGGTCCATGCCCTGCGCGCGCATCTGCGCCAGGACCTCGTCCGCGCGGTCACCGAACAGCTGGCCCAGCAGCTCGCGCACCTGGCGCTCGCGGTCGTCGTCCGGGCGGGAGATGTCGTCTGGGTTGGCCATGGGAGCGCTCCTCGGGGGTCGGGTTCACCGTAACCACGACGACGAGACTGAGGGGGTCGGCGGTTCCGCCTTTCGCCCACAGCGCAGACGGCGGTCACGACGCGCCAGACCGACCACCCATGGCCAGCAGGGATGATGGGACGGTGACGATCACGCGCCCCCGGCTGCTGTCCGGCTCCCTGCTCGCGACAGCGGTGCTCGCCGCCGCCACGCTCGTGCTGCCCACCGGGTTCGCGGTGCGCGGCCCGGGGCCGACGGAGGACACGCTGGGCGCCGTCAACGACGTCCCCCTCGTGACGATCAAGGGCGCCACCACGTACCCGACCACCGGCCAGCTGCGCCTGACGACGGTGTCGGCGGGCGGCGGCCCGGTCAGCGACGTGTTCGCGCTCGACGTGCTCCAGGCGTGGGTGTCGCCGTCGCGCGCGGTGACGCCGTCGGAGGCGGTGTTCCCCGTGGGCGTCACGCGCGAGCAGCAGCAGCAGCAGGGCGAGCAGCAGATGACCTCGTCGCAGCAGACGGCGACGGCGGCCGCCCTCACCGCGCTCGGCTACACGGTGCCGGCCACCCTGACCATCGCCGGGTCCCCGGCCGGCTCGCCGGCGCACGGCATCGTCAAGGACGGCGACGTCATCCGCACCCTCGACGGCAAGACCATCACCACGTACACCGACCTGCTCACCGAGCTCTCGGCGATCACGCCGGGCTCGAAGACCGTTCTCGGCGTCGAGCGCGGCGGCGCGCGCCAGGACCTGACCATCACTACGGGCACGGCGACGACGTCGAGCGGCGCCAAGCGCGCGGCGCTCGGGGTGCTGGTGAGCACCAAGTACGACTTCCCGATCGACGTGTCGATCCGCATCGAGGACATCGGCGGCCCGAGCGCCGGGATGATGTTCGCCCTGGCGATCATCGACAAGCTCACGCCGGCCGACGAGCTCCACGGCCAGGTGGTGGCGGGCACCGGCACGATCGACGTCGACGGCGCCGTCGGCCCCATCGGCGGCATCGAGCAGAAGATGCACGGCGCGGTGCGCGACGGCGCGACGTGGTTCCTGGCACCGGCGAGCAACTGCGACGAGGTCGTGGGGAACGTCCCGGCGGGGCTGCGCGTGGTCAAGGTGTCGACGCTCGACGAGGCCCGCACGGCGATCACGGCGATCGGGGCGGGCACCGCCAAGGACCTGCCGACCTGCTCCTAGCGCCACGGGCGGCCCCGTGCTGCCACGTACGCGACGGGGGTGGGAACCTGGGGTAGACAAGGGACGTTAGCCCAGATGGTTGCGCGGCCGCGTGGCCCGGATCACCCCCCCAGCGAGGTACTCGTGTCGTTCAGTCCACCCCGCCGTTCCGACTCGCCGGCGCGCCGGCGCCTGAGCCCGATCCTCATCACCGTGATCGTGCTCGTCGCGCTCGTGGTCGCGGTGCTGGTGCTGGCCCAGCTCGGGACGGAGGTGATGTGGTTCCAGGCGATCGGGTTCGGCCGGGTGGTGTGGACGCAGTGGATCGCGCGCACCGTGCTGTTCCTGGCCGGGTTCCTGGTGATGGGCACCGCCGTCTACCTGACGTTCCGGATCGCCTACCGGGCGCGGCCGGTGTACGCGCCGTCGACGCCGGAGCAGGCCACGCTCGACCAGTACCGCGAGGCCGTCGAGCCCCTGCGGCGCGTGGTGATGGTGGCCGCGCCGATCGTGATCGGGTTCTTCGCGGGCATCGCGGCGTCCTCGCAGTGGCGCACCGTGCTGCTGGCGATGAACTCCGTGCCCTTCGGCACCACGGACCCGCAGTTCCACCTCGACGAGGGCTTCTACGTCTTCCAGCTCCCCGCGTGGCGGTTCCTGCTGAGCTTCCTGGTGGCCGTGCTCATCGTGTGCGCGATCGCGGCGCTCGTGACGCACTACCTGTACGGGGGGCTGCGGGTGGGGCCGGTGCCGGAGGGCACCGCGCGCACCACGCAGGCGGCCCGCGTCCAGCTCGCCGTCACCGGCGCGCTGCTCATGCTGCTCATCGCGGCGAACTACTGGTTCGACCGGTACTCGATGCTCACGTCGTCGGGCGACAAGTTCGACGGCGCCACCTACTCCGACGTGCACGCCGTGATCCCGTCCAAGGCGATCCTCGCGGGGGTGGCGGTGCTGGTGGCGATCGCGTTCGCCATCGCCGCGGTGCGCGGCAACTGGCGGGTGCCGGCCATCGGCGTCGGGCTCATGGTGGTCTCGGCCATCGCCATCGGCGGGATCTACCCGTGGGTGGTGCAGCGGTTCCAGGTGAACCCGAACGCGCAGGAGCTCGAGACCCCGTACATCCAGCGCAACATCACCGCGACGCTCCAGGCGTTCGGCCTGGAGCACCTGCAGACGCAGCAGTACCCGGCCAAGACGACGGCGGAGGCCGGTGCGCTGCGGCAGGACGCCGAGACGACGGCGTCGATCCGCCTGCTCGACCCGCAGATCGTCAGCCCGTCGTTCCGCCAGCTGCAGCAGAACAAGCAGTACTACGACTTCCAGAACCAGCTCTCGGTGGACCGCTACACGGTGGACGGCCAGTCCCGCGACACCGTCATCGCCGTGCGCGAGCTCAACCTTGACGGCCTGGGCGCCCAGCAGCGCAACTGGGTCAACGACCACACCGTGTTCACGCACGGCTACGGCGTCGTCGCCGCCTACGGCAACCAGACCGGGCCCGACGGCCGGCCGGCGTTCTTCGAGGGCGGCATCCCGACGCAGGGCGCCCTCACGGACTCCCAGAAGTACGAGCCGCGCATCTACTTCAGCCCCAAGACCACCGACTACTCGATCGTCGGCGCGCCCAAGGGCACGACGTCGTGGGAGCTCGACTACCAGGCCGACGACGCCGCCGGCGGCGGGCAGGTCAACACGACGTTCCCGACGCAGACCGTCACGGCCGGACCGAGCATCGGCAACTTCTTCTCGAAGCTGCTGTACGCGGTGAAGTTCGGGTCGCAGGAGATCCTGTTCTCCGACCGCGTCACCAGCGACTCGCAGATCCTCTACGACCGCGACCCGCAGCAGCGCGTGGCCAAGGTGGCCCCGTGGCTGACCCTCGACAACCGCGTGTACCCGGCCGTGGTCGACGGGCACGTCAAGTGGATCATCGACGGGTACACGACGTCGAACGCCTACCCGTACTCGACGTCGACGCCGATGAGCGAGTCCATCGCCGACTCCCTGACGGCCCAGCAGGCGCAGGGCCTGCCGCTCACGCTGCCGCAGAACGTCAACTACATCCGCAACTCGGTCAAGGCGACGGTCGACGCGTACTCCGGCGAGGTCACGCTGTACGCGTGGGACCCGACGGACCCCCTGCTCAAGGCGTGGGAGAAGGTATTCCCGGGCGCCGTGCACCCGATGTCGGAGATCTCCGGCGACCTCATGAGCCACCTGCGCTACCCGGAGGACCTGTTCAAGGTGCAGCGCGCGCTGCTGCAGCGGTACCACGTGACCGACCCGGCGCAGTTCTTCACCAGCCAGGACCTGTGGCAGAGCCCCCAGGACCCCACGGTCACGACGACGACGGGCACCGGCCCGCTGCAGCCCCCGTACTACCTGACGCTGCAGATGCCCGGGCAGAAGACCCCGGCGTTCTCCCTGACCAGCCTGTTCATCCCGGGCGGTAACTCCGACCGCGAGATCCTCACGGGCTTCCTGGCGGTCGACGCCGAGGCGGGGGACAAGGCCGGCGTCAGATCACCCGACTACGGCCAGCTCCGGCTCCTGGCGATGCCACGCGACAACACGGTGCCCGGACCGGGGCAGGTGCAGAACAACTTCAACACCAACACCACCATCTCCCAGCAGCTCAACGTGCTCGAGATCGGTTCGTCGGTGATCAAGCGCGGCAACCAGCTCACGCTGCCCGTGGGTGGCGGGCTGCTGTACGTGCAGCCCGTGTACGTGCAGTCGGCGACGGGCACGCAGTTCCCGCTGCTGCGCAAGGTGCTGGTGTCGTTCGGCAACTCGATCGGGTTCGCCGACACGCTCGACCAGGCGCTCGACCAGGTGTTCCAGGGCGACTCCGGCGCCAACGCCGGCGACGCCAACGGCACCGCCCCCGACCAGGCGCCCATCGCCCCGCCGACGGGCGGCACCGCGCCGCCCGAGACGTCGACGCCCACGCCCACCACGTCGCCCTCGCCCGCCCCGACGGGCAGCGCCCGCGCCCAGCTCAACCAGGCGCTCCAGGATGCGAACAAGGCGATCGCGGACAGCCAGACGGCGCTCGAGCAGGGCGACTTCGCCGCCTACGGTGCGGCGCAGCAGCGGCTCAAGGAGGCGATCGCCCGCGCGGTCGCCGCGGACGGCGCGCTGGGGTAGCGCCAGGCGCCGGCGACGAGACCTGCGTCACGATCCCGGGAGGCGATTTGGTCGTTCCCGGGATCGTGGCGTAATGTTCACGGAGTCGACGCGGGGTGGAGCAGCTCGGTAGCTCGCTGGGCTCATAACCCAGAGGTCGCAGGTTCAAATCCTGTCCCCGCTACCACGCAGGCCCGGGATTCTTCGGAATCCCGGGCCTGATTTGTTTCTGGGGGCGCAACGCACCAGTCGACCGCGTCGGCGCTAGACCACCGCGCGCTCGGGGACCTCGAGGGCGAGGACCACGGTCACGGTCCCGAGCAGCGTCCCGGTCAGGCGACGCTGCCATGACGTCCACCGTGGCCGCGCGACGAGGAACGTGGCGATCGCTCCCGCACAGACGACCAGGATCCCGTTCACGGTCAGGCTCACCGCGATCTGGATGGCGCCCAGAGTGAAGCCCTGCGCGGTGGTGTGGCCCGCGGACGGGTCGACGAGCTGCGGGATGAGCGCGAGGTACATCACCGCGGCCTAGGGGTTGAGCAGGTTGGTGACCAGCCCGGTCCGGAACAGCGTGGGCCGTGAGTCGCGCCGCAGCGGCCGGGCCTCGAAGACCCCGTGGCCGCCCGGCCGCAGCGTCTGCCACGCGAGGTAGCCGAGGTACGCGACGCCAGCGGCCTCGAGACCGACGTAGAGCCAGGGGACGACGACGAAGACCGCTGCCAGCCCGAGGTTCGCCATCACCAGGTAGACGAGCCACCCCACGCCCGTCCCGGCGAGCGACACCAGGCCCGCGGCGCGCCCCTGTCCGATGCTCCGTGAGGTGAGGTAGAGCATGTTCGGGCCGGGCGTCAGCACCATCCCGAGGGCGGCGAGCGTCATGCCGGTTGCCGCGCCGGCGGTCACGCCCGTGGCGTCGGTGAGCTCCTGCAGCAGGTTCATGCCGTCACTATGGTGTCATGGCCTTGTGCATCTCAACCCTTACGGCGAGTACGCGGTGCTGCTCGCCGGCTCGCTCGCCGACGACTGGCCCGCCGACCGCGCGGGGATCGTCGCGCGCACCCGCGAGCACGGCATGACGCTGGTCTTCGCGGAGGCGGCCGACGACCACGCCCGCACCCGCGAGGTCGTCGACGCGTGGCTCGCCGTCGTCGACGAGCCCGACCCGGGCCGCCGTGCGGCGCTGCTCAACGACCAGATGGCCGCGGCCGCCGCCTACCCACGGCTCACCGACCACGACGACGAGGGCTGGCACCTGCACTACCGCGACGCCGACGCGTCGCTGCCGCACGTGCTGCGCGCGGTGATCAGCGTCGGCACCGCCCTGCACCTCACCACCCGCGGCATGGACCGGCTCGCCCGGTGCGCCGCCGGCGCGGACCCCGGGGACCCCTGCCGCAACGTCGTCGTCGACGTCACGCGCAACGGGCGGCAACGGTACTGCTCGGTCCGGTGCGCCAACCGTGCGGCGGTACGCCGGCACCGGGCGCGGGCGGCGGGACGCGTCACGTAGGACGCGCGAAGGGCGCCCCGGCCGGAGCCGGGACGCCCTGCTAGCTCGCGGGCGGGGGCTCTATCTCGCGAAGGAGGTTCGTGCGGGTCAGGACTCCGCGAGCTGCGACGAGCGGCGCCAGCGGATGCCCGCCTCGATGAAGTCGTCGATCGCGCCGTCGAACACGGCCGCCGTGTTGCCCGACTCGTGCTCGGTGCGCAGGTCCTTGACCATCTGGTACGGCTGCAGCACGTACGAGCGCATCTGGTCGCCCCAGCTCGCCTTGATGTCGCCAGCGAGCTCCTTCTTCTTCGCGGCCTCCTCCTGCTGGCGCACCAGCAGCAGGCGCGACTGGAGCACGCGCAGGGCGGCGGCGCGGTTCTGGATCTGCGACTTCTCGTTCTGCATCGACACGACGATGCCCGTCGGGATGTGCGTCATGCGCACCGCGGAGTCCGTCGTGTTGACGGACTGGCCGCCCGGGCCGCTGGAGCGGAAGACGTCGACCTTGATCTCCGACTCGGGGATCTCGACACTGTCGGTCTGCTCGATGAGGGGCACCACCTCGACGGCGGCGAACGACGTCTGACGGCGGCCCTGGTTGTCGAAGGGCGAGATGCGGACCAGGCGGTGCGTGCCCGCCTCGACCGACATGTTGCCGAACGCGTACGGGGCGTTGACCTCGAACGTCGCCGACTTCAGGCCCGCCTCCTCCGCGTAGGAGGTGTCCATGACCTTGGTCGGGTAGCCGTGGCGCTCGGCCCAGCGCAGGTACATACGCAGCAGCATCTCGGCGAAGTCCGCGGCGTCGACGCCGCCGGCCCCGGCGCGGATGGTGATGACGGCCTCGCGGGCGTCGTACTCGCCGCTGAGCAGCGTGCGCACCTCGAGCGCGTCGAGGTCCTTGCGGATGCCCCCGATCTCGCCCTCCGCCTCGGCGAGCGAGTCGGCGTCCTCCATCTCGTTGCCCAGCTCCACGAGCGTCTCGACGTCGTCGATGCGGCGCGAGAGGTCCTTGACGCGGTTGAGCTCGGCCTGCGTGGCCGACAGCGCCGAGGTGACCTTCTGGGCCGCGTCGGGGTCGTCCCACAGGTCGGGGGCGCTGGCCTGCTCGGAGAGCACGGCGATCTTCTGCTGCAGCGCCTCCGGGTCGCTCACGGCCTCGATGGACTCGAGGGTGGAGCGCAACGCGCGGATCTCTGCAGGGAAGTCGATGGATGCCACGAGGGTCAAGGCTACCCGCGCGCCGCGGCCCGGGCGGCCCCGCGGCGGTGGCCGACGGGCCCGGTGGTTTGTCCACAGGCAGTTTTCACGGTTCTCTCTGCTTGCTCTACTCTGACGCCCGACTTGGCCGCTCTGCGGCTGTCCCAGAGGCCGACGACGGCCCCGGGACCGTGTGTTTCCAGGGGGGAGACCGCATGACTGTCGTCATCGACGATGCCGCAGCCATCCTCGAGAACGAGGTGCGCGAGCTGGTGCGCCGCCGCGGGATCGACCCGTCGCGCGAGCGCGCGGCGCTCGACCGCCTGGTGGGCGAGGCCGTCGCCGACTACACCGAGCGCACCGCCCGCGGCCTGGTGCCGCCCCTGGCCGACACCGCCGAGGTGGCGCGCGGCGTCGTCGACGCGCTCGCCGGTCTGGGCCCCCTCCAGCAGTACCTGGACGACCCCACGGTCGAGGAGATCTGGCTCAACGGTCCCGCCCAGGTCTTCGTCGCGCGGGGCGGCGTGCCCGAGCTCACCACCACCCTCCTCACCGGCCAGCAGGTGCGCGACCTGGTCGAACGCATGCTCAAGTCGACCGGGCGGCGCCTGGACCTGAGCTCGCCCTTCGTCGACGCGTCGCTGCCGGACGGGTCGCGCCTGCACGTCGTGATCCCCGACGTGACCCGGTCCGAGTACGCCGTCAACATCCGCAAGCACGTGGTGCGCGCGAGCCGTCTGGACCACCTGGTGCGGCTCGGGTCGCTGACGCCGCACGCGGCCGCATTCCTCGACGCCGCCGTGCGGGCCGGGCTGAACATCCTCGTGGCCGGGGCGACGCAGTCGGGCAAGACGACCATGCTCAACGCCCTCGCCGGCTCCATCCCCGCGTCGCAGCGCGTCATCACGTGCGAGGAGGTGTTCGAGCTGACAGTAGCGGATAGAATACCTACATGCGAGCGATCCTCTACACCCGCGTGTCCCTCGACCGAACCGGCGAGGGCGCCGCTGTCGCACGTCAGCTCGAAGATGCACGCGACCTCGCGAACCGGCGCGGCTGGACCATCGTCGCCGAGCACTCCGACAACGACACGAGCGCATCGGGCACGAAGAAGCGCCCCGGCTTCGATGCGGTGCTCGCTGACGTCGCCTCGGGCCGCGCAGACGTCGTAATCGCCTGGGCGCTGGACCGCCTGACCCGCAACCGCCGCGACACGGTTCGGCTGATCGAGGCCTGCCAGGATGCCGGCGTATCCATCGCACTGGTGCGTGGCTCTGACATCGACATGACCTCGCCGTCCGGGCGCCTGGTGGCCGACGTGCTCGCGAGCGTCGCCCGCGCCGAGATCGAGACGAAGGGCGACCGCCAGAAGCGCGCCAACGACCAGCGCGCGGCACAGGGCAGGCCGATCGCTGGCGGCGCGCGTCCGTTCGGGTACGAGTCCGGCGGCATGAAGACCCGCGAGTCCGAGGCGGTGCTCGTGCGCGAGGCCTATGCGAGCATCCTGGCTGGCGGCGCCCTGCGGTCGATCGCCCGCACGTGGAACGACGCAGGCGCCCGCACGAGCCGGGGGAACACGTGGGACGGCCCGACTGTCCGCCTTCGCCTGCTGTCCCCGCGCTACGCCGCCCTGCGCATGCACCGCGGCGAGATTGTCGGCGCCGCCGCGTGGGAGCCGATCGTGAGCGAGGCGACGTGGCGCGCTGCCATGCACGTGCTGTCGGACCCGCAGCGCTCGACGGTCAAGGAGCGCAGCATCAAGTACATGCTGACGGGCATCCTGACGTGCGGACGCTGCGGCGAGTACATGGCGACGGCGCACACTGCCCGCGGATCGCGGCTCTACAAGTGCAAGAACAGCGACACGGCACGCAACGCCGAGCAGCTCGACGACCTCGTGACGGCAGTCGTGCTCGAGCGCCTGCGACGTCCCGATGCTGCCGACCTTGCTGCACCGTCGCAGGGCGTCGACGTCGGCTCTCTGCGCACCGATGCCCAGGCGCTGCGCACGCAGCTCGACGAGGCTGCGGCCCTGTTCGCCGCGGGCAGCATCCGGGCATCGCAGCTGGCGACGATCACGACCCGCATCGAGGACCGTCTGCGCGTGATCGAGAGCGAGCTCGAGGCCGCAGGGCGTGCCGATGCCGTGACGTCCGTCCTGGGCGAGCGCGACGTGCAGGCGACGTGGGACGACCTCGACGTCATGCGCCGGCGTGCGGTCATCAAGGCGCTGTTCTCGCGCGTCACCGTACTTCCCGTCGCGAAGGGCACGCGGACGCTGCAGCCCGAGCACGTCACGATCGAGTGGAGGACAGCGTGACTGCTCAGGTACGGATTCGCTGCGGCGAGTGCCGGCGCATCCTCGCGACCATCGACCCCGGCCCTGTGGTCCACATGCGGCACCCGGAGACGTTCGAGCTCCACCAGATCAACGGATGGTTCGCCGATTGGCTCGACGTCGAGGCATGCCGCTGCGACATTCCCGCCACGGACGCCGGACTTTGGCGCCTGCTCGACAGTAAGCGTCCCGGAGGCACACTCCGAGCGAATCACGAGGTTCCGTGGTCGCGGATCAATGCCGCTCTCAACGACTCCCGGCGCGCCGGGAAGCCGCGGGACATCACTTTGGCGCGCAACTGAGATAACCTAATCCCGAAGTACTGGTAGCCCCTCGGTCGTTCCGTAGAGTTAGCGCCTGGGCACGCGCAGACCTTGGAGTCTGCCGTGCCCTCTTCTGTGTTTGAGGCCCGTTCACGCCTGGGAGTCGCATCCCGGCGTCGGGATCACGAGGCAGTCCGCGAAGCCCGTCGAGACCTCGCAGCTGCGAAGCTCGAAACCTACGTCGCGTCCGTCGTCGACGCCGCTCCCCCGCTTACGCCTGAGCAGCGCGACCGCATTGCTGCCCTTCTGGCCGGCGGTGCAAAGTGAAGCGCCCCGGCGTGCAGACCGGGGCGCTGGAGACGTTTGGCGGCGTCTCCACGATGGTACGGCCGACCACTGACGCCGGAGAGCTCGAGGGCGCCGAGATGCTCTGGCGCGCGCTCAAGGCTGCGCCGAAGCTCGACACGTCGCCGCGGCGCCCGTTCGCCGACATCGACCAGCACCGCAAGCACATGCGAGACCTGGACCGGTTCCTGGCGGCGATCGCATGACGCGGCCGGACTGGGTGATGGTGCCCACCTGGTGGCTCGAGGCGCGCGGCGGCATGCCCGACGACGGCGACTACCTGCTGCCCGCCTGGCAGCGCGCGGCGTTCCTGTCAATGGCCCGCATGCGCCGTGACGGTCACGCGCACTTCGCCGGCGGCGAGATCGCGCAGCTGCTGGGTGCCGACGCCCGCAACGCCCGGCGTGCCGTGCAGGAGGCAGTCCAGCGCCGCTGGCTCGACCCGTCGTCGCTGTCGTCACGCATGCGCTGCATGGTCGTGCCGCTCGGCTTCTCCCACGGACTCGGACGCTTCCCCGCTCCGTGCAGCCTCCACAGCGGCGAGAAGTCGCGGAACAGGGGGTCAGATTCTGACCCCCACGCTGGCGGAAATCCGCGGAACAGGGGGTCAAATCTTGACCCCCTAGGGGGTCAGAATCTGACCCCCACAGTGGCGGAATCTGGCGGCTCTCAGGGCGTGCTCTCTCTGATTCTTCCCAGCCCTCACCCCCTGAACCGCACCAGTGGTTTCGGACCCATCGCCGATCGGCGGTGCGTCGCATGACCGCCGCAACCACCACCCGCCGTCGTCGTCGGCGGCCCGACCTGTTCGCTGCCGCGGCCGCCGGCGAGCGGGACCTGTTCTCGGCATCGATCGATGACGTCGAGCGCGAGGCCGGGAAGGTCTACCGCCAGATCGTGGCAGCAGGCGGCACCTGCCAGTGCGGCGCTCACGTCGCCTCGTGGCCCTGGGCAGACCGCATCGCCGGAGTGCCCGCTCCCGTGCCGCGCTTCGTGCCGCACGCCAAGGACTGCCCCGCCTGGATCGAACCGGAGGACTCATGAGCAACAGGACCGACTCCATCAGCGACGCCGTGCTGCTCGTGCGGCTCGTGGCGCGTGAGCAGTGGGCGGACGCGACCGCGCTGATCGAGAACTTCT
This sequence comes from Promicromonosporaceae bacterium, assembly GCA_009783295.1. GTDB lineage: Bacteria > Actinomycetota > Actinomycetes > Actinomycetales > Cellulomonadaceae > Xylanimonas. The sequence goes on from WRHK01000011.1 coordinate 49,907, forward strand.
CGCCTGCCGACTGCGCGTCCGTCGCCGGGACGCTCGCGGGTGCCTTCGCTCACTTCGTGCCCGATGTCGACGCGGTGCTCGACCAGATGCTGCTTGCGGTGGAGCACGAGACGAAGGGTGACGACCGATGACCGAGCGTGACCGCGGCAAGACGAAGCGCGCGCAGCAGACCGAGTGGCTCGAGACGAGGGACGACGGACTCGTGCACCCCGGCGTGCGATCGCGTCGACGAGTGCGCGATCAGCCGAGCGAGGACGAGCTGCATGACGTCGACGATCCGCGGTGACCGACTGCGGGAGAGAGAAGTTGTTGAGGGCGGGGTCTTGGCCCCATCGCTGGCGCCCCGTCCGGCACCTACCCCCCGGGGGGTGGGTCCGCAACGGGTCACGACATCGTGTCCCAGACCCCGCCCTAAGGACTTTTTTGGAAGCCCTCACCTGCACGAACACCCGAAGGAGAACCGACCATGACCGAGAACCAGAACACGCGCAGCCCGTTCGATGCCGTCCAGCGAGGCAAGTTCGATCGCGCGCTGTCGTCGAGCGTGGACCTGCTGTTCGCATCGCCCGACGCCGCCTCGCTGCTCGACGAGTTCCTCGCCGGCGACCGCGTGATGGTGATCGCCCGCGACGCGCTGGCGTGCGTGACGCCGCAGGAGGCCGTCGAGCTGTTCACCGGCAAGACCGCGGCGACGACCCCGACGCCGCAGACCGACGCGGACGCGTTCCGCCCTGGCTTCTACGTGTGACGGTGGCGCCCGGTAGACTGGCGATCGTTCCTGGTCCGGCAACTGCCGCAGGGACGCAAGGCCCCCGGCAGGGCCAGGCAATCGCCGCCGCCGGGCGTACACCGCGCGACCGCGCACCAAGGGGTGCCAGCGGACGCAGCCCTCTTCCAGTACGCCCGCCCTTGGAGGCGATCCCCATGAGTTTCACGTTCACCCGCGGCGGTCGGACCGTCAACATCAACCTGACGGCTGACCAGATTCGCGAGCGCATCGCGCAGATCGAGCGCAGCAAGAACCCGAGCATCAACGACCGCCAGGCCCTCGAGGACTTCGAGTTCGCGCTGTCCCTCGCTGGCGTGCCGGACCACATCCCCACGCTCGACGAGCGACGAGCGCGCGTCGCCGAGCTCGAGCGCTTCGAGCGGCGCTCGAACGCCCAGAACGACGAGCTGGCCGAGCACCGCGCCGCCGTCGCCGCCGATGACCAGAAGCGAGCCGCCCTGCTGCGTGCCGCCGGAAACCTCAACGCCCAGGAGGCCGCTGTGCCTGAGACCACCGCTCCGACGTCGTCTACGCGGAACATGAACCCCATCGCCGCCAGCGCCTCGCGCTCCGTGCAGCTCGCCCGCGGCACGCTCGACACCCTGCACCGCTCGAACCACCTCGGCTCCGAGACCGCCGAGCGCATCGAGCGGATGCTCGCCGGCACGCTCGACGACCCGACCGGCTCGGACGCCGCCCTGTGGGTGCGCACCGCGGGCAGCCCGGACTACCTGTCCGCGTTCGCCAAGCGCCTGCGCGACCCCGTGTCGGGGCACACCGAGTTCACCGCCGCCGAGGCCGAGGCGCACCGCACGGCGCAGTACTTCGGGCGTTCGGCGCTCGGTCTGTCGGGCGGCGCGTCGATGATCCCGCTCACCCTGGACCCGACGATCAACCTGACCAGCGCGGGCAGCAACGGCGGCATCCGCGGCCTGGCGCGGGTCGAGCAGATCACCACGAACTCGTGGAACGGCGTGACGTCCGGCGGCACGACGGCGGAGTGGAAGGTCGAGCACGCCGAGGCGTCGGACAAGACGCCGTCGGTCGGTCAGAAGACGATCCCGGTCTACACGCTCACGTGCAACGCCACGGTGTCGTGGGAGCTGCAGCAGGACGCGATGAACTTCAGCACCGAGCTGTCGCGCGTGCTCTTCGACGCGGCCGCCGTCTCGGTCGACGCCGCGCTCGCCACGGGCACCGGGTCAGGCCAGCCGACGGGCATCATCACCGCGGCCACGACGTCGCCCGTCTCGACCGGTGGCGCGTTCTCCTCGGCCAACGTGGTCGCGCTCCAGAACGCGATGCCGGCCCGGTTCAGCCAGAACGCCTCGTTCGTCGCCCCGCTGCCCGTCATCAACGCCGTTGGGTCGTTCGAGACCGCGAACGGTGCTCTGCGCTTCCCCGAGGTCTCCGACGGGCGCCTGCTGCACCGAGGTCTGACCGAGGACTCGAACCTGTCCGCCGACATGACGACGACCGGCTCGAAGTTCATGGTCTACGGCGACTTCCGCCAGTACCTCGTGGCCACGCGCGTCGGTGCGTCGATCGTGGTCCTGCCGAGCTTCGGCGCGAACGGGCGCCCGACGGCGGACAACAACTTCTTCGTGGCCCTGCGGGTCGGCGCCGACGCGCTGATCCCGGGCGCCTTCCGGGTGCTGACCAAGAGCTAGCGCGTCAACGTCACCCGCCGGGCCGGTTCCTCACCTTCGGGTGCGGCCTGGCGGGAGCGATGGACCGGGTTCCCGTTCTCCTCGCCCGTCCAGCGCGCTCGGCCCGGGGCACCGCAACGGGGGTTGCGGTCGCGGGCCTGCCGCCCGGGGGTGCGCCGTTGTGGGCTCACCCCCGGGCCTGCAAGACCCCGGGGGGTGGGTCAGCAACGGGGCACGGACCGAGGCCCCAGACCCCCGCCCTAAGGAAAAACACACACGCCGAATGTGGGGGGATCGACCCTCGCTGACCTGCGGAAAGAGGACAACCATGGCCACAACGCTCGAGTTCAACGTCATCGGCGTCGACAAGGCATCGTCCACGTTCTCAGCGGTCGGCGACTCGGCGAAGGCGTCGTCTCAGAAGATCGTCGAGGCGTCAAAGGAGGCCGGTGGCGGCCTCGACTCGATCGCCGAGGGGTCCGACAACGTGGCGTCCAAGGGCGCGCAGGCTGCGGGCGCTCTGTCGGGTCTCGGGTCTGTCGTCGGTGGTCCGATCGGTGGGGCGATGGTCGGCGTCGGGTCGGCGATGCAGATCGCGGCGGATGCCGGTGACCTGCTCAACGCCGCCGTAGAGGGCGGACGGCTCGCGCTAGAGGCATTCAAGAACAGCACCATCGTGACGACCGTCGTCGAGAAGGCCGCCACGGCGGGAAAGATCGCGTCCGCTGCCGCTGCCGGTGCCGTCGCCGCTGCCTCGGGGGTCGCGACGGCGGCGCAGTGGGCGTGGAACGCGGCAATGACAGCGAATCCCATTGGTCTGATCGTGGCGGGCATCGCCCTGCTGATTGCGGGCATCGTCCTACTCGTGAAGCACTGGTCCAGCGTCAAGAGCGCCGCCGTCGACGCCTGGGACGGCATCAAGGGCGCATGGAACGGCGCCGTGAGCTTCTTCGAGGGCATCGGCAACAGCATCAAGGGCGCGTTCAAGGGTGCGTTCAACGCCGTTGCTGGCTGGTGGAACCACGGCCCGGGGTCGCTGTCCTGGACGGTGCCCTCGTGGCTGCCTGGCATCGGCGGGCACACGCTGAGCGTCCCGAACATCCCCATGCTCGCGACAGGCGGCACGATCGCTCAGCCTGGCTGGGCCGTCGTCGGAGAGCGTGGCCCAGAGTGGGCCTGGATGCCTCAGGGTGCCGGTGTGCTGCCCCACGGGGTGCAGCCGCCTGCCGCTGGATCATCCGACAGTGGTGCGGTCGTGGCCGAGCTCCAGGCGCTGCGTGAGGCGATCGTGCAGCACGGTGTCCAGGTTGCCTCTGGTGTGCTGGCCGTGAGCGACCGGGCGGCGGCGGGAATGAGACGCACGCAGGGTCGCTGGGCGTAGGCACACGCAGAGGGCCGCCGTGGTTGTCCGATCGGACGCCTACGGCGGCCCTTGCTCTGTCCCCCACCCCGAACAACCCACGAACCATCGCCCGATATCGCGTCTCGGATCACGACCAGTGGCGCACCCCCGGATCGGGAGCGCGCTGAGCGTGAACACCCGGCGTCGTCGTGCACTACGTCGTCGAGCGGCCCCCGACCGTCAACGGGGGACGAAGCATGTACGGCGGTCGCTGATTGCGGCTCAGGACCGTGAAGGAGGAAGCCGAGAACAGGCCCAGGAGGCTCGCTCAGAGCGCCGGACGGACGATCGCCCGCCCGGCACCCTCAACGAGCCTCACAGGGCGTTCTGGGCCTCGTACTGGCGCATCGCTTCCACGAGCTCAAGCGCTCCGTCTGCCCAGGCGTCGGCGATCTGGCCCACGGTCATGTCGTCGTCGACGGCGCTCACAGGTTCACGCTCACGAAGGCGTGCCCGGCGTAGTTACCCTGCTGCTCAGCGCGCCACACGCACACCGAGGCGCCGGAGCCGTCGTCGGACGTGCACGCGGGAGCGAACACCACGGCCAGGACGACGGCGAGAGCAGCGGCGAGCGCGGCGATGGAAGCCCAGAAGGCCACCTCGAACGCGACGTCGCCGACGGTAAGGTTCTTCATGACAGGCACCTCTTCCTAGGTGGTTGTCAGCCCGTCCGGAGTTGCACCTCCGAGGCGGGCGTTCTTGTCTCAGGTAGGCGAGTCATCCGCCCACGCACTGCGGCTCGACGTGCGGGACAGCGTCGCGATGCAGTGCCGCCAGCCCTCGCTCGAAGGCACCGGCGAGATCCCGCTGCGCCGCCTGGTCAAGGAGGCGCTGCGCATGCGGCCCGACCGGATCGTGGTCGGGGAGGTGCGCGAGGCGGAGAGCTTCGACCTGCTCGTCGCGCTCAACAGCGGCGTTCCGGGGATGTGCACGCTCCACGCGAACAGCGCGCGCGAGGCCGTCACCAAGCTCTGCACGCTCCCCCTCCTGGCGGGCGAGAACGTGACGCATCACTTCGTGGTGCCGACGGTCGCGAACGCCGTCGACGTCGTCGTGCACCTGGGCGTCACGCCCGACGGCGTGCGGCAGGTCCGCGAGATCGTCGCCGTGACGGGGCGGGTCGAGGAGGGGCGCGTCGAGTGCGCCGGGCTCTTCCACCGCCAGCCCGCGGCCCTCGGCGGGCGGCTGGTGCGCGGCGACGGGTACCCGTCCGGCGAGGAGCGGTTCGCGCGCGCCGGGATCGACGTGCGGGCGCTGCTCGCGTCGGAGGTCCTCTGACATGGGCGTGCTCGCCGGGCTGGGCCTGGGGCTCGGGTTGTTCGTGGTCTGGTGGTCCTTCTGGGTCCCGAGCGGGCAGCCGCGCCGGGTGTCCGCGCGGCGTGCGCGCACCCAGGACCTGCTGGTCCAGGCGGGCGTCGCGTCGGTGACCCCGGGCGGCCTGTACGCGGCGAGCGCTGCGCTCGGGGCCGTCGTGCTGCTCGTGGTGCTCGCCACGACGCGGTCGCCCGCGATCGGCCTGTGCTTCGCCGTGATGGCCGCGGCGGCGCCGTCGGCCCTGGTCACGGCACGCGCCCGACGACGACGCCGCGACCTGCGCGAGGTGTGGCCCGAGGTGGTCGACCACCTCGCCTCCGGGGTGCGCGCCGGGCTGTCGCTGCCCGAGGCGGTCGGGCAGCTCGGCGAGCGCGGCCCCGTGGAGCTGCGCGAGCCGTTCGCCCGGTTCGCGGCCGACTACCGCGCGACCGGGCAGTTCACGCCCTGCCTCGACGGGCTCAAGGCCCGCCTCGCCGACCCCGTGGCCGACCGGATCATCGAGGCGCTGCGACTGACGCGCGAGGTGGGCGGGTCCGACCTGGGGCGGCTGCTCCGGACGCTCTCGACGTTCCTGCGGGAGGACGCCCGCACTCGCGGGGAGCTCGAAGCCCGTCAGAGCTGGACCGTCGCCGGTGCTCGCCTCGCCGCGACCGGCCCCTGGGTGGTGCTCGCCTTCCTCGCGACCCGGCCCGAGACGGCCCGGGCGTACGACTCCGCGGCGGGCGTGCTGGTGCTCGCGGGCGGGGCCGCCTGCTCCGTGGTGGCATACCGGCTGATGCGCCGGATCGGGCGGCTGCCCGAGGAAGGCCGGGTGCTGCGATGACCGCCGGGTTCTCCGCGACCGGCGCGCTCCTCGGGCTCGCGTTCGGGCTGGGGCTGCTGGTCGCGATCGCCGGGCTGCGCGAGCGCCGGATGACGCTGGCCCGCCGCCTGGCCCCCGCGCTGCGGCAGCGCGATGCGACCAGCGGCCTGCTGCGCGAGCAGCCCGCGCGCTCGCCGTTCCCCGTGGTGGAGCGCCTCCTGGCGCCGTGGGTGGCGGACATCGCCGGCTGGTTCGAGCGGCTCGGGTCGACGCGCGCGGACGTGCGGCGGCGGCTCGACCGGGCCGGGTCGGCCGAGACGGTCGACCAGTTCCGCGCCCGGCAGGTGGTGTGGACCGTCTCCGGGCTGGGCGCCGGCCTGGCGCTCGCGCTGCTCATCGGCGCGGCCCGCGGCTTCGCCCCGCTGCCCCTCGCGCTGCTGGTGCTGCTCTGCGCCGCGTGCGGCTTCGCCGGCTGCGACCAGATGCTCGCCCGTCAGATCACCCAGCGCGAGGAGCGCATGGTCGCGGAGTTCCCGACCATCGCCGAGCTGCTCGCCCTGGCCGTCACGGCCGGCGAGGCGCCCGTCGCGGCGCTCGAGCGCGTCGCGACGACCGCGCACGGCGAGCTCTCGGCCGAGATCCGCCGGATGCTCGGCGACGTCCGCGCCGGAGCGCCCGTGGGGCAGGCCCTCACGGACATGGCCGACCGGACCGGGCTCCCCTCCCTCGCGAGGTTCGCGGAGGGCGTGGCCGTCGCGCTCGAACGAGGCACGCCTCTGGCCGACGTGCTCCGCGCCCAGGCCCAGGACGTCCGCGAGTCGGGGCGCCGCGCCCTGATGGAGCTCGGCGGCAAGCGCGAGGTCGTGATGCTCGTGCCGGTCATCATCGACCTGTAACCCTTCGTTCACCTCAGGTCAGGCTGTCCCGCTCCGCAGACTCCCGCTCCCCCGGGTGGATCGCCGCCCGGAGCGCCAAGAGCAATGCGCCGCAGGTAGCCTTCACGGCCTCCTGGCATTCCCGAAGCGCCTCGCCCGTCGGCGGGTGCCCCGGTATCTGGTCGAACCGGCCCACCAGAACGTCGACCATAACCAGCATCCGCAGCGACGTGTCGGCGACTGCCTGCCCAGCCCTCGCGACCTCAACCGCGCCGAGCAGCATGACCTCGTCGAGTGCCCGGTCGAACTCGTCGTGAGCCGCCTCTAGGTCGTCTTGATACGCCTTGCCGCGGAGCTTCCACTGCTCGACGCTGTAGTGCGCGACGCTGCTCGACGACGCGACCCTGCGCAATGCCCTTCGCGCGCGTTCTAGGTCGACGTACGCCTCGCGGGTCGCGTCGAGCATGTGGGCGTGGGTGGCCTGACTAAGAGCGTTCTCGTGACGCATGTTCTCGGCGTCGATCGCGGCCCTCACGCGCGCATCCTCTGCTGTGCGCGCCTCGTAGCGGCGGCGATCCTCCGCTTCGCGCTCCGCCTTCGCGCGGCGGTCCTCCGCCGCGAGCGTCGCAACCGCCTGACGGCCCTCGGCCTCACGTGCGGCCGCTGCCCGTCGGTTCTCGGCGTCGAGCACGTTGGCCGCTCGGACGTTCTCCGCATCGATGGTGTTCGCGGCGCGCAGGTTCTCCGCCTTGATCATGCTGTGACTCGACCAGATGCTCGCGAACACCACACCGAACAGCGCAACGCCCGCAACGACCAGGGGCACCCAGACGCTTGGATCTTTCATGCCGCGACGCTATCGGCGCAGGCGTCGGGTTGAATCGCACCGACACACCGCGACGACGCCTGCATGCGCGCCCACACTGTCGGAATGACGACGACACCCCTGCCCGCCTGGGCCACCGAGCGACACAGCACATTCGACGACGGATCCGCCCTCGTCGCCCGCGCCGCATCGACCAGCCTCGGCACCGTGGTGCTGCTCGGATCACAGGCCGCCGACGGCACCACGGACGTTGCCGCCGGGTTCGTCCTTGAACTGCCACCGGCAGACGTGATGGTCCGGGACGCCGCACAGATACGCGAGCTCGCGAACGCTCTAGCGGATCTCGCCGACGCCCTGGACGCGGGAGTCTGACCCCGGGGGCATGGCCCTCGACCTGCGGAAATGTCTCATTCCCCCTAAGGTTAGCGATCTCTCCCCAAGCAACCCCCCGGGTACCGCTAACAAGGCGATTAGGTGGCATTCTGTGGGGTCTGACCTGGGCGTTTGAGTGCCGGACGTGAGTACCGCAATGGGTGTCACACGTGCCGTTAGCGCTATGCCTTCGGGCACGAAAAGGCGGCCCCGTCCCTACCCGCGGAAAAACGGAGCCGCCCTCGTCGGCACCTTCGTCTGGTCGCTCCATCACCCATGAATTGAAAGGACGACCCGGCGCGCGTGCCTACGGCCAGCCTGCCATTCCCGCGTCGGGCACCGACGGATAAGGCGACAAAGCGACGCCCGGCCGTCGTGTTTACGACGGCCGGGCGTTGTTCTGCGAACTACGCCGCCGAGTCGGCAACCGTGAACTTCGCCAGGCGCTCCGGGAACGTGACCTTTGCACCAATACGCCAGGTCGCGCGCAGCACGGTCGCGTCGCGTTGAACAGCGCGTGCTCGCTCACGGCGACGCGGACGTCGCCGATCGCGGACACAATGGCGCTCTTGTCGAGAACCATGAGGGTCGACCCCGTGATGAACGGCGAGACCAGCACGGGCAGGCCCAGCAGCACGCGCGCGGCGTCCTCGGTGCCCGCGCCGAGCAAGGTCGCGTTGTAATCGGTGCCGACGCGCAGCTGGCGCAGGCGGCCCCACGCCTCGGGCGACGCGACGATGTGAGTCGGCTGCGCAAGGTTGCCCTCGACCTCGGCAATACCGGCGACCAGCGCGTCGAGATTCCCGTCGATCACGCCGCCGTCGACAATGCCGGAGGCGTTAAGCAGCCCGCCGGGCGGCGTCAGGGCCGGGGCGGCCGGGTTCGGGGCCGCGATGTATGCGGCGTCGGCGGCGGCGGTCAGCGACCGGCCGAACGACCGCGCGATCATCGGGGCCGTGGCGCTCTGGTGGTACTGCTCGTTGCTCAGCCGGGCGAGCTTTGCGACCTTGCCCGTCGCGATGACGACCTCGTCGAGCTCGGGGTTGTCAATCTCGATCTCGTCGCCCTCGGGAACGAACCCGGCGACGCCGTCGCGAATGAACGCGGCGCGCACGAACTGAGAATCGCCGTCGACCTGCGCGACTCGCGTCGAGGTCTGGGTGATAAGAGCCTCGGGAACGATCGTGTCCGGGGCGAACGTGTTGACGTCCGGCGACCAGGATGCCGCGCTATTTCCGGTGGTAATCAGGGAAGACATTTGGTCTGCCCCTTTCCGGCGGCCTCTATGCCGCCAACGTGACGAATGGATTTCGTCCGTCGGCCGCAGGCCGTCCGGCGTGCCCCACGGGGGCCGCTAGAACAAAAGGGTGGGCACCTGGCCCGGCATCCTTCGCTCAATGCAAAGAATACCGGACCAGGCCCTTTCACCAGGAATACGAACTGTCGTGGTGGCGCTTGGACGGCGGGCGGAATGCGTCCACGAGGCGGTTCGGCACGTCGTCCGGAGCCGGGCGGCCCGGAGGCACGTGTCTGCGGTTCCCGAGCGGCGGCCCGGCCAGGCCAAGCGCGTCGGCCGCACTCGTGATCGCCGCGTGAGCCTTGTCGGCGTCGACGCGCCCGTCGTCGGCGAGCAGGTCGGCGAGGTTTACTCCGGCGGCCCACACGGCCGACGGCTGCGCGACGACCTTTGCCGCCATGTTCTCGACGACCTCGCGGCGGACGGCGTCGAGCTGCGCGACCAGCGCGTCGCGCTCGGCCTCGACCTCCCGCAGCGCGGTGCGGTAGCGGGCGGCGTCGCGGCCCGCTCGGCTGCCCTCGGGCGCCTCGGGGGTCGTGTCGGTGGTAGGGGTGCCCTCGACCGGCGTCGGGTCGGTCTCGGTGCCCTCGACGGGCGTGGTGTTCTCGGTCACGATGCGTCCCCAACCAGGCGGGCCAGGGCAGGGCGGCCGGACGGCAGGTAGGCGCGTCCGACCATGAGCTGCTCGGTGACCTCGCGGGTCACGGGGCCGTCAGGGGTGTCGAACGTCTCCAGGTGCGTGACGTCGACCGTCTGCCCCTCCATTTCGGCGAGGGCTTCGAATGCGGCGATCAGGTCGGCCTTGGTGGTGTCCACGGGATGGATCTCCTTCGGGGTGGTGGTTGCGGTGGTCGTGTCGTCGAACGCGTCGAGCGCGTCGGTGACGGCCGCCAGGCGGGCGCGCACGTCCTCGCCACCGGTCGCGGCGATGTGGTCGAGCGCGGGCGCCACGACGAGCTCGGCGAGGTAGACGAGGGCGTCGACGGCGACGTCGCGCCACACGTCTCCACCGACGGCGCGGCGCCACGTGGTGATGACGTGGTCAACGACGAATGCGGAGTCACCGGCCGCGACGGCGACGTCGACGGCCAGCCGCAGGCCGCGCCGTCCTCGCGTGTTGAGCAGCCGGGCGAAGCGGGCCGGGGCGTCGGGGTCGCGGAACAGGTCGTGCACGGGGTCGGTCATGGGCAGCCTTTCGGGGTTGTGTGTCGGGGTTGGCGTCCGAACCGTCCGACCCGTCCGAACGCCAGCGTTTTCAACGGCTCGGGCGGACGGGTCACGGACGGGTCGGACGGTTCGGCGGACGGAACGGACGGGTTACGGACGGATGCCCGAACGCCCGATTTCCGTTGGGAACATTGGGCTTCGGACGGTTCCGGACGCTTGGGACGCATGCCCGGCAGGCACGCGTCATGACGCGGCCTCGACGTCGCCGTCGGCAGGTGCCAGGTATCTGTCGAACGCGTCCGTGAACCGGGGGACCTTGTACCCGCGAGCCGTTTTCGTCGTGTTGTGGGTCGGCTCGATCGCGTACGGCTTCAACATCGCGGCCAGGCGTCGGCCGGTCAGCGCGTCCTCCACCCACCGCGACTCCGGCAGCGACTTCAAGTGGACCAGCAGCGTCTCGGTGGCCACGAATGCGTTGCCCGAGAGCGTGCTGGTCAGCACCTGGCGGCAGTCGCCCAAGAGCTCGTGGCCGTCGGAATGGTCGGCGTCGGCCTTGGCAGCCTCCCGGGACAGCGCGACGGCCGCGTCGCGGGCCAGGCGCGGCCACGCCCCACCGGCGAGATCGGCCACCGCGAGGAGCGGCTCCCACAGGTCGGCCGCACGGTCCTCTAGCGGCGTCTCGGGGTGCGCGAACCGCAGCCGCTCGACGTGCTCGCCGATCCACGCCCCGAGCTCGTCGCGCAGCACAAGCAGGTCGTCAAGATTGCGCGACTGCCGAAACGGCGAGACGCGCTCCGTGGGCTTACGACGCCGGAGCCGGATGTTCACGGCGCGATCCGTGATGGTGTCCGGGAGTCGGCCAATTGCTGCCATGACCACGGGCGCGAAAACGTGGAATTCCGTCGGCACGTGGTTCGGGCCGACGGTGCGCAGCACGGGCGTGCCGCGTTGAAATCCGGCATTGATGAGACCGCGCAAGTCCTCGTTCTGCTCGGCCTTGACCTTGGTGCCGAAAATGGTGTCGGCCTCGTCGAACAGCACCGTGCGTGGGGTGTCGAGCGACCGGAACAGGGCGGGCACGGTCGCGTTCGCCGCGAACAGCGGGCCGTGGCAAAGGTGCCCGACGACCTCCATCGTCCGGGTCTTTCCGGAGCGCTTTTCCGGGGACGTGAGCAGCAGGCGCGGCGCGAAGTCGAACGCGGACGCCGCGTGCGTGTACGCCGCGTACAGGGCGAGCGCGGTATAGGCGTGCTCCGACGGTTGGACGGTGTAGCGCCGGATCGTGTCGAGCACCCGGCCCAGCAGCCGCTCGCCGACGTCGCTCGGGGCCGACGTGTCGGGGTTGTTGCGCATGAACGTGGCGAGAGCCGCCTGGCGGGCAGCGTCGTCGCGCGCGTCGTCGTCGTGGTCCGTCACGCCGCCGCCCTCCCGGCCCGTCGCCGCTCGGCGTCGGCTGCAGCTTCGATCTCCCACGCGTCGACGTCGTTGCGAATCCAAGTGAGGGCGACGCGCAGCCGCTCGGCGGCGGCGTCCCACACGGGCCACACGGGGGCGTTCGCGGCCTCACGAGCGCGCCGTGCCGCAGCGTCCACCGCGCCCTCGGCACGCGGCCCCAGCTGCGCCCAGAGGGCCGCGTGGGCGTCGGCGATCTCGGCCGCGCGGGCGTCGTACCCGGCGCGGAACCCGTCGGCGTGCCCGGCGTCGTACCCGTGGGCGAACGTCCCGTGCAAGGTGGTCACGGTGTGCTCGGCGGCCTCGTGCCCGGCGAGCCAGGCGGCGGCCTCGACCAGCGTCGGAGCACCACGTTCGGGTGCGACGACGGGCGGCGGCATGTCAGTGGCGGCACGTACCGTGGTTGTGAGCGCGGTAGTGGGTACGGCGGCCCGAGAGGGGCGCCGTTCTCGCGTGGTGGGGCCGTGAGTCACGGGGCACCACCGCCCAGCAGGGACGCGAGGCGCGTGGACTGCTCGGCCGTCAGTGGCGGCGCCTGCGCCAGAACCTCTTCGATGTACGCGGCTAGGCGCTCGGCGCGCAGGTCTCGGCGGGCGTCGGCCAGCTCGGGGTCGTCGGCGGTACGCGAGCGGGTCAGCGACGCGACGCGCGCCCGGTGGTGGGTCCAAGGTTTGGTTTCGGCCATGTTGGTGGCTCCCGGAAAGGGACAGCGCGCAGGCGCGTTGTCTTTGCTTTCCGGTCACCCACGGCTCGCGAACCTCAAGGCGCTTCGTGGTGTTCCGTCGGGCTGGTGCCCTAGGGGTGTTGAGCCCCTTCCCGGATGTGCGGCAGTCTCCATTCTGCCCACCGGGGATTCAAGCCGAATCCGTATTCGTTTGCCAGGAATGAGGTCATTCCCTGCCCCTTTCGGGGATGCCGTTGTTTCTCGGCACGGGGGCTTTTCCCTGCCCTCTCGGGTTGCCGCCTTGCCGGGCAGCACGTCGCGGTCTTAGCCGCTCTTTGTGCTCGACCGTACTAGGTGCTTACCGGCGAAGCGCAACCGGGGCCGTGACGGCGTCGCGTCCTGCACTATCTATTGTCACGACCCGCTCGGCCGCACCCATTCGATGCGCACCGAGCGCTCGTCGAATCCACCGCCCGACCCGGTCGGGAGGATCGTCACAACCATGAGCGTTTCGACGACCGCGCGCTGTACCTCCAGCGGCGCCGCTGCCCAGCGCTCGGCAGCGTCCGGCCCAGCGAGGTCGAGCACCCCAGGATGCGGGGCGCACGTCGCCAGCTCGGCCCGCCACGCGTCCACCTGCGGAATCAACTTCGCATTGATCCGGCGCACCTGGTCGGCGGTCATCGTTCCGTCGGCAAACCCGTCGGCCGCCAGGTCGAGCCGCGCCTGTGCCCCGGCGACCAGGTCGTGCAGTTCCACCGCACGCTCGGGGCGCCCGGCTGCCAGCGCCGCGATGCCGTCGGGCATCGTCAAGCGCTCGACCACGAGCGGCACCACGACGCCCTCGACGGCGTCCTTCTGCCGCCCGACCCGGTAGCACCCCGTGCACTGATACTTCGGCTTGACGACCTTGCCCTTATACGTCGAGCCGGGAACAACGCGCATGGTGTGCCCACAGCGCCCACAGCGCGCGATGCCCGACAGCAGATGCTTACGGGTCGCGCCCTTGTTGCTCGCGCCCGTCGTGCGCGCCGGATCGGTCAGCAGCGCCACCACCCGGGCGTGCGTGTCCTCGTCATAGATCGGCTCCCACGCGGCCTTGCCGACGACCTTGCCCCGGTGACGGCGCAACCCTGCGTTGCGGTCGCGGAGCATGACTTGCCGCAACGTGGTCGATGACCACGGCACGCCCTTCGGCGACGCCATGCCGCGCTCGTTCAACGCCTTGACGACGCTCCGCATCGACTCACCGGCCAGCACCCGGCGGGCCGTCTCGCGGATCACCTCGGCCTCTTCGGGAACGATCTCGTCGTGCGACCCGATGTGACGGCCGCGCTCGTCCTCGTCGCGCACGCGCCGGTACCCGTAGGCGACCTGCCCGTGCGGGCGCCCCTCGACGGCCCTCTTGTCGGAGTCGCGGCGGCTGCGAAGCGACGTCTTCTCGGATTCGTACGCGGAGTCGGTGCCGTCCTCGACGAGCGTCTTCCAATCGCGGGCGATGCGGCAGTCGTACAGCCGCTCAGCGGTGACCACGTAGATGCGAATGCCCCGCTCGCGGCACTCCGCGAGCATCGTCACCCACGACGGCAGGTCGCGGTCGCCGCGCGACGGCTCCCACAGGATCAGGATGCCGAAGCGGTCAGCGCGTAGGTCGCCAAGCAGGCGGTCCCAATCGGCGCGGCCCTTCTTGGCGAATCGCGACGCGCTGCTGCCGTCGCTGTAGACCTCGCCCAGCGTCCAAGCGTTCTCGGCGGCGACACGCGATCCGAGCTCGATCTGCTGCTCGATCGACGTCTTCTTGTCCTTGCTCTGCCTGCCGTAGATGACGGCGATCTCGGGTGCCATGCTCAAAAGGGTACTAGATCGATGCTGACTCCCGTCGTGTTCCTGATCCTTCCCGTCACGGTCGTCTTCGCCGTCTTCCCGTCGCTGGCCACGCTCCGCGTCGGCCTGTAACCCGCACCACCGAGAGGAACCACCATGTCCGACCACCTGGAGCCCACGCTCCCCGAGGCCACCGACCCCGAGCGGGGCGACGTGCCCGGCTGGGTTCTCGTGACGCTCATGACCGCCGGGCTCGTCGTCGCCCTGTGGGCGATCGCCGGGCCGATGCTCGAGGACGCCTTCACGCAGGCCATCGCGAGCGTCACGGGCCGGTGACCTCGAACGAGGCCCTGCGCGACGCCGAGCGGGGCTCGGCGGTGGCCGAGTTCACGATGGTCGCCGCCCTGCTGCTCGCGCTGTTCCTCGGGGTGGTCCAGGTGGCGCTCGCCCAGCACGTGCGCGCGCTCGTCATCGACGCCGCCGCGGAGGGCGCCCGCGTGGCGGCTCGCGCCGACCGCGGGCCCGACGACGGTGTCGCGCGCACTCGCGCCCTGATCGACGAGTCGCTGTCGTCCGCGTACTCCCGCGACGTGCACGCGACCACGGTCAGACGCGACGGCGTGCCCGTGATCGAGGTGACGGTGCGGACGCCGCTCCCCGTCGTCGGGCTGCTGGGGCCGTCCGGCACCATGACGTTCTCGGGCCACGCCCTCGAGGAGGGACGATGACCGCCGCCCCGGAGGCGTCGCCGGACGGCGAGCGCGGGGCGGCAGTCATCGAGTTCATCGGCACCGCCGTGCTGCTGCTGATCCCGCTCGTCTACCTGGTGCTCACAGTCGGGCGCCTGCAGGCGGGCGCCTTCGCCGTCGACGGCGCCGCCCGGGAGGCGGCTCGCGCCGTCGTCATGGCCACCGGCTCCGACGACGCCGCCGCCCGCGCCCGGCTCGCCGTCGAGATCGCGCTCGAGGACCAGGGGTTCGACGACGCGCTCCCCGACGACGCGATCCGCGTGACCTGCTCGGACGACCCGTGCCTGAGCCCGGGCGGCACCGTCACGGCGACGGTGCGCACCGTCGTCCCGCTCCCCTTCGTCCCCGGCCTGCTCCGTTCGTGGGTGCCGCTCGAGGTGCCGGTCGAGTCCCGGTACCGCGCGACGGTCGACCAGTTCGCGGTGACGCGATGAGCGCCCGCGACGCCGACAGCCCAGATCCCGAGTCCGGGCGCATCATGCTGCTCTCGCTCGGCTTCGTGGTGCTGGGCCTCATGCTCGTCGGGGTGATCGCCTCGGCCGGAGCGGTCCACCTCGACCACAAGCGCCTCGACAACCTCGCGGACCTGCTGGCCGCGAGCGCCGCGGGCGCCCCGTCGGGAGCGGCTCTGGTGGCGGACGGCGGCCTGCTGCTCACCGACGCCGACGTCGCGTCGGGGTTGCGCGACGACCTCGCGGACTACCCGTTCCCCACCGACCTCCCGGCGGACCTGCGGGTCGCGGTGGCCGACTCGCCCGACGGCCGCAGCGCGCGCGTCGTCCTGACGGCGACGTCGCACCCACCGCTGGTGCGGTGGTTCACGCGCCGGTTCGGGGGCGGGTTCGCGCTCACGGCGACAGCGACGGCCCGTGCCGTCGTTGCGGGGCCGTGAGCCGCGGGCGAGGTGCCCGAGCCGCCGGCCAAGCGCCGGTGTCCGGCCTCAGCGACCGACGGCCTCCGCGGTGCGGCTGAGCAGGATCACCGCGACGACGGTCACGACGAGCGCGATCGCACCGTTGCGCGCGAGCACCCACCAGTGGCCCCACTTCTTCTTCCGCAGGCCGGGCACCCGCGCCTTGGTGTCGCGGTAGTCCGATCGCGCCCGGACCCACCGTGCTCTCGCATGCCCGAGGAGGTATCCGACGGTGAGCCCCGCGAAGGTGCCGAGGTTGAGCAGCGTATGGACGACGTCGTGGTGGGGCGGGGCGGTCGGCACGAGCGCAGTCTTGCGTTCCGCGCGGGCCCAGCACCAGGCCGTTCACCTGTGCTCCGGGCGAGCTGCTACTCCGCCGGCGGGTTGGTGACCATCACGACGTTCCCGTCGGGGTCCTCGACCATCGTCGAGTAGGGCCCGACGAGGTGCCCGGGCGCCGTGACTCCCCGGTGGCCGGCGGCGGTGAGGCGCCCCCACACGGCGTCGACGGCGGCGTCGGACTCGACGAAGTACTCGACGACCTGCTGGTAGCCGCCGCGCTCCGGGCGGGCCCAGCCGGCGTCGAGGTGCCGCGCGACCGGGTCGGTGGCGATGATCATGCGCGTGGCGTCGCCCTCTTTGGCGGCGGCGACCGGGCGGCGGGGGTCGGGGTCGGACACGTCGAGCCCGAGCAGGCGGTAGAAGTCGATCGAGCGCTGGAGGTCGCGCACGTAGAGCACGACCATGCCGAGATGCGCGCGGCCGGTCGTGGTTTCGTGTTCGATGACGTCGGGGGCGGCCTCGGCCGCTGATTCGTTTGTCATGGTAGATAATCTACGAAGGTGTACGGATGATCGCAAGGGATGACGACGGCGAGGACCTCGGCGCGCTGCTCAGCCAGCTGCTGGGCGTCGTCGTCGAGCGCGAGACCCCGATCCTCGGGGCCCACGGCGTCACGATGTGGGAGTACGTGATCCTGAGCCGCCTCCTGGCCGAGCCGGGGCTGACGCAGAAGGAGCTCGCCCGGCGCAGCCGACGCGACCCCACCCGCCTGATCGGGCACCTCGACGCGCTCGGCGACCGGGGCCTGGTCGCGCGCGAGGTCGACGAGGTGGACCGCCGACGTCGTACGGTGCGGCTCACCGACGCGGGCACCGACCTGGTGCGCGCCGTCCGCCACGACATCCGGCACATGGAGACCGAGCTGCTCGGCGACGGCACCGGAGGCGTGCAGCACCACCTGCGGGACGCCCTCGCGGCCGTCCTGAGCCGTTCCGGCCTCCCGGACCCGTCGCCCGACTACGCGGGCTGAGCAGGCTCAGGCCCCGCCGCTGGCCGCAGGCTCTCCGCGGCGGAACACCAGGTGCCCGCCCAGGTACGCGCTCGCGCCCACGATCGTGGCGCCGACGAGCGACGTCATGACGCCGGCGCGGTGCCGCCCGCTGCGGCGCAGGCACCACGAGAGCCCGAACACGGCCGCGCCGAACCCGTTGAGCCCGGCGTGCAGCGCACCGACCCGGCTGGACTCGACGCTCCGCAGGGCGCTCCAGTCGGCGAGCCCGCTCGCCGCCGTCGGCGCGGCCGCGAGGAACCCGGCACCGACCAGCCGCCGCGCGGCGTCGGGGTCGCCCCCGGTGAGGTCGAGCACGACGGCCGCGGTCCACATGCCGAGCGGCATCGCCGTGAGCGCCGGGTGGAGCGGGTGGCCCAGGGACTGCCCGCGCAGCTCGTCCAGGGCCCGCCCGGAAGGGAGCACCCCGGCGAGGCGCCGGTACCAGGAGCGCAGCCCGTCCAGCCGGCTGTCGTTCTCGAGCCCCTCGGCCAGCTTCGCCAGGGCGCTCTGCGGTTCTCCGTCCGTCATGGTCGTCCTCCCGCTGACATCGGCCCGCGGCTGCGGGCCGCACGGCCAGCGTAGGTCGGGTGCCCGTGGCCCGCAGGGGCGCACCACCACGCTTCATCACGATCGGTGATCGACCCATCGCAGATCGCGCTTGGACGCCAGGTGAGGGGGCGTCCGATGCTGGAGGTGTCGATCTGACGAGGGAGGTCATCACCATGCGAACCCCGAGTGATACCGGGTCGGTGGAGGTCGTGCGCGAGACGGTCGTCTCGTACGTCGTGCGGCCCGAGTCCCTCCAGACCCGACCCGCCACGGACGTCCCTGCCGGGTGCTATGTCGCGCGCTTCGACGGCGGCAGCGTCGGCAACCCGGCTTTCGCGGTGCTGCCGTACGCGGACGGGGAGCCCGCGACGGTGGTCACGGTCGCGAGCGAGGGCGAGGCGACGGACCGCGCACCGCGGTACGTGCGCGTCGCGGCCCGCGCGGGCGCCGCCGACTACGAGCTCCACGTGCCCGCCACGTTCGGCGGCTGGGTCCCGTCGCCCGAGGAGCTCGCCTGACCCCACGGACGCGCGCGGCGATACGATCTCGTGGTGGAGATCGAGTCGCCGCGCGCACCACTGCCGAGCCTGCGCCGGAGCGCCTGAACCACGCCAGGGCGATGCAGCTCCGACAGCTCGAGTACTTCGTCGCCGTCGCGGACGAGCGTCACTTCGCGCGCGCTGCCGAACGGTGCTTCGTCACCCAGCCCGCCCTCTCCGCCGGGATTGCCAAGCTCGAGTCGGAGCTCGGCGTCGTGCTCATCAACCGCGTGCACACCTACGAGGGCCTGACGCCCGAGGGTGAGCGCCTGATCGGCTGGGCCCGCCGCATCCTCACGGAGCACGACGCCCTCAAGGCCGAGGTCAGCGCCATGCAGCAGGGCGTGGGCGGCACGCTGCGGCTGGGCGTGGGCCCGACGACGGCGGTCACCGCCGTCGACCTGATCCGCGAGCTCTGCTCCCGCCACCCGCTGGTGCGCGTCCAGCTCACCGAGCACCTCAGCGCGTCCGCGATGCACCAGCGGCTGCGCGACTTCGAGCTCGACGCCGGGATCGCATACCTGTCCCCCGACGACCAGGCGGGCCTGGCCGTGCAGCCCCTCTACGAGGAGCGGTACGTACTGGTCGGCTCCCCCGCCCTGCTGCCCGACGACGGCGACACCTGCACCTGGGCGGACGCCGCCCGCCTCCCCCTGGTGCTGCTGAACGAGCACACGCGGGTGCGCCAGCTCATCGACGACGCGTTCACCGCCCACGCGATCGACGTCGACCCGCAGGTGGTGGCCGAGTCCGTGTCGTCGCTCATGGGCAACGTGCGCGACGGCCAGTGGGCCACCATCGCCCCGCACACCCTGCTGGCCCAGGAGCCGGAGACGACGGGCCTGCAGATGCGGGCCCTGGTCGACCCGGAGATCACGATCGGCGTGGTGCTCGCCATGAACGCCGCGGCCCGTGACGCGTCGGCGGTGCGCGCGCTGGGGGCCGCGGCGGCGTCGCTGAACCTGCACGCCCGGCTGAGCTACGGCGCCGCCCCGGCGACGTCGTAGCCGGCGCCGGGCGTTCATCGAATCCTCACCCGCCCGCGTCATCGTCACCTGTATGGCACGTCGCCCCGCCCGAGCACACCGATGACCCTCACCGGCGCCCCGCTCGTCGTCATCCTGGCCGTGGTCGCGGTGGGGTGCTTCGCGCTCGTGGTCGCCGGGTGGCCCCGCCCTTCACGGCGCGGGGCGGCCATGGGCGTGCGCGCGGCCCAGGTGCTGGTGCTCAACGTGCTGGTGGTCGCCCTGTTCGGCACCCTGCTCAACGACCAGTACCTCTTCTACGCCAGCTGGTCGGACCTGCTCGGGGCGCGCTCCACCCAGGTGCAGGAGCACCACGGCGGCTCGCAGCAGGACGTCGCGGGGGCCACGGTCGCCGGTCCCGGGCTCGCCGACATCGTCGAGCCCGTCACCCTCCCCGCGCTGCCCGACCCCGGAGTCCGCCTGCAGACCTACACGGTGCGCGACCGCGCCTCCGGCAGCACGGGCCAGGTGCTCGTCTACCTCCCGGTCGGGTACGACCCGACGTCGCGCCGCACCTACCCCGTGATCGAGGGCCTGCACGGGTTCCCGGGGCACCCCAGGTCGTTCGTGAACCTCAACTTCCTCAGCGCGGCCGACCAGCTCACGGCCGAGCACCGGCTGGCGCCGTCGATCTTCGTCATGCCGATGATCGACACCCCGCCCAGCCTCGACACCGAGTGCGTCGACGGCCCCCCGGGGCAGCCGCAGACCGACACCTGGCTCTCGACCGTGGTCCCCGACTGGGTGGTGCGGCACTTCCGGGCGCAGACGGCGCGCACCTCGTGGGCGGCCGTCGGCTACTCGTACGGCGCGTGGTGCGCGGCGTCGCTGGCCATGCGGCACACGGACGTGTTCGGCGGGGCGATCGTGCTGCAGGGCTACTTCCGGCCCGACTTCAGCACCGCGTACGACCCGCTCACGCCCGAGTCGAAGGCCGGCTACGACCTGGTGCACCTCGCCCGGACCGCCCCGCCGCCCACCGCGATGTGGGTGCTGACCTCGCACGAGGACCCGCTGTCGTACGCCACCACGTCGCAGTTCCTCGCGGCGGCCCGCAAGCCCCTCGACGTGACCGCCGTGGTGCTCGCCCACGGCGGGCACCGCACCGCCGTGTTCACGCCCTACGTCCCGACCGCGCTCGGGTGGCTCGGGCGGACGCTCCCGGGGTTCCATGCCTGAGCGCCGAGCCCTGGCAGCCCGCCACGCGGAGATCCTCGCGGCGGCGTTCGCCGTGCTGGTCGTCGTCGCCTCGTTCGTGGCCGGCACCGGCCCGACGCGGCCCGCGGCACCACCCGCGGGCGCCACGCCGCTCACCGTCGTCGCGCTGGGCGACTCCGTGCCGTCCGCCACGACCTGCGGGTGCATCGGCTACGTGGACCTGCTGGCCGGCCGGCTCGGCGCGCTGACCCGCCGCACGCCCGTCGTGCACAACGACGCCACCGGCGGCTGGACCACCGCCGACGTCGTGGAGGACCTCGGCTCGGGCGCCACCCGGTCGGACCTGCGGCACGCCGACCTGGTGGTGGTCGAGATCGGCGCCAACGACTTCGACCTCCACCGGATCGAGGACCCGTCCTGCTACCCGGCGCCGACCTCCGGGTGCTGGGACACGACGCTCGCGGGACTCACGAGCGGGCTGACCCGGATCGTGCGCACCGTGCGGTCCGTCGACGTCGAGCCCCACGCGCGCGTCGCCGTGATCGGGTACTGGAACATCACCGTCGACGGCGCCGTCGGGCGCTCGCGCGGCCAGGCGTTCGTGGCCGGCAGCGACGCCCTGACCCGCACCGTCAACGCCTCCATCCAGAGCGTCGCCACGGCCACCGGGGCCACCTACGTCGACGCGTACACGCCGCTCAAGGGCATCACGGGCACGCGCGACCCCACCGACGACCTGCTCGGCGACGGCGACCACCCCAACCAGGCGGGGCACCGGCTGATCGCGCAGGCCGTGCTCTCGGTGCTGGTCCGGGAGGGCGCCGTCGCCGCGTGGCAGGCCGACGGGGAGCCGCCCGCTCTGCGATGACGTCGCGGCCGGGCCGCACGACGTGGGGCGTGAACACGATCGAGGCCCACTGCAGGGACGCTACCCTCGCGACCATGACGGCCCTCCCCCGCGGCGCCTGGCAGGGCGTCGCCCGCGCCACCGGCCTGCTGTCCCCCGACGGCGAGGTCGCGTCGACGATCTTCGCCGAGATGTCGGCCCTCGCCGCCCGCACGGGCGCCATCAACCTGGGCCAGGGGTTCCCCGACGCCGACGGGCCCGAGTCGATCAAGGCCGCCGCGATCCGCGCCATCGAGGACGGCCACAACCAGTACCCGCCCGGCCCGGGCGTCCCCGAGCTGCGCCACGCCGTCGCCGACCACCAGCGCCGGCGCTACGGCCTGGCCGTCGACCCGGACACCGAGGTGCTGATCACCACGGGCGCCACCGAGGCGCTCGCGGCCGCGGTGCTCGCACTGGCCGGCCCGGGCGACGAGGTGATCACGCTCGAGCCCTTCTACGACTCGCACGCCGCCGTGATCGCGCTGGCCGGGGCCACGCACGTCCCCGTCGCGCTGACGCCGTCGGCCACCGGGTTCCGCCTCGACGTCGACGCGCTGCGCGCTGCCGCGAGCGAGCGCACGCGGATCCTGCTCATCAACACGCCGCACAACCCGACGGGCGCCGTGCTGACGCGCGACGAGCTCGAGGCGGTCGCGGCCGTGGCCCGCGAGCGCGACGCGATCGTCGTCACCGACGAGGTCTACGAGCACCTCACGTTCGACGGCGCCGCGCACGTCCCGCTGGCGACGCTGCCCGACATGGCCGAGCGCACCCTCACCATCTCCTCCAGCGGCAAGACGTTCAGCCTGACCGGCTGGAAGATCGGCTGGGTGCACGGGCCGTCCGCGCTGGTCACGGCCGTGCGCACCGTCAAGCAGTTCCTCACCTACGTGTCGGGGGCCCCGTTCCAGCCCGCGATCGCGGACGCGCTGTACGACGACGACGCCCCGCGCGAGCTGCCGGAGTCGCTCGCCGAGCGGCGGGACCTGCTCTGCGACGGGCTGCGCGCGGCGGGGTTCGACGTCGTCGTGCCGCAGGGCACCTACTTCGTGGTGGCGGACGCGACCCGCATCGTCGAACGGCTGGGTCTGGCCGACGGCGCCGAGCTGTGCCGGCGTCTGCCGGAGCTGGCCGGCGTCGTCGCCATCCCGATGACGGCGTTCTGCCGGGAGGGAAGCCCGGCGCACGCGCGGCTCCGGAGCTCGCTGCGCTTCACGTTCGTGAAGCAGGAGCAGACGCTGCGCGACGCGGTCACGCGGCTCGCCGCGCTGGCGGGCTGAGCGCGCCCAGGCTCTATCTCGCGGACCAGCGTTCTATCTCGCAGACCAGCGCTCTATCTCGCGAGATAGAACGGTGGATCGCGAGATAGAGCCGTGGGTCACGAGCGAGCGGCCGCCTCGTAGATCTCCCCCGCCGGCTCCTCCGGCACGAGCGACGTCGGCGGCTGGTCGGAGCGCAGACGCTCCCAGACCGGGTCAGTCTGCGACCGCACCCACACCACCCGGTTGGGGTCGCTCGGCGCCGCCGCGACCGGGAGCGGCGTGAACACGATGCTGTCCGGGTCGAGGCCGCGCAGGCTCCAGCCCAGCCCCGCGACCGCCGTCACACCGGCCAGGTTGCGGCTCGTGGACATCGACGACAGCACGGCGTCCACGGTGCGGAGCAGACGGGGCGTGTTGGCGATGACGTTCTGCGACAGCACCTCGCGCATCATGGCGTCGACGAAGAACTGCTGCCGCTCGATGCGCTGGAGGTCACTGCCCATCTCGAGTCCCATGCCGCGGCCTCCGCGCGCCCGCAGGAAGTTGAGCGCCTGGTCGCCGTCGAGCCTCTGCGGTCCCGCCGGCAGGTCGAGGCTGACGTGGTGGTCGCCGCGCACGGCCTCGGGCAGGTCGACGCCCACGCCGCCGAGCGCGTCCACGACGCCGATCAGCCCGTCCATCTTGACGATGACGTGCTCGTTGATGCGCAGGCCGGTGGCAGCCTCGACGGTCAGGATGGTGCACGCCGCCGCGCCGGTGAGGTCGCGCGTCGGGCCGCCGCCGATCGCGAACGCGGTGTTGAACATGGCGTTGCGCCGAGGCCTGGTCTCGCCGCCGTCGGGCAGCGGGCACGCGGGGATGTCCACCAGCAGGTCGCGCGCGATCGACACGACCTCGACGAACGACCGGTCGCCCGACACGTGCACGAGCAGCGTGCTGTCCGAGTGGAACTCGTTGCCCGCTCCCGCCAGGTCGGCGTTGGCGCCGCCGCGGTAGTCGGTGCCCATGACCAGCAGGGTCAGCGGGTGGTCGCTGAAGGGGTCGCCCGGCGGCTCCGGTGGCCGGTCGTCCCGCCCGGCCAGCAGCGCGTCGACGTCGGACACCGAGAGCGCGGAGCGCAGGTCCAGGAAGACGGTACCGCCCGCCGTGACGGCGAACGTCATGACGGCGGTGAGCACCATGCCGACCGCGCGGGCCGCGCGGCGGGTGCGCAGCCGGGCGGCGTGCCGGGGCCCGCGCGTCTGCTGCGGGGGCCGCCCGGCGAGCACCTTGCGGCGCGTGCGAGGGGCCGCGTGGCGCGGCGAGCGGGTGGGCATCCTGGGACCGTAGCGGCGCGATCCGCGCCTGCAGCGGGTGTGGCCCGCTGGGCCCGCGCCGGCGGCGCGATGTCATACCCCTGGGCCAAGATGGCCGCATGTGCGGCCGATTCGCCTCCTTCCGCAGCGCCCAGGACGTCGCCGACGACGTCGCCATCGCCGAGCTCGCCGACGACGCCCGGATGCTGCCGCCGTCGTGGAACGTGGCCCCCACGGACGACGTGCGCATCGTCGTCGAACGGCCCGAACGGGTGGCCGGCGGCCCGGGCACGGGCGCCATCACGCGGTCGCTCCAGGTGGCGCGCTGGGGGCTGGTGCCGTCGTGGTCCAAGGACCCGAGCGGCGGGGCACGCATGATCAACGCCCGCGTGGAGACGCTCCTCGACAAGCCGGCGTTCGCCAAGCCGCTCGCCGTGCGGCGGTGCCTGGTGCCCGCCGACGGGTACTTCGAATGGCGCAAGCTCGAGCCGGTGACCGGCTCCAAGGTGCCCAAGCAGGCGTACTGGATCCACCGCGAGGGCGAGCCGGTGCTGTTCGCGGGGCTCTACGAGTTCTGGCGCGACCGCACGCGCGCGGACGACGACCCCGCCCGCTGGCTGGTGTCCACCACGATCATCACCACCGCCGCGAGCGCCCCCATGGCGCACGTCCACGACCGGATGCCCGTCGCGTTGCCGACGTCGGCGTGGGACGCCTGGCTGGACCCGGCGGTGGGCGCGGAGCAGGCGTCGGGGCTGCTGGACGCGCACCTGGACGAGTTCGCGCTGCGCCCGGTGCGCGCGCTGGTGGGCTCGGTGCAGAACAACTTCCCGGAGCTGCTGGAGGAGGACCCGGAGCCGCTCGCGTCAGGTCGGTGAGACGGGATCAGGTCGGTGAGACGGGATCAGGTCGGCGGTTCGCGAGCGCCGACCTGATCCGCGACCACCGACCAGAACGCGTCAGCCCCCCGGCGCGTCCGTGACCGTGTACGCGCGCTGCACCCGCACCGGGCGCACGGCACCCAGGCCCTGGAGCTCCGCCTCCGGCTGCTCCGTCAGCGCGTACCTCGGCGACGTCGCCAGCAGGGCGGCGGTCGTCGGGTCGACCAGCACCTCGCCCGGCTGCGACGCCTCCGTGAGGCGCGACGCCAGGTTGACCGAAGGCCCGAACACGTCGCCGAACCGCGCCAGCACGCGCCCCCACACGAACCCGACGCGCACGGGGATCTCCGGCCCGTCGGGGTGCGGCGACGCGAGGCCGAGGGCGATCTCGGCACCGGTCTGCACGTCGTCGGCGATGAACAGCACGGCGTCGCCGACGGTCTTGACCACGCGGCCGCCTGCCTCGGACACGATGTCGCGGGCGCGGTTCTCGAAGAGCTGCACGAACTCGGCGAGCTCGTCCGAGCCGAGCCCCGCGGTGCGCTTGGTGAACGCGACGATGTCGACGAACCCGACGGCGCGGCGCAGCGGCAGCTTGTGCTCGTCGCGCTCCTCGCCGCGCGCCCCGGCGAACTCGATGGCGTAGCGCCCGGTCACGGCGGCGAGCTGGCGGCGCCACGCGTGCTCGAGCTGGTGGGCCAGCACGTCGGCCAGGTGGGGGATGTTGTCCAGCACGGTGAGGCGGGCGCTGATGTCGTCCAGGCCGTGCTCGCGGGCGGCGTGCTCGACGAACGCCTCCGTCTGCCAGAACGAGAGCCGCTCCGTCGTGTGCCCCATCGACCGCACCAGGGTGCGCAGCGCCTGCTCGTCGAGGTGCTCGCTCTCGGCGAGCCGGGCGAACTCGCGCAGCGAGTCCATGTCGGACTCCGTGAACCACTGCTCCGTGGGGTGCTGCACGGGCAGGCCCAGCCAGCGCCAGTAGTTCTCCACCAGCTCCCGGTCCAGGCCCGTGCCCTCCACCAGGTCGGCGAGGGTGTACTGCCGCGGGCCGCCCAGGATCTCCAGGTCGATGCGGGCCGCGGTGTCGGAGGTGGCCCCGGGCGCCGGGTTCGGCTCCGGGAGGGGCGTCACGGAGTGGGTGTCGCTCGTCACGCGGTCAGTCTAGGTGGGGGCCGACGTCGGCACGGCGGAGGTGGTGCACGTCGCCTGCCGCGACGATGCGCACGCTCCCGTCGGCCCGCACGACGGCCAGGGCGCCGTCGGCGGCGAGGCGCGAGGCCACGCCCTCGACCACCCCCGCGCCGCCCGCGAGGTCGGCCCGCACGTCCTGGCCGAGCGTGGCGCACATGCCCGCGTACTCGTCGGCGAGGGAGCGGGCGCCGCCGGGGCCGGGGGCCTGCGCGTCGCCCTCGTCGTCGGTCCAGCGGCCGACGACGTCGGCGAGCTCGCGCAGCAGCGCCGTCATCAGGGCGGTGCGGTCGAGCGCGGCGTCGGGCGTGCCGGCCAGCGCCAGCGAGGTGGCGGTGGGCACGGGCAGCTCGTCGTGCGTCTGCGTGACGTTGAGGCCCACGCCGACGACCACCTGCTGGTCGAGCAGCTCCTGGGGGTCGAGGTGCCGGTGGCCGGCCCCGTCGAGGCCCGGGACGGTCTGCGCGAGGATCCCCGCGACCTTGCGCCACGGCCCGAACCCGTCGATCGCCTCGGCGGCGGGCAGCAGCACGTCGTTGGGCCACTTGAGCGCGGCGGGCACGCCGGCGTCGCGCAGCACGCGCACGGTGGCGAGCCCGGCCAGCAGCGGCAGCCAGCCCAGCGCGGACGGCGGCACCACGGGCCGCAGCAGCGCGGACACGGTGAGCGCGGCGCGCGGCGGGGTGGTCCAGGTGCGCCCGGCGCGGCCGAGGCCGGCGCTCTGGTTCTCGGCGGCGAGCGCGGCGGGCGCGGCCGCCCCGGCGTGGGCCCGGGCCACGAGCTCGGTGTTCGTGGAGGGGCAGTCCTCCACGACGTCGACGCTCGCCCACGCCCCCGCGGGGGCGACGACGGCTGCCCTGACCTGCTCGACATCGATGCTGGCGCGTTCCACCGGCACATCCTTGCCGACGCGGGGGCCTCTGCGGAATCCCCCTCGGCGCGTCGCCCGTCGGCGTTTCCCGGCGTTGTGGGGTTCCACCAAGGAACGGCCCGCATCCGCGTCGAGGGGGCGCATCGAGGTGTGGCGAGCCGCCAACTAGGCTCGACGCTCGTGAACGCCCCCATCGAGATCGTCTCCGGGACCGCCGCCAAGCTGGCCGACCTGGAGCGCCGCCGCGCCGCCGCGGTCGACGCCCCCGAGGCCTCAGCGCGCGAGAAGCAGCACGCGCGCGGCAAGAAGTCCGCCCGCGAGCGCATCGAGGCCCTGCTGGACGAGGGCTCGTTCGTGGAGCTCGACGCGCTGGCCGCGCACCGCTCCCGCAACTTCGGGCTGGACAAGAAGCGCATCCCCGGCGACGGCGTCGTCACCGGGTACGGCACGATCGACGGCCGCCAGGTGTGCGTGTTCTCGCAGGACTTCACGGTGTTCGGCGGCTCGCTGGGCGAGGTGCACGGCGAGAAGATCGCCAAGGTGCAGGACCTGGCGCTGCGCACGGGCGTGCCGATCATCGGCATCTCGGACGGCGGCGGCGCGCGCATCCAGGAGGGCGTCGCGGCCCTCACGCAGTTCGCGGAGATGTTCCGCCGCAACGTGGCGGCGTCGGGCGTGATCCCGCAGATCTCGCTGATCCTGGGCCCCTCGGCCGGCGGCGCGGTGTACTCCCCCGCGCTGACCGACTTCATCGTCATGGCCGACGGCACGTCGAACATGTTCATCACCGGCCCGGACGTGATCCGCTCCGTCACGGGCGAGGACGTCGACTTCGAGACGCTGGGCGGCGGCCGCACCCACAACCAGAAGTCGGGCGTGGCGCACTACCTGGGCGCCGACGAGGACGACGCGATCGAGTACGTGCGCCAGCTCGTGGGCTACCTGCCGCAGAACAACCTCTCGGACCCGCCGAGCTTCGCGCCGGAGGAGCCCGACCTGGAGGTGGGCCCGCTCGACGAGGCGCTCGACACGCTCATCCCGGACTCGGACAACCAGCCGTACGACATGCGCACGGTGGTCGAGACGGTGCTCGACGAGGACTCGTTCCTCGAGGTGCAGCCGCTGTTCGCGCCCAACGTGCTGGTCGGGTTCGGGCACGTCGAGGGCCAGGCCGTGGGCATCATCGCCAACCAGCCGATGGCCATGGCGGGCACGCTCGACATCGACGCGGCCGAGAAGGCCGCCCGGTTCGTGCGCACGTGCGACGCGTTCAACCTGCCCGTGCTGACGTTCGTGGACGTGCCGGGCTTCCTGCCCGGCGTCGGGCAGGAGCACCAGGGCATCATCCGCCGCGGCGCCAAGCTCATCTACGCGTACGCCGAGGCCACCGTCCCGCTGGTCACCGTCATCACGCGCAAGGCGTACGGCGGCGCGTACATCGTCATGGGCTCCAAGCAGCTCGGCGCCGACATCAACCTCGCGTGGCCGACGGCGCAGGTCGCCGTCATGGGCGCGGGCGGCGCGGTCAACATCCTGCAGCGCCGCGCGCTGTCGGAGGCGGCGGCGAACGGGCTCGACGTCGAGACGGAGCGCAAGCGCCTGACTGCGGAGTACGAGGAGGCGATCGTCAACCCGTGGGACGCCGCCGAGCGCGGGTACGTCGACGCCGTGATCAAGCCGTCGGAGACGCGCCTGCAGGTGGTGCGGGCGCTGCGCGCGCTGCGCACCAAGCGCGCGTCGCTGCCTCCCAAGAAGCACGGAAACATCCCGCTCTGAGTGCCACCGCCGCTGGTTGAGCCTGTCGATTCCAGCCCTGTCGGAGAGAATCCCAAGATGAGCCACGAGGACACCACCCACGGCCCCGCGCCGCTGCCCGCCGTCGACCCCACCGCGATGCACGCGGCGGTGGACGCGCTGGCCGCGGCGCTCCACGAGTACGTGAGCACCGCCGTCGGTGTGCGCGCGGAGTTCGGCGCCGCGGAGTCCGACGACGACCCGCGCATCCTCGCCCTGGAGAACCGCGTGGGCCAGCTCAACGCGAGCCTGTTCGACTCCCTGCACGACGCCCTCGGCATGCACCCCGACCTCACCAGCTCGGTGTGGGAGCCGGAGGACGACGAGCACGAGCACGAGCACGCCCACGACCTGCCCGAGGGCGCCGAGCAGGCCGAGGTGTTCTACCTCGGCTTCGTGGTCAGCGCCCCGCCGGACGGCGCAGACATGACGCTCGACGGCGTGATCGACGTGCTCGACCAGGCCGGCGAGGACGCCACCAACACGTTCGCCGACGCCGGCTACGAGGTGGTCGAGTGGGCCGCCTCCCGCGGTGCGGCGCCGGGCTTCGGCGACGACGAGGACGAGGACGACGAGTGACCCCTGCAGTCAGGATCGTCCGCGGCGAGCCCGACGAGGTCGAGGTCGCCGCACTGGTGGCCGGCCTCGCGGCCGTGACCGCCGACGCCGGCCTGCCCGACGACGCCGCACCCCTCGACGAGTGGACCAACCGCTCCCGCTCGGTGCGCGGCAACGGGGCGGGGGCGACGGCGAGGTCGTTCGGAGGGCGCGCCGGGCGGCACAACGCCGACGCGTGGCGCTGGAGCCTGCGGAGCTGACGCGCCCCTTTCCACCCGTGATCAGCGTCTTCACAGCGCTGGTTCCGCCTGGCTAGGATGCGGCCGCCCCTCTCGAGATGGAGTCCCGTTGCCGCTCCGGCTTCCCGCCCGTTCGCTCGCCCGCACCACCCACCGCGTGTGGGCGGCCTCCGTCGCCGGGGCCGCACTGGCGGCGAGCCTCGCGACACCCCAGGCATCCGCGTCCGACGGTGCGTCGGCGACGTCGCCGCCCACGACCTCGCACTTCGTCCAAGCGGGAACGCCCGGTCCGCTGCGCGGCCAGGTGGTGCCCTGGGGTGACGGGAAGGGGCACCAGGAGGACCCGGACGCCCTTCCCGCCGGCGTCTACGCGGTCGCGGTCTCCTCGAGCTCGGACACGCTTCTCGTGCTCCGGAGCGACGGGCAGGCCGACTTCTATGGGAGCCAAACCGGGAAGGTGCCGGCGCTCCCCGACGGGGTTCGCTACGTCGCGGTGTCCGCGTACTTCCGGGGCGGGTACTTGCTCAGGTCCGACGGAGTCATCGTCTCTACCGACGGCTGGCCGACGACGGCGACCGTCACCTTCACGGCCGTCTCGGGATCGGTCGCGCTCACGAGCAGCGGCACGATCGCGAGACCCGACAATGGCGCCACCGCCGACTGCTCGGCAGGCGCCGTGCCCGCCACGGGGACCGTCTACACGGCTGTCTCCGGCCGCTCGACCAACCAGAGCTGGTCGGCGGTGCGGTCCGACGGCGCCGTCGTCTCGTGCGACGAGCTTCACCCCGGAACGGCCACGACCACGCTGCCACCCGCGGGGACGAAGTTCGTCGGCGTGGAGACGCGTCGCGGGCCCGCGCTCGCCGTCACCGCCGACGACCGCATCGTCTCGCTGGACGGCAGCGCCACGCCGACCGTGCCGGCGGGGCCCCTCCTGCCGTGCCCTCCGGCCTCCTGACCTCGCGTGGGGGGCGCCTCCCCCGGCCACAATCGGCCGCCTGGCTCGGTGCTTCCCGCCGCGCACTCCCCCCCCCCTCTCCCCCCCACCCCCCCCCCCC